>JBDSHN010000126.1:0-17043 GCA_039918435.1 Bacteroidia bacterium | reverse complement strand
AATGGAACTCAGGTTTTACCTCGCAGCCATTTCCCTGGCAAGCCTCAACTTCATAACAAATCTGCTCGCAACATGTTTCTCCGCCAGAACCAACAGAGATAATAGTCAGACAAACTTTGTAAAGACCTGGTACTGCGTAAGAGTGTGTTGGATCTTCTAATGTAGAAGTTCCGCCATCACCGAACTGCCAGAACCATGAAACCACAGGCGAAACACCATTGTTAAATCCGTCAAACACAACTGGGTTACATCCGTTCCATTTGAAATCAGGTTTTGCTTCGCAATGGTATTGGCAGGTTTGACAATCGGATTGAAAATATAATCCGTAAAGTGCAACATTATAACAATCCCCTGGTACATCAACTCCAAATACCGATGTGTTTTGTCCTGGAGCAACTGTAGTCGGTACATCCGTAAAATTCCACCAGTCAGGTGCTACAGAGAATGGTGCCATTCCATTAAGAGTAAGCTGCATTCCGGAAATCTGGAAATCACCCACACCCATAAATGCACGTGCATTGGATACATTTCCGCTGCAGGCAGTAAAGCCTGTCATTGTTTGAGAAACCGGTCCGCCATGTCTCACCATAGCACCGTCCCAGATGATAAGATCACCCTGCCAGCCTGCGCTGTTGTCGCTCCAGATGACCACCATCGTAGCACCATCTACATCATTCGGAGACCCTGTTGGAAATCCACCGATGCGATAATTACCATTGCCGGATATCGTTGAAGTTACATCAGCACGATAGGTTGTGGAATTTGCATAACTCCAGCATTTATCGATGTCAGTTCCAACTAATGTCATGCCCACGCTCGATGCTACTAAGGCCGGATTGGTGACATTTATTGTGATCGGTACGCCATTACCGGAAGCATCACACCAGATAAATGCCTGCAGAATAGTTGCCGTTGCAGGAATGCCTGAAATAGTAAATGTTGCCGGTTGTGGAACTCCGGCAGGCGAGAAGCGCTGTCCGAGCCTGTTAGATGCTGTTGTATAATTCAACCCGCATGCGCTCGCCTGGAAAGCTGGTCCAAGCAATCCGTTTCCATCTTGTGGTGTTGGATTATCTCCAATTACCTTCGCAGCCGAAGGTTGCTGTTTTGAATTGTCATCAATTGGTATTAAACCATTTTGAGCAGTTAACCGGGTAGCGCCAAAAAGCAGCAAACCCATCATAAGGGAATGTGAAAATTTCATAAGTTATATAAGTTTTGATGAGCGGCAAATGTATATTATAAATGATCTGTTGTCAATAATTAAATAAATAAATGTTCTGAATTAATAGTTAACGTACTAAATATCAAGTTAATGTAAATTTAAATTTTTAATTTAATTTGCTGAATGTTCAACAGAATTATGCTGTTCACAACATATACGAGGTGCTTTTTTAGTTTGTGATCTCATGCCGGTATTTTTTTTTCTTTGTAATTTTAAACAGCTTCTATCTGTGAAGCATTAAAACCATGATAATGAAAACTACATTACGTTTATCCGCAATATTGCTTATTGGTATTTTTTCCGCAACTATCATTGACGCACAACCAGCTACCATTCCTTATGCCGATGGTTCTCAGAAATTAAACGGTGAACTTTCTGTTCCTAAGAATCATTCGAAAAAAAATGCGGGCATATTGATTCTTCCTGCATGGATGGGAATTGATGCCAACGCACGGCAATCTGCAAATCAATTATCTGCCATTGGCTTTTATACGTTTATCGCGGATATTTATGGTGAAGGAAATTATCCAAAAAGTCCGAAGGATGCAGGTGCGCAGGCCGGATTTTATAAAAAGAATGTGGCAGATTATCAGCGCCGCATCAGGCTTGCCCTTGCGCAACTTATTGAAGCCGGTGCAGATTCTTCCAATATTGTTGTGATCGGATATTATTTTGGCGGAACCGGCGCACTTGAAGCTGCCCGCAGCGGGTTGAATGTGAAAGGTGTTGTTTCTATTCACGGCGGACTTTCGCGCGATACAACAAGAACAATTCAACCGATTACAACCCGTGTGCTTGTTTTACATGGTGCAGATGATCCTACCATTTCGCAAAAAGATATCCTTGCTTTTCAGAATGAAATGCGCACCGCAAAAGCAGATTGGGAAATGATCTATTATGCCAATGCTGTTCATGCATTTACAGACCGCACAGCAGGAAATGACAATTCAAAAGGTGTCGCTTATAATGAAGTTGCGGCAAAGCGTTCCTGGTCGGAGCTGCTGCGATTTTTGAATGAAGTGCTGGAGTAAGCAATAGAACAACGGTGTGCATTTGAATAATATAATGCCTTTTTTATTTAATCAAAATTTCAATTTTGACAGGTAAATGCCTGTTTGTAAGCTACAATGTTCTATATTCACAAAATAGAACACACCTTTTATTTCACAAGCTTAATCAAATCGGGACATTTTACCTGCGTGTAATTTATGCGGTTGATTCCTGTAGTTTAATGCAAAATACAAAAAGCCAATGATGAAAAAATTACTTTTCATTTTAAGTTTTTGCTTTGTAAGCAGCATGATGTTGCAGGCACAAAACATTCTGCTCTTCACAGAAAACTTTCAAACCGGGAACGGAACTTTTACTTTGAATTCCGGTGGCCCGGCTGTGAATTCCGGTGGTAATCAATGGATCGTCAATAACCAATATACAGGTGCTCCGACGTACCCGAATACAATGTCGCAGGACAGCACGTATAACGGAACGATCAGCTTTGCGCCTTATAGCCAAAACCTGCATATTCATGATGCACCTTCCGGAATTACCAATGTCAATTATAATCCCGGTAATGTTTCTGATAATTTTGCTTACACAACAAGTGGTATTTGTACGATGGGAATGGATTCTGTCCATTTCAGCTTTTTCTATCTCTGCCAGGGATCTGCTACTGCATTCGGCGAGGTATATTACAGTATTGCAAACGGACCATGGGTGCAGATCGGCTTAACACAATACAACAACCGGTATAAATGGAAATATGAAGATATTACCAGTCCTGCATTCAGTAATGTAACCAATGTGCGTTTCGGATTCCGGTGGTTAAATAATTCAGGACCATCTCCTGATTCCGTTTCATTTGCAGTGGATGATATCAATATTGTAGCAAGCTATAACAATGCTATTTCACTTTCTGTCGATAGCGTTACACCTAATCCTGTTTGTCGCGGCGGATTCTTAACAATTTACTGGCGCCTGTCTGATACGTTGTGCGATGGTACGTATGCGATTGATCTTTCTACGCCAACAGGAAATTTTCCGGGCGCATACACATGGGTTGCTGCAATTTATTTTCCACAGACCAGCGGCGCATTTACTATTATTCTTCCCGCTGCTGCGCCAATTGGTAATTGTTACAAGGTGCGGCTACGGCGAACGTCGCCGCTACCTGTCATAACGGGAACGGCATCCGCCTGTTTTTCAATTATCTCGTGTCCCAATGTCATAACGACGTTGCAACCGGTTGTTACATTTGATACGAATGCGGTGTGCATTGGCAGTGTCATTGATGTGCCTTTTTATTCCACAGGAATATTTAATGCAAACAATTTCTATACTGCTCAGCTTTCAGATTCTAATGGGGTTTTCCAGCTTGTTCCTCCGATTATCGGAACAATGCCGAATTCAGCGACTTATGATCCTGCTTTAGGTTCTCCTCCGGGATCAGTAGGAGGAATCATTCCGAATGTACCGCCGGGATGTGGTTATTATATCCGGGTTAATTCTTCCAGTCCTTCTGTTTATGGAGCGCCGTGGGGACCATTCTGTATCGGGCAATGTGATATTCGTACCAATAATTCACAAGACCTTAAATTCTGTGTCACTGATTGCGCCGTAGACCCTGCAGGAGCAGATTCATTGATTGACATTGATGTGAATTACTTTAATACTACTGCTGTTTACAATCCCGGAAATGTTTTTGAAACGCAACTGCTGAGCAGCATGACTTTCGGCCAGATTGGTGCAAACGGAATTTTAGGATCTGTTGCAGCCACAGGAGATACAACATTGAACATTCATATTACATGTAAAGACAGCCTGCCGATCATCGGTGTGCCGATTGGTATGAATTACTTGCGTGTAGTTGCAAGCAATTCCAGTGTACCTGACAATTCACTCGGATCGCTGATCCGTTTAACTGTAGGTGCGCCGAATACGACACCGGCTACAATTACGTCGTACGACTTTACCACATTCACACCGCGTGATACTTTCTGTTCAGGAGATATTGTAGCCTTGTTTTTCTCGCCTTATAATTATTTCGCGAACTCTACATACATGTGGCAATGCAACGCGATTAATAACGGCAATCCCTTTGTTTCGACAGCCGGGGCAAATTCTAATGCACTCTATGTGAATACAGGATCATTCACAGGCCTGATGACGTTTATGGTGCAGGAAACAAGCTTTGGCTGCGTTGGTCCATGGTCGCCGGTTGCTACAATTCTGGTGATCGGATTACCGACAGTTACGATCACAGGCCCTCATATTGTTTGCCAGGGTGACACTACTACTTACACTACTACATTTAATAATAACACCTATTATAACTGGAGCACGAATGGTGGTGTAATTGTGGATACGGCCAACAACATCATTGAAATGTCTTATCCGAATACGGGCTCTTACATTTTGTCGTTGAATGCAATCAATCAATGTGGTTCTGCATCTTCCGGATTCGGTGTTACAGTAAGAGCTTATCCGACTGTGGCCGCAGGAAATGATACTATTATATGCAACAGCAGCTCTGTCCAGCTCAGTACACCAACGGGGCCGGGGTATACGTATTCGTGGTCGAACGGAACAAGTGTGATCGGTACAACAAATACGGTGTCCGTCACGCCAACGGTCACAACCACGTATGTCGTCTCGGTTTCTATTTCGGCCGGTTGCACGAGTTACGATACGGTCAATGTAATCGTGACAGCGTTAGGCGATAGCGTTGGTTCTACACAGGCAGGTTGTAATGTGAATGATGGAACAGCTACTGCAACACCAACCGGTGGAACTCCGCCGTTTTCTTATAATTGGAACAACGGACAAACAACACAAACTGCTGTTGGCCTTGCACCGGGAACCTATACATGCACCATTACTGATGCTGCAGGATGTTCTTCTACTTCCATTGTTTTGGTTGGAAGTGTAAGCTCGCTTAATCCTGATGCCGGATTATATACAACAATTACTGCCGGTCAATCCACACAATTGAATGGAACGGGTGGCGGAACATACAGCTGGGCACCTGCGGCGGATCTGAGCTGTACAAATTGTCCGGATCCGGTTGCAAGTCCTGTAGTAACGACTACATATACCATGTCAGTAACAGATTCACTCGGTTGCACACGCACGGATACAGTAACTGTCTTTGTTGATATTTTATGTGGCGAAGTATTTTTGCCGAATGCATTCTCACCAAATGGCGATAACCAGAATGATGTACTGTTTGTAAGAGGTGCATGCATTCAAATTCTTGACTACAGCATCTACAATCGATGGGGCGAACAGGTTTTCCACTCCACCGATCCGGCTATTGGATGGAACGGAACGTGGCGTGGTGTTCCATGCGAACCGGCAGTTTTCACGTATGTGATCAAAGGTTCATTGCTTGACGGATCAGCGATTGATAAAAAAGGAAACGTTTCGCTGGTACGATAAAAGCTCATCAATAAAAAAATTAAAACACATTATAAAACGACCGTAAAAAAAGTTGAGATGAAGAAGATAAAATTATTTTTTCTTGCTGCTACACTTTTCCTGCTGCCGCTGTTTTTATCCGCGCAGGATATTCACTTCTCGCAATTAACGCAGACACCTTTGCTCTTAAATCCGGCAGAGACAGCTTTGTCGCACGAATTCATGGCCATTATAAATTATAAGGATCAATGGAAAAGTGTAACAAGCAATCCTTTCCGCACTTTTAATGTGAGCGCTGATATGGCTTACAATAAAAAGAAAGGCGGCAACCATCTTGGTATCGGCATCGACATTTTTTCTGATAAGGCCGGTGATGGTGCAATGGGAACTACAACCGGGCAGCTGCATTTATCAGGTATAATTGCGGCGAATGATTACAACCTGATCTCTGCCGGAATTTATGGCGGATTCGGGCAGCGCAGTCTTAGCTACGATAAGTTTTACTGGGATAATCAATACATCGGAGGTTCGCTCGATCTGACCGCTCCTTCTATGGAGCCTGTTGGTATGTCGAATCGTACGTATGCAGATGTTGGTGCAGGTGTTGCGTGGTTTTATGGCAAAGGACATAATACCATCAGCTCGAATGATGCGATGACTTTTAATGCCGGATTTGCGTTGCAGCACATCAATAAACCGGTTTACAGTTTTTATGGTAATACGGATGCACGTTTACCAATGAAAATAGTAGCGCATGGAAATGCCGACATCGGGTGGAAAAACCACAGTGTTGTGCTGGAACCAGGATACATTGTTATGATACAGGGCGGCCATCATGAAATAAATGCAGGAATGCTTGTCAAGTATTTAATGCAGGAAGCATCGCATTATACACGAAGCAAAAAACCTGCTGCATTTGTATTAGGCGCATATTATCGTTTCGGTGATGCCGTAAATCTTGTTACGGCTTACGAGTTTAATTTTATGCGCATCGGGCTGAGCTACGATCTTAATTTATCCGACCTGACAGTAGCAAGTAAATCGCGCGGAGGATTTGAAGTTTCGTTGCGCTTTCTTACAACCAGCTCTATGGGCAAAATGAATTCTAAGAAGTTTGATTGAGGAAATAAATTAATTGCAAAAAAATCCGTCCTTTCCGACGGATTTTTTTTATTGCTGCTCAAGAAAATCTTTCCAAAGCAATTCCAGCTCTTCCGAGAATTCTTGTTTTATGCTGATGCCCGATGACTGTGGTGTCCACAACTGTTTTTCCAGCCGGCCGATATTCAGAATGTCAAGTGTAAGGATCGGTGTTACGTCCGGATCAAGCAGCACATCAAATCGGGTCATCACAAAATGAATTTCTTTTCCTTTTCTGCCTTTGGATAAAAAAGGATCAGAAGTTACGAAGCCCGAAGCAAAAATTCCGCGCGGTTCCGCGCCTACTTTAGAAAAGAATGCACGATCCCCGTTTTTAATTTTTTTGTGGCTTGCGCAGGTCCACCGTTCTGTCACTGTATGACTAGCTTTCAGTAATGCAACATGCTCACTGATTTCAGGCCAGGGCCATTTGACAGGATTCCATGCGAAGAGAAACGTATTCATGAAATTAAAGGTAGCAAGGAAATTATTTGTGAGAGTAAGATTCAATAATCATTCTTCATCGAATCCACTTCCTCGTAATCTGAATCCCAGGAATTATCAAACAGCACATCTACACTATGCCAATATGCTAATCCATAACGATGATTTTTTTCATCTACAAGTTTGTATTCATTGATGGCACGCTGCCTTCTTGATTTATCAGCTTGGTTAACAGGTTTCAGCCAGTTACAGGATCTGTCGCATTTTGGTGAATTCCTGTAATAGCAATAGGCACGAAAAAGAATGCAATGCGTGATCATTCCTGCATTATACAATTCATGCATAGCGGAAGCCGCTGCCTGGTGAGCTGGCATCTTATCACAATTCGGGTTAAATGAATCGCAATTTCCGCTAAGGGTATGCTGAAATGCATTTGGAAATAAACGACTGAAATAAATCATGGTTGTTTTAAAACGCAATGTCAAATCTGGCAACGAGGCCTTTTCATCATAACCTTTGCCACCATTTGCAATATAAATCCGGTCGGCTCCCAATGCTTTACAGGCCGCAATAAATTCATTGTTTCTTGCATCCGCCACATCCTGCATAGAAGCATGGTCAGACAGACTCTGCAAAAAAGTCAGCATGTTTAAATTGTGACCGTTTGTTAAAAGAACTACAAACACAGGTCTGCCGAGCCTCACCTGTTCTGCGATGGATGCTCCCATTCCGATCGTTTCATCATCCTGGTGCGGCGAATAAAATATTGCAGGCGTACTGTCAGCAGCAATATTCCTGACCGATGCGCTCCACACTAAAACTGGTTCATTGGTATTTATATCAGGTAGGGGATGAATTGCGTTAGCAGACACCCGCGCTGTGTCGGGAACCGTGCGCGTCATGCTATTTATGTTGCATGTTGTAATAGTCAGGAGTACCGCAATAACTGAAAAAATATATTTAATAGCTTTCATAATGCGATGCAGGGAAAGATAGCTTCAATTAATGTTCTTGCCATCTATTCCCGAATGTACAACTGATTTTTCAATCTTTCTTTTTTAAACGCAAAATAGTCAGTTCGTTGTTATTCCGGATAGTCACCGGTATAACGGGGATGAGACGGGTGCGGATAAATGAGTTTTTGTCTTAAGCCGGTTGAATAACAACCAGGGTTGGATTTGAATCCAGGTGTATTGTCATACAAATACATCTGTTTGGATTCAGCTTACCGAAGCAGTTACTTAAAATACTTCAAAAACTCTTCCTTGTAATTAGCAGAAATATCAACTTCTGTTTTATCGTTCAGCACAACATAGCCGCCAGCATTCTTATGATACGACTTCACAAATTCAATATTGATGATATGTGATTTATGCACCCTTATAAACGGGTAAGGCAGAATTTCATCGTAATGTTTCAGGAACCTGCAGGCCATTTTTTTTGAGCCGTCGCTGAGAAAAATATCTGTAAAGTTTCCGTTTCCCTGCAGGCGAACGATCTCATTCATTTTAATCACTTCAAAACCTTCCAGTGTCGGAAGGATCACTTGCCGTTTTGCCGGTTGCTGTTCGCGGAAATTTTCAACTACGATTGCATTTCTGTGAAGTGTTTCTTTGCTGTCGATATGCTGCGCAACTTTATCAACGGCGACGATCAGCTCTTCTATGCTGACAGGCTTCAATAAATAATAAGCAGCACTTTGGTTGAGCGCTTTCAATGCGTATTCGGAAAATGCTGTGACAAAAATTGTTTCGAAGTGCAGGTCTTTACAGGCGTCGAGCACATCAAATGCATTTCCGAATGGCATTTCAACATCAAGAAAAACAAGTTGCGGCTTCAATTCGTGTAAAACGGCTTCCGCCTGCCGTGCATCATGCGCTTCACCTATTACTTCAATTTGCGGACAATATTTAGCGAGGTAAGCTTTTAATGCCTCTCTTGCTGAAGATTCGTCTTCTACAATGACTGTTGTTATTTTTTTCTTTACCATTCTATCTGAACCATTACACCGCTTTCGGCAGCTGGCTTTTCTTTTAATTCAAAACGAATATCGGATTTATAAATATCATTCAGCAAGCTGATCCTTTCACGCACATTTTTCAGGCCCAGCGATTCGTGCAGCTTCTGGTTTTTTGTTTTGATCCTCCTGCTTTCCGTTAAACCGATTCCATTATCATCAACAGTTACAATCGTCTTTTTACCTGCCTTCTTAAATGTTACTTTTAGTAGGCCTTTTGTTTCTTTGTAACGCAGACCATGCCAGATCGCATTTTCGAGATTCGGTTGAATGAGCATGTTCGGAACCATCACTTCATCGGAATTTAATGCGGGATCAACTTCGAGCTGGTATTCAAATTTATCAGAGAACCGAAGCTTTTCCAGTTCCAGGTATTTTTTCAGTTGATCGATCTCCACACTTAAAGGGACATAATCCTTATTCGAATTTTCCATGATGTTGCGCATCAGGTTCGAGTAGGAGGTAAGGTATTTGTTCGCTTCACGTTCATTATTGTTTGCGATAAACTGGTTGACGCTGTTGAGGCTGTTGAAGATAAAATGCGGATTCATTTCCCGTCTCAGTGATTGCAATGCGATCTGTTTATTTCTTTTGCGGATGGAAAGCAATGCTTTTGCAATGAAAACAAGGAGGGTGAATAATATGATCACAGAAGCAATCAACACCGTATTGTACCTGTTTCTGCGCGTCAGCAATTCATCTTTCAGTGTTTGCTGCTGCTCCAGCTCGACAATTTTTTCTTCATTGACCAGGAATAATTTTTTGTCGATAAGGCTGCTGTCTCTGGCAATTAAATTATCCAGCTGACCAAGAAAAGAAACATAAAGTACTGAAACCTTTTGCTCCTGCTTGTTTTTTGTGTAAAATTCGGCAAGCGCGTAGAGACTTTCTTTCGCTTCTTTCAAATTTCCTTTTTCAATAGCAAGATTGTAGGCATCGGTTAATATTTTCAAGCCAGCGTCCGTACTGTCGACCATAAAATACAAGGCGGATAAATTCCGCAGCTGCTCGATCTGCGTGGTAACGCTTGATGTGCTTTGCGATTTTGTTACAATATTTTTTTGCAATGCAATTGCGTTTTCATAGTCGTCGGTAGCAACCATCAGATCTACCATATCACTTTTAATGAGCACAGATTTTTCGCTGTTGCTGTCCACTTCATTTAATGCGTCACGGTAATTTCCGAGCGCATCATTTGTATTATTTAAAGCCAGGTTGTTATTGGCCATCTGTGTAAATGTGTTCAGCTTTTCAGATTTATTGTTGCTATTATTGAGAATAAGCGCATTCTGATTCAGGTATTGAAGCTGCTCTTTTGGTGATGACTGATGTTGGACACGGTTTGCATCATTTTTATTGAGCTGTTTTTGTATGCTGTCAGAAGAAAAGTCCGCTGCTTTTTTATAGCTCTCAGATGCAAGTGAAAAATTGTTCTGCAATTCCTGTATTCTCGCCAGCTCCCTGTAATATTCTGAAAGATTGATTTTTGCTGTCGTTCCTGCTTCCAGCTGAATCGCTTTGTTCATATACAAAGCAGCTTTCGGATAATCTTTTGCAATGACCAGCGCCTGCGACAAATCATAATAATCCCTTGCAAGCTCTTTACCTGTTTTATTTTCCCTGATGGATGCTAATAGTTTCGAGGATGCAGCATTCACTGCTTTATTATTGTTGTATGCCGACGCAGAATCAAACGCATTGTTTTGTGACTTTCCTGTAGTACAGGAAAGAAGAATTAAACAAAACAGCAGGAAGGCTTTTTTCATTGTAGTATTAATCCTAAACAAAATACTCTTTTTTATGATTCCGTTCCCAGTGCAAATGCCTCCATGGTTTTTTCACGGAGGCATAGCAACGGGGTTAATCAAAACGCTTTATTCTTCATCCTCTTTCCATGCAATAAGATAATTTTCAGTTTTATATAATTGCCCTTGTTTAGAATAGGATTTCCATTCGCCAACCTTTTTATTGTCTTTGTCAACTTGTCCGCATTCCCTGACTGATGCTCCTTCTGCTAAGGAATATCCATGCCATAAGCTTATTGGCAATTCTTCCGCCTCATAATAGGAAATTTGCAGATGAATATGATTGTTGATTCCGTACCCATAAAAATCCAGGAGATTATTATCAGCGTATTGCACGTGAAGGGAATCGTAGCCTGTAGTTGTTTTGTCCTTAAACATGGATAATGAATTCATCAATACCGGTCCAAAATGCCTGTAATTATAATTTAATAACGAATTCAGATTATTCCCGGGCTTGTAAGAAGTGTAATTATACTCTCTGTAATAAACCCAGTCACCTTCTTTTTTGTATTCCACAAGTGCTGGTGAGAATACATGGTAACCACGGCTTTCCGACTGGCCGCTTTGGTTGCCATACCGTTGCGAGGAGGTGGACATATCACGGGTCTGTACCGAAATCATATTGAGCGAAGTGAGTTCTATATTTTGAAACCATTGCAGGTTACCCGGATTGTGAATACTTTCCATGCCTGCGGCAATTAAAGAACCTTCAAAATAAATTTCAGTATTCACAAGACTTGAATCAATCGGTCTGCGGATATAGGTCAATGAATCTTCAAGGCTGTAATTGGTTTTGATAATTGCTTTTCCGTTTTTGAATAAAATTTCTTCAATAAGATTTCCACTTCTGTCGAAACGCTTGCGTATGCCATTCAGCTTATTATTGCGCCAGTGTTCTGTACGGCAAAGCTGCTTTGTTCCTTGGTAATATTCTTCCCATTGACCAGAACGATTTCCATTTTCAAAATAGCCGACAATCCACGGCATGCCTACTGCATAATTCTGTATCCATTTTCCATTCAGCGCGCCATTTGCACCTTCACCTTTGCACCAGATATTATCCGGTTTTGCATCCATTGGTCTGTGCAGGGTTTTATTCTCAAAATAAACAAGCATACAACCCGGCTTCTGCGGTGTTTCGTATTTGTCAATGGCAAAAAATGCATCATTCCTGTAAAAATCGTAAGCGCCTTGTATTAACATCAGCTCTTCCATCGACAAGCCGGAAGCCTGTTGCCATGCCGGGAATTCAGGATCGTAAATATCTTTTAGCCATGAATAGTTAGTTGCAGCAGCGATCCTGACTGCCATTTCTTCACAACCGGTATGCTGCAACAAATAACCAACTGCGCAATGTGTGTGATGATCATCAATAAAAACAGGAATACGTGCAGGATAATAATAATTGATTGGAAATTTTCCTGCCGTGCGATATTCATCAAGAACATTAATCAAATGCAGGCGTGAATTGTATTGTGAAACATTCAACTGTGCAATAGAATTGCTTCGGAGCACAGAAAGCACACTTCCAAGATGTGCTTGTATTAATTCTTTATCAGAGGCAAAATTCTGTGCTTCACCAGCAGGTGGGTTGATTGCATATTTTTTCCAGTTAAAATTAAAATTGCAGAGTTGTTGGTAAAATGTTGTTGCAGAAAGCTGGCAAACAAAGAAAAGTAGCAGGGTGACAGTGAATAATTTTTTCATGACGGTTTGAATTAGTTTACCGTCCAAAGGTGCGATTCAAAATTTTCCCGGAGAGGGGAAACTACGTGAAAGAGGGAGTTGAGTTGGTGAAAGAGTAATAATGAACAGCTAAAGCTAAAGTTTCTGCTGAAATTAATACTGTTTAGAATAACAAAACGATCAGGAATGTTTTTTTGATTTACAATCAATCCATTTTGGAAAAACAGCACTTACCTACAATCAGATTTTCTATAGACTTATTTCCTCACCAGCTTAGCAGTAAAAAGTGCCCCGTTAACTTCTGCACGAAGCAAATAAATCCCGGGAAGAAGGGCGGAATAATCTGTGGTGATCGCACCGCCATTAAAAAATTCTTCGTTCACCACGCGGCCAGTCATTTCCAAAACGCTCAACTTTACGCGATCTTCCGCTGAACCCAGGCTGATGTTGATTTTCCCTTCTGTAGGGTTCGGATAAAGCCCCATGACGTTGCTGTAAATTTCTTCCACCGAAAGATCGAGCACGTTTGCGCAGGACGAGTCTTCATCGGCTTGCGATAAATAACCGCTGCGCTGCACGTCCTGCCGGAACATCAGCCATTCAGGGCAATTACCGTTTCCGGCCTCGAACATAAATGCCACGCCCGCATTGAGTGAGTCGGGCGTGTAGCTTCCATAGCCGGCGATGACGAAGACATCCATTTTTCCGTTCTGATCAAAATCCGCAATGAGTGGTCCATGATCGACATCCATCCACGGAACATTGGGTGAAAAATAGGATTGTAGATTAGTCTGCCATAATAATCCGGTATACGGCTCAACAGCGATGACATCTCCCATAAAAAAACCTGCTACAAGGTCGAGCGTATCGTTGCCATTGATATCACCAATGGCACAGCCGCGAAAAGAACTGAAGGTTGTAGCATAAGACCACTCCACATTTCCTGTTGCGCCATCCAGCACCCAGATTCGCTCGTCAAAAGTTACCCAATCGTTATTTGTGATCACAACTTCAAGATCACCGTCGTGATCAAGATCAGCAATTTCAACCGGCGCCATGTTGCTTTTCGGGATTGTATCTGTCCAGAGAACAGTTCCGTTTTCTACATTGAGTGCACGCACCAAACCATTATTGGAACCGATCACATATTCCATTAAGCCATCATGATCAACATCAGCAACCGCTCCGCCATGGTAAGCATTGAACGATGAAGAAGTATCGGGATTGAAATTTGTCCAGAGCGTATCGTTGGTGATGTAATCGTATGCCCAGATATATAATCCCGAAATATTGAAATAATTTGCCACGATCACATCCTGGCGGCCATCGTTATTGACATCAACAAGCGTTGGTTCTGTCTGGATCGGATTATTGTTAGGATCCATCTGAATAATCCGGTTGGTTGTTCCGTCTTCCGCATTATAGATCCGCAGTTGCCCGTTGAAATTACAGAACAAAATTTCCGGCAGCCCATCGCCATCTACATCGCCGATCGTTGGAGGAGAGTCGCCGCCACCAGAAGGCTTGCTCCATTTTAACCGGCCTGTAAAGCCGTTGATGCAGAAAATTGTCGGATTGCAGGAGCCATTCACAATCACATCAAGCGTATCATCGTTATCAACATCATAAATTAGAGGTGCTACATCTCCGCATCCACCGATATTATAGTTCCAGCGTTCGGTTCCGTTTTCAGCATTCAGGCAATGTACTTTTCCATCGTTTGTATAGGTGGTAAATACAATTTCATAAAATCCATCTTTATCGAGATCAGCTGACGCAGCAGAACCGAATGAAGGCGCGGGCAAAGAAAACTGCCAGTTGACTGATGGAAACTGTGCAGATGCGAAAAGAGAAACGAGGCAAAAAAATAAGGAAATGGAATAGCTGTTTTTCATCAGGAGTATTTTGCTAAAGCTATGAAAAAAAGAAAATGTGCCAATACATTAATTGCCGGGAAAATAAAGTTGCTGTGCTATTTCAACGCAATAGTACCTGATTGTAACTATTGTAAACTTCTTATTTAAAAAACGATGTAAAAAAATTTTAAACAGGCACTTTTTATGTATGAAAAATTGCTTAGTTCGCCGCTATTGAAACTTGCTGGTGTTTAACTCAGTGCCACTCATCCTTCTTCCCTGCGATTATACTACTTTAGCATCCACACACAAACTCCTCAACCCATGGATCCCGAAGAGATCACGCGCCTGGCCAAGCTGGAACGAAAGAAACAAGTCGCAGCAAAAACCGAGACACGGAAACCTTTTAATCCGCTCGACTGGATGGATTTTGTTTCAACCCGCGCATGGATCAAAAAAAACATTGCGCTGAGTGAAAAATTTTATTCGTTCCTCGCAGGATTATTACTTGCTGCAGGATTAGCAACATGGATCTACCTGCAGGACGAAGAAACATGGGAATTTTATGCAATGACCGTGACGTGGGTTGCATTTGTGCTTACGATCGTGCCGGGATTTATTTACGGATTTATTAAAGCAAGAAAAAATTAAAATGAATCCGGAAGAAATCAGCAGAAGAGCAGAGAAGGAAAGGCGTAAGCTGGAGAATCAGCAACAGCCTCCCACACCTAAACCCGCAGGAAAAATATATAATGCGTATAGCTTTCATGCTTATTCAAGAATCTTTCCCGGTGGTTTTAATTTCGGCACCTGGATGTTGTTGTGCATCCCTGCCATCGTACTTATAGCATTATACTTTTTTAGTGATGATACCGGTGTATGGGCGCTTTATACCGGCGCGTTCCTCATCGGTGTGTTCCTGGTGAGGTGGTTGTTCGATTTTATTCAAAAGCTTGCGACATTCAATTCATACAAAATTTTTACCAGTTCACTTGGATTTCAGCTGGAGGGTTGGGAAATGCTGGGAGCATATCCTAAGCAGCTTTCCTATCGTTCGTGGTCAGGGAAATCTACGGTGGAAGTAATTCTCAAAGAAACGATTACCAGGGAGCAGACGAAGCTGGTGAAAGACGCACTTTTTCTTTTTAATTCCCGCGCGAACGGGAAATTTTATGAGGCCGAAATGGGTGGTGACGGAAGAACGAAATGGGATTTTGTGAATGGTCTGAAAGTGGTGGGCAGCTCCGACATAAACGTCATTGGTGAAATGTATACGCTGATCAATGATCACCTGAAAAGTGTGCAGCAAAAATACCATAGCATTGTAGTTGTAAAAGTAAAATTCGATCCAAAGATTTTCAACGTAGAACCACCACCCAATACCGACTGATATGACAACTCCTCAACATCGTGCCGACAGTTTTTATGTGTGGTCAAGAATTTATCCAAGCCGTGTAAGTTGGATCATGTGGATACTGGTGGGTATTACAGGTACGGTAATTATTCCTGAATCGTTCCGGGATAAATCGAAGTGGGAGTTGTACATCGGTATCGCGTTAGTGAGCGCTGCAGTGCTGCGTTACATCAGCGTGCAGTTTATGAAGCGTGTGACGTATAGCAATTACAAAAACTTTCTTTCTGAATTAAACTTCAGGGTCAATGACTGGAGCAATCTTGAAAAATTCCCTGATCTGATGAAGCGGCAGTATTGGGCTTTTGATTGTTCAATAGTAGTGAAAGTAAAGCCCACTGCAACGGAAGCAGATAAAAAGTACGTTCACGATGCGTTGTTTCTTTTCACCGGACTTGCGAATGAACGTTATTACAGAGGAACAAAAGGTAATGGTCCGAAGAAATGGAAATTTGAAAAAGAGCTGGAGCTTTCAGGAAGCGCAGATGGAGCAGTTACAGGCGATATGTATGTGCTGCTGTATGATTACCTGCGTGGTGTGCAGGAGAAGTGCGGTTGTATTGAAGTGGTGAATTTGAGTTGGGGTGAAGAGGTGGATTATGTGAAATTTCAGAAGGGTGCTTATTGAGGAGCGGTTTGCATGAAAGCCACGCAAATCTGTGTGGCTTTGTGTATTTGTGGTTCTATAGAGAATAGAAACTATTTCTAAACTACTGGTGTACCAGAGTGGTGTGAAGGATTCAATCAACGCTTATTTCAATTTTGAGATATTATCAGAAATTCTCTTAAGCGCTGCGTGAAAATCTTTTTTTGATGGAGGTTCTCCAAAAAACACATCATCGATTTCCCGATCGGGACATTTTAAAAGTTCCTGGATTAATTTTTCCGGCTTTTTAATAAAATCTTTTTCGTCTTTGCATTGATAGGAAGCAAACCGAATTGCAAAGTCAGATTGTGGTCGAATCGTTCAGCTTCAATCATGATTGCATTATAAGTTGCGTCTGATAAATCCCCGGTGTCTATTGGCATTTTTTTTAAATCTTGAT
>JBDSHN010000125.1:0-11739 GCA_039918435.1 Bacteroidia bacterium | reverse complement strand
CGGCGTTTCTTCCCGGAATATGACCTTTCCATGGCTCATAACCTTTAAAGCGGTGAGCAATGATCGCTTCACCTGCTGTGCCGGTCAGAATATTATTTCTTAACCCGATAATTCCGCGTGCAGGAATTTCAAATTCCATGTGGATCAGATCGCCTTTCGGTTCCATCACCAGCATTTCACCTTTACGCTGACTCACGAGCTCAATTACTTTTCCCGTTGTTGCTTCAGGTGTATCGATAGTAAGAATCTCGATCGGTTCATGTTTCACGCCGTCGATCTCTTTAATGATAACCTGTGGCTGTCCAAGCTGGAATTCGAATCCTTCACGACGCATCGTTTCAATAAGAATTGACAAGTGAAGAATACCGCGTCCGTAAACCAGGAATGAATCAGGAGAATCTGTTTCTTCCAAACGCATCGCAAGATTTTTTTCAAGCTCTTTGTATAAACGCTCACGCAAACGTTGTGAGGTTACATATTTACCTTCTTTTCCGAAGAAAGGAGAAGTGTTAATAGTAAACAACATGCTCATCGTCGGCTCATCGATGTTGATCAATGGCAACGCTTCCGGATTTTCAAAATCAGCAATCGTATCGCCGATTTCAAATCCATCAATTCCAGTTACTGCAACAATATCTCCGGCAGGAACGGATTGAACTTTCTTTTTGCCTAATCCGTCAAACACGAAAAGATCTTTCACACGTGTTTTCTGAATTGTTCCGTCACGCTTCACGAGCGATACCGGCATATTTTCTCTTACTTCTCCGCGGTAAACACGGCCTACAGCAATTCGTCCGATGAAAGAAGAATAGTCGAGCGATGTAACCTGCAGCTGAAGTGTTCCTTCGTATTGCGGTGCATTCGGGAAATAACTGATGATCACATCAAGCAAATGTGAAATGTCCGTTGTTGGCGTTCTCCAGTCTGACCCCATCCATCCGTGCTTGGATGAACCGAAAACAGTTTTGAATCCGAGCTGCTCTTCAGTAGCGTTGAGATTAAAGAACAAATCGAATACATCATCATGCACTTCATCCGGACGGCAATTCGGTTTGTCCACTTTATTAACAACGAGAATCGCTTTTTTGCCTTGCTCTAATGCTTTTGTAAGAACGAAGCGCGTCTGCGGCATCGGTCCTTCGAATGCATCAACAAGAATCAAAACACCATCGGCCATGTTCAGCACACGTTCCACTTCACCGCCGAAATCAGCGTGACCAGGAGTATCGATGATGTTGATTTTTATTCCTTTATAAATGACGGAAACGTTTTTCGCGAGAATTGTAATTCCGCGTTCTCTTTCCAAATCATTATTGTCAAGAATAAGTTCACCTGATTCCTGGTTTTCACGGAACAGTTTTCCCTGCAAAAGCATCTTGTCTACAAGGGTTGTTTTGCCGTGATCGACGTGGGCGATGATGGCAATATTTCTGATTTCTGGCATGTTTCTTATTAAAGGAGTGCAAAGGTACGGGTAAAGTTGGTAGGATTAACTTGTACCTATAATAAGGCCTGGAGAAGGTTTTGTTAAACGACCAGAAATTCTAAAACCCAAAAACCTGATCATTCAGGACGAAAACTGCATAAAAGGAAGGGAAATGGATGAAAAATGGTCGAATTTGGCAGATTTTTGATGGATTCCAGAAATCAACTGTTTATGGGCGAAGGAAAGTTTTGATTTGGCATTTAAAAAAAGAAAGGTGCCCTGATTTCCAGAACACCTTTACTTTTCCTTGTTTTTTATAGACAGCTTGCCTCAATCATTCTCACATCCAGTTGCAATTGGGTGAAGTTGGTCATTACAAGACCATAAGGCACATGATAGAATTTTGCTTTCTCCCATGGGACTATTTCTTTTTCCGGATTTCCATACGAATCAGCATCAGCTATGTTAAGAATAGCAATGTCTCTCTTATTGTATTTTTCTTTCAGCAGTGTTTTCAGATGCGCCATGTCGTTTTTGATGGCAATCAAATGGGACGATGGATTACCTAAGTTATCAAACAATAAATTATTCGGAACATCATAATCAGTAGCGTAATCATAAAACACCTCTTCATAATCCTGTTTTGGATCTTGTCCCGCAGTGATGTATTCATTGATCCTGTTTTTCTCTGTTTCAATTTTATGACATAATTCATCGCAGGAATTATGAAGTTCAGTGAAATCAGGTTTTAATTTGTTTGAAGCAGTAGCACTGTCAACAGATAACATTTTTGTTTGAGCGGTAGCATATTTATATGACTCATTGAGCTGTTGAAGGGCAGTATAGTGAAGAAAATTCACCCGCCTGCTTGGCTTGATACTCGTCAGCATAAACAATAAACCACCAGCAGAAAGAATCAAAATGGAAGTGGTAATTGTATTTGTTCTGGCTTCAGCATTCCTGATTCCACCGAAAAAATAAATTGGCAGAAACACAAAAACTAAAATACCCAATGCCGTCATCGAAAGAATATTGGCTCCGGGCCAATGCATTATTTTGAACAGAATACTTAGGCTGAATAAAATTGCAAAAATTGCTGCAACCGACAAGGTGATTTTTTCTCGCTTGACTTTTACCTCTTTTGCTTTCAGAAGAAATACCAACGGAAGAAAAAGAAGGCTGAAAGAGGAGACCGCTAGCACCAGCAGGGCCGAACCCGCAGGCAAATACATGAGTTTTAAAAAAGCACCCGCAATAAATGTTATAGCAGAAAATATTCCGCTGCCGATCATGACTTTTTTCATGGCGTAGTAGTGTTTGAAGGTTAATAATAAATCAGTTTCTTGCTGAATTTCGAGCAAGTCGCGTTTGAAAAACCTCGGAATAATAGCGTGATAAAATTCCCCGAAGTCCTGGTCAGCCAGCATTTCATTTTCTATGACACAACAGATGTGATCAAGCAAGTTGAGCTGCAGCTCTTCCAATTCAATGCCATTGCGTTTTATCTCATCGAGAATAAATGTTACTTGTTGTTCGGTTAAAACAACCATGCTAACCCAAGTTTGGTTTAAGATCGAGCAGGAAAATCATGGTGTTCATGAAATCCTGGTACTCGTTCACTTTTTCAGTGGCCAGTTTTTTACCCGATTTTGTCACCGTGTAATACTTGCGAATGCGATTTCCTACGTTCACCGCATTCGTAGTCAAAATTCCATCATCCTCCAATGCATGCAGCGTAGGATACAATGCACCTTCAGTCAATTGAATTTTCCCATCTGTAAGCTCTTTTACCTTTTGGGTAATTTCATAGCCATACATTTTGCCGTTCTCCGACAATAACTTTAAAATAATCGTCTTTAAAGTTCCTTTGATAAGTTCCGATGAATACATAGAACAAAGATATACTTTATTTTGATTATACATAGGAATCTTATGTATAGTAGTAAAACGTATGGTTTCTTGTAAATAGTGTAGTGTAGGAATTTCCGGCAGCATGAAATGAAAGCGGGTATTATTTCCCCTTTTCAAAAAACTCCGCCCGCGTAATCGTGTCGAACTTTATCAGAGCCGGATTAAGCGTAATGGTATCTACGGGATGCGATTTGCCATTTTTTGTATTGAAATTCTGTAGAATAAAAGGACCTGCATCAGCTCTCAGAAATAATTCGTCTTCAGTAAATCCTCCCAGCTTTCTTCCGTCTGGAACTTTTTTATTGTAGTCCCAGTTTTTTCCGCAATAGAGCTTTATGTAATATTTTCCATCCGGCATTTCATTCATGATAAATCCATTCTTAGAAGGAATGTATTCATTGCGGATGGTTCTGAACGGAGGATTTCTTTGCACAGCGCAAATTACAGCGTCGGCAAAAGCCATGTAGATGACCAGCTTGTTTTTTGACCCCGACTGGTAAATGCCGGGTCCGAATAAGCTGTCAAATGGTGAGTCCATACTTTCAATATGTGTCTTGGCATATTGCAGATTTTTGATCGACTCGCGGTTCAGTTGTTCGATAAAATCTTTTGATTCCCGCTCTCTTTTTTCCCTGATCCAATTATCGAACATCGCGCTCGCTATCATAAACAAAATGAACGTGACGATCATGCCCGCGAGAATTTTTTTTCTTCGTGCTACATGCGACTGCATTTTGTTTTTGTGTCTTCTGCGTGCGCGGTCAAGATCTTCTTCCGAATATTCTTTTCTGCGCGGATCTTTTTTTTCCTGCACCGGTGCGGGCGAATAAAAAACAGGCCGCATGCGTTTTGAATCATACACGCGTCGCAGGCTGAAATCGGAAAGAATGGCGTAAGCTTCGGTAATTTCTTTGAAACGTTCTTCAGCACCTTTCGCGCCCGCATTCACATCCGGATGGTAACGTTTGGCCAGCTTCCGGTAAGCAAGCTTGATGTCCTGCTCACTTGCATTATCCGGAACTCCCAACATACGATAATGATCTTTCAATTGGGTACGAATTACGAATGAAAACGAAAATTACGAATCAAAACGAAAATACGAATGTTCTATTATGAGAATTTCACTTTAATCCGATTCGTAATTCGTACCCAATTAAAATTTGGCGCGGCTCGCTTTTTTATACTGGCGGGTATTTACCACTTTCTTTTTCGGGTATTTTACGCTGTACGTCAGAATTACTTTTTGCGATTCCCCGGGTTGAATGGTCATATTCCAGGTGATAATTCCTGTAGCAGGATCAAGCACGCCTTTAGAAATCTCAGAAGTTTCCACAATAATTTCTGCATCCTGCGAAACAGGTATTTGATCTTTCAGTTCAACAACAACAGGAGTCTTACGCGTATTCTTCACCACGATTTCATACGAGTACGTTTCTTTTTTAGTTGTTGCGGATGATTTTTCGTTATTGAATTCTTTCAGCTTTGTGCGTGTAACAACGAGCTTCTGATCGCGGCCAAAAGAAAGATCCAGCGTATCATCTACTGAACGGGTGTAGATATACGATTGCCCGACATACGTTCCGCCGAAATAAACATTCGCTTGTCCTTCCACCAGGTCAAGATCTTCCCAACCTGTGATGCGTGCCATAAGAAACGCTTCCTTCTCCATTTTAGGCACACAATGATATTCGAATGTTGCAGGAAGATTATACGAAGTAACATCTACGATGTAAGGTTTTCCGTCGGCAGGAATATCGTACGGTGCTTTGATTTCAAATTCAGCACTCAATTCTGAGATCTGAATCTGTTCGTATTGCACAACTGGTTTTGGTTCATCCTGCTCAGCATTTCCATCGTAATCCATATTGGCTTTATAGGCTCCACGTTGCACAGGGGCAGAAGAGTTGGCGAGATTCTGACTTTCGAGAGATTGCTGTCCCTCGGTTGCACCGCCATAAGCACTCTGTTGGGAATAATTATTGTTATTATATGTATTACCATACCCGTTATCAAAGCTCAATGCCCATTTTGAAAGTGTTGGGGCAGTTGCACTTTTCATCGGATCGGCAGTAGATAATTTCATCTTCACATCTTTCCAATCCACGTTCGTATTATTAAAAACTTTGGCGCGGTATTTCAGGTCAATGTTCTTTCCAACATCTTCTGCGATCAAATCATAACTCGGCGCCCATCCTGCATCGCTTGCCACATAATGCAGCTCCAGTTTCGAATCGAATTTCACAGCACCGTTCACATTCACAAGCACAATGATTTCTCCCATCGGTGGATTGGTGCGTTGATTGCCTTCACTCACCTGCCACGATAAACGATTTACAATTTCCTGCTGGTTGCTTTCCTTGCGCCGCAATTTCACAAGCTCTGTATTGATCTCAACCGTGCGTGCAAAATAAAAATCAGCATTCAACTTAAACTCCGCGTTGCTCACGCCTTTTTCATTTCCGCCGATACTCCTGTTGGCATCCAGCATTGCTTTTTCTTTTTCGTACGCTTCAATCATGCCGCGTGTAACTGCAATCGCATCATTGAAAAGTACAAGCGAATCGCTCAATTGATTCAGCCGCACGTCATTTTTTTTCTGCCCGAATAAATAATCAATACGATTGCTGATTGCGAGCAGTGCAAGATCTCCACTCGCATTGAACTGGATGCTTTTCGGAACGAGCTTGGAAGTAAGTCCGACAAAATGCAATTCATTCCTGCCAGGCTGTAGCGTAACGGTTTTCTGGTGAACAATTTCAACGCCGGTAAGATAAATTACAACGGAAGAAATAGGTGCTTCGATCTTCTGTTCATTATCATCCGCTCGCATTATAAAGGATGAAAAAAGAAGCGGGGCAAGCAGAAGTTTTGTGGTACTATTTTTCATGGGAAGAAGGTATTGCTTTGGAACAAAAACCCCTGTCGCGGTTCATCCGGACAGGGGTGTGAAAAAGAGGTATGAAAGATCAGTGTTTTTCTTCGGTGTTTGCGTCAGCCGTTTTTGATTTTGTGGTGCTGTCTTTCCCGTTATTTCTCGCAGGCTCTTCTTTAAAATAAACCTGTGAAAAATCGAGGAAACGCATTGGATTTGTATAGAAATTTTTCACGCGGTATTGTGTGAGCCGGTAATTCTCATCGTACCAGAGAATAATTGCAGGTGCATCGTTGATCATTAATTGCTCTGCCTGGAAAAATAAATTATTTGCTTCTGCCTGTGTTCTTGCAGTACGACCCTTATCATACAAATTGTCAAATTCTGCGTTGCGGTAACGGCTTGTATTCGGATAAGAAGGTTTCGAAACACTATCCGGAACATCTGCTCCGTAGAAAAGCGAAAGGAAAGATTCAGCAGACGGATAATCTGCTACCCATGCCGATCGGAACATATCGGCACGCGCGAAACGTTCGTCAGAAAGCTTTTGCTGGAAAGAAACATTTGCGATCTCAAGATTTACATTCAGATGTTCACGCAATTGATTCTGAATTTCTTCAGCAACAAGTGTGTTCCTGGATCCGCCGCTATTGATGACAAGCTTCACATTCGGGAAAGGTTTTTTGCCCGGGCCATAACCAGCTTCGGAAAGCAACTTGCGCGCAAGAACACGTTCCTTTTCTTTCTGCGCCTTTGTAGAATCTTCCGATTCTTTTACCATTTCATAACCTTTGATTTCACTTGCCTTATAACCAGGAAGGGCAGGAGGTGAAATCCCATTTATTCCCGGCCCATACGCTTCGCGCGCAAGCACTTCATCCACAATGTGATTACGATCGATCGCATAGCTGAACGCACGACGCACTCTTACGTCATCAAAAGGAGGACGTGTTGTATTGAACTGGTACATCTGTGTAACAAATTCAGAAGAATGATCGAGTAAAAATTTCGGTGGCTTTTGTTCGAAATCAGAGATCAATTGTGGCACAAAAGTTTTTACTGCTTCGGAGCTTAATCCCCAGACAAAATCCAACTGCCCTTGCTGAAACAGTTCAAGCTCGGCTTTCTTATTATCGATGTAAGAAATTTTGATGGAATCGAGGAAAGGAAGTTTGTTGCCTAATGAATCTGAACCATAATAATCAGGATTGCGGACCAATACCAGTGTGCTCGTGTCATTGGCAATATTGGAAACCATGAACGGACCTGTTCCGACATGCATTTTATCGCCGTATTTTTCAATTGCTTCATGTGCAATTACACTTGCAGAAGGATTAGCAAGAATGCTCAGGAATGAAACACCTGGCTTTTCAAGCTGAATCTGAATGGTTTGCGCATCCACCACTTTAATTCCCTGTAGGGAACCAGCTTTGGATTCTTCACCGGAATTGTAAAAACTACTGGCACCTACAACGCGACCTTTAAAAGAAGTCATGAAACTGGCGTTATTGGCAGTATTACGGCAAAGCATTTCAAATGAATATTTAAAATCTTCAGCGGTAACAATTCGGCCTTTGCCATCCGGAAAACAAATGTCGTTCTGGAATTTTACATCCTTGCGCAAGTGAAAAGTGTAGAGCGTTCCTGAAGTATCAATTTCCCATGTTTCAGCAATGCTTGGAATAATGCGTAACGTGCGTGGATCGAATTTTACAAGCCCTTCATAAATCTGGGAAGCAACATGCGAAGAAATCGCGTCTGTTATAAGGATAGGGAAGAGGGTCTGGAATTTATCTGTTTCATTAAAACGGAGCGTTCCTCCATAAACACGGCCACCTATGCCATCTTTATGTGTAGCGCCAGTGCCTCCATCGTTGCTGCAGGAGACCGCAAAAAATGCAAACGGGAGAAACAGCAAAAATCTTCTCATAAGAAAAATGATAACGGGTTTAAGAGGTACTTAATCGGGCGAAGATACAAATTCGTCGTGACGGATTGTCTTTTTTAGGAAAAAGCGCCTGAGCAATAATAAATATATTTAGTGTATTGTCCACTTTAACTCTTCAATAGCCCGAGCGTCACCCTTTTAGGCCTTACTATGCGGGCTGATTTACCGAAGAAAAGCAGGACTTAATGGAAAATTCTTCACCTTTGATTTTTATTTGTCCTTTAACATTGCTAATATTGCCCGTCAAATTCCAGAGGTGCTCCCCCCCCTATTCGCACACTCCACGATGAAAAAGAAACTACTGCTGCTGCTTTCAATTGCTCTTCTGCTTGTGCTGAAAGGCTACACTCAATCTATGATTTTGCTGGAAGGCACGTATCAGGGAAAGAACGTTTATGTGCAAAATCCATTCGCCAGCGGTGGAGTCGGATTTTGTGTGTATGAGGTTCGTGTAAATGACCAGGTTACTACAGATGAGATCGGATCAAGCGCTTTTGAAGTGGATCTTCGCAATTTCCAATTGAAAATAGGCGATCCTGTTACCATCAAAATTTTCCATAAAGACGATTGCAAACCGAAAGTCCTTAACCCCGAAGTTCTTAAACCAAAATCAACATTTGTAACTCCCGCAGGCGGCATTACGATCAATTGCACGGATGAAATGCTCAAATGGACTACAACAGGCGAACAAGGAAAGCTTACTTTTATTGTGGAGCAATATCGCTGGAGCAAATGGGTGAAAGTAGGAGAGGTGGACGGATCAGGAACAGCTGGCCCGAACAATTACACATTTAAAGTAGTAACACACTCCGGCGAAAACCAGTTCCGCGTTAAACAAATTGATTACAGCGGACAGGCGCGAACTTCAGCCATTGCAAAATGTACATCTACAAAAGCAGCAATCAAATTCTATCCTGTAAAAGCAAAAGACAAGATCACATTTGAAGGCGGTGAATCGCTTTGGGAAATTTACGATCAGTACGGCAACATCGTGAAGAAAGGTTTTGGAGCAACGATTGACGTTACTGGTCTTGCAAAAGGCGGATATTTCCTTAACTACGATAACACTACTGCTGAGTTTTTCAAACAGTAGTTTCAGAAAATAAATTCACATGACGATCCTCCCGGCTTAACCGGGAGGATTGTTTTTTTAGACGCTATCTCATGAACAAGATCGAACACATTGGCATTGCCGTAACGAGCATTGAAAAGTCGAATGAGCTGTTTTCAAAGCTGCTCGGAACAACGCCTTACAAATCTGAGAAAGTAGAAACAGAGGGCGTACTTACTTCATTTTTCAAAACCGGAGAAAGCAAGATCGAATTGCTCGAAGCCTTAAATCCGGAAAGCCCGATTGCGAAATTCATTGCTAAAAAAGGAGAAGGAATTCATCACATCGCTTTTGATGTAACGGATATTCATGCAGAGATGAAACGTTTAAAAGCCGAAGGATTTATTTTGCTCAGCGAAGAACCCAAACGCGGCGCGGATAATAAGCTCGTTTGTTTTCTGCACCCGAAAAGTTCGAATGGCGTGTTGGTAGAATTGTGCCAGGATTTCAATACGATTCCTGGGGAATAACCTTTCCGGGGATTTAGTGTAGTTGAAATCCATCACGATGCAAAAATGGGTCTACGAAATTGTACCAGGCAAAGAAGAGAAAAGATGGAAAGTAGTTGAGTTGTAAAAAATAAAAGGAGCCTGGGGAAACCCAAACTCCTTTTATTTTGAACTGTTGGTTATTAATGCGCAATAACCATACTCGTGGTAATTACATTTTCTCCATTATTTATGCGGACAAAATAAACGCCATTGTTCCAGGTGCTGACTTCCAATTGCTCATTGTGGTTGCCGCTGTTGAGTGTTCCGAGATCACGTGTGGCGATGAGCTTTCCGGCGATGTCGTAAACCTGGTAGGACACATGCGTTTGTTTATCCAATCCGAAAGCGATGGTTACTGCATCATTAGCAGGATTTGGATAAAGGCTGGTAGAAAATCCACCGTGTGTGTTTGCTGAAATTCCGTTTATCACGTATTGCGCGTCAAACATCGCAATGCCGGAAATACCTGGCAATTCAGCTATCCATGCCAGCGCAGGTTGATTGTTAAACGGGTTTATATCAATACGCGGGTATGCAGCAGCAAGGTTGGTTTGGTCGTTGTATTGTGTCGAAATGTTTGACCAGCCCGATGGCGTTAAAAGATTCATCGGGTTAGAAATGCAAGGCAGGTGTGCATTGGTCGAATCATAATAGGTAGCCACAAAATTATCCGCTCCAGGATCATAGGTGATATCGGGCTGGACATCATTTTCAGAAGCATTAATTACATCGAGTCGTGTCCAGAAATTTGTAAAGTGTGAACGCTTATTGTAAAAACCGAGAATATCATGATCTGCACCATCGCCATTAAAATCACGCTGAACCAGTACAACCGCTGTACAAGATGAGCTGTCGTTATCGATGTTATTATATTGCACAGCCATTTGCGGGTTAGAGCAAAGATTGATCATGCTGCCTGAAACGGAGTCAAGATTAACAGGAGCAATCCACGGGCTGGTGATCAATGAGCCGGAACGTGAAGTGTAAATATGACCTGTTCGTGCAGATGCCGACCCGATCATTTCCCACGCCCCGAAATAACGACCGTTGGAAGCACTCGCACTGCGGCCATAAGCAATGGATACCTTGCGAAAAAAGTTTCCTGTGGTGCTTACGGACTGGCGGATGTCCCATATTACTCCTCCATTAGAAGAACCAAGAAAAACGATTGAATCAGACGGATTGCCGTAAGTAGAATAAAGCAGGCCAACGCTGTAAGGCGATGCACCTGAAGCAGGGAAACGGTAATCCGAAGCAAGCGCTACATCATAGATCGGGCTTGTGGCGTTTTGCATATTGTAATTGCTGCCGACAAATGCACCAGTAGCAGCATTATATTTATCGACGTACAATGTGTAAGCACCTGAAACTGTATTTTCATTTACACCGGCCAGAAATAAGACCATATTATTGGTATCTGTTCCTGCAACTACAATATCAAACGCAGGATAACGAATGCCGGACACAGAATAAGAATCAATCGTATTCCAGGTGTTGCCATTATCGCGCGACGTGCGGATGGTAATTCCTCCATTGCCATTAATGGTATCAACCGTATTGTAAGCCGCGTAAAGCCAGCCATTGAATGCAACGCTTATTCTCACGTGACGCTGATCCATCGAAGTGTTGTTTTCAATGATCACATCGTTGAAAAACTGAACGGTTGGTAATGGAGGTCGGCCCGCCGGATGAAGTTCAGATAAATTTGCCGGAACAATTGTTTCATTACTTCCTTTTAGAAGTAGCTGGCTTTGGGCAAGGATCACCGTTTGCGAAAACGCAGCGGCAACAATAAAAAGATAAAGTTTTTTCATGGTATAATTTTGTTTGCGCAAAACTAGCTCACTTTTTAATCAGGGCAACACGCATTATAAATTTTTCAAGACCTTTGTCAGGTATTCATCGTTCCAGCTTGCAATCATTCTCCTATTGTTAACACCATAGCGTTTAAGTGGGGCTTGGGTTATTTTGGTTAGGGCA
>JBDSHN010000124.1:0-64297 GCA_039918435.1 Bacteroidia bacterium | reverse complement strand
GAACACGATCGGCCGGTGGATTTCGCGAATTCTTTTTCCCCGTTATACAGGAATGAAAAAGCAACAGTGTTGTAAATAAGAAGGGGATCGCGGATTTGGTTTTCATCTTTGCAAAATTAAGCAAAACAAAATCATCACTATAAGCATAAAAAAACAGCGCCGGTTTTTCAGCGCTGTCTTTTTTATTTTATTGGAATGATATTACAGGTCAAATGCTTTTTTAAGTGCGTTCACTGCATTGAGTTCTTCCCATGGAAATAATTTCACCTTCACTTTTTTCTCGTTCTTCTTTCCTTTGTTGAAGATCTTCTCAACTACTTTGGTTTTGCGGCCCATGTGACCGTAAGAAGCGGTTTCGCTGTAGATAGGTGTACGAAGTTTGAACCGTTTTTCGATAAAGTAAGGACGCATATCGAATTCAGACATTGCACCAATCTTTTTAGCGAGTTCTCCATCGGAAATATCCAGCTTCGATGTGCCATACGTATTTACGTACAAACCAACCGGCTCAGCAACACCGATCGCGTAAGCTACCTGCACCAATGCTTCGGAGCAGATTCCGGACGCAACAAGATGTTTCGCAATGTGACGTGCAGCATAAGCAGCAGAACGGTCAACTTTGGAAGGATCTTTACCAGAGAAAGCACCACCACCGTGTGCGCCTTTTCCACCGTAAGTATCCACGATAATTTTTCTTCCGGTCAATCCGGTATCGCCGTGTGGTCCGCCGATTACGAATTTACCTGTTGGATTTACGTGGTAAATGATTTTGTTATTGAACAATGCCTGTAGGCGCTTAGGCAATTTTTTCATCACACGTGGAACGAGAATGCTGATCACATCTTTGCGGATGCGGTCCTGCATTGCTTTTTCTGCAGCGAAATCATCATGCTGTGTGGAAATAACAATTGCATTGATCGCCTGCGGAACATTATTGTCGCTGTATTCAATTGTCACCTGACTTTTAGAATCAGGACGAAGATATTTCATTTGTTTTCCTTCGCGGCGAATGGCAGCAAGTTCTTCCAGCAACATGTGCGAAAGTTCAAGCGGAAGCGGCATGTAATTATCTGTATCGCGGCTTGCGTAACCGAACATCATTCCCTGGTCGCCGGCGCCTTGCTCTTCTGGATTTTTGCGTTCAACGCCCTGATTGATATCAGCAGATTGTTCGTGAATTGCTGAAAGTACGCTGCAGGAATTCGCTTCGAACATGTATTCCGCTTTTGTGTAGCCGATCTTGCGCACTACCTCACGCGCAATTTCCTGCACGTCGAGATATGCTTTTGATTTCACTTCACCTGCAAGGAAAACCTGCCCTGTTGTTACAAGCGTTTCGCATGCAACTTTAGAAGAAGGATCGTAAGCAAGAAAATGATCGATTAAGGCATCTGAAATCTGGTCAGCCACTTTATCCGGATGACCTTCTGAAACGGATTCTGAAGTAAATAAGTATGACATTTTTGGAGACAGGTTTTAATTGGTGCGCTAAAGTACGGTTTTTCACTATTTAGGAGTTCGCTCATAAGCGTAAAATGAAAATTATTTACCGAACTTTACCAACAATGAGACCTTTGCTGTTAATTGCTTTTTTATTGTTTTCATTGCCAATGGCTGCTAAAAGAGCGCCGAAATGGAAAGACGGGAAATTTAAAACTACTGCTACAGGACTACAATATAAGATTGTGAAGGAAGGGAATGGCGATTCCATAGTTGCTGCTGACGATGTGCTTGTAGAATTATACCGTTACAATCCCACAGATCATTTGCTTATCAAAGACAAAGCAGATAGGAAGGAAGGAAGATTAATTTCTCTTCAAGATGATAAAGCGCTGCAGGGAATTATTCAATCTGTCCAATTATTGAAAAATGGCGGGAAAGGTTATTTCATCATTCCACCTCTCTTAGCCAAAGAAGGAAGCAATGACACATTGTATTGTTGTATTGTAATAAAAAATGTATTTCGTAATCAGCGCGATGTAATAATGCCTGGCCCTCTAACGGTTTCTATTCCGGTTGACAGCGTAAAATTTGCTGTAAGCGACCCGAACAAAAAATATTTTGGCGATACTCTTATTGCTTTAATGAAATTGACAGAGCAGCCACAAATGGTGAATTGCGGAAGCTCAAAAGTTGTTATCGCATTTAAATTTGAAATGGCATATTTTGAAAATGGGATGCAGCATAAAAATATTTTAGTTTTTATAGAGTGCCCTGAACTTTATGGAAAGGATTATTTTATTTCCGGCAGCAATTATATGGTAACGTGCATTCCGTTGCTGGATGATTTGAAGAATGGGAAGAGAACGATGAATTCGTATTCGCTGGAGAAGCTGGATAGGTATTATGGGTTGCGGGTAAGGAGGATGTAGGTGCTGATTTATGCTGGAACAAGGATGAGACGGATTGAACTGATTTTCACGGATAAAAAACTTTCACAAATCACCTCGGACAGCAATCACTTATTTCGTCAATTCCTTAAACACATCTTCAAGGCTTTTTTCTTCGCGTTGCATTTCTAAAATGGACAATCCATTTTCTACAGCGAAATTAAAAAGCCCCGTGCGGATATCCATATCGGGTTTTGTAACCAATCTCCATGAATTTCCTTTTACAAGCTTTGCACTTTCGACTCCTTGCAATGCTTTCAGTTTTTTCTCATCGGCAGCTTTATCGAACTCAACTGAAATAAGCATGCGTTGTTCATCGCCCTGCTGCAATGTTGTGGTTTGTTTATCAGTAACGATCTTTCCTTTGTTAATGATAATAACACGATCGCACAGAATTTCTACTTCCTGCATGATGTGTGTGGAAAGCATTACTGTTTTTGACTTGCCGACTTTTTTTATGAGTTCACGGATCTCGCCGAGCTGATTCGGATCTAATCCTGTTGTAGGTTCATCGAGAATTAAAACTTCGGGATCGTGAATGAGCGCCTGTGCAAGCCCGACACGCTGACGATAACCTTTTGAAAGTGCGCCGATGCGTTTGTGCTGCTCTACGCCAAGCCCCGTGATATCGATCATTTCATCGACACGCTTTTTTACATTTTCCATTTTGTGAAGTCCCGCAATAAATTCGAGATATTCCTTCACATACATATCGAGATAAAGCGGGTTGTGCTCGGGAAGATAGCCAACACTTTTGCGCACATCAAGCGATTGATCCATAACATCAAAACCATTCACGGCTGCTTTTCCTGAAGTAGGAGGGATGAAGCAGGTGAGAATTTTCATGAGCGTGGATTTTCCCGCACCATTGGGACCGAGGAAGCCAACAATTTCGCCTGTTTTTACTTCGAGGGAAATATTGTCGAGCGCATACTGGGCGCCGTAAACTTTCGAAATGTATTCTACTTTGATAGACACGCAGCTATAACGTTAGGGTGAATGACGAAATTACGTATTTGGGAGGGAGATTTCTGTTAATGATTGAAAAAAAGGTGATTGGTAAGAAAAAGGTGATTAGTAATTGGCCTAGGTAAGAGAGCTTTTTTTCTAATCACTAATGACCAAAAGCATATAAAATTTACGAGGCAATTCCGATTAAAAAATAATTAATTTTTATCAATCACCTCTGCTGCGGCGGACACCAATCACCATTTCTCATTTCTGCATTTCCCTGTTACCTTTGCCGTATGTCATCTTACAACGGAATAGTTCTGAAATCAACCGGAAGCTGGTATACGGTGCTGCTTGAAAACGGCGAGCGGATGGAATGCAGGCTGAAGGGCCAGTTTAGAATTAAAGGATTGAATCTTAAAAATACGAATCCGATTGCGGTTGGTGATCATGTGGAAATTGAAATTGATACCACCGAAGGAGTAGGAATGATTTCAGTGCTGAAGGACAGAAAAAATTATATCATCCGGCGTTCTACTAATCTTTCCAAACAGACGCACATTCTTGCAGCGAATATCGATCATGCGTATGTGATGGCTACTTTAATTCAGCCACGCACTTCCACAGGTTTCATTGATCGTTTTCTTGTTACTGCTGAAGCGTATGGAATTGCGGCATCTGTTATTTTCAATAAAAAAGATCTGCTGGATGAAGAGTATCGCGAGTACGTAGAAGCGTTGATGAATTTATATCGCAGCCTTGGTTACACGTGCTATTTTATTTCTTCGACGGATGAAAATGATGTGATACAGTTGCGTGACCTTATGGCTGGAAAAACAAACCTCATTGCAGGTCATTCGGGTGTTGGAAAAAGTACGCTCATCAATGCCCTTGAACCGGAGCTTGCATTGAAGACAGGAATTATTTCGAAGGCGCACAGCAAAGGAAAACATACAACCACATTTGCAGAAATGCACCAGATGCAAAATGGCGGATTTATTATTGACACGCCCGGCATTAAGGAATTAGGTATTGTGGATTTGGAGAAACAAGAGCTGTCGCATTATTTTCCTGAAATGCGCGATTTGCTTGGTCATTGCAAATACAACGGTTGCGTGCATTACCATGAACCGGGCTGCGCAGTGAAGGATGCTGTGGAAAACGGGAAAATTGCATTGACACGATACGAATGTTATTTGCAGATATTGAATGGGGAAGAATTGCAGAAAGAGTATGAATAAGAATGTGCTAATTTGCTGATTCGATATAGATTTTACTTGGCTATTTATTAGCATAGTAACACATGGGCACATTTATAAGCTATGAGAGTTTTAATTCAACGCGTGACAAAAGCTTCTGTAACAATCGAAGGGAAAATAAAATTTTCCATCGGAAAAGGTTTGCTTGTGCTGGTTGGAGTTGAAGAGGCGGATACGCAGGAAGATCTTCAATGGCTTTCGCAGAAGATTGTAAACCTGCGTATTTTTGATGATGCGCAAGGTGTGATGAATTTATCAGTGAAAGAAATTGCAGGAGAAATTCTTATTATTTCTCAATTCACTTTACATGCGGCAACGAAAAAAGGAAATCGGCCATCGTACATAAAAGCTGCAAAGCCGGATGTTGCAATTCCGCTTTATGAAAGTTTTGTGAAGCAAATTGAAATTGATGTTGATAAGAAAGTTGGAACCGGCGAATTCGGTGCTGATATGCAGCTAGAATTAATTAATGATGGTCCGGTTACGATTTGGATGGATAGTAAAGAAAGGGATTATTGAGTATTTGGTATTGAAACTGTGTAAAAAGGTTCCTAATACCAAATACTCAATGCTATTCCTGAACAGAACCAAATTCATTCTACCGCCGTATATTGTAAACAAATAAAAATGCAAAGATTAGCCATCATAGGAACAGGAATCGCCGGCATGAGTTGCGGACATTTTCTGGATAAAGAATATGATCTCACTGTTTACGAGCAGGGCGATTATGTGGGTGGACACACAAATACGATTTCCGTGGATGAAGACGGAAAGCCGGTTCATTTCGATACGGGATTTATGGTTTTTAATCATGAAACTTATCCATATCTCACGAAATTATTTTCTGAATTAAAAGTTGAAACAAAAAAAACAAGTATGTCATTCAGCGTGCAACACGTTCCTTCTGGATTGGAATATTGTGGTTCGGGAATGAATGGTTTGTTTGCGCAACGGAAAAATATTTTTTCTCCGAAATTTATCCGCATGCTGATGCATATTTCGCGGTTTAATAAAGAAGCGATAAAGTTAGTAGGAGGGGACGGAAAAAAAGAGGGACGCGGGGCGGAAGGAAATGGGGACGAAAAAATTACCGTGAAAGAGTTTTGTAAAAAACATACGCTCGGAGATGATTTTTTGCATAAATATTTAATTCCGATGAGCGGTGCGGTTTGGTCTACACCGCCGGAGAAGATGCTGGGGTTTCCTGCGCTGACGTTAATGCGTTTTTTTTATAATCATGGTTTTCTTGGATTAGATACACAGCATCAATGGTGGACGGTAACGGGCGGAAGCAAAAATTACCGCGATAAGATCATTGCGCCTTTTAAAGATAAAATCCAGGTTAATAATGCTGCGGTTTCTGTTTTGCGTGATGCTGATGGTGTGATCGTAAAATCGAAAGACGGAAAAGCAAAGCTGTTTGATAAGGTAATTTTAGCTTGTCATGGAGATGAAGCGTATCAATTATTGAAAAATAAAACTGCTGATGAAGAACAGCTTTTATCCTGCTTTCATTACCAGCCTAATCGGGCGATCATTCACACCGACGAATCGGTCATGCCGAAAACAAGAAGCGTTTGGTCGTCGTGGAATTACCGGATTGCAGAACAAAATGGAAAAGAAATTCCTTCTACCATTTATTGGATGAACGCTTTGCAGGGCTGCTCGGATAAAAAAAATTATTTTGTTTCTATCAATTCAAACGGAAATATTGCGCCGGAGAAGATCATTCGTGAGATTGATTACACACACCCGCTTTTTGATGTTCCCGCAATAGAAGCGCAAAAAGAATTGTCAAAGCTCAATGAAAAAGGACCGGTTTATTTTTGCGGTTCTTATTTCCGTTACGGATTTCATGAAGACGCATTGCTATCGTCAGTGCAATTGTGTGAGCTAGTTCTTGGGAAGAAACTCTTACTATGATTGGGTACGAATTACGAATAAAAACGAATAGTTACGAATGAAATATTTTAGGAAACATGCATACACACCAAATTAGTAACTATTCGTTTTTATTCGTAATTCGTACACACTATAAAATGTGAGTTAAAATGAAATCTTTCCTATACAGGGCGAAAGTGATGCATAACCGGACTTCTCCTAAGAAGCACCGGTTTCATTACAATGTATTCCTGTTTTGTATTGATCTCGATTCAATTGATGCGGATTTCGAAAAAGTTTCATTGCTTAGTCGTAATAAATTCAACCTGTTTTCTTTTTATGATAAAGATCATCCGGTGAATGAAAATGCTTCTGCAAATAAGTCCGTTCGTGAAGCTTTGGACTTTTATTTGAAACAAAACGGACTTGAAAATCCACCCGCGCGTGTATTGCTGATCACCAATTTGAGGCTGCTCGGTTACGTATTTAACCCGGTTTCATTTTATTATTGCTACGATGAAAATGATGAGCCGATTTGCTGTGTAGCGGAAGTGCAGAATACATTCAAGGAAATGAAATTATTTTTTCTCGGAAAAGATTGCCTAAAGGAAAATTCATTTCACCTGCGCACTAAAAAATATTTTTACGTTTCACCTTTTATTGAGCATGATGTGGAATTTGATTTCAAGCTCGATCTGCCAACAGAGAAATTAAATATCCGCATTGATGATTATAAGGATAATGAACGCTTTTTTGTCAGTACGCTTACCGGAAAAAAGAAAACACTGACTTCAGGAAAGCTGCTTGCATATTTTTTCAGGTTTCCTTTTATCACACTACAGATTATTTTTCTTATTCACTGGCATGCATTCCTTTTGTGGATCAAAAAAATTAATTTTCACAAAAAAAGTGAGCACAAGGAATTGCAGCGTGATGTAATGCGTAAATACAAAGATTAATTCGAAACCTGCGGATCAAAAATTACAGGAACACGTTGCATTTCTGCGCCGCCCCATTCCACGATTGTAAATCCGCTGCGTTCAAACGTTTCAATGGATTGTGGAACGACATTCGTATTTACATTTTCTTCCGACTTTGACCAGAGCATAAATACGCGGAACATTTTATCCGGCGCAGGATTTACATTAAGTCCTGCATATTCATTGTATTCTTCGTTGAACATAAAATGAATATAATTTTTATCATTTGCAACCATGCGCGGACACCAATACGTAATATAATCTTCGGCCTCTTTTGAATTTAAGCCCATTAATTTCAGCTGCTCTTCGAAGAACGGAACAAGACTATCACGTTCTACAATAAATCCTTCATTCCATTCAATGGAATTATTGTCAATTGCTGTGGTTCCATCCCAGAATAAATAATGATATTTTTTATCGTTCATGTGAATTGTACCATCCGGATCAGCTGTAAAATTCCATCCGATATCATAATTCGGATAAGTAAAGCCGAGCACTCCCTTCAGATCCAAGCGAATACTTACCTGTGTTGTGTCTTGCGGGTAAACATAAATCACAGGCTTGTCGCAAATGATTTCCATGTCTGAAGGAATAAAGTTCACAGTGATTTGTGTGTGATAGCCACCTTGAATGGTGATCGAATCTGTCTTTATTTCAAAATGATTCGTGGTGTAATAAAACTGGAAAATGTACTTCCCGGGTTTTACTTTTATTTCGTGGCTTCCTTTCAAATTACTTTTCATTGTATCCGTTTTTCCATTATAGGAAAAAATTACATCTCCCCAAACGGCATTACCGCTATCTGCAGTAAATTCGAATGTAAAAGCTGATTCGTCTTTCGAAAGTTTTTTGTCCACGTAGGTCGCATTGATATACCATTGCGGACGTGATTTTGAGCTCTCTTTAAAGCCAACCATTGTAAATACGGAGGCGATAAGGGATAAAAAAAGTAGTTTTTTCATTAGATTTTCAGCGTTTTTAGTAAGATGCATAGAATGAAGTAATTCCATAAGATAAATGCACTTTATTTTCGGCTTTTCCGCATACTGAAATCCCAACTCTTGACTATCTTAGCTTTTCGCAATGCGTTATACATTATCCCTGCTCATCTCCCTGTTGCTATTGTCGTCGTGCTTTCACAAAGATGTGATGAAGGATTCCGCCGATGATGTTGCTGCTGTGTTTTTTTATTCAGGTACCGAAGGGAAATACATTATTACCAAAGAGCAGATTTTCCAAGCACAGAGTAAAGAATCGGGCGGTGGCGTTACAAATATTTCTGGTTACGCTGAATACAGAATTACATGCTATGATCTTCTTACCGGAAATCAAACCGGTCGTGTAAATCTTGGTGAAGGAATAGAAAAAGCATTTTGCATTCTTGGATCGACTCCCGGGAAATTGTGGATCTATAGCATTGATCCTGGAATTGGATTTCATTGTCGTAATCCAAAGACACTGGAATTGATCAGTGATGAAAAAGCACTTACAGCTTCTGGTCCATTGAAAGGATTTTCTTTCGCACGACCTGAATGGATGAAGTTAAAAGGCTCATACGGCATTAATATTGAAAATGGAAAATTGATGCTTTCGGATATGCAGGGTTTTCATTATTATTTTGATGCAGAAAAAAGCACGCTTGAAAAAACAGAAGACGGGCTCATTGATTATGATTGGGCTGTCACGAAAACAGGAAGCACGGGCTATTTTTCTAAAAAGGAATATGTTTCTTTAAATGCAAATGGAAGGCAAAAGTTACAATATGGCTATGAGGACAGCACTGGAAAATTTTCTTATTTGAATGGCGAAATTATTCTTGATGTAGATCCTGTTCATGACCTTGCAAGAAAAAATGAAGCACTTGCGATTATTGGAGGCCGTGAAAAAACACTGAAAGATTCTATAGCAAGTCTCACAAAAATCCTCTCTGCAAAGAATGGTTCTTTTACCAGTTTTGCGTACAAGGTGAAAAATGGTATTAATAGTATGGAAAGGGAAATAGATAATCTTGAACGTGAAAAGACTGCTATCAACCGCAAAAATTCAAAATACTTTGATAATGCTGTGCTCAGTGATGCTCCTGGGAATTTATTTATTATTCACGGAACAGATGTGTCAGATACTTCGCGCATGCAGGTCACAAAAGTAAATCTCAATGGAAAAATATTTACCGAAACCTGGACTGTAAAGCTTCCGCAATTTTATCGTGATCCTGGAAAAGCAAATAGTAAAGGCGCCTTCGAAACTGTTTTTTCAGATGGCAATCCGAGTTTCAGTTACCAGTGGTTCGGGCAGCCGGAAGATAAGCTGATCATCATCTCACAGCTGCGTATAATCTGTATTGATGTAAACTCAGGAAAAACTACCTGGGAACATCCGCTTTAAATGTTTTGTCGTATATTTTTTAAACAGTTACAATGTCAACGTTAGCAATTACTCATAGTCCTTCCTTTTACGAACGCCTTGTCATCGATATGCTTTCGAAAATGGATAAAGGACGTCTTAATGTTACGCTTCCCAATGGCCAGTGTGTTTCGCTTGGCAACGGTGAAGGAAATATCCGTGCGGAAATGTCGATCAACGATGATGATTTTTTCCGTCGTTGTGTATTGTATGGCGATGTTGGCTTTGGTGAATCGTATGCAGAAGGAATCTGGCAAACATCTTCGATTACCAATGTAATCAAGTGGTTTTTGTTAAATATTAATAATGCGCCAAACTTATCGGGTTCTGATGCAAAAACTGCTGTTCTCGGAATGCTGAGGACGTTTAATAGATTTTATCATGCGCGCCGTTCCAACACCGTTATAAAAGCAAAGAAAAATATTTCAGAGCATTACGATCTGAGCAATGAGTTTTTTTCGTTGTGGCTTGATCCGGGAATGACTTATTCCAGCGCTTATTTTAAAGAAGCTTCCATGAGCCTGGAAGAAGCGCAAACGGAAAAGTACGATCGCCTGAGTAAAATAATGCGCCTGAAGCCCGAACATCATGTATTGGAAATTGGTTCGGGCTGGGGTGGAAACGCAATTCACATGGCATCTAATTACGGTTGCCATGTTACAAGTATTACTATTTCTGAAGAGCAGCAAAAGCTTGCAACGGAAAAAGTAAAAGCCGCAGGGCTTTCCGACAAAGTAAAAATTATCCTCGAAGATTATCGCATTATAAAAGGCAAGTACGACAGGATCGTAAGTATTGAAATGCTGGAAGCCGTCGGCGCTAAATTTTATGATAATTATTTCCGCCAGGTCCATCGTTTACTAAAGCAGGACGGATTAGTTGCTTTGCAGGTTATCACTTGTCCGGATTCCCGCTTTGAAGAATTACGTCGTGGCGTTGACTGGATTCAGAAGCATATTTTTCCCGGATCACTGCTTCCTTCTGTAGGTGAAATGAATAAGGCAATTAATAATACAGGCGATCTTACATTAATTGATTTGAAAGACCTGGGTCAGCATTACGCCCGTACATTAGCGATGTGGCGCGATAATTTTAACAGCGCAAAAGAAAAAATTGAAAGTATCGGGTTCGATGAAACGTTCCAGCGTAAATGGAATTATTATCTTAGCTATTGCGAGGCTGCTTTCGCGATGCGGAATATAAATGTTATGCAACTTTTGTATTCGCGTCCCAACAATCTTGATTATTAATTGTAAAATTGAAAATAGCCCCTGGTAATTAAATCATTTTAAATTAATGCAGTGTGATGGGAATCCCACTTGCTATCCTGCCTGTGAAAGCAGGTGTCTCATGCAAAAAATAAGGCATTGGCGAATGTACTCCGTCTCCGCACTTTAATTGCGCGGTATTATAACATTTCGAACGAAGCAGCTGATTTTATGATCGGTGAAGGAAGGGTTCGTGTGAATGGTACTGCAACATCGCCGGCTACTAAAATTGAAAAGTATGAAGAAATAACAGTCGACGGAAAAATTATCCGTGAGGCCATCGTGTTTTCTTATGTGAAATTTTACAAGCCCAGGGGAATCGAATGCACGCTCAATGTTGAAATTGCAGCTAACCTGCTTACTGTTTTTCATTTCCCGAAAAAACTTTTTCCTGTTGGCCGTCTTGATAAAGAGTCGGAAGGTTTATTGCTGATGACGGATGACGGAAGTGTTTTCAAAGATTTAGCGTGGACGGAAAATTATAAGGAAAAAGAATATTTTGTTGCGCTGGACAGATCCATGGATGATTCTTTTTTAACCTCCATGCGCGAAGGTGTTGTGATTATGGGAAAAATGACGCGTCCCGCAACAGTGATTGCAATGAGCGATAAAGTATTTTGGATCATTCTCACACAAGGCCTAAACCGCCAGATCAGAAGAATGTGTTATAAGCTGGGATATAACGTTATGGAGCTGAGAAGAACTCGCATTGCAAATGTTGAATTGGGAAATTTGAAACCGGGAGAGTGGATCGAACTGAATGTGGAGGAAAAGAAAATTCTTCTTGAGAAAAAATAATCAGTTTTCAGTATTCAATTTTTGATTGTCAGTTCTTAATCATTTCCTCATCGTGGAAAAACTTTCTTTATAGTTTCTCAGCTTTAATCCTAATCTTTGCAGATCGGCTGATGAATCTATTTTTTTCATTTGTTTCAATCCCAGAAGATTGTCCTTTGTTACAGGCAATTTTCTTCCGGTTAATTTTCCCAGCTTTATTCCTAGTTCAGCAAACCAATAAGGAATCTTCATAAACCTCGGCGTTACATTTACTGTTGCTGCAAGGGCGCGGTAAAATTCAATATACGGCACAGTTTCTTCCGTAGCGATGACGTATTTTCCTTTCTTTTCTTTCGTCACGATGAGGTCGATTGCCGTTACGAGATCGTCGATATAAACGGTTTGTAAAGGCTGATGACCGTCGCCGAAAAGTGGAATTTTATTTTTGATTTTCAGGTATTTTCGCATTGCGCCGAATAATCCGCCATCACCCAAAACCAGCCCGGCGCGGATTACTGTTCCGTCATTGGCGAGAAAAAGTTCTTCTATTGCAGCTTTCTGTTTTCCATAAACAGATTGAGCGTCAGGATCGGCAGATAAACTTGAAAGGAAAATTTTCTGCTTGGTGTTTTTTGCTGCTGCCGCTTCAAGGAATTGTTCGCTGCTTTGTTTGTTCAGCTGAAATGCATTGATGCCATCCACTTGTTTAATATAACCGGCATGAATGAAAACATCAATTTCATCCGGCAAACAAACATTTTCAGAAGAAGCAAGATCGTGTTTCGAATAAAGTACGTGAAGCAAATGTTGTTCAGGTGAATTTCTCACAAGCGCAATTACATTCCATCCTTTCGAAACAAAATGCTTAGCGATATATTTTCCTATAAATCCATTTGCTCCGGTCAATACAAGCGTCGGTCTTTTTTCACTCACATGGTGAAATTAAGGATTCTATAATAAATGTCGCTGTAATTCATCATCACCTTGCAAATGAGAAATTTCTTTGTGGTGAAGGAGCAGGCAAAAAAACGGCAGGCGGCAGGATATTTTTTTAACAATCACCTCCGCCGCGGCGGACACCAATCACTCCTGCTGCGTTGGAGGCCTTCTCATCCAATCCGCAAACACCTCATGCTGATATTCGCATTCTGAAAACCTTCGTAAATAAAAGAGGCTTCTTCATTTTTTTCCTGAAGTGCAAGCGTGTATAGCAACGGCAGGTAATGATCATTTGTCGGAACTGCCAGCTTTGCAACCTTTCCAATGTTGAGATAATCAATCAACGCATTGTGATCCTTTGAAAGGATTTTGGCTTTGACAGTTTCATCAAATTCAATTGCCCAGTCATCGATCTTGTCATTGACCGGAGTGAATTGCGCAAGACCAAGATTATGCACAATATTTCCGCTTCCGATGATCATGATTCCTTTTTTACGAAGCGCTTTTAATTCCTGCGCCAATTCGTAATGCCAGCGAGGCGATTGATAAAAATCAATGCTGAGTTGGAAAACAGGTACATCAGCTTGCGGCCATATATGTTTCAAAACTGTCCACGCACCATGATCCATGCCCATATCAGCATCCGCATGCACGTTTGTTTTTTTAATTGTATCCTGCACAAGCTTTGCATTTTCAGGTGAGCCTTTTGCAGGATAGACAATCTTGTACATCTCTGGTGGAAATCCACCAAAATCATAAATCGTTTTCGGATTTAAAGTTGACGAAACAAAACTGCCGCGGGTAAGCCAATGCGCAGAAACAATAAGCGCCGCTTTCGGTTTTAAAATTGTTTTTCCAAGAGATGAAAGTTGCTGTGTAAATGAATTATCATACAGCGCATTCAACGGATTTCCATGACCGATAAACAGGGCAGGTTGAATTTCATTTGGTGGAAGTTCATCCGCAAATTTTTTAAGATCCTGTAAATTCATTCCTGTTGCTGATGACGCGTGAAACCCGATAGCTGCCGGGAGTAGAAGTTTAAGTGCAGCACGTCTTTACATATACAAATATAATAAATATATGTATATACACGCAATAACTTATTTGCACCGGAAAAAATCCCCATTAAGGGGAAAATTTACGCGTTTTTTTTACTTGTCAGCAACACTGCAATTCCGCCCACAAGCAAAACACCACCAAGAATCGGCGACCAATTAATCGGTGTTGTTGTTTCTTTATTGATTTCAAGTTTACCGATATCAAGCACTTTCTCTTTACGTGTAACGTTAATTCCGGTGATGATCATCAATACAACTCCGGCAACGATTAAAATAATTCCTAAAGCTCTCATGCGTTTTTGGTTTAATAATTATTAACTCTTTACGCATTAAAAGCCAAAAATTATGCCTTTATAAAAATCAAGACAGCCGGAGTAATGTTGAAAGACCATTGTTGTAAAAGCGGACTTCACTTCCTGGCGTGTTCCGCAACCAAATGTGCATTTGCCATCAGGGAAAGTGTCAATCCTTTGGCCGGTAAAAATCTGAAGCCGGAACCATCTGCGACAAAAACATTTTTCGTTCCGTACAATTTACCTTCAGGCGATAATGAGAATTCTTTTTCCGATTCGCTGAAAGGTAAAATACCCGCATAATGAATGCTTGCACCGTTTTCCGGCCGTACTTTTTTCAGCGCATACGCACCAAGCTTTTTTAGTGCAGCAATATATTTTTTTTCCCGTGAAAGAATTACTTGCCGTGAATCCATCTTTTCATACTGAACCTGTAAATGGTCGCCGCTGATTGATGCGTTATCTTTTTTAAGTTGTAGGAAATTCTTGTCTGAATAAGATTCCGGATGATGAATGCCTGCAATGATCAGCGCAGGCAACAGGTGCTGCATGAAAATTCTTCCGTCTTTGAAGTTAAGCGGCGTTTCTCTGAGCAAACGAAAAAGCATCAATGAACGATACGTGTAAATGGAAGCCATTGCAATATCGGTCTGTTTGCCGTTCGCATCATGAAACAATGAAAGCTGTGCAAATCCTGAATTATGTTCCGGCATTTTTTTGCCAAGCCGCGACGGAACAATGCAGGGAACATAGGTATAAGGATTACAAAGCAAGGGAAGTTTTTTTTGTCCGCCGTTTTTTAATGAACGGAGAACGATTCTTGCAGTTCCTAAAACACCCGGTGCAAGAATTAATTTTTTGCAGACAAATGTTTTTTTCTCTTTTGTTTCCAGGTTCAACGCAGAAACATGTACGCCATTTTCTTGTTCTGCAAAAGAAAGCACCATCCATCCGCCTTCATAGCTGACATTTGGTCTTTTCCTCAGCTCAGCAATTGTAATTGCAGGACGATAAGCGGCTTGTTCCTTATCATCATAAAAATCCATATCGAGAAGTGCGGCAGGTTTTCTGTTGTTCTTTGCTTCTGTCAATAAAGCCAATGCGGGACGCCCGAGAAAAAATCCTTTTTGATTCAGGTTATTTTTTTTCGAATTATATTTTTTCAAAAGTTTATCTGCTGTCGGATCGGGAGGGGAAGGAGTTTGTGTATGCTGAATATGCGCGGCAGTATATTTTCCTGCATCATCATCCTGCGAACTAATGCCGATACGATCAGCGATTACCTGGTACGCCGCATTCATTTTATTGGCAGAAAGTCCGGCAAGCGTTAATTCATTTTCAGAAAAAACGCAGCAGCCAAGTCCCCAGCCACCGCCGAGTCCGCCCAGTGCAAGACTTTCCATCGGACTGAAATTTTCACCAATGAGCGGAAGGAATTTATTGACATTGCGGATAAGAAATTGCCGTGCAGGAGTGAGCTGTGCGCCGGTTCCTAATTCATCATCCGGCAAACTTTCAAATTGATCGCCGAGCAGGTAACGGTGTTGTTGAGGATCAGTTCGTCGTAAATCTGAAAAGCTTTTTTGTGGCTGAAGCTGCTGATAATGTTCATCATGAATTCCGCCATCAAGAATCAACACCTGTTCACCAGCTTCCGCTAATGTTTGTGCCGCCATCGCGCCCGTGCAGCCTGATCCTATGACGATGAAATCAATTATTTCCATTGGAAGAAAAAGGGACGTTGGGACGAAGAATAGTTCACAGTTTTAAAGATAAAGAGAAAAGAGACGATGGGTACATGGAGGAAAAACGGCTGCGAAAAAAGAGATTGATTTTCTTAATAATGTTTTATTCGATTCCTTTTACCGTACCTCATCCCCTTTTCGTCCTTCGTCCCTTTTTTATTTGTTTTTCATCTTTTCATATTCCTTGTCAACAGCATTGACAGTTGTGCCATGATATGCTCCGAAATAACTAAAAGCTAAACCGATACCCCAACCCACGGTTGACCAGACAGGCCACGGCACAAATTCACGGTGGTCAAATTCCATTCCGGTCATGGCCCATACGATCCATAAAAAAAGATTTACAATCAGGTATGTCCAGAGATGACGTTTGAACTCTACTCGTTTTTTTGCCTGTTTCCAAAGCAAACGTTCTTTTTCTGTCATTTCTTCATTCATGAGTTTGATTTTTTTAAGTTAAACTGGTACGTATGGTTGACAAATTCTGACTACCGATTATTCAATAACTGATAATTGACAACCAACATTACTTTTTTCCAATGTAAGCCTGCAAAGCCACAACATATTCTTCAAAAGCTTTTATTCCACCCGTGGTAATTTTACAAATGGTGAGCGGATAATTATCACGGAATGATTTTTTCACTTCAATATATCCTGCCTCTTTTAACTTTTGAATTTGCACACTTAAATTTCCTGCTGTTGATTCCGTTTGTTCTTTCAGAAAAGAGAATTCCGCTTCCTGCACAGCAATAAGCACCGACATCACCGCAAGGCGAAGTTGTGAATGAAGAACAGGATTCAACTCTTTGAATGACTTCATTTATTCTCTCTCCTGAATTTAGCATTCAACAGATGTCCGGGAATAATGTACCCGGCAAGTACCGCAAAAGAAAGCAAGAGGATCAGCTCAATGGTATGAATATAAAATCCACCGATTGCGCATACAAAATTTATTACTCCGCCAATAATTAATGGTTTAAATTTTAATGCGCCGCCCGAGGTTAAAAGCCACATTCCATATACCATCATGATCATCGGGTAGGCTAATTCCCATCCGCCGTATTTGGACATAAAAACAAGCACGATAATTAATCCGGCCATAAATGCGAAAGAAGAATATTTAAGCATTTCCTGTGTGTAAGTTTTTACTTTGCGTGTTTTTCCTTCCTTCCATCCGCGTAGTGCCGAAATCAATCCTCCCAAAGGCATAAGAGTAGCCCATGTATATTGCGAAATTTCGGGCATGTTCATTTTTACAAGAATATATTGGCCGACGGAAGCCGCAAATACAAGCCATCCCCAAAGGAGAAAATAAAATCCATTATCCTGCAGGGCGCTTTCTGTCTTTCTGATCATAGAAGAGATCAACGCAAGACTTTCGATTTCGTTAAGTGGTTTTTCGTTTTCCATTGTAATGTTTAGTTTGGAATCCGACCGGGCGGATTAGTTGAGAGAAATGAAATAAAACATTCTCCAATACAGTGCGAATTATTTTTTATTGCAATCTGCGAGCAATTGTGTTGCACGGTTTTTTCCCCAATGCGGCGCAATGCTGCTGGCAGGGACAAACGCTTCGTATTTTTTAACCGACTCTTCTAATAATGGTTTTGCTTTTGCTTTTCCGCCACCGAACATCGGGGGTGTGTAAAAAAGCGCTTGTCCGCGGGTGAGTGTAATTCTTGGATTGGCAGGATTGTGCACTTCTGCAGAATCAAGAAAAGCGCCTGACATTTTTCCATATTTCGCACCACGTGTTCTCGGGTCAACATTGATTCTTGCGCCGGCAACCATTGCTCGCATTACATAAATTTCAGACACGTCACCTTTCAACGAATCAGCGCGGTCCAGCAGCAGGTTTGCACGATCACAATAACTATCAACTTGTGAAGTTTCAACCTGGTAAGCCTGCATGACAAGGCAATATGCCATGTAATAATTCGGAAGCCATTCCGTTTTTTCTGCGTTGGCAATGCGCTCCAGTGAATTATAAGATTTCTGCAATGTAGATGGGGTAAATGCAGTATCAAGTGTTGCCAGCTGTTTTTCCATGCCGGTTACATATTTCGATGGAGTTGGATCTGTTTGCGCTGATCCCATAACAGAAAGAAGTGCAAATGCAAAAAGAAGAATGGTTTGTTTCATGGTTTTTGTTTTTGATTTATTTTTTTCCGGAGTGTGAAATTTAATTATTGTTATTAATAACATCTTTCGAACGATCTGTTCCGAAACTCATGAACATACCGATGAAGAACGATCTTTTTGCAGGCGGAATTATTGCTTCGCGACGTGATCCGTCATACGAGTAACGATAACCATACACCTGGCTGAATCCCGGAACATTGGTAACAGAAATTACAAACACGGTAAATGCTCCGAATATACTGGTGAGGTAACTTGCGTTAAGATTAAGCGAATGGTAATCGTATGTTTTATCAGCAAGGAAATCAGGATTGTTTGGATTGTAATACGGACGGCCACTCGAATAATTGTAACTGAGTCCGACAGAAGTCATACTTTTCGGGAAGAACTTTTTTATTACTACTGAAGCATTGTGTGTGCTTGCAAATGTGGGCATCACAGCTGTCGGATAATCTCTCCAGTTTCTTTTGGTATCGAGGTACGTATAAGAAATCCAATAATCCACATTGCGGAATGTTTTTTTGTCGCGCCAGAAAACGTCAAACCCTTTTGCATATCCGTCGCCGCTGTTATCGATAGCCGGAAATGTTTTTACAAACTGATCGTATTGTTTGTAATACGCTTCTACGCGCAAGGTGACGCTATCACTCACATGCTGGTAGCTGAGAATATAATGTGATGCTTTTTCGAAACCGACAGCAGTAGAGCGGTACAGAATTTCATTGGCAGGTTTTTGATAAAAATCGCCATAGGCGAGACTTACCTGCGAATATTTACCGGTTTTTCTTGCCAGTGAAACACGTGGAGCAACATTTGTTTTTGCAAGCAATGAGCTGTTCTCAACACGTCCGCCAATGCGTGCAACAGATTTCGGTCCGAGAAAAATATCCGTTTCAAGAAATGCAGAAACATAATTATCGAAGAAAATGCTTTTGTATTGGTTGAACTTGCTCTCGTCGGATAAATATTGATATTCTGTTCCGAAACGAACCTGGTTTCTTTTGCTGAAATAATGAGTCAGCATAATTTTTCCCTGGCTGAGCGAGCTTTGTGAATTAATTGAATCGCCCTCCACGACTATATTATTTTTATCGTAACCCCATGAACCTGCAAGATCAATCCGCCATTCTTCTTTGAAATAATCGCGGTAAGAAAGATTGGTGTAGACATTTGAGTTTTTTAATGCAAAAGCAGATTCATATCCATTTGTGCTGTCGATGTCGGGACGTTTCAGTGCGAGGTCGCCGTAATTATAATAGCCGTAAAATTTCAGGATTCCGGTTTCACCGATTTTTTTTCTGAAGTTGGTTGACCCGCCGAAAAATTGTGGCTTGCGTGTATAGCTCTGTAATTGCGGCACAATAAGAAAGTAAGGCGCGAGATTCGTATAATTCAGATCAAAACCTGCGGAGAATCCTTTCTTATCCCAGAGATGATTGTGCCCGGCCCCGACACCGACAGAGGAAATTGCAATGGAAGAACTCGAACGATCAGGCAGATCCTGTGTTTCGAGAATCAGTGCGGATGAAAGTGCTTGTCCGTATTGTGCAGAATATCCGCCGGTGCTGAATGCTGTTCCTTTAAACAGGAAAGGTGAAAATCTTCCGCGTGACGCAACGTCAGGAACAGCAGTAAAAAAAGGATTATTCACATTCATTCCGTCAATAATAGTTTTGGTTTCCGCACCAGTTCCGCCGCGCACAAACAATCCTTCCTGCTCACCGACTTTTGTGGAACCGGGAAGTGTTTGTAATGCGCCATAAATATCTCCTTGTCCGCCGGCTGTTGTGACAATATCAAGCGGCTTTAAAACAGTGGATCGTTTTTCATCACTCGCTTCAATTGTTCCCGCAGAAATAACAACCACTTCCATTTCATTTTCTTTTGGTTCCATGAAAAAATCAACTTTCATATCGCCATTGATCACAATTGTTTTTTGCTGTTCAATAAAACTGAGCTGAGAACAAATGAGAGTTATTGTTCCTGTTTCATCGGTAGTAAAAGAATAATTTCCGTTCACATCCGATGAAGCGCCGTCGTAACTGTCTTTAATAAAAATATTAGCGAACGCCATCGGTTGATTTTTTTTGTCTTTGATCGTTCCGCTGATTGTAACAGCTTTAATTGTTTCAGAAATTCCGATAAAAGTCAGCAGCAGAAAGAGGAATTTAAACGAGTAGAAGTGTTTCATAAAACAAGTAGCAGTTTTGATGTGGCAAACATAAAGTAGTTTATTTTATAAACCAAATTATCGTAACATAAAATCTGTAATTGTCTGGTTGATAGATAATTATTAAAAAATTCGCAGTTGTCAATTCTGTCTCAGACCAATCCTATCCACTCTTTAACCTCCAACCATCTCCGCTGCGGCGGACACCAACCACCTTATTTCAGCTTCTCATTGCCATGATGCCTGTCATGATCACGCTTTGTTTTTTTCTCCAGGTTATTTTTCATGGCTTCCGTCAGATCGATTCCTGTTTGATTTGCAATGCAGATAAGTACAAATAAAACATCCGCAAGTTCATCTTCGAGCTTTACTTCTTTATCCGATTCTTTAAAAGATTGCTCTCCATATTTTCGCGACATGATGCGCGCAACTTCACCGACTTCTTCCATGAGGATTGCAGTGTTCGTAAGTTCATTGTAATAACGGACGCCATGTGTTTTGATCCAGGTATCGACGGTTGTTTGCGCTTCTTGAATGGTCATAGAATAAATGTAAACAACATTCGACAAATAGCTCAATGGTACGAGCAGGAATTGAACTTAATAAGAAATTTCACACAAAAAATCTATTTTCTCAATAAGTAATGGCTCACAAACCATTCTTCACCATTATCATATCTCCACAATTCTGCACAGGCGAGAAAAAATACTCTCCAATAACCCCACCACTTAGTTGCGTTTTCCTTTCCATACGTGTTTTCAAACAAAGGCATGATCGACGCTTTATTTTTATCCATATTAACGAGCCAAGCTTCGGAAGTTTTGGAATAATGTTCTCCGCTAACACGCCAGTGTTTTTTCACTTTAAGATCTTCATTCCAATAATACAGGTAATGATCTGAAGGCATCATTCCTCCCGTGAAAAAATATTTAGACATCCAGTCCGAATTATCTTTCACCTCGAAGAAGTAAAGAAAATCGCGGTGTGTAAATATGTGAATGAATAAAGCAGCATCCGCTTTCATCCAGCCAGCTACTTTTTTAAGCAGCATTCCATGATTACGCATGTGCTCGAACATTTCCACGGAAACAACACGGTCGAATTTTTTGTCCGTATCAAAAACATTCATATCCGCGGTTATGATCTCAATATTTTTTAATCCCCGCTCTTTTGCCGCGCTATCGATAAATTCTTTTTGTGTCCGTGAATTGGAAACAGCCGTGATCTTTGCATCCGGAAAATGTTTTGCCATCCACAATGTCAGCGAGCCCCATCCGCAGCCAAGTTCAAGAATATCCATTCCGTCTTTCAATTCCGCGCGCTCACAGGTGATTGCAAGCATGTCATTTTCTGCCTGCTCAAGCGAATTTACACCGGCTTTATAAAATCCGCTGCTGTATTTTAAATTCGGCCCGAGACAATATTTATAAAATTCAGTAGGAACTTCATAATGCTGTTCATTCGCCGCTTTCGTTTCAATAGCGATCGGGCTGTTGCGGCAACTTTCCAGTAAAGCATTGAAATGTTCCTGTTGCGCATCAGGTGTTGCTTTTTTTTCTTCCTTCAATCTTTCCTTAAGCAAACGGCGGATGCCTGCACGGATAGCAGCATCGGGAAGTAAATTTTTTTCGAGAAGTGAATCAATATTCATAAATGATAAGAATAAAAGTTACCGGGTGATAGCGAATTTTTTAGTCACAGGAGCTGCTGCGGAAAACTGAATGGTAAGAAAATAAATTCCTTCCGCGAATTTTCCTGTCGCAATGCTGAATTTGTTTTTAAGTTCACTGGGAAGCAGCATCACCAATTGTCCTGCTGAATTATAAATAGCCGCTGAAGTAATTTCATCATCAGCATTTGAAAAGATAACATCAATTGTTTCCTCCTGCTGAAATAAATGGAATGTATTATTTTCAATTTCTTCAACAGCTAATGGCAATGAATACGGCATATCGGTATAAGCAAACCACTGATAGCCGAGTAAATTAATTCCGTTGATCCATGGAGAGTTGTCATTCTGAAAATCCGAAACATAAGTTGCAAATGCCTGCGTTTCCGGATTCGTATTCAGCCACGGACCCATGAATGTTTGTTCGGAAGAAAATATAACGATGATGGAATTCGGCGCCGGTTGTGTACCCGCGAAATACGAAAGCCGCGTCTGTGTATAACCATAAGCAGTCGCATCTGTTGCGACGTAGGCATGCACAAGCACACGGTCGCATAACGCTGCAATCTGTTGGCATTGTCCTGCGTTTGGCCAGCCTACATACGTTTCAGAAATCGCTCCGTCGAGTGTTGCAACTGAATCAATCTGTCGTAATTCATTTTTGTAAAATGCAAACGCACCAGAAGTATCGCAGGGCAGGGAAGCGGGCTGAAGATAAGTGGTGCAATAATATCCGGAAGGGCCGGTGGATGAATTGATCCAGAATTCAAATTCTAAATTGTAAACATCGAATCTTTCATTGGCAGTATGCGCAGCATTATACGGACGAACACGATTCTGGAAGAACCAGAAATTTTCTGCAACTGCTCCCACTTTCTGAATGCCGTATTGTGTTTTTGCGCGCGAAATAAAATTTGCCAGCGGTGTTATCGAAGCATAATTCGTCATGTCATATTGCGCCTGCACCAAATGCAATTGATATAACGCGAGATAATTAAATCCATTCAGCTGTGCGTAATTCAACAAGCTGTCTTCCCGCTGCGTATTACCGAGAATGGAATTAAATCCATCAACGTACAATCCTTTCACGCTTTGAGCAGGCAAAACAAAACTGCTGAAAAAGAGAATGATTATTGTGAGGGATTTTTTCATGGATTGGGTACGAATTACGAATATTGCGAATAGTTACTGATCTGCGTGTTGGGTACGAATTACGAATATTGCGAATAGTTACTAATCTGTGTGCAAGATTCAAATGCTGGATATTTATTCGTAACTATTCGGAGCAATTCGTAATTCGTACTACTTTTTCTTAAACCAGGGGACAAATACACTCGTGGTACGCTGGTATTCTAAGTAGAGATCGCCGCGTGAACGGATGGATTGTTCTTCTGTCATTGGGATGCCGGTGACTTTCCAGATAAGATAGAAAATTGTAAGCGGACATACGACCGAGATCCAGCCGTAAGGTGTTGACAAAGCAAAAATGAAAACAGAAACCCAAATCATAAACTGGAAAAAATAATTCGGGTGGCGGGAATAATTCCATAGCCCATCCTGACAGACTTTTCCTTTATTCGCTGGCTTCTTTTTGAAATTTTGCAATTGCCAGTCGGAAACTGCTTCGCCGATGATGCAGAGAAACCACATTCCTGCACCTGTTAATTCAAGCAGGGTAAGTGGTTCTGAATTATTCAGCGCGATGATAAAAAAAGGAATGGCAAGAAAAATATTGGAAAGCGCCTGCGCCTGGAAGAAGAAAAAGAAAGTACGGTTGGCATTCGGTGCCCATTCCTTTCTGAGCTGTGCATAACGACCTTCTTCTACATCAAGATGTGAACCCACACGAATAAGAAGGTAAATACCAAGGCGCAAACTCCATAATCCGGCAAGAGCGCACACTAATTGTTTTCTTGGATCAAATCCATCCGCCATAAAATAAATGACAGCGGCAATCACGGTAAAATTAAAAGCCCAGAAAATATCGACAACGCCGGCATTTTTAATTTTATAAGCCCATATCCAGATAAGCATCATGACCAGCGAACAGGCCGCGAATGCAACCAATGGAATTAGAATAAAAGGGTTCATGGAAAGGGTTTGTAGTTTGTTGTTGTATTTGCAATAATTTATTTTAAAGTTTATTGTTACAACGGCACAAATCCAAACAACTTACCAAAAACAACAAACTCTTTTTTCTATTGCTTTCTCAATTTAATTATTCCAATCCAGTTAAAAAACCGGATCACCGGATACGTTGGATCAAACTCAAACCATTTCTGGGCGAAATTTGCGCTGTTTGGTCTTTTATGGTGATTATTCTGAAACAATTCACCCATCAGCAATAATTCGATCGGGAATGAATTTTTGGAATGATCGTCATTATCAAAATTAGAATAACCGTATTTATGTCCGCACCAGTTTACAATTGCCCCTTGTATCGGTCCGATCAGAAAATGGACAGGCAGAAGCAAAAACATCCACCAATGTGTAGCGAAAAATAAATAGAAAAGAAAATACAGCACACCAAAAAGAATGCGGATGGCCCAGCTGTCAGAAATTTTATCCATTGCAGGCCAGGTTGGATAATTGCCTTGAAAAGCAGGTTCCGGCTCGGTTTTATGATAAACAAAATCGTGGTAAATACGTTTTGTTTTCATCATCAGTCCCCAAACATCTTTTATAAAATGCGGAGAATGAGGATCTTTTTCAGTGTCGCTGTAAGCATGATGCATTCGGTGCATGATGGCATACGCGCGCGGATTCAGAAAAGAAGCGCCTTGCGTTATAAAGGTCATCATGTAAAATGTTTTTTCCCAGAACGGGGACATGGTAAACATTTTATGCGACGAATACCGGTGAAGAAAAAAGGTCTGGCAAAACAAGGAAAGAAACCAGTGACACAAGAAGAAAATTAATATAGCCATTATGTGCAAATATACGGAGGATATAAGGAGTTTGGATTGATAAAGTGGGTTTAAATTATACAAGTTTAACAAGCATTATTTCTCTTTTTTCCAGAGCCTTTTCCTACTGTTTTTTGCCCGCTCCAATTCCCTATTTTTACCCAAACGCAAGAAATCAGCACCTGATGGACTACAGTAAACTGAAGCGCCGCTCTTCCTTTCCTTTCGAAACGATAGGTGTGGCCATTGCATTTTCTCCACGATTGGAATCACTTTTAGGAGAAGCCAGAATACTTGCGGATAAATTCGGAGCACAGCTTTTACTGATGCACATCGGCGAAAGAACGCGGACTAAAGAAGCAAAGCTGGATGAATTGATTCGCAAACTTCGGATTGATGAAAAAAAAACACGGGTGATCTGGCATGAAGGCGACCCGGTAAATACGCTGCTCGAATTATGCAAGCTCAATATTGTTGATCTGCTGATTGCAGGTGCGATGCAAAAAGAAAATGTGCTCAAGTATTATCTCGGTTCTGTTGCCAGGAAAATTTCGCGTAAAGCAAAATGTTCTGTTTTATTATTGATCAACCCGGTAAAAGAGGGAACACGTTTTAAAAAAATTGTGGTCAATGGCGCTGAAAACCCAAAGACGATTCACTCCGTTAATGCTACCGTTTATTTCGGAAAACATATAAATGCAAAAAGTATAACCGTGGCAACGGAAGTTCACCAGGATGGTTTGACAATGGCAATGGCAACTGAAAGCACTGTCGGCGAAGCTTCGAAATTACGGAAAGAGTTTTCAGAAGATGAACTGAATAAAGTGCAGGGGATCATTACAAAAGTAAGCGAGCATGAAGGAATTGAAATTTCTGAAAAGCTCATAAAAGGAAAACCGGGCTACGCCATCAGGCAATATGCTGAATCGAAAAAGGCCGACCTGCTCGTGATCAATTCGCCTGATGTGAAATACGGAATTATTGATCGGCTCTTTACGCACGACATGGAATATATTCTGGAAGATCTTCCATGTAATATATTAATCGTTCATTCCAGGATAACGGGATGATTGCAAACCTCACACATGACGATCTTATCATTTTCCTGCTCGCGATAAGCACGATGCTGATCCTTGCACGTATTATTTCGGAACTGGGAAAAAAGATGAAACTTCCGATGGTGATGGGCGAACTGATCGTTGGTATTTGTCTCGGTCCGACAGTGCTCGGTAAATTACTTCCTGGCGTTCACCATTATTTATTTCCGCTCACAACAAATTCCAACGTTTCACTGGCGCTCGATGGAATTTTCAGCATCTCCGTGATCATGCTCCTGTTTGTTGCAGGAATGGAAGTACAGCTTTCCATTGTATTACGACAAGGAAAAGCAGCAATCACTACAGGTTTCGGCAGCATGATTGTTCCGTTTGCCATCGGTTTTGCAGCCGCCTATTGGTTGCCTTCCGTTTTTGGAATGAGTTTGGAAAGCAGCAGCAGACTTTTATTCGCTTTGTTCCTCGGAACTGCCTTATCGATTTCCGCCTTACCGGTTATTGCAAGGATTCTGATGGACATGAATCTTTTCAAAACAAAAGTGGGAATGATCATTATCGCTGCTGCAATGTTCAATGATCTCGTCGGCTGGCTTTTCTTTTCGGTGATCCTGAGCATGAGCGGACAAAATCACACTTCAATGAGCATCGTTCACACGGTGATTTACGTTATTGCTTTTGGTGCGTTTATGCTCTTCATTGGCAGAAGAATCATCGACAAAGCGCTTCCGTGGATACAGACAAAACTTTCATGGCCGGGTGGTGTGCTGGCAATGAGCCTCGGACTTTGCCTGCTATGCGCTGCATTTACCGAAAGCATAAATATTCATGCAATACTTGGCGCATTCATTGCCGGTATTGCAATAGGGGATTCAATAAAGTTGCGTGAACAGGCAAGAGATATCATTCACCAGTTCGTGACAAATTTTTTCGCGCCGTTATTTTTTGTTTCCATCGGTTTAAAAGTGGATTTCATAAATAATTTCGATGCAGGAATTGTTGGAATCATACTGGTGCTTGCGTATGTTGGTAAAGTTGTCGGCGCAACCGGTGGTGCTTTGCTTGTCGGATTATCAAAAAGAAATGCGCTTGCTGTTGCATTCGGACTTAACGCTCGCGGTGCAATGGAAATCATCCTGGGAACGTTAGCTTTAAATGCCGGTTTAATATCACAGCCGATCTTTGTTGCGCTTGTGATTATGGCATTTGTTACCAGCCTCACCAGCGGACCCTTGATGCGAAAATTTGTGGAGCCGGAAAAAATTGGCTGAAGAATTTAAAATGTTCTTTTCAAAAAATAAATAAATATGCTCGGACTAAAATTAGCAACAGATCCACGCTGGGTCAATATTGTAGAAAGTAACATTGACGAAATTCTTACGGATCATGCTTTTTGTGAACAGAAGGCTGCGTCGAATGCGATTTCTATTATTGTCAATCATCCCGAATACCCGGAGCTGGTTGAAAGCATGATCGCCATTGCGCGCGAAGAGTTGGAGCACTTTGGAATGGTGCATGACCTGATTCGTGAGCGCGGGCAGGTATTGGGTCGCGAAAGAAAAGATTCTTACGTGAATGAACTGATGGCATTCATCAAAATTCCCAACCGCGAACGAGTAGAAGTGCTTGTCGATCGTTTATTACTTGCCGCGATGATCGAAGCAAGAAGCTGCGAACGTTTTCGTGTATTATCCGAAAATATCATAGACCCGAAGCTCGCCAAATTCTACCGCGACCTGATGATTTCCGAAGCCGATCATTACACGACATTCATCACCTTCGCCCGCGATCTCGGAAAAGGTGTAGACGTAGAAAAACGGTGGCAGGAATTTTTAGCTTATGAAGCAACCGTTATTGCTAAGTATGGAAATGATGAGAAAATTCATGGGTGAAACGGTTAAGAGGTTTCGTGTTCAGAGTTAAAGAGCTGATCCGATCTATCTCAAATTTCAAATCCGAAACTCAAAGCCCAGAACCCGAAACTTTTTTCTTAACTTTCCTCTAAGATTTTCCAGACTAACCATACTGATCTTTTCTCTCCGAATTCATCACTCCGAACTAACCACTCTCTCTTATGGTAAAATTTCTTTTTCTCTTTATTACGGTCTCTTTTTTAGGTTCCACCACCTGGGTTGCAAATGATATTGCAGGAACATGGCTGAACAAAGATCAGGATGCGCATATTAAAATTTATGCTTCGTATGGAAAATATTATGGACAAATAATCTGGTTGAAAATTCCGAACGATCCTGAAACAGGAAAGCCAAAACTCGACAAACATAATCCGGATGCGGCATTACGAACGAAACCGGTAATGAATCTTATCATTTTAAAAAATCTCGAATTCGATGCCGACGACCAGGAATGGGACGATGGCGAAGTATACGATCCGAAATCAGGAAAGGATTATAGTCTTACCTGCTCGCTGAAAGATAAAAATACGATGGAACTGCGTGGATATATGGGGATTTCTTTGTTAGGCAGAACGGATATCTGGACCAGGGTTACGGAGTGATAATTCAGGATTATTGTGTTTGAGTACGTTTAAAACCTTTTAAGAATGCCATCTTCCCACAGTTCAGGCAAGGTATTTGTATTACCGGAAGTATTAAACGCTGAAAAATGATCCGCTTAATTTTATTCCTATTCATCGCAACCGGTTTCTCTTCCTCAAGTTGGGTTTCTACCGATATTTCAGGAACATGGATGAATGCCGATAAAGATGCGCACATCAAAATTTATCCATCGTATGGAAAATTTTACGGACAGATTGTCTGGATGAAACAGCCGAATGATTCTGTTACCGGAAAACCACAGCTGGATAAATTCAATAAAGATCCGAAACTGCGTTCACGGCCGGTTCTGAATATGGTGATCATCAGGGATCTTGAATTTGATTCAGGAGACCAGGAATGGAGTGGCGGAAAAATATACAATCCCAAAGGCGGCGATTCGTATGATCTCAATTGCAGGCTTATTGATAAGAACGCACTTGAGGTCCATTTTTATATGACCATTCCCGCCCTTGGTCGAACGTTTACCTGGACGCGTTTAAAATAACGTAACCTGATTTTACAATCCTTTCATCTTCTCCATCCAAAGCGCAGGAATTTTCACCGGCTTTTTCTCTTTGTAATTGTAGCAAACAATCACAGATGTTCCAACTGACATCACCGTTTCGCTTCCGTCTTTTTCCTCACGCATCAATTTATATTCCAGCTCAAAACTTGTATTCCCGGTTTTAATTAATCCGGTATAAACAAAAATTTTATCCTGTAAATAAACCGGTTGTTTGTAATCCACCGTCACACGCGCAAGGATCATTCCTTCTTTTTCCCAATCAATTTCACCACCGATCACATCATTAAAATAATTTATACGCGCCAATTCAAAAAATGAAAGGTGGTTTGCATTGTTCACATGTCCGAGTGCATCAATGTCTTTGAAGCGTAATTGAATGGGTGATTTATGGTTCATCGGGTAAATGTGCAAATTTCAAATGGGTAAATGTGCAAATTATAAATGTGCAAATTATAAATGTGTAAATGTGTAAATGTGCACATTTCAAATGGGTAAATGAAAACCCCTGAATTTAGGATACCTCCACGAATGCTGAGAGTATACAATTTGAAATTTACCCATTTATAATTTGCCCATTTGAAATTTACCCATTATTTATCCAAGCTCTCAAAAACAGAATTATTACTAATATACTCCGGGACAATCTCCTTCATCTTCTTTACAATCTCCATATTATCCTGCGAATTAAAAAGAGAAACCAATTCATCCAACTCCCTGCTTACTTTTCCGAAATCATAAACAGGAACTTTTGCGATCATTATTTTTTCGTGATGCGTTGGAAGTGTATTCTCTTTATCATTCAAAAGCTCTTCATACAATTTTTCACCCGGGCGCAAACCGGTAGTTACAATTTCAATATCGCGTCCCAATGTCAGACCGGAAAGCTGAATCATTTTTTTCGCCAGGTCAATAATTTTTACTGATTTACCCATGTCGAAAATTAAAATTTCACCGCCATTTCCCATACATCCGGCTTCGAGCACCAGTCGGCACGCTTCAGGAATGGTCATGAAATAACGCGTGATCTCCGGATCTGTTATTGTTACCGGACCACCGTTTTCTATTTGCTGACGAAAGCGCGGAATGACGGAACCCACAGAGCCGAGCACATTTCCAAAACGCGTGGTGATAAATTTTGTCTGCTTATTTTCATTGCTCAGCGCCTGCGTGTAAATTTCTGCAATACGTTTTGAAGCGCCCATTACATTTGTCGGATTCACCGCTTTATCTGTGGAGATCATGACAAATTTTTCCACCTTGTATTGAACAGAAAGATCAGCAGTGATTTTTGTTCCAAGCACATTGGTGAGAATAGATTCCGACGGATTATTTTCCATCATCGGCACATGTTTGTAAGCAGCAGCATGATAAACCAATTGCGGACGAAAAGTTTTGAATACATTTTCCAGTCGCTGTTTGCTGCGCACGTCACCGATCACTACTTCGAATGTAAGCTGTCGTTGTGTATCGGCGAGCTCTAATTGCAAATCATGTAAAGGTGATTCCGCATTGTCGAGAAGAATTAATTTCCCCGGTTCAAATTTTGCGATCTGCCGTACCAATTCACTTCCGATAGAACCAGCAGCGCCTGTAATAAGAATAGTTTTCCCTTTCAGCTGCTCGCGGATATTATCTTCATTCAGCTTTATCGGATCGCGTTCGAGCAATTCTTCAATCCGCACTTTACGAATCTGGCGAAAACTTAATTCACCGTTGATCCAGTTTTGTACAGGAGGAACTGTGAGTACGCGTGCATTATTCGCAAGACAAAGCTCAATAATTTCCTGCCTGCGTCCCGGAGAAATCTGCTGAATGGAAAGGATCACATGCGCTACATCATTTTTCTTCAGCAGCTCCGGTAGTTTATCCGGCCCCATCACCGTCGTGCCTTCCAGCTTTCTTCCGTATTTGGAAGGATCATCATCAATAAATGCAAGCACACGGTATTTTGTTCCGGCATCACGGTCAAGCGTTCGTTTCGTAATCAGTCCCGATTCACCCGCACCGAAAATAATAACACTTCTTTTTCCACGTGATGGATTTTTAATTTCCATGTACATCGCTTTGTAAAGAAGCCTGCTGCCGATCATGCCGAAAGTTGTCGCAAGAAATTCGATAAAAATAATAGAGTGGGGGATGACGTATGTTCCGGTAATAAAACGGCTGGTGATTTGATTCACAAGAAAAAATATTCCTGTGCCCGACATGATCGTGATAAGAATGCGCATGGCATCACGTTGTCCCATGTAACGCACAACTGCCCATGGAATTTTAGCTGCCAAAAAGCTTGCAAGACGAATGCCGGTAATTAAAGAAAATACAAGCGGAAATGCATTGATTTCTGATTGCGGAATTGAAAAATCAAAACGAAGCAGGTAAGCAATAATCGTACCGGCCAGCACAATTGCGAGATCGATCAATAAAACGATCCACCGGGGAGTATAACCTTCATTGAGTTTGAGCACGATCTAAAGATAAGGGATTCAAGATTCAAGATTCAATATCAGTGAATTTTGAATTATTTTGTGTTAATATATTTCTCCAGCACCACTATCAATTCATCCGGCTTTTGTGTTCCGATTCGGTAAATGAATCCATCACGTGTTGTCAATTCAACGGCTTCATTTCCGTAGGTATAAAATCTTACGCGGCCTTTGGTATGCAGGTTATACACCGGGCGGTTAAAAACAGAAGGACGGAAACGGATCTTTTTTACCGAAGCAATTCCTTTCAGATCGATGCGCACTTTTTTGGAAGATAAGCTGCCGTCAATAAAAACAACGCCTTCTTTTACGGTTGTTTTCATGTGTAAAATGAAAAGTAATAAAGCCGACAAAAAGAGAATTGCGAGTCCGAGGATAAAAAATAATTGTCCTGAATTATCTCTTCCTGGATATTCGCCTAAACGGAAAAGTTCGAGGTTCACTGGTTTCGGATTTTGTGACCAATAATATGCCACAAAACAAAATACCGCAAGCAAAAGCCGTCGCACGAGTGAATGTCTATTCAATCCGTGGTATTGTTTCTCTTCGAAGAACGGTGATTCAGTCGCCATAATTGTTGGGGTTGAATTTCAGGCGGATCACTGAAGTCGTTTTTTTTGTGATGCGGAATTTATCTGCAATGCGATAACCGGGAACCCATACAATTTCATTTCCGGAAAGGATAACCGGTGCATTTTCTTTTTTGTGCGTGGGCAATTTCATTTCATTGAGAATATCGCTTACGTTTTTATGGCCGCTCATGCCAAACGGAATCAGCGTATCGCCTTCTTTCCAGGTGCGCAGGGTGAGGGGTAAAGTTATCAAGGAAGAGTCAATGAGCGCAGACCATTTTTCATTCGGAATCTCAGCTGGAATTTCATCCTGGAAAAAGCTGAATGCATTTGTAAGCGATGTCGGAGTTTCATTTTTTTTGACAAGAAAAAGAAAATCACGGTCGCGGATAAGTCGGTGGGTGGATGAAATTAATTCCGCACCGGAATCACCATTTAAAATATGTGTAAGAGATGCTGCATGAAATTCCGGAAAACCATTTTTACGCAGAAAAAAACGTAGATAAATTTCTGCGTCCTGGAATTTGCTGATCTCAGTAAGTGAAATTTTTATCTCAACTTCATTTACAAGTCTGCAGCATAATTTTTCCCAGTTTTCCATTGCAGTACTGATGAGCTTTTCAGATTCTGCCAACCGGTTAAAGCTCGCCTCAAATCCGTTATATGCCTGCGGAATTTCGTTCATCAGCCAGGGCAATAAATGATGACGAAAACGATTGCGTGAATATTTATCGGTTTCATTGCTGCTGTCTTCGCGCCATAAAAGCTGTGCTGCATTGGCATACATTACGATTTCATCACGCGAAGTAAAAAGCATCGGGCGAATTAAATTTCCTTTAACAGGTGCAATTCCTGTTAATCCTTTCACTCCTGTGCCACGCGCAAAATTCAGCAGCGCAGTTTCAATTGAATCATCTTTATGATGCGCAGTTGCAACCTTGCTGTAGCCATGTTCACGACAAGATTTTTCGAAAAAGGCATAACGGATCTTTCTTGCCGCCGCCTGGATCGAATTTTCACCTGTGGCAGAAAATGTTTCTTCATTGCAGCATTCCAGGTAAAAAGGAACGTTTAGTTTTTTTGCGAGTGCAGCAACGAACTGTTCATCTTCGTCCGATTCATTTCCGCGCAACCTGTAATTCACATGTGCAATTGCAAATTCAATTTTATTTTTCAGCAGCAGATCACAAAGCACAACCGAATCAACGCCACCACTCACCGCGGCGAGAACAGGTTCTCCTGCCGTGTAAGCGCATGAAGTAAAAAGAAATTCTCTGAATCGTTCCACCGAAAGCATTGGTAAAGTTAGGGGTTAATCGTTTGTTGCAAGTCGTTTGCCGTTTATCATTCAATTTTTAAAATTCACCTTCCCTGTTACGATTGCTAACCTGAGAACAGCAAACGACTAACAACAAACGATTCTTTTAACCAATTTCAATTCCCAACGCCTGGAACAACGTTTTCGCTTTTACGAGACATTCCGCATATTCTTTTTCAGGGTCTGATTTTGCAGTAATGGCGCTTCCCACCATCAGCGAGAGATAACCGGTTGATGCATTGTATTGAATACTGCGGATAACAACATTAAAATCAAAATCCATTTCAGGCGTGAAGTATCCGACGGCACCCGAATACAATCCGCGTTTCCTGTTTTCGGAATCTTCCGTCAATTGCATCGCCCTAATCTTTGGTGCGCCGGTCATGGAACCCATCGGAAAAGCGTTTTTGATTGCCTGTACAGGATGAATAGTTGCATTCAGTTCAGCAGAGATTGTGGAAATCATCTGGTGGACATTTTTGAACGTGTGAATTCCAAAAAGTTCTTCTACTTTTACACTTCCTTTTTTTGCCGAGCGAGAAAGGTCATTACGCACAAGATCGACGATCATTACATTTTCACTCCGCTCTTTGGGATCAGAAAGTAAATCTTCTTTCAACTGCTGATCTTCTAAATCGTTTTTTCCTCGCGGACGCGTTCCTTTGATCGGTTGTGAAATTAATTTTGCGCCAGTTTTTTTCAGGAACCTTTCCGGGCTTGCACAGATCAGCCATTGATCGTTATGCTTATACAAAACAGAAAATGGCGCTTCACATAATGCATTCAGTTTTTTAAAAACAGCAACAGGATCAATGCTTACACGTTCAGCAAAAAACTCAATGCAATAATTTATCTCGTAAATATCGCCGCGGTGAATGTGTGCCAGCAGCGTATTTACATTGGAAATATAGCTTGCTTTTGTTGTTCGTTCCTGCAAAGCAATGACCTGGCTGAAATCATTTTTCACTTCCAAAGGAGGAAGTCCGCCATAAAATTTATCCAACAGATATCTATCAGCCGAATCCACGAAAAGCGCCGTGGCAGTTTTTTTTGCAAACAAAACAGGAGTGAAAAAATAAGCAGCAGGAAATTCTATTCCTGTAGAATGTTGTGATGTTAGCGCTTCGATGCAATTTTTCAGTTCATAGGTAAAATGACCAAAAATATTTTTGCTGCAGGAAAGAAACTCTTCAAGTTTGCAGAACATTTCTTTATCCTCATTCCCTTTGAATTCAGCATCCACGCCAAATCCTGCCATCCATTCAAAAGCAGCGTCAGCCGATCCATTATCAAGCAAAAGGATACCTGTAACAGAAGTTTGAAAGAGTTCGAACAATCCCGGAGGAATTGCATTTGAAATACCGTTGCCTGTTTCCTGTTTCACGGCGCAAAATTAGCTGTAAGATGCATGGAAAAGTCAGTTTTAATGCGATTCAGTTCATCAGGTTTTGGGGTACCTGTTTCCTTTTTAAGGACTGAAATGTGCCATTGGGCGATAAATAAGCCTGATTTGTTCGCAACTCTTTAAAAAATCTTCGAAAATCATCAAGAAACTATTGACTTTGTCGAGTGCTTGTACTATATTTCGTATGTATAAATGACCAACGCCGACCCCCACGTTGGATAATCTAAGGTCATGAAACATAACTTACGAATTAGTTTTTCGCGTAACATTTACTGTGCAGATTTTCCTGCGCGCAATTTATTTGTTTGCAGCAACGCTGAGACAAATTGCAATCTCCATTTGATTCCAAACAAAATATCTTTTTATACAACTCATTTTAACCAACGCAACTTTTAATCGTGCAACTTTAAATGTCCCGGCAATGGACTGACCCAATTCCTAATTTTTGAAACCATGTTTATGAAACACAATTTTCACATCCTCGCAGGAGTTATTTCGCTTGTAGTTTTAAGCAGTGCAAATCTTGCTGCACAAAATGTAGCCATTAACGCAACAGGTGCTGCGCCGAATGGATCTGCCATGCTGGATATTACTTCCACAACGTCAGGCTTTTTAATGCCGCGCATGACAACGGCGCAACGCACTGCAATTCCCGCTCCTGCCACCGGGTTAAGGGTATATGATACTACTACCGGTGGGTTCTGGTTTTATAACGGTGTGATTTGGGTACAGGATGTTAATTCAGGAACCGGTTGGTTGCTGGCAGGAAATACATTGGCAGGAACAGAAAAGCTTGGTTCAATAAATAGCCAGCCTGTAAAATTGTTTTCCGCAAATACTGAGCGGATGCGTATCACGAATGGCGCGAACGGTGAAATTGTACTTAATCAACCCGGTGCATCGGCTTATTTCGCAGGTGATATTTTTTCGGTCTACTCGGCCGCTGGTAATTATGCTGTGAATGGCTATGCTTCAGGAACCGGCGCTGCAGGTTATTTTCAAAACACCTCAGCAAACGGATTCGCCGTTTATGGTGTAGTTTCAGGCGCTGCCAATACACGTCCTGGCGTAATTGGTGCCAGCTCTAATACATCAGGAACAGGCGTTGTTGGCCTGGGAAATAATCTTGCCTCGTACAATACACTTGTTGCCGGCAGCGGTGGTGCATTTACCGGTTTGGGTGTGGCATTGTATGCGAAAGCGAATACAGCAGTTGCAGGAACGGGTGTGCTTGGTGTTGGAAATAATTCCGTTGGAAATACATTGGCAGCAGGTTCTGGCGGTGCTTTTACGGGAGTAACCACCGGTGAATTTGCAGTTTCTACTACAGCCGGGGTAGGCGAAGCGGTTTATACCTCACAATTCGGAAATATTGTACGCGTTAATTATTGGAACGGGGGAACGCAGTTTAAAATTGCCGGAACAGGAACAATGCCTGTTTCCTGCGCAGTAAAGGATGCACAAGGAGTTGATCGTACATTATATTGTTCTGAATCGCCTGAATTTTATTTTGAAGATTATGGCCAGGGGCAATTGGTAAATGGACAGGCGCACATCAATATTGACTCTTTACTTGCAAAATATGTGATCATTGATGAAACGCATCCGCTTCGTGTTTATATTCAGATTGAAGGCGATGAGAATTGTAAAGGTGTGGTAGTAAAAAATAAAAGCGGCAACGGATTTGATGTTGTTGAAATGATGGGCGGAACTTCAACGACAACTTTTCAATGGCATATCATCTGCAATGTAGCCAACCAGGATATGGGCGGTGGCCGCATAAATCACCTTGCTGATGTTCGTTTTCAGCCAATGGGAGAAAAGCATGTTATTATAGAGCAGGCAAACAACGAGGCTATAGCACTTCCGAAAAAATCAGAACCGGTTCAACAACGATAATTCAATAAGTATGAAAAGGAATTTATTCTTTGCTTTATTATCGTTTGTTCCTCTTGTAATCCGGGCACAGGGCCTTATTAACAATGGCGCAATGATTGTAATGAGCGGCCCGACGGCGAATATTTATATTGATGGCGCTACAGGAAATTACACCAGCCAGGGAGGCGGAATAATCGTTCCGGTCGGGACTGGTTCAACTGTGACCTTACTTGGCAATTGGTATAATAATTCCTCTAATGGCGGATTTAGTGCTGACGGAACAACAGTTGTTTTTGAAGGAGCAAATCAAACCATCAACGGAACATTCATTCCTGAGTTTGATAACGTAGTGTTATCCGGATCAGGAACAAAAACATTGAATACGATTACTTCAATGTGTGGAATGAGCGCTACGCCTGTTGGTGTTTTAAGTATGGGCTCACGTCCGCTCAACCTGAATGGCTTTGATCTCACCATTACAAATCCATCAGGCACTGCAATCACAAATACCACTGGTTACATCATCAGTGAAACCAACGCTGCTTTGAATCCAAGCCGTGTGGAGTGGCTTACCGGAACAGCTACTGGTTCGCGCACTATTCCCTTTGGTGTTGCCGGCACGCTGATTCCACTTACGGTAAATATTACCAGTGGAATGGCGGCATCATCCGATGGTTTTTATGCAGCAACACGTGCCACAGCTTCTTCTGCCAACACACCATGGGCGAGCGGCGTTACGCACATGTTTGACCCGACTCTGGCGCAGGATGGATCGGATGAAGCTGTTATTGATCGCTGGTGGGAACTACAGTTTTCAGGCAATGCGACTGCCAATATCACGTTCTCTTACCGCGGTTCAGAAAACACATTGCAGGTTCCTTATAATACCGGTAATCTCGGCGCACAATGGTGGGCTACCGGCTGGTTTCCGGATAATGCAAATGTGGGTTCATCACCTGCTGTGCTTGCAGGTGTAGGAAGCGTAACTGCAACGGGATTGACATTTACTGCATCTACGTATATGCCAATGGTACTTTCATCGCTCAATGCTCCTTTGCCTGTTGAGCTCACCAGCTTTAAAGGAGAATGCAGCGGACAGGAAATTTTAAGCTGGGCAACCGCGTCCGAATTGAACAATGATTATTTTACAGTTCAGCGGAGTGATGACGGGATTACATTCGGAGATCTTGGACAGGTGAATGGCGCCGGAACTTCCACGCAGCCGCATTATTATACTTTCAAAGATATGCAACCGGTTTCAGGAGCTGTTTATTATCGTTTGAAACAAACCGATTTCAACGGGCAAACTGCTGTTTCTGCTGTTATAACGGGAGAAACCTGCGGGGCACTTGATAATTATATGGATGCATACAGCTCAGGAAACGGCATCGATATACTGATGAATCTAAACCAGCAATCAGTTTATGAAGTAGCTGTTTTTGACGCACGTGGCAGAATAATGACCAGCCAGAATTTTTCTGCCGCAGAAGGTGCCAATCACTTTTTGCTCAATGGTATTATTCCTGCGACCGGTGTTTATCTTGTAAGAGTAACCGGTGCTGATGGAAAATCATTTGTCAAGAGATTATTTATTGCTGTAGAATAAATCAGCGCTTCCTTCCTTTCTTATTGTGAATTTTAGTTTTGGCTGCTGTATGCGGATTGCCTTTGCGTGTTTTTACGTCAGGTGCTGGGTCATACAAATAATCCTAAAATCTTACATGCGAAAGTAGTTACAGGGATTCGACTTTCAGGCGGAAGGCAGCAGGTCTATGTTTGTATCAGAAAACAAACATAACCTAGTCATGAAAACATTCACACTACTATCAATCGCCTTAACATTCATCTTCGCTGATGTAACTGCACAAACAGGCCCCGAAAATCTGATTATTTCAATTTCCGGTGGCGCAATACAACAACGGCCTCTGGCTGTGCGAATGGAATTCTCGGCAACCGGAAACAATATATTCGACGCGAACGACACAACACTTTTTCCTGCTCCGGATACAATTAATTTGGTCAACAGCATTTTGTCACCTGCTACTATGCTTCCTGATACTAGCACAGCAATAGAAGTTCATAGTTCAGTTATTGGTGATTTTGACACAATAACGAGCGTTGCAACAACTATATGGAATACGGAAATCCGGCCTTTTACAATTTCAGGCAATGGAGTTGCAATCAATGCGGTGGATTCGCGGCCGGAGATTAACAGCTATTCAGTTTTTGATTTCGGAATTGCATCTGATCATGCAGATACGGTGATCATCAGTGCTGCTTCTTTTATTGATATTGTTTCTTCAAATTATTCTGTCAATAAAAATATCAGCTTCGTTTATCTTGAAGAGCTTTCAACCGGGATGTTTTATTCTATTCTTAACCAAAGCGTGCAGCTAATAATTCCTGTAGACACAACTTATGAAGTGAATTATAAGCTGCATGTAATGGTTAAAGCTGATATCAGCACAGTTGCAGCAACATGTCTTGATCCGTCAAGTGGTTCAATTCTAATTGAAAATTCAGCTTCTAACCCATGGAACTATACTGTTTACCAGAACGGAACTTCAATTGTAACGTCAGCTTGTCTCGCTGCTGATACATCTGCAACAGTTCAGCCTGGTGCGTATGCTGTAACCGTTTACGTCAATAATTTGCTGGCTGATTCAATTCAGGTTACGGTAAATTCACCTGTACCTGTAGTTGCGGATTTTACAGCGGATAATTATTACGTAGATGTAAACAATACAGTTTCATTCACAAATTTTTCATCAGGAAGCATTACATATTCATGGAATTTCGGCGACAGCACGAGCGATACGCTTGAAAACACTACGCATAGTTATGCAACAGCAGGAACTTATCCTGTAACATTAACCGCAATTAACCAATACGGTTGTCAAGCTGCATTTACTGATTCCATTTTTGTATCGGCTGTTCTTTCTGCACATCAGTCTTCTTCTTTCTCATCAAGCATGTATGAAAATGAAGCCCGTAATTCTTCCTCCGAATCAATGCGTACAGGGAATTTACCTGATGTAAATGTTGGAAGCGAAGCACAGAAAATTTCAGTAAAACAAAATGGAATAACAGAACAACTGCAGGTGCAGATCATGAACCTGAATGGAGAATTGATCAGCTCAGCTTTTGTTACCGATCAATCGAATACTTTTAATGTACCTGTAAGTGGAATTTATCTTGTCATCATTCAGGGACAAAACGGACAAGTCATCACAAAGAAGATAATGGTCACCAACTAATTAACAACCCCAGCTAACCAACCGGGCGGAAACGTAATTGTTTCCGCTCTTTTTTTAGTCTGAATAATTTTCCTCTTCTGTAAATTAATCTTTCAGCAAAATTTCTTTAACACCTTCCACCCATTCTTCCCGCGAATTCAAGCTGGGCACAAGCTGTATTTTTTCCCCTCCATGCTCACGGAATAATTCATCGTATTCTGTCCCGATCTCGTAAATTGTTTCCAGACAATCTGCCACAAATGCCAATGAAAATGCCAGCACTTTTTTCTTTCCTTCTTTCGCCAGCCGTATAATTTCATGATCGGAGTATGGTTTTATCCACGGATCCCGGCCTAAACGCGATTGAAATGCAATGGTGTAATTTTCTTTTTTAATATTCAACCTTGAAGCAACTGCAATTGCCGTCTGCACACAATTTGCACGATAGCAGTATTGATTTCCTTCGCGTGGGATTTCACAGCATTTTCCCAGGCTGCATTTTCCATCACCATACTGCGCATCACTTTTGCGAATGTGTCGTTCAGGTAAGCCGTGAAAGCTGAAAAGCACGTGATCGTAATCAGCAGGATTAAATTCTTTTGCGGCCGCAACTACTGCGTTGAGATATTCTTCGCGGTAATGAAAACGTGAAATGATTTTCAGCTCTGGCGTAACTTCCCATGTGCTGATTGCATTCATCAACGCCTCCATTGTAGAGCCGGTAGAGGAGGAGGCGTATTGCGGATAAAGCGGCATTGCAATGATCTTATTCACTCGTGCTTTGCGTAATTCCTCCAGCGCCGAATTCAGCGAAGGACTTTGATAACGCATTCCGAATGCAACAGCAAAATTATCGCCCAGCTTTTTTTGAAGTTTTTCTTTCAATGCAATTCCGTGTGTAAGCAAAGGAGAACCTTCTTTCGTCCAGATCTTTTCATACAGCTTCGCAGATTTCGGAGCTCGGGTTGGAGCAATAATGCAATTCACAAGAAACCAACGCGAAACAGGATGAATATCAATCACCCGCCGGTCCATCAGAAACTCACGAAGATATTTACGCACATCACTCGTAGCAGGACTATCCGGCGTTCCAAGGTTAATTAATAAAATTCCTGTTTTCATGCGGTGCAAAAGTAACTAAAAAGGGGGCGTGGGACGAATGAGACGATGATGAGTTGGACGAAGGACGAATGAAAAGAAATTGTTCAAGGATACCAACACAGTTTCTCTTCGATAAGATTTTTCATATTATTTCCCTGCCCGCTTTTTTCCGTCACCCGTCCACTTTATTTTCTCGTCCCCTCGTCCCCTTTTTTTTTCGCCCCTTCGTCCCTTTTTTTTCGTCCCTTTTTTCCTTATCTCGTTATATCGATCAAAATATTCTCAAGCACTCCTTTTCCGATTGCGGCGTCCATTTGTGTATAAAAAACCGTTTCAGCATCAGGCATTGGAGGCGGCAACTCTTCATGCATGAATTTCGGAATGGTTCGCTTGTTGACGTAATTATATTTTCCACCTGGCGTTCGCAAAGTGAGCTCTTCAAGATCCGGGTTGGTTACATTTCCAAACTGTAGTACGCTGAAGCTGGTATTATTAATGTTAAACAAGGAATCGACGTAATTTTTTGTTGGTTCTGTAATATTAAAAATTCCATCAGTCGCAATAATAACATGCATACGCTGTGGAAGATGTATGGAGTCGACAGTTGCACTCAGACGTATAAGCGCCAGGTTTGCATTGGTAATGCCATGCGATTTCAGGTTGTTGATTATGGAATCAATGCGGACAGAATCAGTTGGTCCCGTGAATGGAAGTATCATTTTTGCATTATCCGAAAAGGCCATTATTCCGATGCGGTTATTTTCATTCAGGTTTTGAGTAAAAGCGACCAGTTGGCTTTTCATCAGGGAAAGTTTTCCTGATCTATCCATAGAACCTGAAATGTCAAGAAGGAAAAGAAAATAATCGCCCGGACGCTGATCGGTTTTTTTTACGGAGCAGTCACAAATTTTTCCGTCATCAGGCGTAACGCTGATATCATCGAAATAGAAATAAGCCGAACGCAATATATGTCCGGATGAAATACCTTTCAAAGGACTTTTTCCCAATGAAGAAAGTGCAACCACAGAAGTATCCGTAAAACTTCCGAGCGTAATGTATTTTTCACCGCCTTTTGCAAGATAGGTTCCGGAAATTTCTGTCCATCCATCTTCGTACGTAATGAGACGGTGAGAAATAATTTGTGCCTCAAGCGGTAATGGCTCTTTGTAATTCGAAATGACCTGCTGATTCGAAATGTATGCGCCGATACCTGTGGTTGTATAAGGTGACGCGCGATCGAGCGTGACATAAAATTTTACGCAGTATTTTTTTCCAGCTTCCAGCGGTGTCGAAAACTTTCCCTGGATGTATTCTTTATAATTGATGACGCCTACGTTTTGAGTTCCTAATCCGAGAATCAATGCGCATCGTCCTTCGCCGGTTCTTGCTTTTGCAATCGGGTAGCCATCACAAACAGAAAGATCCGAATTGTAAAAATCAGCGGTGCCTTTTGTAGGTGTAATCCAACCGGGAAGAATAGATTGTCCGGGTTCAGTTGCTCCCGGCCAGGTGTTGATAGCAGGGTAAGTGTAAGATTCCATACTCGGATTCATTACAAGATTTTGTGCACCAGCAATGGAAAAAACAAAACATGAAATGAATGCGAAAAAAATAAAAATCCGGTTTCTGGAATGTAGGAGTAGCATCATTGGACGGTAAATCTGTACTGCTTCTTGCAAATAGAAGGCCATTTTGTGGATATTCCTTCGCATAATCGATAGCAGGAAGAAAAACGTCCTTACCTGGTGAATTATTCTGCAGCTGCGCCGATAAATACTGAACTCAGTTTTCCATTTTCAAAGCTGAAAATAATTCCGCCATAGATGCTTCCTGCCACAAGCGCCTGTTCTTCATCTTGCTTTTCTGCAAGCACATCTCTGTAAGCGTCTTTCACCTCTTCAAATGAACTGCCGATGCCAATATTGCGCGATGTTTTTAAGCTACAGGGAGTAAAACAACGCAGGCTGAAAATTTCCATTTTTAAAGAATCTTCACCGGCCATATTTAAATCAATTCCTGAATCATACGTCCAATCCTGGTGAAACAATCCATCTGCTTCCCATTTTCTAACTGCTGATTTAAAATCGGGAATACCCATTTCGGAAAATGTACTTTTGCTGTCAAGGCCGAGATGTAATTTTCCGACCGTTTCCGTTTGCATTAACTTTTCACCTGTTTTATTTTCAGGATCAGCGGCTGAATTATCTTCGGAATATTGGCCGGAATTTATTAATACCTGAACGGCAGTATCATGTGCAGGATCATTTCCTTGTGCAGAGTCATTTTTATGTGATTGTATTGCCGTGTCGCAGGAAAATAATAAAACGGGGAAGGCAGCAAGCAGTAATACTTTCATAATCACATTGTCATAATTAATTTGTCAATTTTATTTTAACGTCGCCGGATGAAACTGTTTCCAGCTATGCCAGAACTCCTGCTTCGATGAAACAGCAATTAATTGATCGCTGTTATCCGCTGTGTTTTTTCCTGCGAAATCATAAGCCTTTCCGTTTGAAAACAAAGTATCATGACGAATTGTAAACTCAGAAGCACTAGGCCGGACAAACGCACCATACGTTTGCTGATCTGCGGTTAGTACAATCACAACATTCGTGTTTTGAATTTTGTCATTGATAACCTGCTTCGATTTCAATTCATTCCAATCGTATGCTTTTGATGTTTTGTCCACTTCAACTCCTATTACCCATGATTTATCTTTCCATGATGCGGTATCAGTACGTTCAATTCCTGTTTTTATTTTCCCTTGCTCAAATACACGTTCTGTATCGTATTTCGCTAAGTAAAGCGGATCTGCCTGCATGATCAACGCGTTCGGATAAAGTTCGGTGAATTTTTTTATCGTCATCTGCCTGGAAGGAAAATCAGGGAGCATCTGACCTTTCAGCGGACCGGCAATACAAATTCCATCCGCCTGCGACCACCAGCTTTTCGTTGTATGATCTTCGAACATGGCGTTGTAATGTGTCATACCCACCAATCGGAATTTTTCCTGCTTTCCTTCTACAAGTGGTTCAAAAACAATTCCGCTTCTGCACACGGAACAATAGGTAACCATGATCGCTTTTCCTGCGATAGAATCCTGCACCTGGTGATGGAAGGTCAGGAATTGAATCGGGTAAGCTTTGGCAACTCCGTTATAGCTGACGCAAATTACAAGGCTGCTGTCGTTCAGCTTATTTTCCTTCGCTGGTTTGAATGCGAGTGCCTTCGTTTCATGAAACATGCGGTCGGCGCTCATCATAAAATCAGAAAAATAAATTCCTGCAACTGTTATCAGCAAAAAAGTTACAGGAACCCATTTTCTTTTTTCAAAAACAGCTTTCGTGCCTGCGAGAATCATAATGAGAAAAAGAATGCGGAAGAGCCAGCGTTTGTCGTATAAAAAATAGGCTAATGCAACACTGTTTTGTTCCTGGCTGCCCGGCATCGGCATCAGCAAATATCCTTTGAGCATTTCAAAAAGGAATAAACCGAAGAGGCCGATGTAGAAATATTTTTTCATAGGGAATTTTTCCTGGTAAATTTTCGCCGGAAGAATTTGTAAAGTGAAAATAGTATGGCAATCACGCTCAGCCACACCATTGCAATCGCGATAAGGTCGCCGTTACGCGTGTAAAAGGTCATTCCTTCATTGGAAGTAATTGTTTGACTGATCGCCGTTGCAACATTCCACGGTTGTGGCTGTTCAATATCACCACGTTGATTCATGAAGCAGGAAATACCGGTATTGGCAGAACGTGCGATGCTTTTTCTTGTTTCAATCGCGCGCAGTCTTCCGTAAACTAAATGCTGCTTGTAACCGGGTGTATCTTTCCACCAGCCGTCATTCGTAATGATGAAAATAAATTCCGCACCATTCCGCACATATTGCCCGACATAGTCGCCGTAAATGGATTCATAACAAATTACAGGAGCAATTTTACCCGGCCTGTTTGCTGAAATAAAAACAGTTCTTTCTTTTTGCATACCCAAACTTCCTGAAGTTCCGCCAAGATTGATTGCGAAATCTTCGAGGAAACCAAGCACAGCAGGGAAAGGCATTTTCTCCACGCCAGGAACTAATTTGGATTTGTGATACGTGGAAATTGTTTGTGTACAATCCATTTGCAAAGCGGTATTGTACGATTCATAATACATGTCTTCCATCGTAAATTTTCTCGCAGTTGGAGAACGTTCTTCGCCTGGAGCATATTGATGACCGGTTGATGCACCCGCAACAATTCTGAGCCGCGGATAATTTTTCAGAAATGTATGTAAGCGCCGGACGGTCCATGTATACGGCATTCTTTCTTCCCAGAGAAATTCAACAAGAGAAGTTTCCGGTAAAACAACATAATCGGTTGTAGAATCAATTTTTGTTTCTGCCAGCAAAAGCATTTTTTCAGTTGTCAGCTTGAAATCAAGTTCGAACTTCTGGTAAGGATCAACATTCGGTTGTACTATGACAACGTTGATTGAATTTTTTTTGTCTGCTTCAAGATTAATGGTGTGATAACGTATAAGCGATAAAGTCACAGGAATAATAATAATAAGCAGCAACGTTATGATATAGCTCAGGCGAAGCTGCAACGGACGAAGCAATGTATTTCTGTGCTTCATGATCTCAAAGAGCAGCACGTTTACGATCAGCACCCAGAAAGTTCCGCCGAAAACTCCTGTGAATTCATACCATTGCACAAGTTTGTATGAATTTCCGAATGCGTTTCCAAGTGTAAGCCAGGGCCAGCTGATGTCCCAGCTGTGATGAATATATTCGAAAGCGATCCAAAGCGGAATAAAAGCAAATGTTCCAAGGCGCTCAGGCAATACACGTTTTATTTTATGATAAACGAGGAGCGTTGAAGTCATCAGCACCATGTTTACGGTTGTTGCCATGACCGCACCAAAATCAGAAGCATACCAGATCCACCATGTTGTTATTGCATTCCAGATGGCGAAAGTGATAATTCCGTAAAGGAAAAGATGCCGCGCACGTAAACGATTATCGTTCGAGACAATGTGCTGAATGTAAAACAGCGGAATAAATGCAATAAAAAGTAAAGGAGTAAATCCCCATGGAGGCCATGCAAGTGAGAGCAGGGTTGCGCTTAAGAGAGAAAAGAGAAATAATTTCAGTCGCATTTGCGGGTCAAAGATAAGTATTCTCTAAGGCAGCAGGGATTGACACGAGATAAATTCGTTTAAGGAAATCAGTACGATCGGGGTAATCTATGGGTTTTAGGTTACCACAGATTACACAGGTGAATATTCAACTTCTTGAAATTATTTTTTCTTCTTCAAAAAATAAACCGCTCCGACTATAAGAACCGCAATTGCTAAACCGTACCACATTAACGAACCATTTCCCATGATTATAATTATTTAAATCAATTGAAGGTAGGGAAAAAATGGATGTGGGAAATGTTAATGGTTGATAGCGAAAAGAGATGGTAATAAAATGAGTTACTTAATAGCTTTGTTTGGCGAAGTACCAATGCTTTTTATTTGGTGGGCTGTTCTTTGAGCTGATAAGATAGGTCTTTGGATGCGTGAAGATCATAATTGGAACACTAACACCGAGTGCACATAAACCAGCGCCGGTCCAGAGAAAATACCGATGCGTATTAAAACCGCCTTGTGAATATTTTATACTGACCAACGGTGCGATAACAAGAGTGGAAAATGAAGCAATAAAAGTGAAAAGGGCGCCTGTTGTAAATGCGCTTTCTTTTCTGGTACTTGAATACCTGAATGAGGAGATGGAATTGAGCTTTATCTCTCTCGTCGGCTCGTAAAACCCATTATAGGACATAGTGGTTTCTCCCAGCTTAGCGTCTTCTTCTTCGAGGTAAGTGTGACTGTTTTCCTGTCGGCATCTTATTACGATCGACGTATCGTTTAGTGTTGTGATTGGTCCGGAATACCAGGTTCGGGTTATTTGCATTGAATCCGGTGTAAATATTTTGGTGTAGAAATCCGAGTTAGAGCTGTACTTATCGATCTTAATCTTAATTGATGAGTCTGCTGAATTGACAAGGAAATAATTAAAGCGCGGGATAGTATCTGCTGATGCCACTATATCTGAAGCAACAAATGGTATTGTAAGTGTAATGATGATCTCCTTTCGTGATGCAATTCTTCTATAGTGATAAAAGTAATCCGGATTTTTGCCGCTTGATGAAATTACCAATTCCGAATCATTGATGCTGGCAATCCTTGTGGAGTTATCCATTAAAAAAAAGGTGGAACGGTCATAATAATAGTCTGAATAGTTGAGATGCATTTTTTTAGTCAGCTCCCATTGTCCTGTGCGAATAAAGAAGGTGTCGCATTTTATTTTTTCGCTATTCGTATCGCAACCAAATAAATAATCCTGGAAAGTGCCGTTCTTATAAAAGCTAATAACCGTTGTTCCATCTGTGGTGGAATAATATGTTCCATTAATTGTTATGCCATTTGATTCCCATGTTCCCGGCAAAAGCTGTTCCTCTTTTTTTTGAGCGGCAAGCGTTAAATGAAGGAAAAGGAAAAATAGGAGGGTTCCAAAGAATTGTTTTTTCATAAAGGTATAACCGGATTTTTGCTGATTGATACAAGCGGGCAATTCACTTTTCAAGTAGACGCAAAATTCCTGTATCGTTGCCTTAGGAAAAAAGTCGCTCCGATTAAACGAAACGACTTTTTATATTACCTGACAATCATTGTCCCGAAACCGGAACGCAAAAACTTTTTATTCAACATCACTTAAATCAAGATCATTCAGTGCTGCGTCAACAAAATCCTGGTCTTTTTGCGAATAGCCGGGCGTTGCTGTTTCTAATTCTTTATCAAGCTCTGCATCGGTTGCCGGTGAATCATTCATAACCGCTTCATCTTCGGGATCAAGTTTCATGTCAGCAGTCTCAGAACCTTTGTTTGCCTGAATCGCAAGGATGGCAAAATATCTTGCACGGCGCGATTGATGCATGGCACGCAGAAATTTTCCCTGAAAATAAAGTTTGCGTGCATAACGCTGGTGTGCAACTGCACGTGCGAGATCGCCGGTGTAATTTTTATTTTCTTTTACTTTTTTCTGCGCGGTAAGAATTACATAAGCAGTGCGGCGGATCACGCGGCGGGCGTGAACTTTATCGGCTTTTCGGACGGCTGCTTTTTGCCTTGGAGTGCGTGCTCCACGTTGTGCGTTGGCGTTTTCTGAAATGCCGAAGCCGAGGAAAAGAAGAAAGAGGAGGATGATTTTCGAAGATTTCATTGCTGTTAAATTTAGGTTCTGCTGGTTGGACGTCTTTGGCGGGAAAAGGTTTAATGTATTTTGGTAATTATCTCAACTAACCCGCTGTGGCGGACTCTTAACAAAGGACTTCTTTACCGCATTAAATACATTTTCCCCCAGCCGTGATTAATATACTGATCGGCACCGCTTGCACGTTGATCAATTTTTTCGCCGTCAAGTCTTGTTATAATGCGGTAAAGATAAACGCCATTCGCCAATTGATCGCCATACATATCGCGGCCGTCCCATGCGTAAGTTGTAATATTTCTTCCGATGTGCAGGTCTGCAAATTCTTCGCGGTTGATTTCACGCACTACTTTTCCGGTGATGGTCATGACCTGGATGGTGAAAAGATCTGGTACTTCATTCCCGGTGAGCGTGAAAACAAATTGTGTGGAGCTGCTGAATGGATTCGGATAATTCAAAACATTTGTGATCGTTGCATGATTGATCACTTCAAAAGAAATTTCGTAATCAATTAGTCCTGATAAATTATTCGAACGGTCTTTTGCCTGCACAATCAATTCATAAACTCCATCTTCATTACATTCGGGGTTAAAAAGTATTTTGCAGGAATTGTGCGGAAGGACAGCGGGAATAAATTGCATGTCGGCGCTCCATGGAATTAATTGCGCAATGGTTTGCGAAGGCTTGCGAAGAAAAACATTAAAATCACTTGTGTCGTTCAAAGCGAGGAATTGATTTTCATCTTTCAGCGTGATAAGAATCCCCGGCTTTCCTGAAACAAGGTCTTTATCCAGAATGTGAACACCATCAAATGTTACATCCAGCAACGGATTAATAATATCAGTTCCGACGGTAAACGGCACCATCAGCACATTATTAAAATGATATTGTTCGAGCTGCGAATAGCTGTTTCCTACAGGATTTACTTCGAGCCACAATTCATTTGCACCTGCATATCCTGTTGTGCTTACCGTAACGGTATCGGTGAACCATTGAAAGCCATTGAAGGAAGGCGCACGCAATTTCTGCGGAAGATTATGCCGCACACGATTTTCATCGACAAGCCAATATGTAAGAAGCAAAGAATCTGTCAGTGCCCAAGGTGTGAGATTTTGAATGGCAACTGTCAGCTTTGCATTTTCACCTTCCTGCAGTGTGTCGTTATGAAATGAATAGGACAGCAGTGGATTCACTGCAACATCCGGCATTGGTGAATACAATACATGCCAGCGATCCATTTGCGGCGGTGTACGTGATGTATCGTCTTTCATTTTCGCTTTGAGACGGATGTAAGGATATGCACTTGCATTTACATACGGAAGCAACGAATTTATATCAGTGGAGTCTTCTATAAATGTTGTAAGCGAATCCTGTATTCCGTTTGCAGTAATTCCATAAAGCACAACCGACACTATATCGTTATCCGGCAGTTCATCTGCATGCTGTTTCCAGTGAAAAGAACCCCATGACGCTGCCGGACCAATGACAGGCGAAAATATATGTCCGGCATTCCAGTTGGTGACAAACGTGTCCTGCAAAGTAATTACAGAGGAAGCATTTGCACCGACTACTTCAGTTGCATTATTAGCCGGGCCATTTTTTATGCCCCAGACAATAAATGCTGTAGTGTCTTGTACAGTTCCTAATCCATTACTTCCAATTGTTGCGAACTGTGCAAGCAAAGCCGGATTATATAATTGCGCGTTGTGATAATATTGGCTGTAAACTAAAACGCGTGAACCTGTTGGGATTGCATTGATAAAGCTGGTTATAGAATCTCTTGCCGCAGGTGTATTATCTGCAAAATCGTAGGCATTAAAAGGTTGTGCATAACAGACACAATTTCCGGCAGGACCAACAGGAGGTGTTCCGAAATATGTCCATGGCATTCCGCTTACCGGATCAATGACTGCGATGGTAACTCCACCTGTTCCACAGCCGAATACGCAAGAAAAAATATGTTCAACAGAGCCGTCAATTTTATAATACACTTCATTCCACGGAACAGTTGCTCCGTAAATTCCATTCTTTACATTTATATCTTTCACATCATTCACAAAATTAAAATGCCTTGCGATGCGATCTAATTTTACAAACTGGTAATTATCATTTGTAAACTGGAAAATATGATCTTGTCCCCAACCGACCTGATTAGTGATGTATTGAAAAGAACTTTGCCTCCAGATAAAAACATCAGCGCTTGTCAGCGAATCCGGACTGACTCTCCAGAAATAAACCATGCTGTCGTTTGACATTAAATTCGGTCGCCAGGTTATTACACCACCTACTGTGGTAATGACATACGTTTGTTTGAATGCGCTGTTGAATAAATCTGTAGTATCAAGTTCAAAGCGATACGTTTTTATTGGTTCAAGCGGATTGACAGTGGAAGCTTTTAATGTTATCGTATCTGACGGAATAACAGCAAACTCATAAGGATAAACCGGAACGATTGCGCTGCCGTGAATGAGCAGATCAATATCAGGTGTTGTTATGTTATTCATTTCATTCAGCTCCGGAATATTTCCATAAAAATCAACCCAGATACGAATGTGATTCAGACCGATTCCTCTTTGCTGATCAACAGGGATTTTAAATTTCACCGTATCCCTGTAGTGCATCGTGGGAATCTGTAAATAGCTTGTTGCGCTGTCGCCATTCGGAAAACGTCTGAACAATTGAACGATCATCGTATCATTGATCGCTTTGCCAAGGTTGGTGATTTTCGCATAAACGGAAATGCTGTCCGGCTCCGTCTGCTGATCAAACCATACATCTGCATTTGTAATTTCATAATCTGGCAATTTAAAAGAATTGATCACGACAGAAGGATCGCCTTCCAATGTCATTTCCATTAGTGTCGTTTGTAAAAAAATGTCGTGCGGTGTTGAATTTTCTACCTGCCGAACGCTCCATTGGATACATTCACCAATACTTTTTCCATACAAATTTTGTCCGACAGCTTTATAAACATTCGTTGAATACAAATTTAAAAAAAAAGGAAAACCTAATCCGACAGAAGCAAGATAACCGATTGTTCCTTTCTGATCGATCAGTGTAAATGATTCACTTGAGCTTACACCGGGAGAATGAATATCACCGGCATAACATGAATTCGCCAATAAGAAAGGATAACGATCCACATTGTTGTAAGTGGAAGGATCGTCAATACTCTGATCAAAACCGGTTCCTGAAGCATGACCGAAAAAAGTCATGATAGAAACGCCTTCTTCAATTCTGTCACGCAACGAATCCGATTGATTGATCTGTATTGGTGAAGCTGATGTTTTTAAATACGTTTGAACTATTCCGCCGAAGGAAGTGTCTTGAATGATATTTCCATAATTCGCAAGGAAACCTGAAAAACTTGTTTGTTCCACAGCATTTGATCCGCCGCCGAAATGCAAAACGTGTTTCATCCATTCCGCAGGCTGCTGACTTTCGTAGGAAATTACTTTATTCAGGTACCATTGTGCTTGTGCAGAATCAAGCGCTGCTATCCTTCCTGTTGGAATTGCGGGTTCCCATAAAGTTCCGTTCAATCCAGCAGTAAGTGAATTATCGCATGGCGGATATCCGAATGTGGGAACAAGATTTGGTGCGAGCGGATGGGAACGTGCATAATCTGCATAAACAGATTTTCCCATCAGGAATAAATGTGCAGGCGGTGTAGGATAAGTTGCGATCAGGTAAGAAGAAAAATTCCTGATTGATAATGGATGCTGTGAAATTCCATAAGAGAACTGGTCGTACAATTCTGAAATATCTGCAAGCACCACATTTCTTGATCCGCCGGCAAACGAGCTTCTGTAGGTTTTGTATTGTTGCGCAACATTCATCAGTGAGCGATGTGCAACAATTACAAATGCAGAATCAACAGGATTAAAACCATAATCTGTGAATTCACCGTTTGCTGTAACAGGAATAAGACTTGTAATAGTTCTAACGCTTGCTTCATCGACAACAGCAAATGGTTTTTCTGTTCCGTTTCCGTTATTGACTAACGCATGATGCACAGGACCAACAGAAGTTGCTGTGATCCGTTCGTGATTAAAAAAATCATATACACGAACCGGACCGCTTCCACCTACATTGATCAGCTGCAGGTAAGATTTTCCGGAAGGATCGTCAGGAAGATGTCCGAAGAAACGCGTGCGGCCTTCCATGCTGAATGTGTGCGGATAATCAAGCACGATGTAAGCGATAGCAGTACGGCCGGAAGAAATTGAAGCACTTGGATTAATGCTGCTCACTACGAATGTAGTGTAGCCGACGGAACCTAAAACAGCAGGATCAATGCTGTTAAAATTATAGGTGTGCACCTGGTAACCATCATACGTTGTGTCAAAAAGGACAGAAGGAAATTGTATCTGAATTTTATTATCCGCAGCATTATTTGCGTCGTCGGAATGTGAGCCGACCTTTATCTGAACATGTGCATCGGGCCTGCCGGGTAATGTATACGGACTTCCGGAATACACATTTCGTGAAGCAGAAGTTGCATAATCGAAAGGAAGATCATAAAATCCTTCGGAGGAAATAAATGCGGGATCGGTTAAGCCCAAGGAATTTTGTATTCCCGGAAAATAGGCTGATGCGCCAATGAATGTTTCACGATTTGTAAACCATTTGGCAGGTGAGTGAGCAGAAAATGAAGTGTCTGCAGTATTTGAAAAACGACGGTTTGTTAACGACAAATTCCATGTCAGGAAATAAACCGAAGTGTCAGAATAAATGCTGTAGTAAGGATTGAGTATCGTGTTTCCATTTGTGTAAAGCGCGGAATCTTTTGATCCATCATTATGCACGCCGTAAAACTCAAGAAAGTCGGTTCCGTCAAATGTTCCGTCGGATTCGCCCTGTATGTAAATATATTCTTCCTGCCCATTATGGAAAAGCTGGAAATAACCCGGATCAAAGCCATTCAGGGAAGCACCAACAGCATTCATTGCATTGCTGAGCGCAGCAGAATCAATTCGGTAAATTCCGTCGCTGCCTACTTTTATTTTAAGGTATTTCTGGGAATAGACGATCCATTCATTTCCATAACCTTGTGCGGGGGCGGAAATACAAATGAAAAAAGAAACAACGAATAATGCGTAAAGTCGTTTCATGCAAGGGTTAACTTATCATTGCTGAGAAACGCCACCGGTTGCCGCCGGTAAAAAGAAACGTTCACTCTTTGGGTTTGCGGTTAATGTCGAGCTTGATCGAAAAAATATTCGAATAAAGCGCTACTGACTGATCGCCGACATCCGTCAAAGCATAATCAATTGTGAGCGACTTTATTTTTATTCCGATACCGAGATTGGGCTGAATTGTAGTGACATCTTTTCCGAAAACATCTTTTGCTTTTTGAATATTTCCGAGACCGCCACGCAGGAAGATCATGTCTTTAAAACCAGCTTCAATTCCGAGTACTGGTTCCATGCTCCAGACATTTGTCTTGATCAGCACATTACGCTGACTGTCGAATGTGCTGATAAGATCTAATTCGCCTGCAAGTGAAAATTTATTTTTTGAACCGAGCGGCACTTTTTTCATTCCTCCAACAATCAATCGCGGAAGCGTCAGCTCTAAAGAGTTGGACGGAATAATATTTCCTGTTGCGAGAAATACATCTTTCATTTCATCGGATAGATTAAAGCTCCACGCATTAAAGGTGGAAGTTACATCACGCACCACTGCGCCGAATCTCCAGCCTTTCCAGTCATATTGTGCGCCTGCGTCAATTCCGAATCCCCAGGCACCGGCAAAGTCACCGATTTTTCTGCGGATAATTTTTACGTTCGCGCCATAGTTAAGTCCGACGATCGGCGATTTACGAGCGTAAGAAAAAATGAACGCATAATCCTGTGCTGAAAAAACGGTAATGCGATCGTAATTCAGATTCCCTCCTGCGTCGATCAATTGAGTCGTATTCGGAATATCATCGACCGCAAAACGGATGACGCTGAAGCCGAATGAGCTTACGCTGTCAATTCTTCCTGCAACGGAAGCGTAATCATATTTAGCAATGGAGGCAAAATATTCGGCGTGCATCAAACCGACCTGCGCATTGCTTTTTATACCAAGCAAGCCTGCCGGATTCCAATAACCTGCAGTCACATCATTCACGCCAGCTACGCTCGCATTGGCCATAGCGAGTGAACGTGCACCTACACCAATAGCGAGAAACTCGTTACTGTATTTTGGCGCTGATGTCTGTGCATGGGAAGGCGTGATTGAAAACGCCGTCGCAATTACTGCAAATAGGGAAAATATCCGCTTCATAATTTATCCAATAAAGTTAAGCAATCCTTTGACGTCTCCAAAACGAATCAGGGGCGGATATATTGCATGAGTTTTACGCTGAAATGCCGCGTAAATGCCAATGCACCCGACTTATTCAGGTGTGCAGGATCAGCATACATTGTTTTGTTGAGCTGAATCGGGTCGAAGGAAAGGTCAATAAATCCAAGATTATGCTGTGTGGCATACGTGTGAAACTGCTCCAGCACGGTGGAATAATTCACAACTTTATCCTGCCAGCGATGAAAAAGCGGGGAAACGGCAAGGATGAGCATTGAACCATTTTGCCTGCAGATTGCTTCGATTTTGTCCAATTCTTCCCAAATGATTGGAGGAGGTTCATGATTAAAAACAGCAATGGAAATCGTGTCAATATCTCCAAGCGTTGTGTTTTGAATGTGAGGAGAAAATCCCTGCTCATAATCGGAATCGTATTTTCCAGGGTTGCCGGTCCAGCCCCGAAGTGAAGCATTGAGGTAGCGTGCAGAATAATACGGCATGCTACAGAAGGGCAGGTAGTTGAAAAAAACAAAACGTTTATCGCGCGCCTTTAATCCTTCGTATAGTTTGTCATTGCCCAGAAAAGCAAAATAGCGCGGAAAATTATAAACAGTATCCGGGTTGTCGGAAAATGAATGCAGGTCGAGGTTGAGTACCACATATTTCGGCGCTTTGCTGTGAACAAGATAAGCTTCGAGTGTTGCGCGTGTAAATGGCATGATGGAACCGATCATACCGATGTTGAATGATTTCAGCCCGGTAATAGAATCGATGCGCGGCGTATAAAACTGGCATTCTGCACGGGAAGAGCCAATGATGAGCAAATCATAATTATTTTCTTCGATGAATGTCTGCCGGAGTTTTGCGAATTCACCTTTTACATTTCTACGCAAGCCAGCATATTCGACAGCACGAACCGCATAAAGCAACACGAGCGAGATGATGGCGAAGAGCAGTGGGCGTTTCATAGAGAGATTGAGTACGGATTACGCATCTTTCGAATGTACGAAACCACCGACAGATGCATTGCAGTTGTGCATTCATATTTTCGTTTTAATTCGTAATTTGTACTCATATTAAAAATGAAAATAAATAAATTCGTTTGAGTTGAAATTTCCGATGGTGAAAAGCAATACGAACAGCAAGGTGTAAAAAACCGGGCGCAGCCATTTTTCGTATAAAGGCAGCTTATTCACCCAACCGTTTTCTTCGTTGAGTTCTTTCATAAAAAGAAAAGCAACCGCGCATAAAGCAAGGAGCAACGGAAAAAGATCATTCAGTTTCCGCAGTTCATAAATGGTTGTGATCAAATTAAAATCGAAGCTGAAAATTTTCCGATAAATAATTCCAAGATCATAAAATGAATTTGCACGGAAAGCGATTAAGGAAATGGTGTGGAATAACATTAAGTAGAGCCATCCTGCCGCACCAGCCAGCGCACTTTTTTTGTTGTTTGTTGTTTGTTGTTTGGTTCCGTCCGTTGTCCCTCCGCCGCGGCGGATTCCATCCCTTGTGCCTGCATGTTTTCTGAGCAAAATTTCAATTAAATAGACAACCCCATGCATAGCGCCCCAGATCACAAACGTCCATCTTGCTCCGTGCCAGAGTCCGCTGATGAGGAAAACAAGAAAAACATTCAGCAGAAAACGTTTGTATGTTCCGCGATTACCACCCAGGCCTACATAAAGATAATCGCGGAACCAGTTGGTCATGCTGATGTGATTGCGCGACCAGAATTCATGCAGCGATTTTGAAAGCAGCGGTCTTCGCCAATTGAGCTGAAGGTTGTAGCCGAAAAATTTTGCAACACCGGTGGCAATGTCGGAGTAACCGGAAAAGTCGCAATAGACCTGCACAACAAAAAAGAATCCGGCTACGAGAAGTGAAAGTCCGTTGAAGTTTTCGGGATGATTAAACACCGGATTCACAAAATCGGCGAGACGATCAGCGATGGCGATCTTTTTAAAAAATCCCCACAGCAGGAGGCGTGATCCGGCCAGGATATTTTCTTTGGTTAAATATTTACGTTCGTGAAACTGCACGCCAAGATCACGAAAGCGCGCGATTGGTCCTGCTATCAACTGCGGAAAAAATGAAACAAACAAAGCGAATATGACGGGATCTTTTTCTGCTTCTTGTTTTCCGCGGTAGACATCGATAACGTAACCCATGGAATGAAAAACGTAAAATGAAAGTCCGACTGGAACAAGAATCGCTTCGAAATAATGCGGCGACTGATCGGAAAAATAAGAACCGGCGAATGAAAATGTATTGTAGAGGAATGCGAAATATTTAAATGCGGCCAAACAACCGAGGTTAGTTAGTATGCTTAGGAGGAGCCATTTTTTTGAAGGGTGTTTGTTGTTTGTTGTTTGTTGTTCATTATTTGTTGGTCGCTTAATATTGAATATTGAATTTTGGATTTTTAATGCGGCGTACCAGTCGATGAGGGTGGTGCCGGCTAATAAAAGTCCGAACCAAGGATTCCAGCTCATGTAGAAATAATAGCTGGCGGCGAGGAGTAAATGTTTTCTCCAGTGAACGGGAATGAGCCAGTGGAGGAGGAATACCACGGGCAGAAAGAGCATGAAATGGAGAGAGTTGAAAAGCATTTTTTTAAATGTGCAAATGGGGTAATATGCAAATGTGCAAATTAAATGTGCTAATGAGGTAGTGTGCTGCTACTTAACAGACATTGGCACATTAACCCATTATCAAATCAGCACATTCATTCTTAGCGTTATCTTTGTCGGGATGAAACTATTTACAATCCCCAATATTATCACGCTGCTGAATTTGCTTTGCGGTTGTTTTGCGATCGTATTTGCTTTTGAACTGAACTTTGTCTGGAGTTTTTATTTTGTGGCTATTGCGGCCGTGCTGGATTTTTTTGATGGTTTTTTAGCCCGGTTATTAAACCAGCATTCTCCCATAGGAAAAGAACTTGATTCCCTTGCAGATATGGTGACTTTTGGTGTGGTGCCGGGAATGGTGATGTTTATGATGCTTGTGACGGATTTTCACTTTCATGCAGTCAAGAATGATTTTTCTCATGATTCAATTCTTTTGAAATATCCGTTGGCTTTAATTGCTTTTCTTATTCCCTTGTTTTCTGCTTTAAGGCTTGCGAAATTTAATATTGATACACGACAAAGTGATTCTTTTATTGGCGTGCCAACTCCTGCGAATGCAATCTTATTATGCGCACTGGGACTTTTATTTAAAAACGTAAATTATTTAAGTGGCTTACCAAATGATGCCGGCACAATCATTGGCGGCTCATTTAATGTGATGCTGGCACAGCTCTTGTCGAATGAATGGGTTCTTATAGGTATTACAATCGTCATGTCGGTGCTTCTGATTTCAGAAATTCCACTTTTCGCATTAAAATTCAAATCATTTGGCTGGAAAGGAAATGAAATCCGCTGGAGCTTTCTTGCGGTATCGGTTTTGCTGCTGGTGACGTTGCAGTTTGTGGGAATTCCGCTGGCGATTGTGTTGTATATTCTGATGTCGGTGATTAGTAACCTGGCTGCAAAAAAAGGCGTACGCGGATAACGTGGATTTCGCAGATTTGGCGCGGATGTGTGAGAGGCGAAAATTGCTGGCAGCCATAGGGCAGTATAATTGGTGCGGTGGATTTTTGTGCGTCTCTCATTAACACGATAAGGTAAAGAATAGCCCGGATAGCAGCGGCACCTTTGTATAGCGGATAGCCGGAGAAATGTTAATAAAATGAGGTAATCTCTCCGCTCATAATCCTTACTTTTGCAGCGTTAAAAATGTCCTGATTTTCGAATATCGAATAATAATTCTCCACCATGAAATTCAAAGCAGAAATAGATGTAATGCCACTCAAAGCACTTCTTGATCCACAAGGAAAAGCGGTGACCGGAAGTATGAAAAACCTCGGTTTGGGTGATATTCAGAATGTGCGCATTGGCAAACACATTACGCTCGAACTTGAAGCAGCAGACAAAGATGCGGCAACAGTAAAAGTGGATGAAGCCTGCAAAAAACTGCTCGCGAACCAGATTATGGAATTTTATGAGTTCTCGATAGAAGAGGCATAACTATTTATTGAAGGATTCCTTAACGGGGTGTTTGTTGTTTAATATTTGTTGTTTGTCGTTCGTTATGATTGATCAATAATCTCCGGCAAACTTTTAACTACAAACAACCAACTTTTTTTAACAACCAACATTTTTTAAGTGAAATTTTACCGTTACCCGCTTGCTCTTGTTGCTTATGCCTTGCTTGCCATATTCGTGCTGGCTTATGCGTGGAACTGGCTGGGCGATGCGGCGATGGAAACTTACTGGTATTATTTTCCGGCAGGAGCTGCGATTTATCTTTTTATTGCAGTACTACTTTCGAAATTAAATATTCAATGGGAATGGGACGTAGCGCTACAGGTAGCGTGTGTGCTTGCTCCTGTGTTGTGGTATGTGAATATTAAAGATCCTTACAAACGGCCTGTTTATATGTTCATGGTAAAATCGGAATACAGAGGAAAACTTGATGTGTATTTCGATCACGGAAAAAATGCGGTTACCAATGCAAACAGCACAGCAGATACGTTGTATTTTAAATTTGATGATAACGGCGAAATACTTTTGAATGAAGATGTGCAGTATGTAAAGCAATGCATGCACGAACATTTGTATTTGATTTTTCCTGATAAGCACAAACAAAAAGTTGTAGCGGCGAAGATAAATGCATTGCCTGCAGATACTACTCAGGCTTATTTGGTGGATGATTCGTTGGAAGTGGAAGAAGGGAAAGTTCATGTGATGCATTATAAAATCAAATGAAAATCAATGCGGGAGAAATTGCCCTGGTAAGTGGGACGTTGGGGCGGAAAAAAGAGGGAGGGACGGAAAAAAAAGGAAATTCCGAGGAAAGTTTTGCTTCAGTTATTTTATTTCGCCTGGTAATTGCCGGAACACCGACTTTTCAAAAGGCGTCCATAATGCAACTCTTACGCCGGCTTTTTTTAAACCGATTCCTGTCCACACGTTGCAGGTGTGAAAAAGATTGTACTTTCCTTTTGCTTCGTAAAATGCATCGTTGTTGCTATAGCCCGGTGCATTTATAAATTCAGGAACGTTATTGCGTAATGCAAATGTCTGCAGGATATAATCACAGAGCAGTTTATAATTTTCTTTGCTGATCATTATAATTCTGCATCGCGGGCCGGCAGCAACATTTTTTTTCCAGGTTACATGCATCGCCGACGTGCTCATCCAGAACATGGCATTAATGGCGGTGCTCGCTTTCAGATCGGCCCAGGTGGGAGTGTTGATGAAAAAACCTTTGTCGCCCCAACCAAATGAAAGATAATGAAACGTGCTGTCCGCTTTTTTTACTGCGCTATAAGAAAATATTTTTGTCCAGTCGCGGCATTCGTTTTTCACCGGCACCACAATATCGGTATGTACGCCGTTGGAAATAACAGCGATTGCAATTCCGTTCTCTGGAATTTTGTAATCTGTATTCACAGCGATAAAGCTACAGATCCAGCATGCCAGGAAATAGCCTGAAATAAAAAGTGAAATGCCTTCGAAGATCCTGTATAAGACCTGGCTGGTTCTTACGAAGTAAATTTTCATAGTAGATATTCAATATTCAAAATTTTTCAAAACAAACCAGTATTCAGAACAGAACCCTTATCCTGAATTTTGAATGTTGAATTAATCCTGTGGCGGATCTGGTGCCGAAGTATAACCTACTTTTTTCGGCTTCAGTGTTTTCGGAAAAATTACATTGATGAGCGCATCATCCATTGTAAGCAACGTCGCTGATATTCCGTTGGTGATAGTAATCGGAATCTCGTATTTCAATTTCGGCTTGTACGCTTCATAAGAACCATCGGCCATTTTGCGCGACATAGAAACGATCTTTCCTTCTTTCACTTCTACTTTTCCCGAGTAGCATTGTGCATCAGGCCCTGAACGAACAGAAATAATAACATCATCATACACACCGTCTTTTACTTCGGTGGCGCCACGCTCTTCAAATTTTTCTTCCCAGCGGGTATAGCAGTTAGATGCGGCTGTTGTTGTTGTAGATTGTGCATAAGCTCCTGCCACTAGCAAAAGCGCGACAAGACTGGAGTAAATTCTTTTCATGAGGAGAAGGAGGTGTTTATCCGCAGCAGCGGGGTGTGGTTATAAAGATAATAAAAGTAGTGAAGGGTAAAGTCGGTATGTGCGCTGATTTGCAATTCCCTGTAATAGAAAAGGGTAGCAGTGAATAGGTAATTGGTTTTGTTGATCTATAGATCGATTTTTTCCTGCCGTCTATTTTTTTCCAAGCGAGTCCTAAGAACCTGCCCCTTTATCTAGCCGCAGCCTTCGGTATCAACACAAAATTCATTATTTGCTTTTTTCTGTCAATGTTGATGATGATGCGCATTCCTTTGGCGTAACTGTCGATCTGCGTACATTCTGAAAGTGTTTTTCCTCTGCAGCCTAGTTTTGTAAAGGTGAGCTTGAGCTGTGCTAATGTTTTATCAATCTCTTTTTCTCCAATTACATCTACAAAAACATACGCAAGCTTATGATCGCAGAATTGATATTGCAGGGCTGTTGCTGTGAATCCTGTAAGCTGAAGATTTTCTCCCTGGCGGAAATAAGTAAGACAACGGCTGTTCTTAATGAAAATTGCGGTGTCTTTATAAACTGAAGTGGAATCCATCATTACCACTTTGCGATCCATTTCCGAATCTGACATGTCAAAATGAATTCCCGTCAGTCCGAGAAAATCCAGCTTCTGCGCAGGAAGCGAAAATGCGGTTAACAAAAATAAAAGGAAAATGGGGAAGGCCCTTTTCATAAAACGCTAAGTTAAGGAGTTTCGGGTTCTGAGTTTCGTGTTTTGAGTTTCGGGTTTGGCGTTTTTTGATAACTTGTTAATTGAACGTTGAACATTTGGCATTGTTTGTTTTTTCTTGCGATGAAAATGTCCCATGCCAGAATGTACAATGTCAAACAAACAATGTAGAATGTTCAAGAAATAGAAATAAAAGAAATTAAAAAAACAACTCCAAACTGTTCCGGAACGTCGAGCCCGGAACCTTTTAACCTTTTATTTCTTTCCCAACCCGATCTGTTTCAGGAAAGCCTGGTTATTCGGCTCTCTTCCGAGAAAATTTCTAACAAGATTCAGCGCATCATCACTTCCGCCTTTTGCGAGGACCTTTTCGCGATAACGTTTTCCCACTTCCGGGTTCAACGGACCTTTTTTATCGAATTCAGAATACATATCTGATGCATACACGAGCGACCAGAGGTATCCATAATATTTGGAACCATAACCGGTGAGATGGCCAAATGTTCCTGCGAAATGTGTTCCTTCTACAAATGGATAAAGCGTAATCGAATTCTGCAGCTCTTTTGCTTTTGCGTAAATATCACCTGCTGAATCAATTTTCATTCCGTCGTTCAATGTAAAATCGAGCGTGCCGTAATATACCTGCTGCAACATATTCAATCCTGAATTCAGGTTGCGCGCTTTTATCATGTTATTCAAAAGTGTATCCGGAATAATCTGCCCGGTTTTATAATGTGTGGCAAAAAGAGAAAGTACATCTTTTTCCCAGATCCAGTTTTCCATGATCTGAGAAGGGGCTTCAACAAAATCGGTTGCAACATTCGTTCCGGCAAAATAAGCAAGTTCGGTTTCGCTTAACAGTACATGAATAAGATGACCAAATTCATGAAAGAACGTGCTTACCTGCGAATGGGGCAAGAGCGAAGGTTGGTCAGCTGAAGGAGGAGGAAAATTACAAACCAGTGCTGCTGCTTTCAATTGTTTTTTGCCGTTCTCAAATTTTTTTGAACCTGTTAATCCGAAGCACGCAAAGTGATTGTATTTATCAGCGCGGGGATAAAGATCAAGGTAGAAATAGCCGATGCGTTCATTCGTAGCATTATCAAAGACTGTATATGCTTTAACTTCTTTATGCCAAGTGGAGGCATTGAGATCTTCAATGAAACGCAGATTATACAGTTTTTGATAAACGGTAAAAATTCCGCTGATAACATTTTTCATTTCGAAATATTCTTTCACCTTTTCATTATCGACATTATAATTTTCTTTGAGCAGGCGATTGGAATAATACATTACATCATACGGATAAAGCGGTTGTTTGGCATTCATTGCGTATTCTGCCTGCAGCGCCAGGCTTTTATGCGGACCCTGTTGAATCGTGCTGGCAAGTTCAGTGCTTTTCAACGACTGCAGCGCTGCATGATCCTGTATTGCTTTTTCACGAAGATCTGCTGCTAATCCTTTCTCAAATTTCCATACGTTCTCCGTATTCTGCGACATAATATCTGAAGTTGCATACTGAGAATACGTTTTGAAACCGAGGAGTTTTGCTTTCTTCGAGCGGGTATTTAAAATTTCCACAAGCAGTTTTTCATTTGCTTTTCCGCCCACGTTCATTTTTGCCATGTATAATTTCCTGCGCGATTTTGCATTCTTACAATCCGACATAAAAGTAATGTAGGTCGGGGCAGATAAATCAAAGCTGTAATTTAAATCAGGTGTCGGTAAGCGGAATGAATTGATAAAGTCTTCCTGCAAACCTTCCAGCTCATTTTTTGCAAAAACTACTTTTGATTTATCCTCAGAAATGTTTTTGTTGAATGCAATGCCGAGATCGTTGAGCGTGCTATTGTATTTTTTTAATGTGTCACGCTTTTCAGCTGTCAAACTCATTCCGTTTAAGGCGAATTGTTTCATCATCCGCTTAACGAAAAAGCTTCTTTCACCAATTAGTGTTTTTGCTTCTGCACTTATCGAATAATTTTTGACGGCAGCATAAAGCGATTCATTCTGCAGGAGCTGATCGGTCAGCGTGCTGAATTTTGCGAGCATTTCTCCTGCAACATCACGGATTTCTTTATCTGTTGATGTGCCTGATATCAATTCGTACACGGAAGAAAGTTTTTGCAATGTATTATACGTTTCATCCAGCGGCATCATGGTATTACTAAAAGATCTGTTTCCTTCGGCCGCGTTGATTTGCGCGAGCAGCATCGTTACTTTATTTTCCGTATACGTTGCCGCTGTTTTAATTACCTCCACATTCACCTTTGCAAAATCAAACAGCTCGCCGGGTTCAGGCATTAATGGATTGTGCGAAGAAAGAGCAGGCTTTTCGTCGGAGAGAATTATTTTCGGAATACCGATGGCTTCATTCTGGCGCGCAATAAAAATCAAAGCAATACAAAAAGAAAGAATTAAAAATTTCGCAGAATTTTTCATTGGGACAGGCTTTGATGCAATTTAGGGAAAATACAATCAATCTTTCTGATCTCCGTCTTCCTTGTAAATGTTTGGTTTGCTGATCTCCATTTGCCTGTCCGGAAACCGCGGCGATGTAAATCCGGATTTTTCGTAAAGGCTGTGCGCATCATGCGTTGCGAGGGTGAAACGGCGTAAACGCTGCAGGTCAGGATGCGCCATGATGAATCGCATTAATTCTTTTCCCACTCCTTTGCCACGATGCTTTTCCGTAACGATCACATCGCATAAATAAGCGAATGTTGCTTTGTCAGTGATTACACGGGCAAATGCAATTTGTTCATCACCCGAAAATACATTGATGCAAATTGAATTTTCCGCCGCCTTTTTTACAGTTTCAAATGGAATGTCTTTTGACCAATAACTGTCAGCAAGTTCGCGATGCGCAAAATGAAGATCACTTTCAGCTGAATGATCGTTTATCTTCCATTGCCCGGAAATCTTTTCCATTTATTATTATTATTTGATAGTTGCTACCGTAGCTTTTTCATGGC
>JBDSHN010000123.1:0-61904 GCA_039918435.1 Bacteroidia bacterium | reverse complement strand
AACAGGAAGACGATGGATTAGGACAAATCTGACCTAACCAACTAACCAACAGTATTTTTCGTTTTACCATTCTCCGTACCTATACAGCCGGATTGCGTTATACCACAGAGATTCGCTATCTTTAAACTGGCAATACCTCTTGAAACGCATTAAAAGCTCAAAAAAATTATGAAAACAAAACTACTGTTCCCCTTAGGACTGGCTATTCTATGTTGTAATTTTTCCTTTGGACAGGCACCACTTACTCCATCGCAATGGGAAAATGCAAAGAAAGCAGGGACGCTTGATAAAAGTGCTAAACTTCAGAGTTCCGGAGACACGCTTAATTATGCAATTGCACCCAATTCGCCTAATCAACAACCAGCGTCTACGAGTTGCGCCTGCTGGCAAACCCGTGATGCAACATGGAGTGTGGTACCTATGGACTTCTACCTGCCTCCCGACTATCGTAATGACGATGGTTCGTCTCCACAGATCAATTTACCTTTTTCGTTTTGTCTTTATGGCACCTCCTGGAATAGTTGTTTTATTAATAACAATGGAAACATTTCTTTTGGAACCTCTTATTCAACTTTTACAGCAACTGGTTTTCCCAGCAACCAGTTTACGATGGTAGCTCCTTTTTGGGGCGATGTAGATACTCAGAATCCACTGAGCGGACTTCCGTATTATAAAATAACTCCGACATACATGATTGTGCAATGGGATGCTGTGGGATATTATTCATCTTACGCAGATAAAGTAAATACTTTCCAGGTGATCATTACAAACGGAAGTGATCCGATTGTGCCAGGCGGAAACGTTTCCTTTTGTTATAAAGACATGCAGTGGACGACCGGTGATGCTTCCGGAGGCTCGGGTGGATTTGGCGGTTCTGATGCAGTTGTTGGTGCGAATGAAGGGAATGGCGTTGATTACATCCAGTTTGGTGCTTTCAATGCGTCCGGTGGTGCTTATAACGGACCATTAACTGGTGGCAGCGGTATTGACTGGCTCGATTACCAGAGTTTCACTTTCGATGCATGCGGAAATTCAAATAATGTTCCGCCTACTGCTTCCGGAATTGCAAATTGCGATACCATTACGCTGTGCCTCGGTGATACACTTCCTTTAAATGTTTCTTTTTTATCTCCCGAACCTACGCAGAATACGGTGATCACAGTCGACACTACGGGAACACCGGGATATACTCAAATCAGCAATACACCGGGAAATGTGGCTACGCTCGTCTCCTATTTTGTAGCTTCTGCCAGCAACCTCGGTATAAATACGATTACAATTACCGCTACAGATAATGGCACGCCAATAGGAATCACGCAGATTCCTATTGTGATAATTGTTGTGCCTGCACCTTCACCGGTTGCCACCAACGATACTTCAATTTGTGCCGGTCAGTCGGTTCAGCTTAATTCGAGCGGAGGCGCAACCTATACCTGGTCGCCGGTAACAGGATTGAACAACCCGAATATTCCGAACCCGATTGCTACACCGGTGGTAACAACAACCTACGTTGTTACTATGTCAAACGGAAGCTGTGCAGCTTCAGAGCCTGTTGTTGTTACTGTATTGACCGCTCAGGCAACTGCGGGTCCTGACACTACAATTTGCCGTGGTGCAGGCGTTGTGCTTACTGCTACAGGCGGCGTATCTTATTCCTGGTTGCCGACTACAGGCCTGAACAATCCGAATATTCAAAACCCGGTTGCTTCGCCAAGTGTAACCACAACGTACACCTGCACGGTCACCAATTCCATTGGTTGCACAGGAACTGATGTTGTTACGGTTACAATTGCACCATCACCAACTGCATCTTTTTCGTTTATGCCTTCTACAATTTACGTGAACGGCTCCTATTCTTTCACCGACCTTTCCACAGGAGGCGTAAGCTGGAGCTGGACTTTTGGTGAAGGAGGATCGTCCACTTCACAAAATCCTTCCCACACCTATACGGCACCGGGCAGCTGGCGTGTTTGTCTCGTTACTACAAATGCTACGGGTTGTTCGGATACTACTTGTTCTGATGTATCCGTTCTTACACGCGACATTATCGCACCGAATGTATTTACACCTAACGGAGATGCAACCAACGATGTGCTTGTCTTCACCAATCTGGAATATTATCCGAATTCAGCGATCCAGATCTATGACCGTTGGGGAGTTTTGGTTTATGAGAACGGAAATTATCTCAATGACTGGAATGGAAAGAAAAACGGAAATGGCGGAGAATGTGTTGACGGGACTTATTACTATGTGCTGAGCGGAACAAATCTGAAAACTACATTTACAGGATTTGTTCAGGTGATAAGAGGAAAATAATGTCTCGACTTCCCTCGACATTAATGATCCACTGTGCCGGAAGTTAATCGGTGCCTAAAATAAAAAATGAGCCATTCTCTTCACTTGAGAATGGCTCATTTTTTTATTGCCTGTTGTCGGTTCTCGGTTGTCTGCTTTATACTGACAACCGACAACTTTCTCTAAGCTTGTCCTTTAGGTCCGCCGAAATTCATCGGGTAGGCTTGTGCAAATTCTGTATCGTTGATTGCACCGTGAGCGTTTTCAAAACGTGTAACATTTTCTTTTAGCGCTTTCATCAAACGTTTTGCATGCTGTGGTGTAAGGATCACGCGCGATTTTACTCTTGCTTTCGGCACGCCGGGCATTACCTGGATAAAGTCGAGCACAAATTCAGAAGCGGAATGTGTGATGACTGCGAAATTGGAATAAACACCGGATGCTACATCCTCGTTTAATTCGATGTTGAGCTGTTGATTGTTGTTATCGTCCTGCATGGTGCGTATGTTTTATTTTAGTGGGATAAAGTTACCGAAATTTTCCTGCTCTTTCCGGATCATATGGATGAAGCTATTTTCAGCCCGGCATTATTCGTGCGTTATTTTTTTTGTTGAAATAATGTTTTAAATACCCACGGGTACAATTTATTAGTTGTATTTTAATATAACATCAACAAAACAAAAATCAACCATTTCTGTAATTCCTTTACCCTCACTAAAAATTAAATTTCTATAAGAAAAGGGTTAATTTATACCTCCTTTCAATACCAATATGTAATTGAAGATCATTGATTTGCAAATAATTCACGGTTAAAAGCCCCCCTTTTTTGCCAACATTGATAAAATATATTCGGCGGTAATCCGGCACGGAGCGGATAGTTTTGCGCAATCAACTAAAAACCATGAAGAAAATCTCCGTGGTATAGTCATCAATCCATATTATCATGAAAAGGAACCTGCGATCATCAATTGGTGTTATATGCAGTGCATTATTGCTGCTCACCCAATTCAATTTAACTGCGCAGCAAAACGACCATTGCGGATCGGCACAACAAATGCAGCGCGATACAGCTTTAAGCAGTCAGATGAAAGCACGCGCACAACAAATTGAAATGCAAACGCAGCATTGGAACACGCAGAACAGCGCAAGCCGGCAAGGGGGAAATGAAAATGTATTGAACGCTCCGGTTGTTACTATTCCGGTAGTAGTGCATGTGCTTTATCATACAGCAGCTGAAAACATTTCTGATGCGCAAGCGCAATCGCAGATCGATGCGTTGAACCGTGACTACCGCCGGTTAAATGCAGATGCAGGAAATGTTCCCCCGGTTTTTGCAGGTGTTGCAGCCGACTGCGAGGTGGAATTCTGCCTGGCCAAACGCGATCATTCCGGTAATATAACTAACGGCATTACACACACCTTCACTTCCATCACTTCTTTCAGCTACAATGCAAATCCGGCTGCTGCCAACTACTACTTAAAAGCCCGCCACTCCAATACAAATGGTGTGGATTCCTGGAATACGACACAATACCTGAATATATGGGTTTGCAGTCTCTCCGATATTCATGGTGTTTCTACTTTTCCTTATGCTGCGGGCACAGCTGAAGATGGCGTACAGGTAAGAAATACTTCATTCGGCACCTTCGGACAATACCTTGAACCCAGTTGGATGGAAGGCGGAATAACCACGCATGAAGTGGGGCATTATCTGAATCTTAACCATATTTTTAACGACAATCCCGGTGCCAGCACTTGTTACAGCTTTTTATTCCAGGATGATGGCTTAACAGATACACCTCAGCAACTTCATGCATCAGTAGGTTGTCCAACCGGATTGACACAAAACTGGTGCATTGAAACTCCGGTTGACCTGCCGGATATGACCATGAATTTCATGGATTATTCGGACGATCCCTGCATCTATATGTTTACGCTCCAGCAAAAAGCACGCATCCTTTCTATATTCGGACCTGGCGGCGCACGTGAAAGCCTGAAAACTTCACCGGGATGTTTGCCCCCTCCATGTGGCTTTGATGGAAATGAGCCGAATGAAACACAAGCGACAGCAAAATTTATTCCGGCGATCTCCTTTACCAATGATCCTTCACAGCCCATACAGGCTAAGAGTGCAAATTATCATTCCCTTATTTGCCGTGACGGATTGCCTCCAGCTGGTGCAGGGTCCGGCGATTTAGATTGGTTTACCTTTTCAAACCAGGCCATTTACCCGGATGTTAAAGTGAAAATCTATAACCTGCCTTTGGATTATGACCTGAAACTTTACAATTCCGCAGGTGTCCAAATCGGTTCTTCTACGCATGGGGGAACAACAGCAGATTCTATTGTTTTTCATCCTTGTTTTGGCGCGGTGAGCAATTATTATATCCAGGTGTATGGCTATGCTAATAATTTTAGTCCAACCCAAAACTATAGTCTCAAAGTAACACTCTCGGCTGTAAGTTATGGTTGCTTCACGCCTTTCAGGATGGACTCTACAGCGGTGGACCAGAACACGAGCGATAACCTGCTTATTTATCCCAACCCGGCCAGCAATTCTATTACACTGGAAAATAAATTTGACAGAGACGATCACATCAGATTAAAGTTGCGTGACGTAAATGGTAAAGTTGTACTCGACGGTGATAAAGAAGAAGCAGTCTCAGCTGGAACTTTTGTAAAAGAAATTAATATTGAAACGCTGGCTCCTGGTATTTATTTCCTTTTCATCGAAACAGATGAGGGGCAGTTTGTCCGGAAAATTGTAAAGCAATAAATTTCACTTGCTAATTTCCGAAATAAAAAACGAGTCCTTTCTTCCTGTGAAAGGACTCGTTTTTTTCGTGTAATCTTTCAAATTCTTAATTGCCACATAAAGAAAACAGCCGTCAGAAATGACGGCTGTTTCCGGGGTCCTGTACTAACTCGAATTCATGCTCCATTGCATTCTTGTTCGTGGGGAAAGAACAAGATGCATGGTGTCCAAAAGGAACTTTTCGTTACCGTGTGATCGCTTCATCCGGATTGGGGGATACGGATGGTGCGGGGGATAATTCTTCACATGATAGACGGCAGTCATTCATTTCGCCCGGCATTTACTAACAAAAACAGATGTGCATAGAACGTAAGGTATGTTATCTATAGGATGAGAAATTTTTCAACTCATTATTGCTGATCGTACCTGTGAAACCTTTTTTGTAATATCTGGTGAAGTTTTTTTGTGACATCAACCGAAACCTTTTCTGTTAGCTGGGAGGATGTTTGTTTGGTGATAACAGGGGTGATTTTTTCCGTCATTGTGTGTGGGAATTTTCCCTGAGTTAATGTTGAGTTTGGCATTTCTGTCGGGGTTTAATCGTGGGTTATTGGGGGTAGTAATATTGAAATAAAAGTATTCCAATTGGAAAAGCAATCCAACCAATACAGCCGGACAAAAACCGGACAAGACGTGCCGTTTAATAAGTAAATACGCACAAAAGGGGTGACCTTTTAGATAATCAAGGGAATCAGCACTTTTTATAAAAAGAAAAAGTCATTAAAATAAATTGACAGCTGTTTCCCAGGCTCTGTGGAATATAGCAATTACATATTCTGTTCTACGGTTTTTCTGATGCTCATCTTCCAGACAAGTTGATTTTACAGCACCTTCACATTGGCAAACCTTGCTCAACTGACTTTCGCCGTAACCTTTACAATAAATACCTTCCGGATTTACAATGCGCTTTTTGATGTATTCGGCAGATGCTTTTGCGCGTCTGTCAGAAAGTGACATGTTTGAGGCAGCTGTTCCGCGACAATCCGTATGCGAACCAAGCTCTACGATCATCGTTGGGTTTTCATTCATCACTTTTACAACTTTGTCAAGCTCAAGAGCTGCATCAGGACGGATGATTGATTTTCCGAGATCGAAATAAATTGGTTTAATGTCAATGATCTTCGCAAGATCAAGTCCGACAAAAATAGGATCAAGCTTTTCTTCTACTTTGATCTCTCCTTCTTTTTCAATTGCAGCATTGGAGGTAACGCTTCAAATCGACCGAGGGTATAAACAATCGGTTGAATATCTGAAATCGTCTTTTAAGAATATAATCAACGACCATTTAAAAACGAAAATGACCTTTCACTAAGGATGTCTTAAAAGGAAATGATATATTTCTCCAGACTTTCCTCCGGTTGGAGCAACAGTTTTTTGCGAATGCGATAACGGTTCTTTTCAATTGCCGAAGGAGAAACATTCATCAGGCTGGCAATATCTTTCGAATTCATTCCGGCTTTAAGGAGCACACAAAATTTTAATTCATTCGGCGAAAGATCATCGTGCTTATTGTTCAGCGTAGCCATAAAACTATTATCGAGGCGGCTGAATTGCTGGAATAATTCGTCCCAGTAATTTTCCATGTTCACCAGGCTGTCAATATACTTTGCAGCATCGACAGAATTTTCGCCTCCATTCAATCGTTCGCGCAGGTTGATAAGGACTTCATTTTTACGTGCAAGCTGGAGAAGATAATTATTCAGCTTCTCTTTTAGTAAATTAATTTCTGTGTTGAGCACAAGACTTTTCATTTCGGCGCTTTCTTTTTCAAGGCGCATTAAGTTTGTGAAGTCTTCGCGTTGTTTGAGCACCGATTTAATTCTGGCAGTAAGCTCAACAGGTTCAGTTGGCTTGCGGATAAAATCTGCTGCACCAATCTCCAGCGCTTTCACGAGATTAATGACAGAGGTCATTACGCCTGTGTACATGAGTACTGGAATTGAAGCCCATTGCAGATTTGCTTTCATTTCGCAAAGCACAGCATAACCATCTTTTACCGGCATTTCCCAATCGAGCAGCACAGCATCCACATCACGCCGGGCGAGAATTTCCAAAACCTGTCCGCCATGTGAAGCTGAAAGCACTTTGATGCCATCTGCAATTCCATGCATGGTGCTGACAACCAATTCACGGTTGCCCGGATCATCGTCAGCTACAAGAATTGTTTTGTTCTCAAATATTTTCATGACATTATTCCGCGAGACGGATCAGTTTGGTGAATTGTTCATTATTGGCGTGATACACTGCAAGTGCCAAGCGTCTCACCCACTCTTTCATTGCCGGTGACCCCAGCGTATCAAATTCGTCAAGACATTTGCGTAATTCTGTTGTGTCAAAAATTTCATGCTTTTTTATTTCCCTGATCAGCACGCTCAACTTTTCTTTTTCATCAGCAGTGAAAATTAATTCAAGTTGTGTGTCACGCTGTGTTTCGATCTGCCCGCTGTTTTCTACTGCAGCATTGTAGAGCAGGATGGTAAACCTTGCACCACCTGAAGGAATATTTTCTGCTTTGATTGTTCCTCCTAATTGCTCAACAAATTCCTGTACAAGAAGCAATCCGAGTCCGCCACCTTTCCTTGCAATGCTTGTATGCTCTTTTTTCATGAAGAGCGTTTTTAATGTTTCTTCATCGATGCCGTTTCCATTATCCTGCACCACTACAAGCATGTTTTTTTCACTGCTTTTGACACAAAGCTGAACAGTTCCGCCAACAGGAATGTGACGGACTGCATTTGATAATAAGTTACGTAGTAAAACCTGGAACAGATTTTTATCTGTAAGAATAGATAAAGTGTGAATTTCTTTCTGCACCGTTATGCTTTGCGCCATTGCCTGGCTCCTGAACAGCAGCAGCACATCTTCGACCACTGCATTCACCTGCAGCACTTCCTTATTCACATTGATCTTTTCCTTCTGCAGGCTCACCCATTGCATGAGATTATCCAGCAGCACATACGCTTTACGAGAAGATTCATTGATAGCTTCTGCATTGGAAGAGATCATATCCAGCTTTTGTACTTTCACATTATTCATCAGCACATTCGACATGCCGATAAGTGTATTGAAAGGGCCACGCAGGTCGTGGCTGATGACAGAAAGAAATTTTTCTTTTGTTGCATTGGCTTCTTCCAATTCTATATTGTAATGCTGGATGAGTTTATTCTTTTTCCTGATCTGGAACAAAAAGAATAAGCCTGCGGTAATGATAAAAAGAAACAAGCCGGAGAGCGCGAAGAGCAATACTTTTTCTTTTTCCTGCTGTGCAAGCGCAACGTTCTGTTCTTCGATGCGTGATTTATTTTTGAGCTGCATCATTGATCCCGAAGCAAGCAAATTTCCTTCATTGACCGATTCTCCTTTTATTGAATCATTGTACATGTAGAACAGCATCTTGTAACGATAATAATTTTCTTTATCGTTTTGAGAATTATAATACTCTGCATACAACTCATATAACCTTATCATGCCGTCCGGATTATTGCTCCCCGCTATACCGGTTTCATATTTTCTGATATTCAAAAGTGCGCTGTCGGCAATCCCTTTTCCCAGGTATAATTTTGCCCAGCCGGCATACGCATAAATTACTCTCCTTGTATAACCGGCGTGCTCATAAAAGGCTATTCCTTTACGCAGATAATAAGCAGCGCTATCCCATTTTTTTTCTATCACAAAAACGGCGGCCATTCGGCTATAAGCACCTGCATATTCTTCCTGCAAAGCGACATGGTCAGTGTGCGCCTGCAATGCGGACGAATTCAAAAGGTTCAATACGCCGCGATAATAAAAACGCGCGGAATCATATTGTTTAAGATTTTGAAAACATGCCCCCATTAAATATTTTGAATCGCCTGCAATCACAGTATCTTTTAATTCATTGAGGCGAAGCGAATGAGTCTGGCGCATTTCATAGAGCGCCGAATCATATTGCAGTTGCTGCATATAAATCTGGGCAAAATTATTATGCACGGTACATTTTCCAGGAATATTTTTTTCTTTCCCGAAAATTATTTCGGCCTGTTTGTAACAATCTTTTGCAAGCACACGAAGTCCAAATCCGTAATATGTATTCCCGATATCGACATACGCATAACCGTCACTTTTTCCAATGCGGTTTAATGCTTCTGCATATTTTTCGAGATAAATAATATTATTGGTGTAATCGCCCATTTGCTCATAGGCAATCGCTTTGTGCCGGTAAAGTGCTTCATAATATTTTACGGAATCTCCTTTTTGTTTCAGGCTTGCTGAGAGCTGGTCGGAAACTTTTAATGCTTCCTCCGGATTCGTATGTACGATAGAAAGAAAAAGTGTGCCAAGCATTCCAATCTGAGTATCGAGATATGTTGGTGAGTTTGGGTTGAGCTCCGCTAATTGTCGGCGAATCGTATCAGCTGCGGCATTTTGTGCGAATGAATTTGCCTGGATAAGCAATGCAATAAAAAAGAGAAAATGCTTCGTAAAAGAAGTAGTTGCGTTCATTTTGGGGCGATGCCTGATCTTACACTTTTCACCAGGCCGATTCGAAGGGAAATTTACGGAAAAAGAGTGGAGAGTCAACGGAAAAGAAGAGATATGTCTGAAGCCAACAGTAAGCAACGATCTGAAAAAGAAAGTTAAAAATGACGCTCAAAACCCGACATTATTACTTGCTTGTTTTTTAAAATATCTGCTCAACAAAAATGCATTAAGCAATAGGATCACCGCTTCGCCGTTTGTCAAAATGAGATATTCTATGTTTTGGTTACGTCAAATCTTCCGCGCGTTTTAACTGATTGCAGCAGCTCGCTCAAATGAAAAATATTCAGAAGCAAATAAGAGCAAGTAATCAAAAGAAACATCCTGAAAGAATAATTTCGGATTGATAAAAGCCTCCTTGAAAAAAAATAAAACAAAATGGAGGTGTTTTTAAAGCCACAGGCAGTATCAGGCGGAAATGCAAATTTCGGCGGCCGCTTTCGTGTACCGGCACAACAGGAATAAATACGGCGGTTCTGGCAATTGCAGACGGTGGCGGCATCGGCTCTAATTGTGGAATATTTGCTGAATCACTTCCATTTAGTCCTACTGTTCCCGGTAATAATTGGGCAGGATGGACAAATTGCAGACACGAAGAGAATGGTAAAAACGAATTAATTGATAAATTCCGGATCAATTTCAATAAACGCAAGTATTTAATCGGAGTATGAAATCCATTAAAAAATGGCTGTCATTTTCACGATTACGGCCATTTTTCATGAAAAACAGCGCCGATTTTCAATATAATATAGTGAATTCAGCATGTTTTTGGGCATTTTTTCGACCATTTGCATCTTATTTCAGATACTTTAACATTTTTAATCAAGCTGTTTTCAGGCCGCTTAAACCGCTGAACACCGCAACTATACTGGGCTTTAGCCGTATGAAAGAATGACTAATGAGTTATCCACACACGGTTATGGATGATTAAAAGTTGCATAAAAGCCTTTAATAGGTATTTTAGCGGGGCTTTGAAAAAAGCAAATCGAACAGTTTTATGGACAGTTATAGTAGAATACGGAATGAAAGCACTCAGATACATCGCCGTTCTGTCCCTTGCTCTTTTTGGAGCTTGGGTTAACGCAAATCGCGCAGGCGCCGTCTCCCCGACGAATTACACGAATTTATCTGACACCACCGATCCTTACGACCCTTCCTTTAAACTAATTAAAGCTGATACTTCGCAGCCTGAAACAGATGTAGAAGAAACTCTCTTCGACACTACAGATGGCGATCCACCGGCTCAGCATGCAAAAGCTTCTCTGGAAGGCATCGAAGACACACCTGCCGGTGAAATTTACGATGATTGGGACACCACAAGTGTTCATGCAGAGAAATTCGATGCACTTGCTTTCAACGACACGCTGCGGATTCCTTTAAAAGATCCTGGTCACTGCCAGTATGTTCACCCGTTCAACGGCTCAACGACTTCCAGCTTCGGTTTTCGTTCTTACCGATACCATTTTGGCGTAGACATCAATCTTGAAACAGGCGATACTGTGCGTTGTGCATTTGACGGAATGGTACGCATTGCACAGAAAAGCAAAACCTACGGCTACGTAGTTGTTATTCGTCATAATAATGGCCTTGAAACCTATTACGCCCACCTTTCAAAGTTGCTTGTGCATCCTGGCGATGACATCGAAGCAGGCATGACCTTAGGACTTGGCGGAAATACTGGCCATTCTTTCGGAAGCCATTTGCATTTTGAAGTTCGTTTTCGCGGTATTGCCATTGATCCGAATTACCTGATCGATTTCAAAAACCAAACCTTGCGCACAGACACCTATAACCTTACTAAATCAGATTTCAAATACCTTACCGAGTCTTACAAAGTGCGTCATTATTCCCGCAAGCGTAAAAAAACCTGGTACACGTATTATTGTCCTGGTGGCGCACATTATGCAACCACGGAAGCCAAATCCATTATGGCGCGAGTGCCGTTTCCAGTTATGCCGGGAACACCAGCAACTTCATGCAACGCACCAAAGCCTCCTGCAGCATTCAAAGAAGTCCCGGCTACAAACAACAATCCGGCGCCGAAAAAACCAGCTACAACTGCATCCGCACCAAAACCGCAAACCACAAAACCTGCCACAACAGCAGCAAAACCCTCAGGCACTTCTACCTATTACACAATAAAATCAGGAGACACCTTGTATGCAATTGCACTGAAGTATCATACAACGGTGGATAAGCTTTGCGCGCTGAATAATATTAAAAAGACTTCTACGCTCACTATTGGGAAAAAACTGAAAGTGAAATAGGGGAGCAGGGAAAAACAATTACAATAGAACCGGTCAGAGATGATCGGTTTTTTTTGTGCAAAGTCTCTAAGGTGTTAAGTTTTTGTTTGTTTTTCTCCACGTATTCCGTTGCTGGCAGTGTAAAAATCAAGTTGATTAAATAAAGATTCTCCAAATTTATTTTCTAAAATATTTATTTCTGCCTTTGTTATTCCTTTATGTAAAAGTCGCTCTTCCAATTGTGACACCTTTTGTTTATCAGTGGCCTCTGCAAACTCATCCATAAATACGCTGTAATGTATTTCTGTAAATTCAACTCTCAGTTTTTGATTAATGATTACAGGCTTAAGTCCTTCCTGTTTAAGTTTTTTATATAAAAAACAGAGTTCGAATCTAGCTTCATTTTTGAAATTCACTTCGTTTTTTTTGCAATCTGTAATCAACATTTTTATAATCTCTTCTGCACTTTCATTGGTAAATTTTACCTGGCAAATGCCGCTTACCAGATACAAATGATGATCTGCTTCTTTGAAAAAGCGATTAAACTTTAAACCTACCGGAACTATTTGCCGTATTAAATCTCCAAGCCATGAATTAAGGATTTTTAAAAAATACTTTTCATTAAACTCATCTCTTCTTGTCTTATCAGGATCAATATTGTTTAGCTCTTTTTCCATGAGCATTAATTTCCTGTCCAGGTGAATTTGTTTCTCCTGTTCTTTTATGTCTCCTTTGTCCCCACCTTGTCCCCTTCTTTGAGTTACTCCTTTTCCATCGATGTCCCCTTTGTCTCCTTTATGTCCCCTTAAAGTATAAACAGTGCCTTTTCCAGTACTCCCGATCTTAGTTAAAAGATTCAATTCAAAGAGTTCGCTTAAATCTCTTGAAGATGTTCGCTTAATAGCACCTGTAATATTTTGATATTCCTGATTAGAGATTTTTCCGAATTCCTTAATATGTAATATGCCTTTTATCTGGCGGTCATTTATTCCTTTCCAGTTTAAATATTCCTCTGTATAAATGTCTTTAATAAAAGTAACAAGCATACCACCACCGTGCTCCTCAAAAGAAGGTTCAGGCAATCCTGCTTTTATACAATCCCTTACCATTTTAACTGTACCGTGCCCCCATTGTTCAATAAGTCCGGCATCATGAAGCACGGCTGCAATCAGCTTATTTCGTGGATGAGAAGGGTGGCTCTTTTTAAGAAGAGCAACAGTAAGCCCCTGAGGTAAACCTCCAGGATTCCAAAATGTCAGTTTATTGGGATAAATTTTAATTTGAATATGTGCGCCTGAATACTCCTTATGAGCAATCGCATTAACCAAAGCTTCACGTAAAGCCGTTTCCGGGTATTCAAGGGTTTCTGTTCGGTATAAACCTTTGATTTGAACTTCAGATACCAGGTATTTACTTTTTAAGATTTCCAGAACCTTTTCCGCTTGGTTGAACAAATTGCCTTTTATTTCTTCTGAGCTTTGTAACTCATCTTCATTACTGAATTTACCGATTTTAATAAAACAGCTTGGGAAAAATAGCTGTGGGTTTTTTCCAAAAAGTAAGATTGCTGCACGCGTTAGCCTGCCCTTTTCCATTAAATGTAACTTGGCTAAAAGATTAACCGTCGTCTTTTCTTTAGCTGAAGGTCTTGAATTGCCTTTTGCTAATTCCTTAAATTGGACAATGTGCCTTTCATTTATCTCACTAATTGAAGAGCCATCCTCAATTATCGATTCCCAAGACGTGTTGCTTTTATCTAATAAAAACCGATGAAGTTCTGCACCATTAATTTCCTGGGTTGTACTTCCTGAGCGTATATAGCATTTTCCTCTATATGAAATTGCTGTTTCATAAGGTTTAACTTTTATGCTCAAATACTCCTTTCGGTTTCTCGTCTTTAACTGCACTTCGCCTAATACACTTAAATACTCCTTAATTTTATTGGGAATATCTTCCAGTAATTTTTTTTTATCGGCAAGGCCTTTAGCTTTTCCTTTGTCATCAATTCCAACCAAAAGTTCGCCACCCTTTGTATTAGCAAAAGCACATAATGTTTTAAGATGATCGTCTCGCCAAGACTCTTTGAACTCAGTATTATATTTTTCTGTGGATGCCATAATTATCTTATAATTCTGAATAAACTAATTTAAAATCTCTTTTAATTCAACCCTTCTTCCTTCCACATAAATTCGCAGCGCACTAAATTATAGTAGCCGAATTTCCCATTCTTTTCTACACGCAGAATGTTGTTGTTCATGAATTCAATTCCGGAATAAACACAGGGAAGAATCCAGTTGCCTTTTTTATCCATCAACCCAAAACCTTTCCCGTCATTCACGTATAAATAATTGTCGAGAAAGATGATGCTTTCAAATTGCGCCTGAACAATTTCCTTTTGCCTGACATTGATCACGCCAATCAAATCATCTTCTTTTACAAATGCAAGACCATCATTAAACGTGCTCACCCAATCGTATTTGTAAGGAATAGCGAGCTTGTTCTTTGTGTCAATGAAACCCCATTTGTCTTTTTTCCTGACTGGCGCCAACCCGTTTTCGAAAGTGAGAATATCGTCGAATTCGAAAGGCACAACAACTTTTCCGATAGAATCAATCATGCCGGTTTTACCTTTACTTTTTACACGGACACGGCCATCATGAAAATAACTTTCGCCCGACAGGTTCTTATCGTATTCATAAATTGTATCTGCAACAAAACTTCCGTCGCGACGGATATAACCACATTTATTTTCTGCTACTACCATTGCGTAATCCTCCACAAACGGAGAGATGAAAGTATAAACCGGCTGAAGTAATTCTTTTCCATCCACCGAACGCAAACCGAATTTTCCATTGAGTGAAATCCGTGCGCTACCATGATCAAAACTTTCCACCCAATCATAAATACATTCCGTCACCTTATTTCCCATGTGATCAATAAAACCATATTTAGAACTATCGACGACATACGCATAACCACCGGAAAAGTCGCCGGCTTTTTCATAACGGCAGGGAATTACTTCTGCACCGAACATGTCGATATACCCGTATTTACCATTGCGCACGACCACCGCACGCGCATCATAAAAATCACTGATCTCGTCGTAGATAACAGGCACAACCAAATGTCCGGCGCGATCCGTAAGTCCGGCTTTATTTTTCCTTTTAACCTGTGAAACGCCTTTATGAAATGTTCCAACTTCATCGTATTCAAAAGGAATAACTGTTTTTCCACTCTTGGAAATAAAGCCGCTTTTATTTTTCAATCCGGCTGCTGCAACGCCTTCCGTAAAGGGTTCCACCCAATCGAACGAACACGGAATGCTTATTGCTCCTGTGCTGTCGCAAAACCCCCAACGCTCGTTCTGCACAATCGGATAAAGTATCATCATCGACAAACGAAGATCTTCACTGATGGTTTCTTTAAAAGGAAAATCAGGATAATCGATCCAGAATTGTGCGATGGTGGTGGATTTTCCATCTGCAGTATAAAGCGCGTAAATTCTCTTCCAGGCATCAGGTACATTCCTGTTTTCAGGATATTTATCAATGAATGCATGGAATTGCACAATGTTATTTGACAGCGTGGAAAAATGAAAGACTTCATCCTCTGCTGATTTTTCATAAGGAGAAGAAGGATATTCGCGGATGAATTTTTCATACGAAGCAATGCTGCTGTCTTTAGTTATTGCTTCATACAAAAGCTGTTCATACGTGGCGAATGCTTCATTGTATTGAACGGCCTGAGGATATCGATCTGTAAAATTTTTAAAATCCATCCACGTACCTGCAAGTTGCGCATTACGATAAGCGAGCTCATCTCTTTTTATCGTCGCATCATTTACCAGCACAGAGCCACAATAAGAATCGAGATAATCTTCCCAGGCAGCTACTGTTGCTGTTTTTTCTGTAAGACGGAATGCAAGTGTATCGATGCGTTTTTTAAGCAGCTCGATCTGCAGGGAATCAACACCCAACTTTTGAATGCGGATTTTTTCTTTTGGTGAAGCTTTTATCCAGCCCCATTGTGCAACAAGAATCGCAGCATGTGCACGCGTCACATCATAAAATGGATTATCGCTGCGCGTTTGAATTGTTGCTAAACCAAAACCCGCTGCAGCAGGATGGCTGTTGATTGCCTTTATGAAAATTTTATTTGCTTCGAAATAATTATAAATGCGCAATGCCTCATATCCCTTTTCAATCTTTCCTGCATAAACGGAAATTGAAAAGCTGATGGAAACAAAAAGAAATAAAAGACGCAGAAGCATGGCATGTAAATTTACATGAAAGAACGGTTTTAATGGTTTCGTATTTCTTACTCAGACTTTCTGACTTAATTTACCCGATTTTTTAGTTCTGTTTACCAACATGCTTTTACCTACTTTTGCTTATGCCATTTTCGCACGGACAAATTTCCTTCGCACTTGTTTTTATTGCCGGATTCACCATTGCCCTGATATGGGCGTATCGGAAGGACAGAAAAATTAACCGGAAAAATTTCGGGGCAGCCTGGAAAATCCTGATCACGGTTATAATTATCATGGCAACCCTTTCTTATATCTTGAAGAATATTCGTCTTCATTGATTTTCAGGCGATTACAAACAGGTATAAATACCCGTTTCGACGAATAGCTATATATTATCGACGAATCTCCTTTTTTATTAAGATAAAACTTGACATCGACTGATTAGTTGACTATTTTTGCATAAATAAACAGATCATTTTCGGACTATAAAGATGAAGAGCATAATTTCCCTTATTGCCGTTTTCATCTCATTTGCAGGACTTTTCGCAAATGAGGCTTTGCTTGTTGAAGGCAAATACCAGAACAAAAACATTTATGTGCAGAATTCTTTCAGCTCTAATGGTGTTGGATTTTGCGCGTATGAAGTATATGTGAACGATGTGCGCACAACTGACGAGGTTGCTTCTTCTGCTTTCGAAATCGATCTTCGTCCGTATAATTTGCAACAAGGTGATAAAGTAGAGATCAAGATTTTTCATAAAGACGGTTGTGAGCCAAAAGTGCTGAATCCGGAAGCGCTGAAACCACGTCCTTCATTTGCTACAAAATCAATCAGTGTAAATAAGGCAAGCGGGCTTATCTCCTGGATCACTACAGGAGAAAGTGGTGCGCTGCCATTTATTGTTGAACAATACAGATGGAATAAATGGGTGTACGTTGGAGAAGTGCAGGGACTCGGAACGCCGGGTGAGCATTCCTACTCGTTTCAGACTACCGCACATTCGGGTGAAAATAAATTTCGTGTGAAGCAGGTTGGTTTCGGAAAAGAAGTAAAATATACACCGGAAGTAAATTTCATACCAGAGAACAAACCGGCGCTTTCATTCTCACAATCAAACGATACAAAGCTCGTAACCATATCAGGCGAATCATTATATGAGATGTACGACGGTTATGGAAATGTGGTTCTGAAAGGATTCGGCACAAAAGTGGATCTTACTGATTTCACAAAAGGCACATATTACCTCTGCTTTGATAACCAGGTGGTGGAGGTAAAGAAAAAATAATTTCCCGCTTTGCTTAACCAGCAATAGAAAAGCTCCGGAAAACGGGGCTTTTTTTATTTTCAGCGAATGGCAGTATGAAATTATAATGCAAGTCAAACACAGAAACTAGCCCGTCAACAAACTCTCCAGCTCCGAAAAGATCATCGCTGTTGCGCCCCATAAAATCTGTCCGTCGACGATATAACATGGCGCATCAATAAATAAATTTTTTCCAACGGTGATCCTTCTCCTGTCTTTCAATTCAGCATCGAGCAAATGTGTAAGTGGAAATTCAATCACTGCATCCACTTCATGCTTGTCGGGAATCCACATTGGCTTTTCTTTCAAATGCGCCACGAATGGTTGCACCAGGAAATTACTCACCGGAATATAAACCGGACTCAGCGCACCAAGCATAGCCGAATCCTTAATTTTTATTCCGACTTCTTCCTCTGTCTCGCGGATTGCAGTAAACGCCAAAGAAGAATCACCTGCTTCCGCTTTTCCTCCCGGTAAAGCTAATTGTCCGCTGTGCATGCCATCATACGAAGGACGGCGAATGAGCGCTGTGTAGATCGTTCCTTCGTATGGAAACAGCGGAAGTAAAACAGCACTTGGCCGGTGATTGGGATACTGCTTCAAATAATCTGCGGTGGAAATTCGTGCGCGGGAAGACATTCGCTGCTGTGCTGCTTCTCCCGGAAGATTTTCAGCAATCTTTTTTTGCAATGCCGCGAAAAAAAGTTCAGGTTGATTGAACAGATCGGTCATCGTGTACAAATGTACTATGCAGCAAGTAGGATTGAAAAGTAAAAACAACTAATTGATACAGATTTCACAGAGGTATGAATTACAATTGAACTGCTATGTTACATTTAATATGTGGCAACATTTGCCTGCTGCTGAAGTAATGATCTGCAAAATTAAATGAATTTCAGGAAAACTAAAAGCTTGCAGCTGTTACTTCAGCAGGCTGCACACGCACTTTCATTCCTGCTTTCAACCGCACATAACCTTCCCAGCCGTTATACGATTTCAATTCTGTAACGGTAATTCCATAATGCTGCGCGATCTTTGTATAATTATCACCGCGTACAACAGTATGAAACGCATCACCAACCCGGCGAACGCCATAACCTTGTTTTGTCCGCACGAGACAAACATGATCGGCGATCAAATCGTGTGATGTGTAACTGATAAAATACGCCGGATCAATTGCAATGCCCCGGAAACGGGTTTCAAAATGTAAATGCGGCCCGGTAGAATGGCCTGTTGATCCGCCAAGTCCGAGCAATTGTCCGCTGTTTACAATATCGCCCGGCTTCACTTTTATTTTCCAGAGATGCGCATATACCGTTTCCAAACCATTGTAATGCCGCACGATCACCACATTTCCATATCCACCTTCTTTTCCTGCAAAACGCACCATTCCTGAAAAAGCACAGCGCACCGTATCACCGCGGTTCAGATCAATATCCACTCCGCGATGAAAAGCAGAATCGCGCCAGCCATAAGGTGAAGTGATCGGACCAATGATCGGAAAAGTAAAATCCCCGCTGGTTGCAGGTGAAAAATCAATATTGGTAAGCGTTTCACATTTATACAATGAATCGCGGTAAGGAAAAATATGTTTGGTATCCCAGCTTCCGTAAAAACGGTCGGCAGGATAAAACGCAAAAGCCCCGAATTGATTTTTTGGCTGCTGTGCGTTTAATTCTTCAATACGCGTTTTGATCATTGAAAATAAAACCGCGTCATGCACATCCGCATCAAAAAGAGAATCAATCGTAAGCACCAATTCTGCTTCACTCATTTCGGGAATGGAAGCAGCAATGATAGAAGAGCCCGGACAAAGCCTGAGCGTATCATCGCCGGCAATCAGTTGGCCTGAAAAAAAAGTAAAAAAGAGTATGATTACGCAAAAAGCGCAAGGAAAGAAAGATTGCAAGAAGGTAGTGTATTTAGGGAGTGTTACTAAGGTAGAGAATAAATGTGCACATTTCAAATGTTTAAATGTGCAAATTTCAAATTAGCAAATTGGATGATATTACACATTTACAATTTACCCATTTGAAATTTGCACATTTTGAAATTTGCACATTTACTTACACCCCGCACTCATCTTGTCTTTCGCTGCGTCGGGAAATCCCATCTGTTCGGCTTTTGTAAAATCTTCACAGGCTCCTTTTTTATTGTTGAGTTTGAAATTTGCCCTGCCACGCATATCGTAATCGTCAGCGCTTCCTCCTGATTTAATAGCGATGGATAAATTATCAACGGAGAGCTGCCATTTCTCCTGTTCGAAATACATTTTCCCTAATGCACGTGCTGCAAAAACATTATCAGATTCCAGCGCCAGCACTTTTTTGTAATCCGTTTCGGCTTGTATGTATTTTGTTTTTCCCTGCGTGTAATTCGCATCTGCACGTGCAAGCAAAGTCGGAACATCATCTTTTTTTAATGCGAGCGCTTTATTAAAATCTTTTATCGCGAGCGGATAATTTTTTTGTTTCGCATACAATTCGCCACGCACACGAAATATTGCTGCGTCGGTAGATTTAAACTGGCCAATGACAACGCTGTAATCACTTATCGCTTCTTCATTTTTTGAAAGCGCCGTATTACAAGCTCCTTTTGCGCGATAAACCTCTTCTGTCGCAAATCCAGCAGTAATGGCTTTGGAAAATTCACCAAGCGCCACATCATTTTTATTTTGTGAAGCATGAATTTTTCCCTGCTCGAAATATGCATTTCCCATATTCGCATTGAGGCTGACTGCTTTTGTAAAATCAGCAAGAGCCTCGGTTTGCTTTTTCATATCGCGGAACAAAATGCCACGCTGGTATAAAACTTCTGCATTTTTTCCATCGAGCGAAATCGCTTTATTAAAATCTGCAAGCGCATTTTCGGTTTGTTTTATTTTGACATACAACATCCCGCGATTGACATACGATTCTAAATAATCAGGGTTTAATTTTATCGCTGTTGTATAATCTGCTATTGCGGGCATATCATTTCCAAGCTGTGCACTTAATTTTGCTTTGTAGAAAAATCCGGGTGCATATTTTGCATTGAGCTGTGTCGTCTTAGTATAATCCGCCATCGCGAGATCATTTTTACCCAGCTTTTCATTCGCACGTCCGCGGTCGAGATAACCTTCGAAATACGTGGCATCTGCTTTTATGGCAAGGTCAAACTGCACAATTGATTCCGGATATTTCCCCTGTTCAAACAGCTTTTTTCCTTTTTCATGAAAAACATAAGCCGGCTGAGCCATTAACAGAAACGGCATAAGCATGGAACAAAGGAGAAGCACTGCTTTTTTCATGATCTAAATATAATTGTAATTATTATTTATTTTACCTGGGACATCGTTTGTGAAGAAGGCTGGCCACATTCAGCTTCGGCGAAACGCAGATTGCGCAGATTTCACCTGGCAAATCGACGGCAGATGAATTTTCAGGATCTACTGACTTGAATCATTTCCATTTGCGGAAACAAAAAGGCAGAAATGACCAGTCAGAAGCATAATCGCTTTCTGTCGGAAATAAAAAAACGGGGCATTTGTTCCTGCTTCTTGTATTTTCCGCCTGAAATAATTAGCTTTACTGAGCAAACAAAAAAAATCCACACTCTATGAAACGCATTATTCTTCTTTTCGGAATTATTTTTTCTCTTGTAGCTGTAAATGTTCATGCAGGAGAGACTCCTACGAACGCGCAGAAAGCACACGAGCAAGCAATGGGTATTCAGAAAGCAGTATCGCTTAATCCGGAACAAATGGCGAAAGTTGAAGTCGTATTGCTGAACAAACTTGATGCATACGATGCAATCATCAACGATCAGAATACAAACGGTGCAGCAAAAACAGAAGCTATAGAAGCATTGAAAGTTGCGAAAGACAAAGAATTTTCAGAAATCATGTCAACAGAACAATACAATCTTTTCATCGCAAAAAGAGAAGAGGCTAAAGCAAGAAAAGCAGCTTCACACTAAGCAGCGTTTTCATAAATATTAAAGCCTTTCCGGATAACGGGAGGGCTTTTTTATTTGTCAGTCTGCGTATTCGCACAGGAAGTGCAAATTCAAAAGACACTACTATTTGCGAATGAATTGAAAGTGACAATACGCAGCTATTCCATTTACACAGACTGCCCGTTAGCCTGTACCCGTTCAAGTCCGGCAACCGGCAATGTGTTTCCCTCCTGCTCAATTGCATGCATGATCTTAGAAAGCATCTGATCTGAATTTTCGCCTTCTTCAAAATGTAACGGCGCTTTAAAACGGATGGACAACTTTACATCTTTTCTCGTTTCACGCAATCCTTTTTTATCAAAAGCTTCTCTGAATCCGTCAATGACAACAGGTATTACGAGCGGGTTGTATTTTTTCACCAGCACAGAAATTCCTCTTCTTCCCTTCGCTCCCGGTTTTGTAGTGCCTTGCGGAAAATTAATGACCCAGCCATCATCAAGTGCAAGGCCGATATTTGAAAGGTCTTCCATACGCACTTTTCGATTTACATCCACATTGCCTGCACGCCATGTCCGCTGAATTGAAACTGATCCCACATAAGCGAAAATGCGGGGAAGCAGGCCTTTTTTCATCGTTTCTTCCGCTGCTACAAAATAGTTATTGATCCTGGGGCGGAACAAATACCAGGGTTTGCGAATGGAATTCTTGTAGCCGTTTTTCACTGCGCAAAACACATGCAGTAACGCGATAACTTCCGCAAAATATGTTTGGTGATTGGACACAAAAAGTATGTTGGAGGCAGGCAGATTGGCAAGGTGCTCTGTTCCCAGTATCTGAATTCTATTTCTTCGCGTATATCTTCTCCACGTGAGCCAGCCGATCGAACTGATCAGAATACGCTTCAAAAAAAGCTTGTGTCCAAAAGGATCTTTTCGAAACATAAACAAAGGTACGTACTGGAAAGCAAATTGGTTCTTTATGTACCTTTGGAAAGATGTTTTTCAATTCCCTGAAATCGTTTTTTTATTTATTGCTTTTCACCGGACTATTTCTTTTCACCGGGTGCTTTGAAATTGTGGAAGATATTACCCTGCATAAAAACGGAACCGGCACTTTCTACTATACAATTAATCTGAGTCAGAGTAAAAACCGTCTTGACGGAATCCTGAAGCTCGACAGCAGTGACGGTTACCGCGTACCACGCAGAAAAGAAATTGATGAAAATATTCTGAAAGCAAAACAAACCTTGGAAAAATCGCCTGGAATTACCAGCGTTACAACAACCAGCGATTGGCTGAATTATATTTTCACCCTGAAATTTGATTTTAATTCTGTCAATAATCTCAACCTCGCTGTTGAAACCGTTTCCTCCGAGTTGGCTTCGGATCATAAACGCATTCCGGAAGCTGCAGATAATTTTGCCTTTACCGGAAAGATCTTTGACCGCAAAAGTCATTATGATGCCAAAATGCAGTCGCCAAAACTCACTGCGCAGGATAAAGAAATTTTAAAAGATGCATCTTACGCCTGTATCTTTCGTTTCGACGACCTTGTAAGCACCAATTCAAACAAGGACGCTAAAATTTCTAAAAGCGGAAAATCGGTGATGCTGAAAATAAACATGCTTCAGCTTGCAAACGGACAAAAAACCATTGTCAATAAAATAATTCTGAAATAATTTCAATGAAAACTTTTCTCCCGTTTGCCTTCTTATTTATTTTCTCTTCCATCCGGGCACAGAACATATCCACTCACATTCCAAAATCCTCCACATACATTGTTACACTCAATCCATCCACGCACGTAAACAACGGCGACCTGAAATCTGTCGATGGACTTGAGTTGTTTTCACGCAGCAGCGAATACGGAAATGATTTCAGCTATATCTATGGTGATCAGGATTTGTCAGTTGAAAGACAACGATCATTCGGGCAACTATTCGTCGATATTTTTTCTGATCCGAAAATAACAGGCATTGATACAACAAGAAAGATTTTCATTTTCAACCAGGCAACAGATTCTATTCATTATTGGGCGTATGTTTTACCAATAAGTAATGCTTCTGATTTCGGAATTTATCTTTCAACGCATTTATTTTCTGATAAGCCTGAAATACAAAAAGGATCTGGCTATTCAGAAATCAATGAAGAAAAAATATCGATCGGCTGGACTACAACCTATGCGGTGATCTTGCTGGCAGATTTTGACTATGTACCGGAAGCAGGAAACGTCTTTTCGCAAGCGGTGATGGACAGCCTTTTTGTTGCAGATGAAGAGCATGCGGCAGATGCAATGCGTATCGCCGACAGCACAGCAGTTGCTGAGATGTACAAAATGTCAACCGATTCTGTTATTTCCGATAGCCTCCGCCAGGAAAGAATCATTAAACTCATGATGGAGCAACAGAATATGCTTACGCGTCTTGCCAATGATTCAACGCCGGAGGAATTTTACAATCGCGGCGAAGACGAATATGGGTCTTATGCTGATTCGTATTCCCATATTGATCACATCCGAGATTCCGGCATTGCAGTGCTTGCACGTAAACAAGTTCAGTTTCTGGTAAATTTAAACTATGAGGAATCGATTGAATCTGTCCCGAATTTCAGGAAGGTGGATGCAGAAAAATCAGATGTTGTTTATTGGTACAACTACGGCGAAATGATGCAGCAGTATTATGAACGTAACATGAAATACCGTTACGAATATTATTCCACGAGTCCTGAAAATGACACTGCACGATTTACTAATATGTGGCTGGGTTCTTACATCGTAAGCCTTGTTCACTTCGAAGGAAATGTGGCGACGATGGAACAGCGTTCTTATTTCAGCCCGGTTATGCAGGAATATACGAAGGGCTTGTACACAGGGCGTGTCGATAAAAAAATGTTCCGTTATGTAAAAGGTGAAAACCTGATGGGCTACGTTGCCATGTCAATGAACATGGAAAAATTCATGAAATTTTATGGAAATGTTTACCGTGAATCAGTGAGCAATTCCTACGCGGGGTTTTATTCAAAATATTATATGATGATGTGGGACTTGCTGCGCGTGTTTCTCGATGAGAAAACGATGTACACTATTTTCGATGGGCAATTCCTTTTCGCAGTTACTGATCTTAAACCTTACACTTCATCTTACCTGACGTATGATTACGATGAAAATTTTGAAAGAACGGAAATAAGAAAAGAACGAACCGAAGTGCGCCCGGAATTTGTGATGGTTGCAGGAATAGGGAAACCGGATAAGGCAAAAGAAATTCTTGCCATTCTTGAGCGCAGCGGTGCATTGAAAAAGCAGAACAACAATTATTACCTCATCAATTCGCCCGGCGAATACGATATTAAAATGTTCCTCGCTTTAAGAAACGGAATGCTCATCATCACCAATAATGAAGACCTTATGGTGCATCATTTGAAAAAAGGATACACTGGCGGACAGGCAATGAAAAAAGAGCAAAGGAAGCTTGGCAGGAAGAGCGCGTTAATCGGCTGGTGGGACGGACAAAAATCGTTTGAACTGGTGAAGAAGAATTACCAGGAACCTTTGAGCGATGATGATAAAAAAGCGCTCGATCTTTTACAGCAGGATATAAACAACGGCGTAGTTATTGGCCGTAAAGCAAAAAACGGCGTGCAGCGTGTGGATGTAAAAATTGAGCTCAATGATCCGCAGCCGGGATCAAAACAAAGCAGCTTCGTGCGCTTTTTCAAATTGCTGAATTCACTATACCTTATACGCGGACGCTGATATGAAAAAAGGAATTCGCATTTCCGTCATTGTTTTGCTGTTTCTTGCTGGCGCAGGATTTCTCACGTGGTATCTGCTTATGCGCAGACAGGTGCCGCAACATGCGCAGTGTATTCCAAAAAATGCAGTTGCAGTGCTCACCTTAAATATCCGTGAGCTGGCGCTGGATCGTGCAACTGGCGGGCATTTATTTCCAGAGATGGCGGATAAAAAAGCACCCAAAGAGCTGGCACTTTTCTTAAAATCCATTGAAAAGAATGATGGTTCTGGTCTTTCGGAAACAGCTGATGTGCTTGGATTTTTGTACCGGGAAGGAGAATCTGCATTTTTCGGCATTGCTGCTTCTTTAAAAGATTCTGCAACATTCGGAAAACTGATCCGGAAGCAACTTGCAAATCAATTTCCTATTCACCTTCAAAAGGGAGGCGCGATGTTGCGTTACGATACCACCTCCGCAATTTTGGGCTGGAATAATGACATCGTACTTTTCCTTTATCCGTTCAGCAATGAAACATCGGATAAAACGGTTGAGCAATGTGCGAAATTATTAAAGCAGGCAAAAGAACAATCTGTGCTTGCAGATGAAAACTTCTGCGAACATGAATTATCTTCCTTTGACGCTGGTGTATGGATACAGCCAAAAAAAATTCTTGCTTTTACCGGTGGCAGCGCATTGCAACGTGTCATGTTTGAAAACATCAACTACATTTCACTCGCGATAGATTTCCAAAAAGGAGAAACGATCATGCGTAAAATAATCACTACGGATAAACCTTCTTCTACTGCTTCAGTTGCTCCTGTTCTGCTTACATGCGATCCGAAGCAGGTACTTGGTTATTATCGCGGTGTTTTGAATCTGCAGAACGATAGTCTCCTCGATGATTATGCGGATGTTGTTCCTCTCAATATGTTAAAGCTTGCTGATGAGCGAACCGTTCTTCTTTCAAAAAATCTTAATGGAAATTACACAGTACTCCTGCACGATACATTCAGCTTCGATTCAGATTATATTTTTTATGACTACGATGCAGACTTTAACAAGATGCCGATGCATAAAATGAAGAAAGAAATTACACGCGGCTCAACAATAAGCTTCGGAGTAAAAGACCAGGACAATGCGCGGAAATTATTAACAGAATGGATGATGGAAGACAGCATTCCATTGACAGGAAATACATGGACGCTGAAAAATCAAAATGCACAGCACTACATGATGTTGACAGATAATGTGCTGACCATTTCAAACTGGAAGCAATCGGATGGAAAACCGAGAGAAATTCCTGTCGCATGGGAAGGGCTCGATGTATTTCTGCCTGTCGGAAAGATTATCATTCCGGAATTATTTGAAGGCGTTGCATTTTTATTTCCTCAATTCGCGCAAGGCGAACCACTTTTTAAAGAAAACATCGACGATCTGTTGATTTCGCAGCCGCTTATTGTCGGCAATGAGAACTCTTCACAAGTTCGTTTAACAATGCACAATAAAAAAGTGAATGCGCTGGTGCAATTTGAAGAGCTATTCCGGAAAATAGCGGAAGGAAAATAGTAATTGCTTATTCATGCCCCGCAATAGCAGCAAGACACCGTGCAAATTTCGCCGGCTTTAATTCAAGTTTTGTAAAGATTTTCTCTTCCGTTTCTCCAACGAGGTCTTTCGCTTTTGCAATAACACGTGAGCCTTCGCGCGTCATTTCCAGCAAGTAGATACGCGCATCGGTTTTACTGACCTTGCGTGTGATGAGTTTTTTCTTTTCAAGCAAACGAATCACTTTGGAAGTCATCATTACATCAGTGCCTGCAACACGTGAAAGCGTTACCTGACTCACCGGGTGTTTGAGTCCGCCGAGATGATCGAGTGCGTCGAGCAAAAGAAATTGCACGTGTGTAATTCCGATCGGATCAAGAACCGATTTTATTTTCCGCTGCCAGGCATTTCCAGCTTGCCACAATAAAAAACCGGTGGAAGCGTGCGACTTTTTCTTTTTGGAGGATTGGGGCATATTGCTGTGTAGGGGGTTGCAGCAAAGATAGGGCGGAAAATGCAGGTACCAAACATGGACGAATTAGTTTCAAAATCGGTTCTTACAAGTAAAATGAGCCATTTTGATTAATCTCTCCGTTCAAACCCAAGCGTAAATCCTGCTTTGAATCCATACCTGCCTGTCGTTTCTCCCGGTGTATAAATTACTGTTCCTGCTACCTGCGGAGCGAAATAAATGTTTTCTCTGAAAGTGCTATACACCTTAAAACGCACAACCACATCACATCCCATCTTGCCCCATTCTTCACCGGTTTTGCCGCGATAAAAATATTCGAGGCTGAGCGGATTAATAGAAATATGGGTGGAAAGATTTCCTTTGACCGGCAAGTAAATGCCAACGCCTTCGGGAACCAGGCAAAGAAGGAAAGAAAGATAACCGATACGCAACCCCGAACCGCCGAGCTTGTTTAATATCCAGAATCCTGCGGCCATTCCTGCGGGACTATGTATATACAATCCGCTGTTGATAGAAGTGCCGAAGCCGAGATGGTAATTTAATGTTGCGCTTCCAACAGGAATATGAAGCATCAGGCCAAAATCATTGAAGCTACGTTCGCCAAGCTGGAAATAGCCGCCGTAAAATCCGCCTTCAATATTATCCTGGGAGAATGCATTAAACGCTAAACACGAGAATAGCATTATTGAAAATGCTTTCCGTTTCAAATGGGAAAAAATCATTGCTGATTAATTTTGAAGAGCTTTTTATTGTGGCGCCTGTCCGTTTTCCGGTACCCGCAACCTTGATCCTTCTGGAATTTTACCTTCCCATTTATCCCTGATCACACCTTCTTTGATCGGGCGGAAAGTGGTGCGGCGGTTTTTCTGGTGAGCTGCTTCACTATCAGCTTTTGCAGGCATGGCGTAAATCTCTTTATCGGGAATCAAAGGTTGTGTTTCACCAAAACCTTTTGCCTGTAAACGTTCAGGAGCAATTCCTTTCGAGATGAGATAATCCACGCAGCTTTTTGCACGCGCCTGTGAAAGATTAAGATTATAAATGTCGCTTCCGCGTGTGTCCGTGTGCGAAGCAATTTCTACGCTGATATTATCATTCAGCTCAAGGAAAGCAACGAGATCGTCAAGCACTTTCTGAGATTCAGGACGCAATGTTGATCGGTCATAATCATATTCGATTCCCGGAATAACAATCTCTCCGGCAGGAATTGGTGTGAGATAAAAATCATGCTCGAACACAGTGCTTTCTGTTACACCGACAGTGGATAAATTGGTTGCATCTCCAAAGAATTTATTTTTCTGCGCTTTGATGTAAAGCTCTTCGCCCACCTGCAATTCTGCTTCATAATACCCTGCTGAATCCGTGATGATAAAAACTGTTTCTACATTACCACGAATATCTTTGAACGTAAGAAGCGCTGTGCTGATTGAAGCTCTTGTTTCTGCATTGTACACATGCCCGCGAAGTGAAAGCACAATCGGCTCATTCGTAAATTCGTATGCACGGTAACAGAATCCGCTTCCCGGACCACAATCTGAGCATGGCTCACGGTCGGATGATAAATAACCGTGCTGCTGCAAACGATCCAGCACAAAATAAGCGTCATCACGTGAAGAATTAAATGGCGCTTCAAGATTTTTGGGTTGTGTCCAGGAAGAATCATCTGCGTTGAAGGCCGATTTCACAACATCAAAGCCACCAAAACCGCCCATGCCATTTGTGCTGTAGAATAAAGTATTAGTGGTAAAGTGAAAATACGGTGTTACTTCATCATCCTGTGTATTGATGAGCGGACCAAGATTCCTTGCCGGGCTTGTTTTTCCTTCTTCATTAAGCTGCACCATCCAGAGATCAAGCCCACCCTCGCCACCTTCACGATCGGAAACAAAATAAAGTGTTGTGCCATCATTGGAAAGAAACGGCATCATATTCCTGCTTCCCGCAGCATTAACGTGCGGATCCAATTTCATCGGGGCAAGCCAGCTGTCGTTTACATTCCTGCACATAAAAATTGCGCTTTCTTTTCCGTCTGTGCTCCAGCGTGTGAAAAAGAGATTTTGTTTTCCGAAAGAAACCATTGCGGCGCCTTCGTTGGCAGGACTGTTTAATACAGAGATGGAACTATTCAGCGGTTGCGGCTTCATCCAGTTGCCGTTCATCTTCTGCGATGTAAAAATATCCGTGGTGTATGCATCAGCGCCAAGTCGTGTCAATTCCGGTGTAGAAGCATTTCCGGGTTTGGCAGCAGTGAGTAAAAGCTGATTTGGATCTCCGTAATACGTTGTAGCAAAAATTGCAGTGCCCGAATTGATTACGGTATCCATTCGCTTAACGATCACTTCATGCTTTACGCTGTTTGAATCCATTGCAAAAGCACATCCTGCCGAATTGCGGATAGCGCGTTTGAATTGCAAGGAAGCCGCATCGAGCGGGTCAGCATAAATTTCGAATTGTTTTATAGCGGATTCATACTTTGCATTATTCATTAATGAAACGGCATAATAATAACGCACATCCGGAAAGCGTTTATCCGGAAGAAACAAGGCCTGCCTGTACCAGAGCTCTGCATTTTCATAATCATGAAGCAAACGGTAACAATCAGCTGCACGATTTGCAACGTAACGGGTGCGCGCATCAGCACCTTTTACAAGATTTGGATTTGTAAGCGATGATGTATCTGCTGCTGCAACTGCAACAGATGCAGAGTCAACCACTTTTTTAGGATTGGTATACGGATGGCACTCGTAAGGAGTAACAAGATCGCGTTCGCTGCCACCATTGAGCGTGATAGAATGCTGGTAACAAGCAAGCGCTAGCTTATAATTTTTATCGTCGAATGCCTTATCGCCGAATTCAATCCATTCACGCCGGCTCTGACCATATACGGAAAGAGTGGCAACAGTAAAGCAGAAAAAAGTAAAAAGGAAACGCCTCATAATCTCGGACAATTGGGTGCAACAACTGGTGTCTTTCTTTTTGCGATATAGATTACGGAGAATTCAATTCCTCCGCGGTTGTTTGTTGCCGGCTTGAGCGTGGATGTATTTACGTCGTAGCTCATACGATAAGTGAATGCACCATGCTTCAATCCGACTTCCATGATTGCAGCATCTTTGGAACGGAATGTCGGTCCGACGATCAGGTAGGATTCAGAATTGGCAAGAAAAATATTGGCTTGCAATCCAACAACCATTTCATGATCATTGGTTTGCCACATGTAAAGGAAACGCGGCTGCAATTGTAAACGTGGATTAATTCCGACGCGTGCTCCTGCATGAATGACAAAGCGTGTTGGCAATTTATTTTCGTAACCGTAAAATGTTTCTTTCGGCCGATTCAGGTGAAATGCTGAAAATCCTATAAACGGGTTGATCCTGCTGGTTTCTTTCGCGTAATAATAAAGTGCGCCTGCGGTAATATCAAGAAGGTAATTTTTCTCTATATCATTATTTTCTCCGCTTGGCATTGAAACATCAAAACCGCCGCCGCCTGCCTGCGTGTATTGATTATCCCAGGTAAGCCTTCCGAAATCAACGCTTTTCTGGATCACGCCTGCTTCCATTCCGAAAGCAACATGATGAAAATTGTTTTTATCCATGCGCAAATCATACGCGCCGGAAAGATTTATCTGCAACACATTAAAATTACCAAAACCCGCGCGGTTATCCATGATCTGAAATCCGACGCCGTAACGTTTGATGGGCATATCGAATGCAATTGCTGCACTTTGAAATGGTTTTGTTGCAACAGCCGACCATTGATTTCTATAATTCGCATGAATACGATAATAGCCATCGAACATCCCGGTCATTGCGGGATTTAAATAAATCTTCGCCGCGTCGTAATGTGTGAGGTGAAAATCCTGTGCCTTCACAGCGATCATCATCAAAACGAGACATCCTGCAAGAAAAATTCTTCTGATCATTTTATACTATGTTTTTGCACAATTATCGGAGCAGGGTTACATCGCCATGAAGCTGGTGCTCTTTGCCATCTGGTGTTTTTGCATAAACGGTATACACATAAACACCAATTGGCTGGGGAATTCCATCGCGTGTTCCGTCCCAACCCGGAGATTGATTTGTGCCAACGTAAATGAGCTCACCCCAATTATTGTAAATACGTAATTCAAGATCAGTGAACGGCCCGCCGCGCACCCAGAAGAAATCATTTTGTCCGTCGCCGTTCGGTGAAAATGCATTCGGAACAACAGGGGGTGCAGTAATGATATAATCCTGCACGGTTGTATCAGTGCATCCGTTCGTATCGGAAACAACCAATGTAACAGGATAAGTGCCGGAATTCATATACGAATGATTTGGATTCTGCTGCGTAATGATGCTGCTTGAATCACCAAAATCCCACCACCAGTCTACAATATTGAAATACGACTGATCGGTGAAGCTGACCAGTTGCTGTGCATTTGCAGCTGTTGCCGGATTAGCAGTAAAAGCTGCGGTTGGGGATGGAAAAATGGTAACCGGTTTTGTGATCGTATCCTTGCATCCGAAATTTGAAGTAGTGATCAATGTAACATTCCAGTTTGCAGATGAATTATACGTATGGATCACCGGAGTTCCTGTTGCATTTGTATTGTCACCGAAATTCCATTCATAGCTGACAATGGTTCCGGAAGCAATTGTTGAGCTGTCGATGAATTGTGTTCCGTCTTTCAGGCAATAACCGGCAGTAGTGAAATCTGTATTCGGATCCGGGTACACCTGTGGGGCAAGCACAACAGAATCGGGGCAGCCATTTGCAGATGTAACCACCAGCGTTACGTTATAGCTTCCTCCGGCCGGAAATGCGTGTGTCGGATTCTGTGCATTTGATGTATTGTTAACCGGAGGATTTCCGAAATTCCAATTCCATGCGGTAACAGGCGTAACAGAAGTGGATGCATCAGTAAATTGCATTTGCACTCCCGGACATTCACTGGCCCAGGTAAAGTTTGCATTCGGTGCAGGAATAATAATGACGAATAAAGTATCGCGCTGCTGCTGACATCCGCCGTTATTAAGCGAATTAAAAACAATTGTAACAGATCCGGTGGCAAGGTCATTTGTTCCCGGTAAATAATTTACACTTAAGCCGCTGCTGCCGCCAGGGAAAGTTCCGTCACCGTTGCTTGTCCAGAAACCCTGGCCGGTTGCAGTATTTGCAGTCACTATAAAAGGAAGATTGCTGCACGCCGTATCAGGTCCGCTTGCAGAAACATTGGGCGGTGGTGTCAGGAATAAAATCAGCGTATCCACTTCTGATGTGCATGAACCATTTCCTGTCGTGCTGCTGAATAAATAAACCTGTCCGGCATTCTGATCAGCAAGACAAGGAATGTACGTTGTGCAGCTGTCAGTAGGATTTGCAAATGAACCGCAGCCGGATGTTGACCAAACAACTCCTGAAGCAAGTGTGAAGCTGGAACAAACAGCGACGTAAGCAGTGTCGCGGCAGACAATTATATCCGGCCCGACATCTACCGTTGGCCCGGGAGTGAAATTCACCAATACAGAATCAATATCCTGTGAACAGAGTGAAGCGCCTGTTGTGGTCAAAGTAAGATAAGTAAATCCTTGTGCGATTTCCGCAGCTGTTGGTGTATACGTGGCATTCAGGACGGTTGAATCAGGAGTAAAAGTTCCTGCGCCCGACCAATAACCACCACCGCTTGAATTCAGCACATTGCCGCCTAAACCGAACGTTGCATTATTCGTGCAGGCGAAAGTATCGTTACCGGCAAGCGCAATCGGAGGAGCAATGATGTAAACATTTTGTGTGATCGTATCATCGCATCCAAGATCATTTGTTGCTGCATGATAAATCGTGTACGTTCCGCTCGCATTATATGTATGCGTTGGGTTTTGTTGCGTTGAAGTGCTCATATCGCCAAAATCCCACCAATAACTGCTGATGGTAGAATTGGGTGATGGCACTGAATTATCTGTAAATGTTATCGGTTGTCCTACACATGCGCTGTCGTTGGAAGGGGAAAGGGCAGTTGTAACGTAAGACAACTGAACCGTTTGGTAAGCCGTATCCGCACAAGCTGTTCCTACATTGATAACGAGATAAACGTTATAGGGCCCGAGTCCCGGATAAGTATAGTTCGGACTTTGAATATTGGATGTATCATTTGTTGCTGCCGGATCACCGAAATTCCAGAAATAAGAGTTGGTCGGATCACTGTTATTGACGAATTGCACATTACTTCCGGAACAAACACCAGCAGGAGTTCCCAAATTGGCTTGTGCAACCGGCGGACAAAAAATTACGTTGAATTGAAAATCTCTTTTTATTTCGCCGATCTTAACTCCGTTGCGGTATTCTTCAACGCGCACACCTGCAACAAATTGCCCGACATTAGGAGGAGCACCAGTGATGTAACCGGTTTGCGGATTGATAGTAAGATTTGGTCCGCCGCATGAATTATTCGGTCCGTAACCACCCTGGTAAGTAACAGGTGTATACGTTGCAACTCCTGCACTTATAGACGGAGTCATGCTGTCGTTCGGAGCAAACCAGCTGTAAACGAGTGAATCTCCATCAGCATCTGTAGCAGAAAAATCAAAATTGATCGGTTCAGCCTGGCAAACGAAAACCGGTGGTGGATTTACCCAAACAGGCGAATTATCTGTGATCAGCAATCCCATATCAGGAATGTGCGTGTTCCAGTTGTCGCCGGCGCTGAGCGGATTTACAATATTGTTAAGCGTGCTGTTCCTGCAGCAATAGCGCACAAAAAGAAAATAGCCGCCAGTGAGTGGTGGAAATATATTGACAACTCTTGTATAAATAGCTTCTTCGAGGCAAAGTCCGGGATTTGCTGCGCAGGTATCAATGTAAGGGTTTACACCAACTGCGGTGGCAAAAGGCATTGTAAAATCCTTCGATGGGCTGAATCCGTTACCATTTTGGTCACGAACCTGAACCGTAACACTGCCCGCAAAAGCAGCGTTTCCGGGACGACAATCGCGGTACATTTTAAGTGTAACACGATAGGAAGCTCCTCCAATGTGTTCGTATGTCAATGATCCGCCGACAATGTGAGTTGCATTAGCGACGAATGCACATAGCAAGGCCACGAACAGTAAAGTAATCCTTCTAATCATGAATTTTGCAGGGTATTTGGGTGTTGTCTGCCGTGTCTAAGATACAATATTTGACGAATGTACAAATTTGAAAAACGTTAAACGCAACAGGATGTACTAATGATGGGAATCGCTGATATTAATCTGCAAAAAACCACCAAAACTACAGGCCGTTACATGCACATAGTATTTGCCGGCCGGAACACCTGATAAATTGATAACCGGCCTTCCGAAAAGCGCTTTTAAACCCTCAAGGTCAGGTATAAAAGAAGGAACTGCGTGATGATCCCCATATAAAAGCCTGTTGTAATTTTCCTGGTCATAGAGATAAATACGGGACTGGCTTTGCAGCTTTGGAAAAAAAACGAGCAGGCTGTCGTCCGGGAATACGCGCTTTAAGATCAATGGAGTAACGCTGAACCTTGAAGTATCTGCCGCTTCAAGATAAGCTTCAGGAATTTCGATTTTCTGCAACTCCCGCTCACGGCTGAAGAGGATCCATGCAACGAAACCGCCTGCGGTAAAAAGAACCATAATTGCGAGCAATACCGGAAAAAACGAACGCCGCATAGCTGCAATATATTCATTCCGGCGATCAATCGCAACGTTTTTCACTTGACCTTCTGCTGAATCCTTTTATCTTTGAATGCAAACATCAGTTAACCCACTCATGATCCGAAAATTACTTACTGGCCTCGTAGCCGGATTTTTTATTTATTGCTCCGCAGGCGCACAGGTAAATGTGCAGTGGGTTGGACGCTACTCTTCGGCAGGAAATAATATCGACCGCGCTAAATCCATGGTGGTTGATCCGTCTGGTAATAGCTTCGTAGTGGGAACCGGATGGAACGGAAGTAATTTCGACATTGTTACAATTAAGCTGGATCAGAACGGAAATCAGCAATGGGTTAGCTCTTATAACGGAACCGGCAATGGTTATGATGAAGCAAGAGCAATAGTTACCGATGCAGCAGGAAATGTTTATGTGACCGGTTACAGCGCTGGTCTTTCTGCAAATTATGATGTAATCACAATTATGTATGATGCAAGTGGTGTTCAGCAATGGGCAACGCGTTTTAATGGAACTGCAAACGGATTTGATGAAGGTTATGATATTGCCGTGGATGGTTCAGGAAATGTGTATGTAACCGGCGGAACAGTAACCACGACAAGCAACCTGAATTACATTACCATTAAATATAATTCAGCAGGCGCTCAGCAATGGGCAACTACCTACAGCAATACAAATAATGCAACAAATACAGAATGTGCTTATGCGCTTACACTTGACGCGACAGGAAATGTATATGTAACCGGCACAAGCTATGCTTCTGCGGCGCTCGATCATGATATTGCTACTGTAAAATATAATAACAGCGGCGTGCAGCAATGGGTAAGACGTTATAACGGACCAGGAAGTGTATTTGATGCAGGGAATGATATTGTGGTAAATGCAGCTGGTGAAGTATTTGTTGCGGGATATGCACGTGATCTTGTGGGCACCACAAATTACAGCTATGCTACATTGAAATACGATCCAACAGGCACCTTTCAGTGGGCAGCAATTTATAACGGACCAGGCAATGATTATGATGCGGCAAATGCACTCACACTCACTCCTGCCGGAAATATTGCAGTAACCGGTCGTTCACTCGGAACATCTTCTACAGCCCAGGATATGGCAACCATCCTTTATGATCCTTCAGGCGCTGTGCTCTGGACAAGAATATATGATGGCGGCGCAGTAAATTATGATGAAGGCATTGCTATTGTTGCTGATAGCTCGAACCGGATTTTTGTAACCGGCTACAGTTACAAGCCAGGATCAAATAACGATTACATGACTATAAAATACGAAGCAAACGGAGATACTTCGTGGATCGTAAAATACAATGGAACAGGAAACAATTCTGATCAATCGTATTCCATTGCACTCGGACCAACATCCGAAATTTATGTGGGCGGCATGTCAAAAGGTTCCGGTACAAATGAAGATTTTACTGTTGTCAAATATTGTCAGCTCACTGCAACATCTTCTGCTGATACCTCCATTTGCTTCGGTGCAAGCACACCTTTATCAGGAATGGGATCGTATGGTGCATTGGACAGCATCTGGTGGACACCAACAACCGGTTTGAATCAATCCAACATTTCAAATCCGGTCGCAACACCTTCTGTGACGACTACTTACGTGCTTCATTACAGAAATCAGTATGGTTGCGTGGATGTCGATTCAACATTGATCACCGTTTATCCTTTGCCGGGTCCTGTGATACAAACCAGCGGTCCGACTTCTTTCTGCCTTGGTGATTCAGTTACACTTACTGCGGTTGACACTACCAATTTTGCAATAATGTATCTTTGGAATACCAATGATACTACGGCAAGCATTACTACAGATACAGCAGGAATGTATTCTGTTATTATTACGAATGCCGCAGGATGTTCCGGTATCAGCAGCATAAACGTTTCTATCAATACAAATCCTGTTATCAATGCGGGTCAGGATGTTGGATTTTGCCAGAGCACAACTGTTTCTCTTTGTGCAACCGGCGGCGCAACGTATGCATGGACGCCTGCATTCGGACTAAGCGATACTACAATTGCATGCCCAACGGCAGGACCAACATCGAGTACCACTTACATTGTTTACGGAACAGATATAAATGGCTGCAGCAGTTCTGATACGGTTTCGCTGAATGTATTTCCTGCACCATCCATTCCCGTTATTTCAAGAAATATAGGTGTGCTCACTTCCACTGCGGCGAATTCCTACCAATGGTATTTCAATAGTGGAATTATCGCAGGCGCAACAAATCAGACTTATGTGCCACTTGTTAATGGAAATTATTACGTGGTGATCACAGACACGAATGGTTGTTCTGCTTTCTCTTCAACGTATTCAATGATGGATGTGAGCGTGACTGAATTAACGGCTGAAAACCCGGTCATTCTTTACCCGAATCCGAACAATGGGAATTTCACAGTTCAATTCGATCAGAAAGGTTTGATCAGTTTGATGGAAATTTATAATGTGAACGGACAAAAAATTTATGCGCAGCAGTTTTCTTCCAACGGAATTATAAGCGCTGAATTTAATCTTATTGCTGAAGCCGGAATTTATTTCCTTCATATTACAAGGGAAGACGGAACAGTGCTTACACAACGTATGATCATCGAATAAAATTTTTTATCATTTATAAAAGGCATTCGGTAACGGGTGCCTTTTCATTTTTACATAAACTTCTTCGCTATGGATTTACCAAACATTATTAATTCAGCAGGTGTAAGCCTGATCCTGCTCGCATTTATTTTACTGACGATCGGAAAAACAAATTCGAAGGCAAAATTATATAACCTGCTTAATCTTATCGGCGCCGGCCTTGCGTGTTATGGTGCGATACTTATTGGTGCAATTCCATTTGTGGTGCTGGAGGCTATCTGGTGTGCTGTGGCTGTTTATGGATTGGTGAAAAAATAGAAAAACGTATCGGTATTTATCAGGAATGAGAAATTTATTTGTTGGGAAGGGACAGACAAATAAGGAGGCAGGCAGCAGGGCAAAAATTAATTCTGCGGATAGCCTGAAAAATACTAACTAACTATTTCTATTCCAAAATCTTGCCGCCTTCTTTCCTGCCCCTTCTTTTCCCTTTTTTTCCCGACCTTCACCGAAATGAAAATCCTCGGCGTCATACCCGCACGTTTTGCTTCCACTCGTTTTCCGGGGAAGCCGCTGACTGATATTGGCGGTAAAACCATGATACGACGCGTATATGAACAGGCTGAAAAAGCGGACCTGCTTTCAGAAGTTGTTGTTGCGACAGATGATGAACGGATTGCGGACGAAATAAAAAAATACGGCGGAAATGTAGTGATGACTTCTGATCACCATCAGAGCGGGACAGACCGTTGTGCGGAGGCGGTGAAAAAAGTTGCAGGTGAATGGAATGCAGTGATCAACATACAAGGTGACGAGCCTTTTATTTTACCGGAACAAATAAATTTACTTGCAGCATTGTTCGCCAACCCGGAAGCAGAAATCGGCACGCTGGTAAAAAAATTATCCGACGTTGCTGATCTTGACAATGCGAATACGATCAAAGTGGTGCTCGACATTCAAGGGAACGGAATGTACTTCAGCCGCTCCCCTATTCCATTCGTTCGCGGTGCAGAGAAAAAAGACTGGCTGCGGAAAAATTTATTTTATAAGCACATCGGCATTTACGGTTATCGCGCTGATGTACTTCAGCAATTAACGAAGCTTCCGCAAGGGAAATTGGAAATTGCTGAGTCGCTTGAACAATTGCGCTGGCTGGAAAATGGTTATAAGATTCGCACCGCATTTACTGAATCTGAAACCATTTCTGTTGATTCACCGGAGGATATTGAGAAACTGAAAGCAGCAGGATTGTTCTGATGTAAATCCACTTTCTTTCAATATCTTTCAATTGTGAAACCCTTTACCCGAAAGCTGTTACTTATTTTTTCACTGCTGGTTTTAATTCTTCCGGCGAGCCTTTCTGCGCAGAAGCAAAAACAAATTGATAGTCTTAAAGCAATTCTAAAGACTGCGCCTGATACACAAAAGATCAGGCTGCATGTGCGCATCAGCTTTCTCTACAACCGCATAAACATTGATTCTTCCTTTATTCATGCCAAGCAAGCGGTCGCACTTTCTCTTCAGCAAAAAGATTCGTTGCTCATGGCGAATGCATTTTTACAACTCGGCGTTGTTCAGATAAATATTTCTCAATACGATGCAGGAATTGATAATGCGCAAAAGGCCTACCGCCTGTTTGAAAAAGAAAAAAACTTCATGAATTGCGCTTATGCGGCTAATATAACGGGAAACGGCTATACCGGTGCAGGTTATCAGCCACAGGCATTGGAGTGGTATAAAACAAGTTTGCGCTTTGGTGAACTATCGAAGGATGAATTCAAGATCGCAGTTGCATTATTCGGTATCGGAAATATTGAATATGAATTGAAAATGTTCGATTCTGCTGCAACACATTACAAACGTTGTGAAGTATTATTTCTGAAGCTTGGGAAAAAACGTGAAGCGATAGCGGCCCTGCTCACCCGCGCTGATATCATCTTCGATAAGGGACTTTATTATGAATCGCTTCAATTATTGTTGAGCAACCAAAAAGATATTGAAGCACTGAATGATAATTATCTGCTCGGCTATTTTCACCAGCAATCCGGACAATGTTACCGTGAATTAAAAAAGTATTCACAGGCATTGGAAAATCAACGTCTCGCTCTTGGTTATTTCAGTTCGATCAAAGGCACAACGAACATCCGTGATGTTTATCATGAAATTGCAAAAACGTATTTCGCATCAGGAAATCCAGACAGTGCATATCACTATTTAAGCAAGTACATCGTTCTGAATGATTCTATATTCACTTCCGAGAATTCTGAGAAGATTGCGGAGATGCAAACCAAATTCAAAAGCGCCGAAAAAGACAAACAGCTGCTGATAAATGATATTGAAATCCAACAGCAGTCTACCCAAAAAATACTTTTGATCATCGGGTTCGGCATTACGCTTGTGCTTGCGGTTATTGCCGGCTTAAGCTATCGCAGGAAACGCCGCGATAATCTTGCCATTGCAGCAGAAAAGAAAAAGTCGGATGAGCTGCTGCTGAATATTCTTCCTGTAGAAACGGCAGAAGAGCTCAAACAATTCGGTTCGGCTAAAGCACGGAGCTTCGACATGGTCACGGTAATGTTCACCGATTTCAAGGATTTCACTGCGATGTCGGAAAAGCTTACAGCGGTAGAGCTTGTAACGGAAATCAATGAATGTTTTGTCGCGTTTGATCATATCATTCAGAAACATGGTATTGAAAAGATCAAAACCATTGGCGATGCGTATATGGCGGCAGGCGGACTTCCAACACCAACGACCACGCATGCTGCAGATGTTGTAAGTGCTGCGCTGGAGATCCAGGAATTTATCCGCGCGCAGAAAAAGAAAAAAGGTGCAATGGGTTTTGATATCCGCATCGGAATTCATACGGGGCCGGTTGTTGCGGGAATTGTAGGAATAAAAAAATTCGCTTATGATATCTGGGGCGATACTGTCAATACTGCTTCGCGCATGGAAAGCAGCGGCGTTGTAGGAAAGATCAATATTTCTTCTTCTACGTATAAATTGGTAAAAGATCATTTCCGCTGCATCCCGAGAGGAAAAGTAAACGCAAAAGGAAAAGGTGAAATTGAAATGTATTTCCTTGCAGAATCAGCTTCTTCGACTGCGGATTTTAAGGCTGCTTATGAATATATTCTAAGCAGGCTGCGCAATGAGTTGCCGGCAGATTATTATTATCACAATGCAGCACACACGCTGGATGTTCTGCATATAACCGAACGTCTTGCTGAAAGTGAAGGCATCGTTGATCCTGAATTAATTCTTGCTCTTAAAACAGCAGCACTTTATCACGACACCGGATTTCTTGAACAGTATGCCGATAATGAACCTGTAGCTGTACGCATCGCAACAGAAACATTACCCGAGTTTGGCTATACGACGGAACAGGTTGCATTGGTCAGCCGGATTATTCTTGCCACAGCATTAAAAACGTCTCCTGCTGATTTATTGGAGCGCATTGTCAAAGATGCTGATCTCGATTACCTCGGGCGTGATGATTATAAATTATTGTCGCTCCGTTTAAAGCAGGAATGGGAACACCAGGAAATGCATAAAACAATGCCAGAATGGTATGCGTTGCAGATTAATTTCCTTGCAGCTCATAAGTACTATACAAAAACTGCGCTTGCATTACGTGAAGAGGTGAAACAAAATCAGCTGCAGGAAATCAAAAAGACGCTGGAAGTCTGGAAGAAATTTGAAGTTTGAGGGATGCGAATAAGTAATTTCTGATCTACTCCGGTTGTTCTGGTTTTTCCATTGGGAGCGTAAAATAAAAAGACGAGCCGGAACCTTCTACGCTTTCGACCCAGATTTCGCCACTGTTTTTTTCGAGGAATCCTTTTACAAGCAGCAAACCGATACCAGCGCCTTTATTTTCTTTTCGCGTATTTGACAGCGAATGCATTTGTGGAGTAAAAAGTTTTTCCTGAATTTCTTTTGACATTCCAACACCATTATCTTTTACCTCCACAATTATTTTATCCTCTTTTCTTTTCGCTTTAACCGTGATTTTTCCGCCTTTATTGGAATGTTTGATCGCGTTGGAAACAATATTCTGAAGAACAGATAGCAGCATTTTACTATCAGCGAATACGTGGGTATTTTCTTCGATTTCGTGGTGAAGATTAATTGCATTTATAGCAGCTGTTTCATTAAGCGAATCAAAAACCTTTTTTACATATTGTTCCAGCGCGATCTTTGCAGGAGTAAATACTTCAGATGCATATTTGATGCGTGCCCATTCTACTAAATAGTCGAGCATGGCAAGTTCATTTTTTGTGGAGGTAAAAAGCAACTCAAGCATTTCCTGCAAATCATCACGATCCATTTTTTCAAAATTTGATCGCAGGTAATCGGCCGTACTGATAATTCCTGCCAGCGGACTTCTCAGGTCATGCGAAAGGATTGCGAGCACACTTTCTTTATGCGTATTAAGCTCTTCCAGGTCCTTTACATATTTTTTGATTGCGTCTTCTGACTTCTTTCGTTCAGTTAAATCTCGGAGGATTTTTACGTAGCCAAGTAGTTCGCCATCTACTCCTGTGAAAGGGAAAACCAATCCATAAGCAAAAAATATGCTGCCATCTTTTTTAATGTGCCAGCGGTTATCCGTTGCTCTCCCGTCTTTCAGTGCTGTTGAAATTTCATTCTGAGGAATACCGCCCGCTATATCTTCGCCGGTAAAAATGACATTAAAATGTTCCCCTATAACTTCACTCGTTTCATAGCCGAAAATATTTATTGAACCGGAACTCCAGCTATTAATATGCAAATCTTTATCTACAGTGAATACAGAATAATCCTGCAAACTGTCGAGGATTTGGCTGTAAAATTCTGCGGAAGGGATATATTGATTATTAAGAATCCTGGTAGCATCCTGATCATTTTTCATCATTTCGGATTATGGAATGGGAGGTTCCCGTGATACGTTAGCGTATACGGGAGCCTAAAGATACCGCTTTAAAAGCTGTTCAGCGATAAAAATAAGAGCAGGTGAAAACTAAAATTGCTGCAGTACGGAAATGATCTTATTCGGAAAAAGATCATACTCAAAAAGATCAAATGGCTTGGTGAGAAATGCTCTTGTACCAAGTTCCATGCATCTTTTTTTATAGATTGGGTTCACTGTAGATGAACAGGCGAAAACAGGAATATCGTTGAGGGCCGGATCTTTTGATATCGTTTCGAGCGTTTCCATTCCGTTAATAACCGGCATGTTTATGTCAGTGAGAATAAGATCGGGCTTTGGATAAATGCTTCTTAAAAGTTCCAGCAATGCTTTTCCGTTCTTCGCCCATTCTACCTTGCGGAAAGAAGGATGCCTGACAAAGCTTTTCACCATAAATTCTCCGTCATCAGGATCATCTTCTACTATAATAATGTGCAGATTATTCAGCTCCGTTTCCATCTCTTTTTTAATTGACCGGAAAAAACAAGTTAAATATACTTCCCATGTGAGGAGTACTTTCTACTGTAATTTTTCCGGAATGATTCTCCATAATTTTTTTGCAGATTGCCAATCCTATGCCGTTACCTGAATATTCATCGGGCATGTGAAGCCGCGCAAAGATCGTAAATATTTTATTCAGGAATATACCATCAATTCCGATGCCATTATCGCGCACAATGACTTTGTAATATTGCAATACAGAATGAGGCCTTCTTCTGAAATGCTGAGCGCACCTTCGCCGAATTTTTCTATCAGTATCCTGTACGTGTAATCTGCACTTTCGAGCGAATAGATTTTAGGCTTGCCGCCTCACGAGTTAAATACATCATTCCGCTAAAAGATGTGGAATTATTTTTCTCAAAACGTTGACTTCAACCATAGTTCTTGGATGATCGTTTGGGAATCAAACTGAAGGCAGATGTCGTAAATCACCCCTCGAATTGACGTTTTCACACAGCATTGAATTCATCTTAGCGTCGCACATTTGTAAGAACAAATACGGAGTTAAGTAATTTGATAAACTAAATAAAAATGACAACTGATAAAACCAAGATTACAGTAGAGGCAACGGTAAACGCACCGACAGAAAAAGTATGGGAATTCTGGACGCTTCCTGAACATATAAAAAAATGGAACAATGCATCTGAAGATTGGCATAGTCCTTCGGCGGAAAATGATCTGCGGAATGGCGGAAAATTCAGAACACGAATGGAAGCGAAAGATGGAAGTTTTGGTTTTGATTTCGGAGGAACATACGATGAGGTCAAAACAAATGAACGGATTGCTTATACACTTGAGGATGGCAGGACGGTTGACATCCGTTTCAATGTAGACGGAAATACAACAACCATAACAGAAACTTTTGAAGCCGAAACAGAAAATTCCATTGAATTACAACAAGGCGGATGGCAGGCAATTCTGAATAATTTTAAAAAGTACGCTGAAAACAATTAAAAATGCACCTATGAAAAAGACGAATTATATTTACTGGATCATTACTTCCTTATTCTCGGCGTTTATGACCTTCACCGCCATCCCTGATATTCTTGTTCTTCCGGATGTCGTGACTTTCATGACGCATATTGGCTACCCTGTTTATTTTATTCCTTTTATCGGTGTAGCAAAACTTCTTGGTTCTGTTGCCATTCTTATTCCGGGATTTCCACGAATTAAAGAATGGGCTTATGCAGGATTTGCGTTTGATCTTATCGGAGCAATCTATTCTGTTACTGCTGTTGAAGGTTTTTCATCATCCACACTTTTTATGATTCTTCCATTCACATTTTTAATCTTATCCTATTCCTTTTATCACAAGAGAAATAAAATGATGCATAAAGCTGCGGTTGCTTAACAAGGTCTTCTCTTGCTGATTTTTTCGTTCTTTTATTTCTCTTTCCTGTTGTTAATTCCTTGCGAGTCAGAATTTCATAGCAGGAAAAATGTTCAACGCCAAACTTACAATGAACATGTGTAAAACCACTAATCATCATAAGTAAACAAGCTGAATTAAACCGAACAAAGACAAGGGATAAAGATTTTTTTTTAAACCTTGCACTCACTAAAATTTCCCGGCAATAGTTCCTCTTCGTTCTTCGTTTGCGGCTTCATGCTCCTGCTCCAGGCTATCTTGCCCGGCTTCTATTTTATCTGCATCTTTTGTCGGAACGATATCATGGCCATGGTACACCGCATATTGTTTGGTAAATTCCGCTCCGAAGAATAAGATCATAGAAGAATAAGAAACCCACAATAAAACCAACACGACCGATCCTGCCACGCCATAGGCCGAAGCGGGATCGGCTTTACCAAAATAAATACTGAGTGCATATTTACCAAGCATGAACAGGATGCCTGTTACAGCCGATCCTACAGCCACGTCTTTCCATTTTATCTTTACATCAGGAAGCACTTTAAACATTAAAGCAAACAGCACCGTGATGACGCTTAATGAAACAATGAACTCTAGTGTAAAAAACAAAACGGCAACAATTTCCGGAAAAACACCTTTCATCCATTCACTCAGCGCGGCGAGCAAAGAGCTGACGACCAGTGAAACAAGAAGAAGAAAACCAATAGACATTATAAGTCCGAATGAAAACAAACGGTTTTTGAGCATTTTCATAATTCCTTTTGTTTTTTTCTGACGCACATCCCATATCTGGTTGAGCGTTTTCTGCAGCTGAACAAATACTCCTGTTGCACCAAAAAGAATTGTTGCTATTGCAAGTATGGTGGAAATAACTCCCGCTTTTGTTTCACTTGCATTGGAAACAATTTCGCTGATTTGTTTAGCTGTATCTGCCCCCAGGATGTTTGCTATCTGCGAAGATATGTGCGTGCCCACCGCTTCTTTGCCAAAAAAAACGCCGGCAACATTGATTATTAAAACAAGCAATGCAGGTAAGGAGAAGATGGCGTAATAAGCAATGATTGCACTTTGACGAAAAGGGTCATCGGCATTCCAACCTTTGTATGTAGCTTTTAAAATGGGAAAGAAACTTTTGAAATTAATTTTCATAAAAATGTTGTTTAGAACAGTTATTCAAAAATTATACCGTTAAGAAATCAAGAAACACGATCATACAGATTCACGCTGGCACCTACAAAATTACAACTCTTCAACTACCTGATTGGTGTTTGTTGTTACAGTTGGCTTGACGGTTTTAGTAAAATTCACCTGGAATGTTTTGGCATTCTCCTGTAGTTTTTTTGCATCCATATAGCGCTGCTGAAAAGACTGGCTGAGCTTTGACTGACTGTAAATATCAAATTTCATCACCTTAGTATGAGACCCTGTTTCTGCCGTTATTACATCATTGCCGCTTTTAGCTACAACCACTCCCCAATGAAAATTGAAATGACTTTTTCCCCATTCCTTATCGTTCGGATCATTTACAACCAAGTAAGCCTGCCCGATTCCCGGAGCAGGTTGTGATGCAATAGTTTCCTGAAAAAGAGACGAAGGATTAGCAGATGGAATTGTCCCACCCTCGATATTTACAGTTTCTTTGCCGGCAACTTCCGTTTTACGGTTGAAAGAAGCGATTCGTCGCATCAGGTTATCCGCATAAGCACCACAATCACTTTCGTAAGATGTATTGATCTGGTAAATAATATACTCTTCAAACTTTTCTTCAGATTTCAAAACAGGTTCTGCAACTGCAACAGATTCCTTTGCAATAAAATTCTCACTTCCCGCTGCGCCTACCGCCATAGCATCGTTGTCAGAAATGAGGTGTGGCTGCTTCGCTATTATGCCGGTTTTAAAAAGCTGTGCAGATTGTTGTGCAGGATGAATGGATTGTTGCGTTGGCGAAAGGTAAGCTACAGGATATGCTTTAGCCTTAACACTATTGTTATTCCCGTTTGTATGGGCAACGGAGCGGCTTTCTTTTTCCGTGGATGGATCGCTGCGGGTTTGCATAATTCAACGGAAATTTAGCAACAAAGATTAAAATAAGCAATTCGATCTTGTTTGCGTATTCAGACGCGTAACGCGCAACGAAATCCTCTTGCAGCGTAATAAGACTCAGCGCCATTGTGATAAACAAAAACAGTGTTGTATCGGCGATCACAAAAAAGAGCGCCACCGAGTTCGCGGATATCAGCAGGTGTTTTTATCCAGCACGAAGTTCTCAAATCAAATTCTTCCAGTTGCTGCAACTTTCTATATTGCTCTTCGGATAAAATTTCAACGCCCATTTCCGATGCTATTTTAACGGCGCTCGTTTTCGGTTTATGCTCTTTACGTGATTCCAATGCTTCCTGATCGTAACAAAAACTCCTCCTTCCTTTCGGACTTTCCGCCGAACAATCGCAAAAAATATATCCGCCCGTTTTTTTATCGTGACCAAAAACATCTGGTTCACCACCGGTCATTTCCATTTCATTCAGCGACCAGAGTTTTGCCGGATGAGCCTTGAGTCTTGTTTCTACTTTTGTCCAATCAAGACCTTTATGCCGTTTCATGTTTTTTTCGAAACGTTCTTTCAATATGGTAAGCAGCACTTCGCATTGAGCCGGAGATAATTTCTTGTTATTATTTTTCATTTTCATCACTTCAGATTTTTGTTCTGATAATTCATTTTAAAACAAATTCTAATCCTCTAAACCTTTTCCATCCAAAATCTGCGGAATACATTTTTCAATTCTTGCTTCGCGGGTTTTAGATTGTTTGGCAGAAGAAAAATAAAGCAGGTATCCTCTTTGCCGTCCCGGTGTCAATGCCTTAAAAGCTTTTTTCAGTGCTGCGCTTTTATTTAGTTTCTTTTCGAATTCTTCCGGCATGTCGAATTCCTTCGTCTTTTTCATCGGCGCTTTCACACCCGATTTTTCAACTTTAATAGCTTCATGAATGTAAGCCTTCAGCGCAGCCTTCAACTCTATTATTTCGCGGACATCAGTAAAACGGATCTGGCGCGCAACTTGCACATTTTCTGTTTGCTGGATCAGGATTCCTTTGGGGTCTTTTAATAACACTCCTTTATGAAATAAAAGCGCGCAATATTCTTTGAACACATGTATTAATACGACGTTGCTTTTTTCAAACGTGTAACAGGGAACGCCCCATTTCAGTTCTTCCGTCAACCCACAATCAAGTACGATTGTGCGCAACAAGTCTATTTCTTTCTGCCATTTTTTAGCTTTAAGAAAATAAAAGTCAACTTTGGGATTCATCGTATTCATTTGGTAAAATTAGGTGAAATGAGCTTTCTTTCAGCAGGCCTGAAGTACCATGAAACTACAGTCAGCAGCAATAATAAAACCGGCCCGAAAAATTCTTTCGCGCCATCGCCACAGGCAGCATGAGAAAAAACAGCGCCCGACATGGCAAAAAAGAAACCCGCATAAGCCCATTCTTTCACCAATGGAAACCTGGGAATAAGCACTACGACCACTCCTAGTATTTTCCACTTAGTACTACACAAATGTAATTTTCATGAAGCTCATCTGACTCCTCGCTTAGTAACCCTAAGATAATGGCTACAAAAAAAACATCGTTACGTGAAAGTCTATTAGATTCCATTGGCACTTTTTTGTGGAAGGAAGGATTTGCAAAAGATGAAGTAACTCAGCATGGAATTTTGGAAATTATTAACCAGATTTCTGACTACCATGAGGAAGGTGTGGTACTGTTTCCAGAAATTATAGTAACAAACAATTTCGATTTTTTCAAATCGATTCCCAACAAGGAAATTATAATTCAACCCGAGGCGCCGTTAACCATAAATGAATTTAAAAATGCCATCAAATTTGCGAACTTGTTCAATTCTGGTAATTCAATAACGCATCCTCTACACCCAACTGACCAAAAGTTAATTATTACTGTTTTCCCTCTCAAGGATTCTGAATCCCATTTATTTCCTTGAATATCTATTACCGAAAATAATGGTGCTACTGTATCAATTAAAACAGAATGTTTCCACGCGGTTGAATCCTGAGCGATTAGACTTGTACTTGTAATAAGTAAACCTAATGCAATCAAACATCTACTATATCGTTTCATAAATGAAAGTCTAATAGTAAGATAGGTGATTTTTATATTGCCGCTTCGTGATTAAGAAAACGTAAAGTGAGTAGAAATTTTATAAAAAGCTTAAAATAAAAGGGGCTAAAGCCCCTTTTATTTTAAGCAACAACTTTAGTAATTGCGGCAATTTTATCAAGTTTATCATCATCAAGTTTTACAACACTTTCCATCCATTCTCTGAATTTCGGATCATCTAATTTTTTTATCAACGCATCCGACGGTCGTAATTTTACATCATCTTTCCGATGAACAACACGAAGTAATTGTTCGTAATCATTAAACCCCTTGTTGACTTTATCCATTTCGTGAAATAATCTGTTTTGAGTAAGGTGTGTATATACCTGAATAAACTTTCCGCTTTTGTGGCCGAGTAATTTTTGACCAACTTCTGCGGGAATGCCATAAGTAAAACAAGTTGTAGCGAAAGTATGTCTTGCTACGTGAAAGGTTAGGGTTTTATTAATTCCAGCAAGGGCAGCGATATGTTTTAAATGGCTGTTAGTTCTTTGATTTGAGATTACGTTGAAAACTGTGCCCTGAATACTCAAATCAAGAAATGCAAACGCTTTATCAATCAGCGGAACAACAAGTACCTTTCCTGTTTTGTGCATTGCATCTACGTCAATGTAATAACGGTACTTGCGCTCATGCGAATAAGGATTTTCTACATACTTTCCTTTAATATGCTCCTGCATATCAAGCTGCACCATATCTCTATAACGCAAACCAGTATAACAGGCAAAAAGAAAATATTTCAATGTTGCAAATTCACCAGGATTTAAAATTCCTTTTTTCAATCTTGTTTGCCATTCCTTTTTATTTACTTGGTGAACTGATTCTTTAGAAGGTGGATAATATTTTAACATCAATTTTTCAAGACACAAAATTTCTTCCGGTTCTAAAAAATCCCGTGAGGTTAGTTCAGATGTCGTATCTCCTACTTTAAAATCTTTGAAAGGATAATGTTCTTCTAAAAAATCACCGTTCTTAATTGCAAGTAACATCATGGTACGAATAACCTTCATGTTATTATTCACAGTACGCACACAATTCCCCTTTCCACCTTCCTTCTTTTCTCTTCGTAACCAATTGGAATAAGTATTGAGAAATTTAAAATCCACATCTTCCATTCTCACCCCAGGCTTATAGTTTTCTAATTTGCTAATGATGCATAAATAACTTTTGACGGTTTCCTTTGATAGTGTGCCATCCATGTTCGTTATAAGTTGTTCATCACAATATTCATAAAAAGTCAAATCGACATTATCCTTTTTGAAAAATTTTCGGAACGAATCAGCAGTAAGAGGTTTTTTGCGCTTCGCCATATCATTCAGGATATTGTCAGCTCTTACCATTTCATCATTTAGAAGCTGATTAAGGCTCTCTGATGAACCGAATCCTCTTGTGGCTCGCTGTTTTGCTTTATCCCAACAATAAAGCTCGTCACGCGTAATTGTGGTGGTATCGCCAGCTTCTCTTTTTACCGGATAAAGTTCAATTTGCTCTAAGGTCAGATTTTTGTATTTGGGTTTAAGTGGAATATTCCGATACAAAGAATACATGGGTTTATTCCTGCGATTAATAGTAAGACGCAGATATATAATTGCTGATCCATCTGGTCGCGGCCTATCGGTGCGCAAGACGTAATGCAAAGTAGCTTTCATTGATTTAGTTCTAAAGGGTTCATACTTGTTATATGGAATCCCTCTCCGTCTTTGTTACATGTTTAGGGTAGAACTATGGTAGAACATAATGGTGCAAATGGGCTAAAACCTCGTTAGTCGGATTTAGTCCAAAAGCGCTGAAAGCCTCTAAAATCAAGGAAATAGAACAGCCAGCTAACAAAGCGTTAGCTGGCTTGAAACCTATTGGCGGAGAGGGTGGGATTCGAACCCACGTTACCTTGCGGTAAACACACTTTCCAAGCGTGCGCGTTCGGCCACTCTGCCACCTCTCCAATTTGCAGCGTTTTCTTTTCCGAAGGCGGCAAAGATACAAATACCATTGGCGTTGGCAACATGAGCGAAATATTACTGCAGACAATAAAAACAGTCTTTAGTGCTGTTATTTAGGTCGGCTTTTGTCGGCGTTTAATTCCTATTGTATAATTTTGCAGCTCAACTTATATTTTCGGGAATTCGATGCTGTACCGCAACCTAATGCTGATTGATGATGATGATGAAGACCAGGAAATTTTCAATGTGGCATTGAGCGAAGTTGCCAGGCTCGCTACCTGCATTAATTACAGCGATGCAACAAAAGCATTACGCGACCTGAATTCAACCACCGATTTTCCCGACGTTATTTTTCTTGATCTGAATATGCCGATCATGAACGGGCAGCAATTCCTGGTAGAAATTAAGAAAAATAAAAAGCTGAAACATATCCCCATTATTATTTTTTCTACTTCTTCCCACGCAGCAACAATTCAGATTACCAAACTACTCGGAGCACACGATTTTATTACTAAACCAGGTGATTTTGAAAAGCTTAAAAAGATTCTAAGAGAATTGATTAATTAATTTAAAACATTTATTTTGCAAGAAGGGCACCTACCAACAACGCCTCACTTCCTGAAAAATGGTGGTGAACTTGGCGAACTCACACGAAATTTTGACTGGTCAAAAACGTCAATTGGTTCGCCTGAACAGTGGCCGCAAAATTTACGGCTGACTTTGTCCATGATCCTTTCTTCTAAATTTCCGATGTTCCTCTGGTGGGGAAAAGATCTTGTGCAGTTTTACAATGATGCTTATCGCCCGAGCCTTGGAAACGAAGGCAAACATCCGCTTGCATTAGGTCAGAAAGGAGAAGAATGCTGGCCTGAAATCTGGGTCATTATTCACCCGCTGATCATACAGGTGCAGACTACAGGACAGGCTACCTGGAGCGAAGACCAGCTGATCCCGATTTTCAGGAATGGAAAAATTGAAGATGTTTATTGGACATTCAGCTACAGCCCGATTTACAGAGAAGATGAACGTAGCATTGATGGCGTGCTTGTGGTCTGTACTGAAACAACTGAAAAAGTGCAGAGCAGAAAGCTGGTTGAAGAAAGTGAAGAACGTTTCCGGAACATGGCTGAAGGCGCTGATATTTTAATTGCGACAAGCGATGAAACCGACAACGCTACTTACTTCAATTCCGCATGGACGCAAATGACAGGAAAGAAAATGCAGGAACTGCTTAATTTCGGCTGGGCAGATCTTTTGCATGAAGAAGACTACAAAACATTTCTTCCTTTTTACCGCGAATCTTCTAAAAAAAGACAACCGTGGATAAGGGAATTCCGTCTGCGGGATAAAGACGGGAATTACAGGTGGCTTTATGTAAAAGGAACATTACGTTTCAGGCACGACGGAGCTTTTGCAGGATATATAAGCTCAAGCATTGATATTACACAGCGCAAAAAAGCGGAAGAGAAACTCAGGGAAAGCGAACAGCAGGTTCGCACAATCGTAGCAAGTGCACCTTTCCCGATCGGGGTATTTGTGGGAAAAGAAATGCGTATTATACTTGCCAATCAAACCATACTTGATATATGGGGCAAAGGAAATAATGTGATCGGTAAATCGTATATGAACATATTACCGGAGTTCGAAAGCCAGGCTATTTTTGACCAGCTTAGCAATGTGTTGAATACCGGAAATCCTTTCCATGCTCAAAACCAGCGTGTCGACATTGAGATCAAAGGTGAGCTACAAGCTTTTTATTTTAATTACAGCCTTACACCATTGTATGATACTTCCGGAAAAGTATATGGTATAATGAATACTGCGGCTGATGTCACTGACCTTAACGTGGCCAAACGCAGGTTGGAACAAAGCGAAAGTAATTTCCGCAACATGGTATTGCAGGCTCCTGTGGCAATGTGTATTTTATCAGGGCCTGAGTACGTAGTAGAAGTTGCAAATGACCTGATCATTGAACTTTGGGGAAAATTACCTGATTCCGTATTGGAAAAACCATTGTTTGAGGGATTACCGGATGCAAAAAACCAGGGACTCGAACAACTGCTTTGGAATGTATATACAAACGGAGAAACATTTAAAGCAGATGAACGTCCTGTCAGCCTTTTGCGCAATGGAAAAAACGAAACTGTTTACCTGAATTTCGTTTATGAACCTTATCGCGACGTGAACGGAAAAGTAGTGGGCGTTTTAGCAGTTGCAGTTGACGTAACTTCCCAGGTAATTGTGCGTCACCGAATCGAAGAGCTGGTTGCTGAACGTACAAAAGAGCTTGCGGATACGAATCACCATCTTCAAAAATCAAATTCGGAGCTGGCACAGTTTGCTTACATCGCTTCACACGATCTTCAGGAACCGCTTCGTAAAATAAGTGTGTTTTCTCAATTACTTGAAAACAGCATTGGCAGCAATGCAGATGAACCATCAAAAAATTACCTGCAAAAGATCCGCAGCTCGTCAGTAAGAATGAACAAGCTTATAAGAGACGTGCTGATCTTTTCGGAACTCGTAAACGAAAATCAGCAATTTATCGAAGTAAATATTAATACGATCATTGATGATATTAAAACAGATTATGAATTGTTGATTGAAGAAACCGGCGCACTTATCACTTATGAAAATCTTCCTGTTTTAGAGGCCGTTCCACTACAGATGACACAGCTTTTCAATAATTTAATCGGCAACTCGCTGAAATTTGCCCGCAAAGATATTACTCCACTCATTACCATTACAGCAACTGAGCTCACGAAGCAAGAACAAGAAAAGTTATTGCTCTTCCGCCATCCGTCGTATTACAAAATTCAGCTTACGGATAATGGCATCGGATTTAAACCAGAACATGCCGACCAGATCTTTAATATTTTTCAACGCCTCCACCGTAAATCCGAATATGAGGGAACGGGGATCGGCCTTTCCATGTGCAAAAAGATCGTGCTTAATCATCATGGCGATATTAATGCTGATGGAAGCTCTGAAAATGGCGCGGTTTTTAATGTGATACTTCCTATAAAGAACACTGACCTGAACGAATAAATATAAATATGCAGCTAGCAAAGTATGGCCCTATTGTAATAATTGAGGACAACGAGGATGAAAGATTTTTGTATCAAGTGACCTTTCGTAACCTTAAGGTTTCAAACCCGCTCAGTTTTTTTAATAATGGAAGAGAGGCGCTGGATTACCTCGCTTCAACACAAGAAAATCCTTTTCTGATCATTTGTGATATTCAAATGCCTGTCATGGATGGATTGGAATTAAGACAGCGCGTGGTAGATAATCCCTACCTGGTGAAAAAGGCTACTCCTTTTGTATTCAGAACCGGTAACACAACCAGTTTCGAGATCGCTAAAGCGTATGAGCTGACGGTTCAGGGGTTCTTCAAAAAATCGCATGACCCGGAAAAGATGGGATATCAATTAAAACTTATTTTAGATTATTGGAAAGAGTGTCTTGAACCGAATGACGATGTTTAAGCTGCCATGAATCTGAATAGCGGAAAATCCTGCTATTAGAATCAACCAAGGCTTGCTAACTTTGTATAAGTTACAGGGAAGCATTTTTTAACAAGCGGTACATTTTATATGCATAATTCAAATCATTTAAGCGGAGACGAAAACCGGGAGATTGAAAATCTTTACAGGCAATACCAACAAGACCCGGATAATGTAGACGACAACTGGAGGATATTTTTTGAAGGTGTTGAATTTGCACAACTTCAGAATTCATCACCCGACACATCCACAAAAACGCCCGCGGCAAAAACAGATCTTAATGACGAAGATCTTTGCCAGGATGTAAGACTGGAGTTTAAGGTTGTAAATCTTATCAACGGCTATCGTAACCGTGGCCACCTTTTTACCAGGACAAACCCGGTAAGAGAACGCCGGAAATATACTCCTACACTTGATCTTGAAAATTTTGAGCTGAATGAATCGCATCTCAATACTTCCTTTCATGCAGGAAATATCATTGGCCTTGGTGAAGCGAAACTGAAAGATATTATCGCACATCTTGAAGCTACTTATTGCGACAGCGTGGGCGCTGAATATAAATACATCCGCCGCCCCGAGATCATTTCGTGGCTTGAGAAAAAAATGGAAAGCTCTGCTAATTCAAAACAGTTTTCCATCGAAGAGAAAAAAGGAATCCTTTCAAAGCTCAATGAAGCGGTTACGTTTGAAAATTTCATTCACACGAAATATATCGGACAAAAAAGCTTTTCGCTTGCCGGTATTGAAGCATTGATTCCTGCGCTGGATGCTGTTATTGAATATGGCGCAGAGCTGGGCATCAAAGAATTTGTTATCGGCATGGCGCATCGCGGACGCTTGAATGTGCTGGCGAATATCATGGGCAAATCGTACGAAGAAATTTTTACCGAATTCGAATCGCTCGAATACAATGACCACAATGCTTTTGCAGGCGATGTAAAATATCACCTCGGCTATTCCAATGAAAAAACAACAGCATCAGGAAAAAAAATACATCTCAGCCTTGCCCCGAATCCTTCGCACCTCGAAGCAGTTGATCCTGTGGTGCAGGGAATTGTCCGCTCCCGCATTGATAACACCGGTACCGATGCAAATGAAGATGCCATTGCACCGATCCTTATTCATGGTGATGCTGCTATTGCCGGACAAGGTGTTGTTTATGAAGTAATTCAAATGTCGCAGCTGCGCGGATTTAAAACCGGCGGAACAATTCATCTTGTGCTCAACAACCAGATCGGATTCACCACCTCGTATATTGATGCGCGTTCCTCCACGTATTGTACCGACGTGGCGAAAATCACATTGTCGCCTGTGTTTCACGTTAACGGCGATGATGTGGAAGCAGTTATTTATACGATCAATATGGCCATGGAATTCCGTCAGAAGTTTCACCGCGATGTTTTTATCGACATTCTCGGTTACCGGAAATTCGGACACAATGAAAATGACGAACCGCGTTTTACACAACCGATCTTATACAAAGCAATCGCATCGCATCCCAACCTGCGCGAAGTTTACAATCAAAAGCTGCTGGAAAACGGTGAGATCGAAAGCAATCTTGTAAAAGAGATGGAAACAGAATTTAAAGCCATCCTTCAAAAAAACCTGGATGTTGCAAAACAAGCTAAAACACTTCCTGCAATGCACCCGCCTGAATATCACGAAGGCACCTGGAAAGGATTGCGGTTTGCAAATAAAAAAGATTTTGAATCTTCACCCGAAACCGGCGTTGATAAAAATACGCTTACTGAAATCGGGGTGAAAATAAGTTCGCTTCCGGAAGGAAAAAAATTCTTTGATAAAACCGTTCGTCTCTTCGCCGATAGAAAGGTGATGATAGAGAAAGGTGAAAAAATAAACTGGGCAATGGGCGAATTGCTTGCTTACGGTACTTTACTCAATGAAGGATTTCCGGTTTGGTTTTCCGGGCAGGATGTGGAGCGCGGAACGTTTTCTCACAGGCATGCTGTAATTCCTGTTGAAGAAAGTGAAGAGCAATTCACACCGTTAAATACGCTCAGCAGTGACCAGGCGCCGTTTTACATTTACAATAGCCTGCTCAGCGAGTTTGCTGTCGTTGGTTTTGAATATGGTTATGCACTTTCATCACCAAACACGCTCGTGATCTGGGAAGCACAATTCGGCGATTTCACCAATGGCGCACAAGTAATTATTGATCAATACCTCAGCAGCTCTGAAGATAAATGGAAACAAATGGCCGGGCTCGTGCTCTTACTGCCACATGGCTATGAAGGACAAGGAGCTGAACATTCCAGCGCACGGCTCGAACGCTTTTTACAGTTATGCGCAGAAGATAATATGCAGGTAGTGAATTGTACAACACCAGCAAATTATTTCCATGTGCTGAGAAGGCAATTGAAAAGAGATTTCAGAAAGCCGCTTATTGTAATGACACCGAAAAGTCTGTTGCGCCATCCAGCCTGCATTTCACAACTCGATGAATTTACTAAAGGCGGATTCAAAGAGATCATTGATGATGAAACAGCAGAACCGGAAAAAATAGTGAAGGTTGTTTTCTGTTCCGGCAAATTATATTATGAATTGCTTGCTGAAAAAGAAGAGAAGAAAAACGATACCATTGCGTTTATCTGCATTGAGCAATTGTATCCGTTCCCTGAAAAACAATTCAAGCAGATTGTTGCTAAATACAAAGGCGCGAAAAAATTCAGTTGGGCACAGGAAGAACCGGAAAATATGGGAGCCTGGGGGTACCTATTGCGTATTGTGAAAAATGTTTTTCTTATTGTTCACTCCCGTGAGGAAAGTGCAAGTGCGGCAACAGGCTCGCACCATGCACATGATCGTGAGCAAAAAGCGCTTATCACAGACATATTTAAATTGTAATTCCCAAATTTGATATTGGGGAAAATAGTCCTCAATAAATAATTTTTCTTTGTTTCAACGTATACACGGCCAGTGCTTTACCTGTTGGAACCAAATTTGTTTGACTTTGACAAACCGTCTCCATAAAATGCGTAAATTTTTCAATCGCGATAAAACAAAAAATACCGGCACACCAAAAAAATCAAGGACAAGGAAAGTGATTTTCTGGCTTTTGGGAATTATAATTGTAATTCCGGCGCTTGTTATCATCTTCATTTCGCCGATCACCAAATACCTTGTTGAGAAATACGATGTAAAATATATTGGCCGCCAGGTGACCATGAACTGGGCATACGTAAATCCGTTTACCGGCTATATTCACTTCGACAATTTCAAAATTTACGAGAATAAAAGCGACAGCTTGTTTTTGTCGGCAGACGGCTTGAGTGCGAATTTTTCTGTTTACAAATTATTCAACAAAAATTACGAGATCACGGAGATCATGCTGGATAAGCCGCACATCACCATCAACATGGCGGATAAAAAGATAAATCTGGATGATATCATTCAGCGTTTTACCGGCGATTCAATTGGTCCGAAAAAAGCGCCTGTACATTTCAGCATTAACCATATTAAAATTAATGACGGTGAATTCAGGTACAGAGAAAATACCCTTCCGATCGATTATTACATTAAAAAAGTAAATATTGATTGCTCTGGGCTGGGCTGGAATACAGATTCCATTGCGGGAGATTTTTCTTTTATTCCCGGCATTGGCACAGGAACAATGGAAGGTCACCTGAACCTGGATTACAAGACACTCAATTATAAGCTGAGAACGGTGATGAAAAAATTTGACCTGAATTTCATTGGTCAGTATTTTAAAGCACTTGCTAATTATGGTTCATTCCGCGCCAACCTCGATGCAGACATCAATGCAACAGGAAGTTTCAGAAACGCGGAAGACCTGAGCGCAAAAGGTTTACTCCAGTTCAACGATTTTCATTTCGGAAAGGACACGAACGAAGATTATTGCGCTTTCGAGAAGCTCGTGATCCAGATGAATGAGCTGAGTCCGAAGAATCACAAATACATGTTTGATTCACTTTTACTCTACAAACCTTTCTTCAAATTTGAGCGGTATGATCACCTGGATAATGTGCAGACCATGTTCGGAAAAGAAGGTGCGAATTTAGCTGCAGCGAATGCGAATCCGGCAAAATTCAACCTTGTTATTGAAATCGGAAACTATGTAAAAATGCTTTCCCGAAATTTCTTTTCCAGCTATTACCAAGTCAAACGCCTCGCGATCTATGACGGGAATATGATTTACAACGATTATACACTCGAAGAAAAGTTTTCAATCTCCGCAAACCCATGCACACTTGTTGCCGATTCCATTGACAAAAACCATGAACGCGTAAAGTTGTCTTTTGAATCCGTTATTCTTCCTTATGGTGATCTGAAACTCGACCTGAGCATCAATCCGAAAGACAGCACAGATTTCGACCTGAATTATCGTTTTGATAAATTCCAGGTATCGATGATGAATCCTTTTATTATTCAATACACTTCCTTCGCACTCGACCGCGGCATTATCGAGCTTAACGGCGACTGGCATGTAAGGAACAGCTACATCAATAGCTATAATCATCTTATCATTCTCGATCCGCGCATTGCAGGACGTAAAAAAAATGAAAGTTCAAAATACATTCCGGTTAATTTAATTATGGCTTTTGCAAGGGAATCGGGAAATGTGATCGATTATGAAATTCCAATAAAAGGCAATTTGAAAAATCCGTCATTTAAGTTGAAAGATGTCATTTTTGATGTGCTTGGTAATATTTTCTATAAACCGATCTCAACGCTTTATCGTCAGAATGTTAAGAAAGCGGAAAAAGAAATTGAACAATCTATTGCGCTGCGGTGGAGAGTTCGTCAGCCTGCGCTGGATAAATCACAGGAAAAATTTATAAGGAGAATGTCTAAATTCCTCGAAAAAAATCCATCAGCCGTGATAACAGCTATGCCGGTTAATTATGAGATCAGGGAAAAAGAGGCCATACTGCTTTATGAAGCGAAGAAGAAATTTTACCTCCAGAATAATAAGCTGACAGAAAAAGAATATACAGAAGACGATTCTTTGTTTGTTGAATACATGTCAATTAAAGATTCCGCATTTGTGAAATACCTTAATCGGCACCTGACAGATTCCCTGATTTTTACTGTGCAGGGAAAATGCAGCTTTGTTATCAGCAACGAGTTGGTGAATACACGTTACAACCAGCTGCAGAAAGCAAGGGAAAATTCGTTCATGGCAATATTCAAAGAAGAAGGTACAGAAGCAAGAGTGAAATTAAAACCTGCTGAAAGCCGTGTTCCACAAAGTGGATTTTCGTTCATGAAAGTGGATTACAAAGGCGGACTTCCCGAAGAGCTGGAAGATTCTTATCGCGAATTGATTCAACTCAACCAGGAAAATCCACGAAAAAAATATTTAAGGCTTCGAAATAAATATAATAAGCGATTAGAAAAAAGGTTAAAAGAAAAGTAGTTTTTTGACTGGTACTTTTGTCAAGTTTTGCAAATCATGCTTTTTTGCTTCCCGCTTATCTTTTGCAAACTACAAGCAAACGATCAATTCTTTCATCCGAACGAAATTAGCTTTTAGAGGCATAGTCTGGAGACACTTTTGCATTGTAGGATTTGTATTCACTAAAACAAATCCATTATGAAACCTTACCTCGCAATTTTCCTGTCAATGTTTACTGCATTGACCCTGCGTGCACAAAGTGATTCATTGGGATTACCCGGAGATGATCTCAATTTGTGCGGCGTGCTTGAATTATTCAAAACAGCAAAATCACCTGATGATTTTGAAAAGGCGCTGAATAAAAAAGACAACAAAATAAATAACCTTGATCTGAATGCTGACGGTGAAGTGGATTACCTGCGCGTAATTGATGCAAAACAAGGTGATGCACATGCACTTATTATCAGGGATATTATCAGCAAAACAGAATCGCAGGATGTGGCCGTGATCGAGATTGAAAAGAGAGGCGAAAAAGATGCGCAGCTGCAGATAGTCGGTGATGAAGAATTGTATGGTAAAGATTACATCATTGAACCAAAATCCGACAAACCTGCTACTGAAAAACACTGGCAGGGTTTTGCACCGCAATTTGTAATTGTAAACGTTTGGTATTGGCCTGTTGTTTCTTATATGTGGTATCCTGATTATGTTGTTTGGGTTTCACCATGGTATTATGGTTATTACCCAGGCTGGTGGTCGCCATGGGCTCCTATGCCTTATTATACTTACTATCAGTATGTGTATGTGTATCACAACTACTACTATTACACGAATGATTACAGGATGAACAATGCGCATTCGGTTTACCAGCCGCGTCGTGTTGCTTCACCTACTGTGCAACAACATACTGCGCCTGCACATCAGCGTACAGCTAATGCTGCTCCAACAAGTGCAAACAGCCAGAGTCCTGTTGCTGTGCGACAACCAAACCAAAATGACAAAGTTGCACCACGGGGCGGCGAACAGCAAACATCTTCACCAGCGCCACGACAAGGACAAGACGGATCAACATCGCCGCGCAATCAAGGACAGGATCAATCAAAAGCTCCCCGCGGAGGAAAACAACAAGATGCACAACCAGCACCTTCGCCTCGTGGAAATCAGCAAAACACAACACCAGTGCCACGACAACAAGATGCATCACCTGCACCACACAGGGTTCCTCGTCAGCAGCGTCAGCCGAAAGCACAAACCGCACCTGCAACACGCTCAACTCCTGCCCCACGATCTTCTCCATCACCCCGTGCACCGCGGGGTTCTTCAAGACCGCGATAATTTTCAAAAGCACGAATAAAAAAGAGAAAAATGTTCCTCATATCAGGGGAACATTTTTTTGGTGGCAATCTATTCCTGAATGGCAATTCAATCAATCCCTTCTTTTAATCATTCCAACGATATATAATCTCAATGGAACGAATAAGAAATAAGAGCCCTGATACTAGCACTAAATTTGATTACTACCATTCAGAGCGGCAGTAATAATTGTTTATTGATCTTAAAAAAAATGAAAAGGCTACTTATCGCAACTTCGGTTCTTCTTTTGTCTGTAAGTTTTAATGCTACAGCCCAGAACAACAATTCGTCTTCAGAATCATTCGGTAATACTTTAAATCTTGGTGTAGGCATTGGCTATTATGGATATGTTGGCCATACATTACCAGTATTGCATGCAGATTATGAATTTAATGTGGCAAGAAATTTTACGCTTGCGCCATTTATAACAGTGTACTCGTATCGCAATTACTATTACTGGAACAATCCGAATTATCCTTCCCGTAATTATTACTATCGTCAGACAGTAATTCCCGTAGGTATAAAAGGTGCTTATTATTTCGATGACATTCTGAATGCTGGCTCACGCTGGGATTTTTATCTTGGAGCTTCGCTTGGTTTTGCAATCCGCAGAACAGTTTGGGATGACGGTTACTACGGAGAAACAACTGTAATTAATAGCAGAACAAGCGGCTTATACCTCGACGGCCATATCGGAACAGAATTTCATCTGTCAGATAATATCGGACTCTATCTTGATCTTTCGACAGGACAATCAACTTTTGGCCTTGCATTTCATCTTTAATCAAACACAATAATCCAATCATAAATTAAATCTTAAATACATTCTAACCATGAAGTCAAAATTAAAAATCGCGCTATTACTTTTTGTTTTTGCAGGTCTTACAATTGTAGAATTTGACAGTTGCAAAAAATATCCGGATGGGCCGTCGTTCACGCTTCGCACGCGCACACATCGTGTAGCCGGAACTTGGAGAGTAGAAAATTATAAAGTCAACGGTACTGATTATACTTCACTGGTTACTGATTATACAGAAACCTATTCGAAAGACGGAAACTATTCTTATTCATGGGGAAGTCTTGCAGGAACAGGCACCTGGACATTTGAAAATAATGATGAAGAAATTCAGATTTCAGGAGTTTCAAATCAGGATGATCATCGTCTGTTCATCATGAAACTGGAAGAAAAATCGTTTTGGTATTATTACATGGATGGAAGTGATCGTAAAGAAGTTCACCTTATTCAATAGAGTTTATACCGATTAAGATTTGTATGCCAATGATTCAAGAGTTTTAATATCAAAAACTGAACATTTACTGGGTATCCATGATGCCAAGTCCGCAGCTTGAATGTCAAAATGATCGATTTT
>JBDSHN010000122.1:0-8683 GCA_039918435.1 Bacteroidia bacterium | reverse complement strand
CCGGTGTGATCGTAGCAAGTCCCGCAACCGCACCGGTAAGCAAACCGACAAATTTCGGTTTTTTCACAAGGCTCCATTCGATCACCAGCCACGTTATTGCAGCGAATGAAGCAGCCACGTCTGTATTGACAAAAGCAAGCCCTGTTACTGAATTTACATCAAGTGCACTTCCTGCATTAAATCCATACCAGCCAAACCAAAGTAATCCTGTTCCGATTGCGATCAGTGGTATGCTGTTCGGCGCAGATGCTTTGTCTCTTCGCTTACCGACATAAATAACAGAAGCGAGCGCTGCAAAACCAGCTGTTGCATGCACTACAATTCCACCTGCAAAATCCAATACGCCCAATTGTGCAAGAAGACCACCCCCCCAAACCATGTGTGCGAACGGGTAATAAACAAACAATTGCCACACAACTAAAAAGATGAGATATGATTTGAAAGAAATACGATTTACAAACGCACCTGTAATAAGTGCCGGTGTAATGATCGCAAACATCATCTGGTACGCCATAAAAACAAACTCAGGTAATTTTGCATTTGATGCAAGCTTGGTGTTCAGGTCAACACCCGCGAGAAATGCTTTATCAAAATTACCTATGAGTCCGCCAAGTGAATCACCATTAAAGCACAAGGAATAGCCACATACCACCCACAAAATTGTAGTGATGCCCATAGAGACAAAACTCTGCATCATAATACCGAGAATGTTTCTTTTGCCTGCAAGGCCTCCATAAAAAAATGCTAATCCTGGCGTCATCAGCATGACAAGGCTTGTTGCAAGAAGCATAAAGCCAGTGGTTCCGGTGTCAAACATAATTGGTTGGTTTATTCCGGAAGTTTCTCCGGAGGTTAATACTACTTGTATATTTGCTGCGCATTAAAAAGAAACTCCGAAATTCAGCATCACTTCAAAGCGATTGTTCTGCTGAGCATTGTTCCAGTGAAAAATTTCCTGATTCTTATCCATCTGTATATATCTTCCCTCCAGGCGCAGGTAAGCATCTTCCAATGGTTTGTATTCTAAACCATAAGTTGCACCCCACATTTTATAGCCGGTGAATTTGTTTGTTTTGTCAATGATCACACCCGACATCACACCTTGCGGATCGTTGAACATTTCTCCTCTTGCATACATTGCAAGTTTCCCGCAGCATTGGTATTTTACACTTGCAACGCCACTGTACATAGTTGCTGCTTTATTCGCGTTGCTAATGTTTGAATGCTGCTGCACGCAAAAATCACCTCCCACCTGGAATTTCATTTTTTTTATCGCGTAATTAAAAAACAAATTATTGTGCATGCGCAAATGAGAGATCGTATCTCCTTCGGGTGAATCATCGCCCGTGTAATTGCTGTAGCCAATATTTCCTTTATCTCCCAGTGCGTATGTTGCAAGCAGGCCTAAAGATTTTTTCCGGTTATTATCATCAAACATATTATATCCATTGAGTGCATATAAATAGATCGCGAGTTTATCGTTTGGATTATAATTCAGGCGAAAACCACTTTCAAAATAAGGCTCATAAAAAGTACAAACTGAAATTGAATTCGCGATATTCTCTTTCGGTAATAATCCTTCTGTTCCAAAATGTGTACGAAAAAAGCCGGCATCAAACCAAAGCTTATCGCATAAACGAAAGCCGGCATGCGCTTCCATCACAGGATTAAATATAGGTGACCATGCGCTACGTGCTATATCTCCGTAATGGAGGCTTACAATTCCCCTTATTTTTGAACCATCCAGCTGGGCAGTAAGCATTGCAGTATTTAATCCAAAAGCATTGCTGCGTGGAGAAACAGAAGGGAACTGCTGGTAATTCGCAATGCCTGCCGAATCTGTATAAAAAGCATAATAAGCGTCAACATATCCACTGATCTTCACTGATGAAATGAGCTTTGACAATGCAGAGGAATCAGCAAGATCCTGGCTGAATACGTTACCACAAAAAAACACAGATAAAAAAAGGGAGAAGACGAATTTCGAAAGGTATTTTTGCTTCATGAGGAGTTTTTATAGTGATGAATTAATATCAAATATAAAACATCAGGGGAAGTATGCAAGTTTTTCCCTTACCGGTTATCCACTACTGATTTTTGATCGGTGGAAAAATGTTTGGCGTAACCGGCTTCGAACAGCCGATGAAAGTTTCACAAAAGTCAGCGAGGAAGATTTTGCCGAACTTACTGCAAGCGACGATATCATTCCTGCTCCTTATCTCGCCCGTTACAAATGGGTGCTGGAAGAAAAGTCAACCCGCTTCAAAAAGAAAGAATGGGAGAAATACATTCTGCATTCGTATGAACTCGTTAAAGAGAAGTTGTCGGCTAAGCTGAGAAAATCTCCCGGATGATAAATGAATTCCTGTTAAGATAAAAAAAACCAAACGGTTAAATCTCAAAATAAATCGTAATTCGTACGTCATACATCGTAAATTCCTTGTCGTAAATCGTAAATTTGCAGCACCATGTCTCTACTAATCGCTCCCTCTATCCTTTCTGCTGATTTCGGTCATCTTGCAGATGATATTAATTTCATCAACAATTCTCCGGCAGATTGGTTTCACGTCGATATTATGGACGGCGTTTTTGTTCCGAATATTTCTTTTGGATTTCCGGTAATGAAAGCTTTGCAGAAAGACGCGAAAAAACCACTCGACTTCCATTTGATGATTATAGATGCGGATAAATTTCTTGAAGAATTTGCCTCGCATGGCGCATATATGCTTACGGTGCATTATGAAGCATGCACCCATTTGCACCGCACGATCCAGAAAATAAAATCACTTGGTATGAAAGCGGGTGTTGCACTAAATCCGCATACACCTGTTTCTGTTTTGGAAAATATTCTTGCTGATCTTGACATGGTTTTGGTAATGAGCGTCAATCCCGGATTCGGCGGACAAAAGTTTATTCCGCAGACAATTGAAAAAGTAAAAGCGTTGCGGAACATGATCAACATGAAAAACCTTTCCACGCTCATTGAGGTAGATGGCGGCGTTGATACAAGTAATGCAAGAGCGCTGGAAGAAGCAGGCGTAAATATTGTCGTTGCAGGAAATGCTGTTTTCAGCGCGAAGGACCGGAATGCTACTATTAAACTTATTAAAGGCTGATTCAACATTCAGGATTCAAAATTTACTACAGGGTAAATATTGAATTTTGAATATTAGATTCTGAATTCATGACAAAATCAATTCCGTTCGTTTTTATCCGGCATTTTTTTTCCTGGATGATTTTTTTCCAGGTAACGCGATTGATTTTTGTATTGTGGAACCGTGAAGAGATTGCAGCAGGAAGCACCGGAGAAATTTTCAGCACATTTTATCATGGCATTTATCTCGACGTTGCCATGTCGTGTTACATGATTACTTTGCCATGGTTGTTTTTTTTGCTGAGCCTCCTGACAGAAAAACAAATTTTCCTTCGCATTTCCCGTTGGTTCACGTTCCTGCTGATCATCCTTGTAAGCATGCTGACGATTTCTGAATTATCAATTTATGATGAATGGCATACAAAACTTACCTATAAAGCAATTTGGTTTTTAGGAAATCCGTCTGAAGTTTTTCGCACCGCAACAGGCAAACAAATTTTATTCGGCATACCCGGCATTGCATTGCTCAGTGCGATCGGGATATTTCTTTCTAAAAAACTAACACCTGTTGATCTTAAGCCAACGCGCCGCCCTTTCGCACAGCTTATTTTGTTTTTGATCCTCACACCCGGATTAATTTTTCTCGGAATGCGCGGTGGTTTTCAGCAGATCGCGGTCCAGGTAAGTGACGCCTATTTCTCAAAACAAAATATACTGAATGTTGCGGCAGTAAATTCCACTTTTAATTTATTCAGCAACTGGATTGAAAGTGCAAATGCGGGTGAACCTTATCATTTTCTTCCCGAACCAGTTGCCAATGAAGAATTTAAACAATTGCATGCGGTAGAAAAAGATACCACGATACATATTCTTACTACGCTCAAACCAAACGTGGTATTGGTTGTGCTTGAAGGCTGGTCGGCGGATCTTGTAAAAAGCTGCGGTGGTTACGACAGTATTACGCCACATTTCGAAACATTGATCAGCGATGGCGTGCTGTTCACTAATTGTTATGCAAGTGGAAGTCTTTCTGATCAGGGAATGGCCGCAGTATTTTCCGCGTTTCCTGCACAGCCAAAAAGTTCTGTGATCACTCAGCCGAATAAATACATGCATATTCCATCGTTGAATACGCCTTTCAAAAATGTGGGATACACAACTTCGTTTATGTTCGGCGGGCAACTGAGCTATGGAAATATCCGCTCGTATATGTATTACAATGCATTTGATAAAATTATCGAAGGAAAAGATTTTGATGCCTCTATTCCGAAGGGAAAACTCTCTGTTGCCGATCAGTATTTATTCGACCGTCAATTAAAAGAGTTGTCTACAGAACGCACACCATTTTTTGCTGCCATGTTTACCGGAAGCACGCATTCGCCATTCGATTTTCCGATGGAAGAAAAACTGCATTGGGGTGATAAAGAAAAAGCATATATCAATTCAGTTTATTACGCAGACAATTGCATTCATAATTTTATTGAATCAGCAAAAAAAACTTCGTGGTTTAAAAACACGCTTTTCATTTTTGTTTCTGATCACAGCCATAATTCTCCGAAGAGCTGGCAATTCAATGAGCCAAATTACAGGCATATTCCGATGTTGTTTTACGGTGAAGTAATCAAGCCCGAATACCGTGGATTAAAATATACGGAAGTCGCTTCGCAGACAGATCTTGCTGCCACTCTTTTAAAACAACTGAACCTGGATGCAGACAAATTCACTTACAGCAAAAATCTTTTTAACCCATATATCAACCACTTTGCCTATTACGCATTTGATGAAGGTTTTGGTCTTGTAAAACCGGAAGGGCATCTTACGTGGCATGTAAAAGAAAACCGCAGTGAATTTGTAAAGTCAAATTCTCCACAGCAAGAAACACAGATGAAAAAAGAAGGACAGGCTTTTCTTCAAACGCTGATGAACGAATATTTTAAATACTGAATTTCCGATTGCGGACTTTCAATTGGGTTATTAACCAATCAGAAATCCGTAATCGAAAATTGAAAATTATTCAGACCGCGTTGGTTCTTTATGAAGTTTTCCTTCAATAGAATCATCGAGTGTTTTTCCAACAAGTGCGCCGATCATGATCTTCATTCCCGCGATTGCGTTGCCATGTTTAGTGTCCCAATAATATCCTTCATAAGGATCTACACGTATAACAGTGATCCTCGGATCGTCTTCGCCTTCCGTGAACCATGTTTTAAGAAGCGGGTTCCAGAGCTCTTTGATCTTTTCTTTATCGGTTGAGATCGTGGCTTTACCATACAGTTCCATAAAATCAGAATGAGCAGAGCCCTGAAAATATAACTGCACAAAAGGCTCGTCTTCTATTTCTTTGTTTTTGTGGCTGTCGCTTGCGCTTAAAAACCACAACACGCCTGAATCGTCTACTTTTTGCACAGACATCGGGCGGGTGGCGCTGCGTTTTAATGCGATAATACGGGTGCAGAAGAAACAGGTTTCCGCCTTTTCCACCAGCTCTTTTATCTTCTTCGCTGCAGTTTCTCCATTCAAATCTTGATGATTTTCCTCTTCCTGATTTTTATTAATGCTATCCATAATTTTTTTTGTTTAGATTGTTATGTATGATGTATAAAACCATGCCCATCTTTTTTTGAGAATGAAATCCTGTCAACGCGAAAGGATCGGGCAGACCAGGTTCGGGAAAAAAATCTTCAATCAGGGTCGTAAATTACACATCGTGTACAGTTAAGAATTGCTAAAACCTAAAACACGGCATAGATCCTGCAACATTTTCCAGTAATTGCCGTTTTAATAAGAAATCTCAAAACCAAAGAATGACACATACCTACTTCACACCTAACAATTCTGCGTATGAAGACCATGTCATTTCTCCTCGTGCTGTTATTACAGTTCACAGACCTCTTTGCTGATAATTCCATCAGCAGCGTTTTTATTCATAAATCAGGAAAGGATAATTTGTATGTGCTCCAGCTCAAAGACGGAAGCTCGTATGATTATATGCGCTATACCAATAAACGGGTGTACCACGATTTCGGTGTGTACAGCGTGCATCATGGAAAAATAGTATTTGAATCAAAAAACAATAAGCACGGATTTAATTCTGTCGGTGGAAAAACCTATTTTATTTCTACTAAAGGAATTTTCAAAACGAAAATAAAATCAATTCTCGGTAAAGACGCTGTACTGGAAAGTTCGGATGATGTTATCTATATGCGGTCATGGGATTTTAATCCTATCACAGGAAAATCAGCCGCAGATCTCGAAGCGGAGAAAACAGAAAAGGATCGGTTAAAGAACGAAAAATCACTTGCTGCAAAACAGGCTGCGTTGATTGCCTTCACAAAATCATTTTATTTATTCTCAGCAGAATTTTATGCGAATCCTTACCGTGATCTTCTTGAGAACTATTATTGCGGTCCGGGATGTTATTCTACTGTGATCGATGGCAATTCCATGGCATGGACCTACGATACATCGCGCACTACATTGAGTGGTGATTTCGGAACTGTGATCCATGAATCGGTACATCAATTTAACGGTGCGAAATACCTGGTCATTCCCGGAATTGAAATCCAGGTGGCACGTACAGTGGTTTTTAATTCGAGTGAATTCAAAAAAATTATTCCGGCAGATGCGCCGAAACGCATTTTCAGGTACAACACTTATGTTGGTGACAGTGCAGTTGTATCCTCGAATACATCTGGTATTTATGGATTGATGGACGAATTTTCTGCTTATGAGAATGGTACACGAGCTGATGTTCTTGCTGCAAAAACGGCTTTGGCAAACGGTGATACAGCATTGGCAAGAAACTTTTTATCGCAGGCAAAAGGAACTTATTTTGCTTATTATGAATTCAACCTGTTCATCGGCTGCTACCTGCATCAGGCAAAAAACGATCACGCTGATATTTACAAAGCAACCATGGCGAATACCAATTTGCGTGTGACGTATACCATGATCAACCAGGAATTCAAAGAAACAATTGCAGACCTGAAGACAACAGCGGCGGCGGCTGGTGAAGGAAAAAATTATCTTGCCTACAGCGATTCAGAATATGCGGCTTATCCGAAACAGCTGCTTGTAAAAGAGCAGTCGTACCTGAATGCCTTCGTTGTAAAAGGTGTTACCCACGAAAATTACTGGAGATTCCTTGATAAGGTGAGCGCAGAAAAAACAGTAAAAGGCCGTGGTTAGCGGGTACGAATTACGAATGCTCACGAATAGTTACGAAATGAAATCACTTAGAATAACATGCACTTATAGATTGGCAACTATTCGTACACTTTCGTAATTCGTACACATTAGAATAACATGCACTTATAGATTGGTAACTATTCGTAAATTTTCGTAATTCGTACACGTTGCTAATTCGTACCCAATCGTAATTCGTTCTCTAATAAGCGAAATCCGATAAGTACTCAAACCGTTCCATAAGTTTTCCATTTTTGCAAATGCTGCCGCGTTCAATTAATCCATCCGGATCATCACCGAGCAATGCGGGAATAACTTTTTGTGTGAGTTCTTTACCGAAACTTTCGGATGCATCGCGGGGCAACTCGCAAGGGAGGTTGTCAACAGCCATGATCGTAATCACATCATTATCGAACGCATACGATGTTGTCGCTTCCGTATCCGGGTTGTAACCAAAAAACGGCTCTTCAATTGTTGATGATTTTGTTGTGGAAGGAATAGAACCATTGATGTCACATGTCACATCTGCAATTACGCTGATCCGGAATTCTGGTGACTTCATATCTTTTTTCTCAAATAATTCCGGCGCACGCGGATCCCAAAATGAACAATGAATCAGCATGTCGCAATGCCGGGTGAATTTTCCGAAAGTGCTTCTGAATTTTTCCGGATGGGAATAAAAATACTCTCGGTTCCATGGAGAACCATCTAACGTCTCGTTGTAATCGCAGGAATGAAGTTGTGTATAAACGGCTTCGCGGAAACTATAATGCGTGAACTCGTAAGGCGTAACTCTTCGCGTGTGCAACAGACCCATTATTTCAATTGCGCCATTCGCAACGCGGCCATTCCCGGTTACGATCATTTTAATATTTGTAAGGCGCACTTTTCTTAACTCTTCGCGCAGCTCAATCAGATCATGACAACGCCAGGCTGGTGTCAGATCAAACAAACCGAAACGCAGCCCATAAGCACGAATTCCATTATAAGCGCCAACAATTCCTGCAAAATACCCGAAGCCAATGATGCGATTGAAATCAGGATCGGTGAGACATTCATAATCGATCATTTGAATTTTCTTCGCGATCAGGGTATGCATCAGATTTTTATTGTGCGCTTGTTTTTTGATGGTATGCGAAAAGAAAAAATACTTTTTGCCTGCGATGAGTTCCTCCTTAGGAACTTCCTTAATGCCCATCAATACATCGCAATCAGAAATATCTTCTTGTAGCTTCACTCCTGCTACCCTGTATTCAGCGTTTGAAAAGCTTCTCCATTCACTCGGCTGTACAAGCACTTCAATTCCGAATTCTTGTTGAAGCAATATACATTGCGCAGGTGTAAAAGGCACGCGTTTATCGTGAGGCACTTTTCCTTCGCGCAAAATTCCAAGTTTCATAATTG
>JBDSHN010000121.1:0-85390 GCA_039918435.1 Bacteroidia bacterium | reverse complement strand
GGTGGTCAGCTGATATGGAAGGAGGTTCGCATATAGTGAACGATGAATTTACTGTATATTTTGGAGCAACTTCCATTGCACTAAAAGTTACTGAATTAATTCCCGGGAAAAAAATTGTATGGTATGTTACCGATTGCAATAAACATTTCCTCAAAAATAAAAAGGAATGGAAAGATACGCAGGTGATATGGGAGATTTCAACTGCTGACAATAAAACAAAGATCGATCTTATTCACGAGGGCTTGATCCAGGAAATAGAATGTTACGAAGTTTGTCAGAGCGCGTGGACAGATTATCTGCAGGGAAGTTTATTTGATTTAATTACTTCCGGCAAAGGTGAGCCGACGTTAATAAAGCGCAATACAAAGGTTAAATAAGGAATCAGTAAAAATTAATAATAAAACGCCCGGTGAAATAATGCCGGCGTTTTTATTTAAACTGGATTTATATTATAACCAATCGGCTTAAAATAAAAATTGTTCGACATTCCGGCAGAAACATGAAGTCAGCCCTGCGATTAAATCCATTTCTGCTTCAATGACAATGTGATCGCCGGGTTTGCTCTTTGGATGCATTTCGGCATGTCCGTAAATAAAATAGCGATTACGATTTCTCCTGTAATGCTTTTCGCATCGTATCCAAAAAAACCTCTGCTGGCTGCGCACCTGAAACAGCATATTTCCTGTCAAAAACAAAAAACGGAACGCCGCGAACACCTATTTGTGCTGCCATTTCAATATCTGCTTCAACTTCATCTGCAAAAATTCCGCTTTCAAGAATTGCTTTTGTTTCTGTTTCATCCAGCCCGGCTTCACCTGCAAGAGAAATTAATGTGGCGTGATCTGCCGTATTTTTTCCATCAATGAAATAGGCTTTGAAAAGGGCTTCTTCCATCTGATCGCCGAGTTCTTTTCGTTTTGCAAATTGGATCAGGCGGTGCGCGTCGAATGAGTTGGCAACTATTGCTTTGTCGAAATTATAATTCAATCCAACTTCTTTCGCCATTCCGGTAACACGATCATTCATTTCTTTGGCCTGTGCAAGTGACCAGCCTTTTGCTTCGGAAAGATATTGATTGATGTTTTTATCCGGATCCGTTTTTTGCGCGGGGTTAAGCTGGAAACTTTTCCATTCAATTACAACTTGTTGCTTGCCCTCAAACTCCGCAAGCGCTTTTTCAAATTTCCGCTTTCCGATATAGCAGAACGGACACATTACATCTGACCAGATTTCAACTTTCATGTTTTAATTATTTTACTGATTCTAGTTTTTTATTCAGGAAATTTCAATAAACAAAATGTTTATTTGCCTGTTATTTTTTTTCGATGTTTGCTTCCCCATTTGTGCAATTCACCAATCAAAGGTTTTAGTGTTTTGCCATAAGGTGTAAGCTCATATTCAACTGTTACAGGTGATGTATCATACACATGACGTGAAGCAAGTTCATTTATTTCCAGGTCTTTTAATTCCTTCGAAAGCATTTTCGGTGTCAGTCCCGGAATTTCACGCTGTATCTGCTTGAATCTTTTTTTGCCAAATGTCAATGCAAGGATGATCTGCAGTTTCCATTTGCCGCTTAAAATATCCAGCGCATCTTTTACAGGCAGGAGCATTTTAGTGCATTCACCCGTTGATAAATGATTCGGGCATTTTCGGCGATCATATTCAAGGACTTCCATAATGAATAATTATATACAAATGTACGGTGATTTGGTTTCCTTTTGATACTGGTTTCCTGAAGTATACCGGTATCCGAAAGGAAAGCGATACCATTTGGATACTTAATCACCTCAACTTTGCATCCTGATTTTATCTCTAACTAAAAATTTAAACCATGTCAGCAAAAACAAAACGTATCATTTCAATAGTGCTAATGGCGATTCCATCTTTAATGTTACTTATGAGCGCTTTTATGAAGCTCAGCGGAGCAAAGGAAATATTGGATGCCTTGACCAAAGGCGGATTCGGTCCTTACATTAAAATGCTCGGTATAATCGAATTGCTATCAGTCGCCTTATTCATTTATCCGAAAACATTCAAGGTCGGTTTCCTTTTGCTGTGCTGTTACCTCGGCGGCGCATTTGCAATTGAGCTTGCAAGTGGCCAGCCACCGATGGCTGCTATATTCCTTGTGCTTATCTGGATCGCTGTTTTTCTTCGGGAAAAATATATGTTTCTGCCAACTGAAATTAAAACAGCTGCTTAAGTTTCCTGCTCAAAAAAAATGCCGCCTCGATGGCGGCATTTTTTTAGTCAGATTAAACCTTAGACATTAATCATTCAGCACAATCTTTTTGCTTCCGGCTAATTTTCCATTATCATACACATTAATAAAATACATGCCGGAAGAAAGTCCTGTGCGATCAAAATTAATAAGGTGATTTTGCGGAGATATATTCCGCAATGTTCTTCCGCTCAGGTCTGTTATTTCAATTTTAATTCCATCCAGGTTTACTTCATCACTGAATTGAATGGTTGCTGATGAAGAAAACGGATTCGGGTAAAATGAAAAAGAACCACTTAGTGAATTTTCTTCAATGCCATTCAGAAGAATCGTGATCACAAAGTTTGTTGTATCGGTTGAAATGCAATTCAAAACAATAAGCGTGACCGTATATGTGCCGGCAGTTGCATACGTATGAACAGGGTTCTGTAAGGCAGAGCTTGTTGCATCTCCGAACGTCCAGAACCATGCTGTTGGTGTATTCAATGATTGATCTGTAAACTGAACAGGAATGTTTGCTACAGGAGCTGCCGGTGAATAACTGAAACTTGCTGCCGGTGGATTTCCAGTTGGAGTAGAGGTCCAGCTTGCCGCAAACCCCGGCGCAGTCACCGACCAGTCGGAAGAGAATTCTAAAAACAGTTGTCCGGAAGCAGAATTAGCCGGAGGAGGTAAAAAGTTTCCCGTGTATGATCCGATTAATGGTGCGGCATTATTTGAGCCATCATAAATGCTCAGGAAATCCCAACCGGTCTCAAGGTCAAATTGCGAGAATGTCAGCTGCAGATTTGACCCGCAAGGATCAATAAGGAAATTGCAATTCTGCTGATCAATATAATTGTTTGTCGGGCCACCAGAATCATATACGATTCCGGAATTGGAATTCATTACTGTGGTCTGGCAAATATTCGCAACATTCACTACGTTGATGTAAGTGATCTGCGTGATGCTGTCGGAGCCGAATGAATTTGCTGCAACTAATTTTACCGGATAAATTCCTGCGGTGTTGTAAAGAATGTTTGTTGGATTTTGCGTGAAAGAAGTTCCTGGAAAACCACCTGCGAATGTCCATGTCCATGACGTTGGCGCATTTGCTGTAAGATCGTTGAAGTTAATGGAAGTACCCACCGGAACTGTGGTCATGTTTGCAATAAAGTTTGCATTCGGCGGAAGTGAATTCGCAATAAAATAAACCATGTAATCCTCTACCTGTCCGCGTTGAGGAGCATAACAGCTGCTGGTAATTACATTGGCTGATGCGTCAGAGATCACACGCATGCGTAAACGTGTATTCAGAGTTGCGCTTACAGGCGTGTAAACTATTCCAGTATGAACTACATTCATTGAGCCGGCATCAGCATACACCAGCTCATTGGTATTATTAAAATTTCCATCCGAATTATAATCAATCCAAACGCTCACACGTTCCGGATAAGTGGATGAATTTGTATTGGCAGAAACAGAAATCGGGTAAGAACTGCCGGCGACAAGCAGTGAAGAATCGGCACAGGTAAAATCACTGTAGTTGTCCATCGCATTTGATGAGCTCCAGTTAATGGTATGAAAAAGTACATTGGATATTCCGTAACCACAGCAATAATTAGAAGTAGCCGGTGTGCACGAAACCGGAACCGGTCCTGGAACATTATTTACAATGACTGCTGCGTTGATCACAAGCGTATCAACACCTGTGCAGCTTCCTGTACCTGTTGAGATCAGCGTAACGTTATAGGTTCCAGGAAGTGTGTATGTGTGTGTCGGATTAGCAGCTGTAGAATTATTGCCGTCGCCAAAATCCCAAAAATACGAAGTGCCGTTCCAGCTGTTATTCACGAATGAAACATTGACAGGTGAGGAACATGACAGGCTTGGAGAAGCTGTGAATGCAGCAGTAACAACTCCGGTGAAAGGAGTGCCAACGCCCACCGCATACCATGCATTTGCGGTTTGTATCAGCTGATTGGAACAACTGCCAAAAAGATCGTCAGCGGATTGTTGTGCAAATTGTGCCGCATCGGCAAAAGTAGAATTTGGTGTCAGGTAAACGGAAAGATTTCTGTACGTAATTTTCATTGCATCTGTCAGCCCGATGCCGGTTACATTAAAATTGTTTCCAATGTCATTTGTTCCTGATCCGCCGGTGCATAATAAATAATACCAGTAATTCTGAATGCCGGAATCATAATGCACGATATCACCATTGTTAAAAAACAAACCGCCATAGGTATCTGCACATTGAAATGCATTGGGATTCGACATATCACGAAATGGTGTGCCGCCCATGCTCGGAATTACAATCTGGTCGCCAACAAACCAGGTTGCAACACTCGGACTATATATAAAACGAACGGTGTTACCGACAATATCACTGAATGATTCGTTCAACGCGCCCGATTCACCTGAATAATTCAGGCCGGCTGTAAATTGCGTAACGCCATGTGTGTATTCATGCCCGACAATTTCCATGGACGTGAGCGGATAATATTGCGCGGCATCTCCATCACCAAAAGCAAGATTTGTTCCTGTCCAGAATGCATTCACATACATGCCATCGTGCGCCTGCACATCTGTTTGCATTCCCATACCATTCTGGCCATTTCTCCCGAAATTGTTCAGGTAAAAATCGTGTGTCATCTCAACACCCCAATGCGCATCGGTTGCATAATTATCATAATTGGCAGTAGAAGTCCAGTTATTGTCGCTGTCAGTAATATTTACAGGACCAGGAGCATGCGTGAAAATATTACGACCGGTTTCAAATAAACGATAATTTGTTGGTGAAGTGCTGTCGGTAGTAATTGTGCGCGTTCCGTTAAATGCTGTATTTGCACTTCCCTGGCTGTCAGCATCACAGAGGCGGGAATGCTTGTCGACGATCTTTCCGGTTTGCGCATCAACGAAATAATAAAATCGTTTCATTGGCGAAAGTGACCATGCATCTGTTTTCCAGCAAAGACGATATTGATTTTGTGCATTGCGAAATAAAACAAGATAAGGCGCCTCAATATTTTTTTCATCCCCCAGGCGACTTGACTGTAGATCATTTTTCGCAGTAAGCGCAGCAGATGAAGGAGTGATTGTTGCATTTACATCACCGGAAATTCCGGAATAATATTCGCCATTTACAGAAATGATTTTTCCGGCAACAGTGTGAACATAATATACCGCTCCTTCAACGCGAATATTTTTATACTGTTGATAATAACGGTAATTCGTCCAGCCCAATTGATCTGTTTCAGTAGCATACAATTCAAAAGAAGTTTCATTCGATACGCCAAGTACCTGCTTAAGAAATAAATTATGATCCGTTGAAGATGGTTGTGTTCCGAAATGAACAAACGAAAAAGTCTGCCTTTTATCATCTACAATAACTTTATCGGCACCGGGAACGAGTTTTGCTGCATCAGCGCCGGTGTAAGTTTTTGCGAAACAGGAAATAGTAAGAAGAGCGGAGAAGAAAGTAAGTTTGATTTTCATGGTAGGAAGAGCTTGTGAATTAGTAGTAGAAAGATAGGCAAAATTGTCAGTCATCATTAGCCCGTTTGTCGGTTTTCAGTAGTCAGTCGTCAGTTTTCGGTAGAGAATTTGTAGCCGGTTTTTAATTGTTGGTTGTAAGTTTTAAGTAGATTGGTTATTAAATGAATAGTAAGTTTGGATATTGATTCATTTTTTCCAAAGGGTAATTGTCAACTGGCATTCCTGAACTGGTAAATGGCTGATTTCTGAAAACCGGTAATCAATCTTTTGCCAGACAAGAAATTATTAGTTTTACGCAAAAGCAAACCGGCGTTTCAACTTTATATGGAATTAAAAACTATTCTTCCCGATTCTTCTGTTGCATTATTTGTGAAAAATATCCTTGTCTTGGAAGAAGCTGATAAGCATAAAACAACGGTTTTACCTTTTTATGCGGATGGTTATCCCGGCATTATGTTCCAGCAAACGGAGAATGGATTATATGTTTTGCCGCATAATAAAAAAATGCCCGAATTGTTTTTATACGGACAGACCATTCACCCGATTGAATTGAAAATTGAGGGATCTTTTCGTTTTATTGTATTCCAGCTTTATCCTTTTGTACTGCAAAGTTTTTTTAATGTAAATCCTGCTGATTTGAATGATGATTGTTTTGATTTGGCGCAGCTGAATGAACCCTATGTTTCTTCATTGATCGCGCGACTGCACGGAACAAATGCAGCAGGTTGGGACACGTTCATTACAGGATTCTTATCTACAGTATTTGAAGCTAAAAAGAAAAAAATTGATTTTAAGATACAGCAGGCGCTCCAGTTGATCATTAAGAATAATGGAAGGCAAACAATAAAAGCAATAAGGGAAGAGCTGAATATTACCGAACGTACTTTTGAAAGACGCTTTACAGAACAGACCGGTGTTTCTCCAAAGCAGTTCTCAAAAATGATCCAGTTCCAGCTTTCCCTCGACGACCTGGCTAAAAAGGAGTTTGTGCAGCTGACGGACGTTGTTTATAAAAACGGGTTCTCCGATCAGTCGCATTTCATAAGGGTTTTTAAAGCTTTCACAGGCAAAACGCCAGCTAAATTCAATAAGTAGACGGAGTAGTATTTTGCCGGTTTTATTCTATTTTAGTTTTATAGCGTGAAGCATCTTTGTGAAGCTATTCATAACGTAAAAACTATTTCACATGTTTTCCTTTCAAAATGCCATCTCATTTATAACTATTCTTTTTTCGGGATTGATCGCAGGTTTGTTATTCAGCTATTCCTGCTCTGTAAATAGTGGATTAAAAGTATTGCCTGATGGTGTTTACCTGAAAGCGATGCAGTCGATAAATGCCGCTATTCAGAATCCATATTTCTTTTTGTGCTTTATGGGATTGCTTTTTTTGTTTCCTGTTTATGCCTGGCTGGTGTATGCACAGCAGGACAAAACATCTTTTTATTTCGTGCTGGCCGCTGCTGGAATTTATTTCTCTGGCGTTTTTGCTGTAACTGTTTTTGGAAATGTTCCATTGAATGAACTATTGGCAAAATTTGAAATTGCATCCGCTTCTGCCAAAGATATTTCTTTGATGCGTTCAGATTTTGAAGCGCATTGGAACACTTTTCACCTTGTAAGAACGATTGCTGCAGTGATTTCATTTTCTCTTACCATTTTAGCCGTTGTTAAACTTAATACGAAATTTGTATGAAACTGCTTCAGCTCTTGCCTGTTGTTTTATTTTGTTTTTTCATGACTGCATTTAGTAGTGATGTACATAAAACAAATGGTGAATTAATTTATAAAACGGGAAAGAACAAAGAAGGAGAAAAACTGCTTGATAAAAATGCATCGCGTATAAAGATTGCGAAGTCATGTCAGACCTGTCACGGGAAAAAAGGGGATGCAATGAAAGGGATTTCTATCAGCTATTCTTACTTATCTGATCCGCGTAATTTTGCTGTGCCTTATACTGATTCATTGCTGTTCCGCTTTCTCGATCATGATTTTAAAAGCGATGGCACAAAAGCGAATATTGGTGTGATATGGAAAATGTCAGATAAGGACAAAAAAGATCTTATTGTTTATTTGAGAACGCTGTAATCAATAGTTCATTTTCTTTTTTTTGCACCGCGCACCGCAATGGCAGTATAAGGATCTTCCGGCCAGGAATGTTTTGGATAACGCATTCGTAATTCTTTACGCACTTCGGGATATGTATTTTTCCAGAAGCTTTGCAGATCCTGCGTCACCTGGACAGGCCGGTACGCAGGAGAAAGCAAATGCACCATTAATTTTGTTCTTCCTTCATTGACGGATGGTGTTTCCAGCATTCCGAAAATTTCCTGCAGGCGTACAGCTAAAACCGGCGCATTTCCATCTGCGGAGTAAACAAGACGAATGTGTGAACCGCTTGGTACCGTGATTTTTTGCGGCGCTGATTTTTCCAGCTGTTGTTGTTTTTCCCAGGGAATTATTGAAGTAAGAATTGTGAGTAAATCAAGTTTTCTGAAATCATCTTTACGTTTTACATTGCTGAGATACGGACTCAGCCATTCTTTCGCAGATGATAACAACACATCAATTTCCGTTTCCGGCCATTCTTCATCCGGGTGCCATTTTTTTACTGCGCTGATTCTAGCAAGCAGGTCTTTTATTTCTTCTGTCCAATTCAAAAGCTCATGGCCATTTTGATGCACCGCTTGCAACAAAATAGAAATGCGTTCTTCTTCGGAAATATTTTTGATGATCTTGCTTTCTAATATCACATCGCCTACGCGCTTTTCCATCCGCGCGATTAGCTCGCCTTTCTGGTGATCCCATTCGAGTATTTTCTTTTCAATTGCGAGATGCCTGATGTCATCCGGATCCAATGCAGCTGCAAGAAATATTTTTGACTCTTTAGTTGTAGCGCCTTCCAATTCAGCAATCGCAATCCATTCTTCACCCGATAATTCATCTGTCTCATTCAGTTTTGCTATTCTTCCATTGCCGAGACGATACTTATTTCCGCTTTCACGTTTTGCAATCCGTTCGGGATATGCTGCTGCAAGTAATTTTCCTGTTTCGCTGTGAACTGGTGCAGCATTACCTGGTTTTACATTCAATAATTTTCTCCACTGTTGTGCGATACGTTCAACACGTTCGAGCCTTTTCCGGTCGGCGTTTACAAATTCTCTGTTGCGGAATTTTCTTAATACTTCAATGCGCAAAACAAGATCTGCGCCGGAATCTTTTGGCAGTGGATCACGCTCTTCCAGCAATGCTGCAATATCAGCGGCCAGACTTTGGTTAGAAACAATTGCTTCGGTCAGTAAATGTGCAATGCGCGGATGAGTAGGAAGTCGCAGCATTTCTTTTCCGCGTGCCGTAATTTTTTCATCTGATAATGCGCTGAGCTGTGTTAATAATTCTTTCGCTTGTGAAACAGTTCCTGCAGGAGGCGGACTCAACCAGGTCAGCGATTGAATATTTCTTGTGCCCCAATTGGCGAGCTCTAAAACCAATGGCGCAAGATCTGCTTCGAGAATTTCAGGTGAACGGTGCGGAATAAGGTGATGATTAAAACCTTCTGTCCACAAGCGATAACAAACGCCCGGACTTGTTCTTCCCGCGCGACCTGCACGCTGATCAGCAGCATCTTTTGTAACACGAATAGTTTCCAGTCGCGTTAATCCTGATCGTGTATCAAATCTCGGAACGCGGGAGTAGCCGCTGTCGACCACAATTTTAATTCCTTCGATTGTGAGACTTGTTTCGGCAATAGATGTAGCAAGTACAATTTTTCTTGCGCCGTTTTTATCGGGAAGAATAGCTTCCTGCTGTTGCTGAATCGGCATATCACCGAAGAGCGAAACTATTTTAGCAGTTACAGTATCATTTTCAAGCAATTCAGCGGTGCGTGATATTTCTCCCGCACCGGGAAAAAATGCAAGCACATCACCAGCGTTTTCTGAGATTGCACGCTTGATGAGCCGCGACATTTGAATTGGCAAAGGTGTTTTTTCTTCATGGCCTGCATAATGAAATGTAATTGGAAATTCGCGGCCTTTACTTCGGATGACAGGCGCACTATTCAACAATGCAGAAAGTTTTTCGCCATCCAATGTTGCAGACATGATGAGAATTCTTAAATCAGGGCGAAGAATGGACTGCACTTCCCTGCACAGTGCAAGCGCAAGATCGACGTGGAGACTTCGTTCGTGAAATTCATCAAAAATAACAAGGCCGACATCTTCGAGCGCATCATTTTGCTGCAGCATGCGTGTAAGAATTCCCTCCGTCAGAATTTCAAGTCGTGTTGCTTTTGAAATTTTATTTTCAAAACGGATTCGGTAGCCAATTGTTGCACCAACTTCTTCCTCAAGCTGAAATGCAAGTCGTGCTGCAACTGTTTTCGCTGCGAGTCTCCGAGGCTCCAGCATTACGATCTTTTTTCCTTCGAGCCACGTTTCATTGAGAAGTTGGAGTGGGAGGTAAGTGCTTTTTCCTGCGCCCGGAGATGCCTGGAGAATGAGTGTGTTAGAGGCGAGCAAACCTGCTTTGATTTCGGGAATGATCTCGATGATGGGAAGCTGGCTGTTCACTGGAGAAATTTACTTTGCAAAGATGCGGATTATGAGAAACGAAAGTACGAAAACATGAGGTTAAGTATTTTGATCAGATTTGATTTAGTACTCTTTTCGTTTTTTGCAATCTTTTCCGCAAATAAACTGATTTCACCATTGCACTTTATTATTTTAGGGAAAATACTTTCGTAACTATTCGCCAGATTCGTCCCGCGGCGGCGGATCTTATCGCAGTTAGACATCTTCCATCAGATCACAATCCTCCCACAGACTTTTATCGTAAATTGAAGCATGAAACGAATTCACCTCATTCTTCCATTCCTCATTCTTCTTTCTGTCAATGAAGGCTGCACCGCAAACCCGGAAACAGCAACAATTAATTCAAAAGATTCTGCGGCTATTCGGTACGTTGCCCTTGGTGATTCCTACACGATTTGCACCGGCGCAACAGAAATGCAATCGTGGCCGGTAAATCTTGCTGCAGATCTTACTGCTAAGAAAATCCCTGTTTCACTGATTGCAAATCCTTCCCGAAACGGCTGGACGACGCAGGATTTAATTGACAATGAGCTGGCGGTATTCGATAAGTCGGATGCGGATGCTGTTACGGTTTTGATTGGTGTGAATGATTGGGTGCAAGGTGTGGATGTTGAGACATTCCGTAAAAATTTAAAATTCATTCTCGATCATTTGCAGAAGAAGTTGAAAGACAAACAAAATATTCTGCTGATCACCATTCCTGATTTTGGAGTAACCCCAACCGGTAAAAATTATTCGGGAGGAAGAAATATTTCTGCGGGAATAATGGAATTCAATGATGTGATTAAAGAAGAAGCGAAGAACAGGAATCTTCCATTGATAGATATTTTTGAAACAACGAAAGCAATGGGAACTGATTCTTCACTGGTAGCTGCTGATGGTTTGCATCCATCTGCGAAAGAGTATGCGATATGGGAGAAAATGATTTTGGTGGAGTTTGAGAAAATGATTCAATGATGATTCATATTCAAAATTGCCAACAAGAGAAGAGTCTCTTTAATTGCGTAATTTTGACTTTTCATAATTGAATTATGACGCATCGTTACGATCTCCAGCCTTTGGAAGATGATTACCGGAGCTTAACTGCTTTGGATGATAAGAATGCGGCTGAACGGTTGAAAAATTTTCTTGAAACGGTGCGGTATGAATTACGAATGGATACGGAAGTGATTTTTGAATACCGTCATGATGCAGATGAGCCGATGGTGATGCGAGTTCTCAAAAATGAAAAGGATCTTGACCGCTGGATTGAAGCGCGGTTTATACGACTTGCGGAATTTTTCTGAAAGAGGTATTTTCTCTCTTTGCTAAAAGCCAATTACAGTTTGTTGTGATTCTCTAATCCACGGAATTACCGGGTTCCAAAGGACTCTCAGCATCGGCAACTTCCAGAATTGTCTTTCGCTTTTTAGTGTAAATAATTTTCAGGAACGAAGGGAAGACAATCAGCAGTAATGGTAATGCCACCACAAATCCTCCAATAACTGATATTGCAAGCGGCTGGTGTAATTGTGCACCGGTTCCTATTCCTAAAGCAAGTGGAAGTAATGCCATTATTGCTCCGAGTGCTGTCATTAATTTTGGCCGTAGTCGTGTTGCAATAGAAAAGACAATCGCATCTTCCGGGTCAGATGCCTTCAGAGAACCTTTGAATTGAAGAAAAGTAAATATGGCATTTTCACCGATGATTCCGATAATCATAATTAAGCCGGTGTAACTACCCACATTTAAAGGTGTGTGTGTAAGAAACAAGGCAAGATAGCTTCCGGATATTCCGAGAATTGAAATGCATAAAATCAGGAATGCGATCTTAAAATCTCTAAACAAAAAGATGATCACAGCAAAGACAAGAAGACAAGCCGTTAACAAAATCATCAGTAATTCTTTAAATGACTTCTGCTGTTCACCGTAGGCACCTCCATACTCAACATGATACCCTTGTGGAAAATGGATTTTCTTTTCAATACTATCTTTGATATTCTTCATCGTTGTTCCGAGATCACTTTCATTCAAGCGGGCTGTAACAGATACCATTGGTTGCAGATCTTCCCTGCGGATTTCGGCAATTCCTGAATCAATACTGATTTTTGCAAGTTGCATGATTGGTATTTGCCTGCCATCCGGCAGAAACAAATATTGTTTTCCGATTTCATGAATGCTTGAATTTTTACTGTCTGGATAAATTATTCTGATGTTGGTCAGCTGAAGATTCTCAGGAATAGTTCCAACCAAGTTTCCCTCCAGTTGTGTCTGTAACTGGTAGTGAAAATCGGCAGGTGTAATATTAAATTGCGCAAGCCTGGTTAAATCAGGTTTGATTTTTACTTCAGGCCCGGCTACAACTATTCCATCAAATACATCGGCAGTTCCTTTTACATTGGTTGTAATAGCTGCAACTTGTTTAGCATAGGAATTCAGCAGGACAGGATTTGTTCCGAAAATTTTTATTTCAATTGGCTGAACTGAACTCATCAGGTCGCCCAACATATCTCCGATGATCTGTCCAAAATCAATTTCTAATGCTGGTTGTGTGGATTCAATGTTTTTACGGATGTCGTCAATAACTTCATCTGTGGTCCGGCTCCTGTCTTTTTTTAACTGGATAAGATAATCTCCACGATTCGGTTCGGTAATGAAAAATCCCATTTCAGCGCCGGTTCTCCTGGTGTAATCCTGCACTTCAGGTACTTTCACAATATACTTTTCCACTTCCTTTAAAATACGATCGGTTTCTTCCACCGTGGTACCAGGAGGTGATTTATAATCAAGTACAATTGTGCCTTCATCCATTTCAGGTAAAAATCCGGTTTCCAAGTGCGGGTAAATTAACCAGGTGCAAAGAATTAAAAAGAGAACAAATCCAATACTTATAATTGGGCGACGAACAAAAAAAGTAATCCAGTTTGTTCGTTTTCGTTTTGGATTTAATTTTTCAGCAATGAGTTTGGTTTTTGTTTGCTTACCGGAGAGTTGAAGATAAATAACGGGAAGGCCAATCCACGTTACGAAAAACGAACATATCAATGTAATAATCATTGTGTTTGTAAGCACATTAAAATAGGCTCCGGCAACGCCGCTCATTAAAGCAAATGGCAGGAAAATTACAATTGTACTGAGTGATGATCCTATCATCGCCGGAAAAAGGTACTGGATTGAATGCAGAAGTAAAGTTGACGTTTTCTCATTCGGACGCTCTTCATGCGTTCGGTGAATCTGTTCCACCACCACAATAGCATCGTCGATGATCAGACCAATGGCAGCCGCAATGGCACCAAGTGTCATGATGTTGAATGTATAACCAATTGCATACAATGCGACTAATGACAAGGCGAGTGTTACGGGAATCGTAATCAGTATAGCAAGACTCGCTTTGAATGAACGAAGAAAAATAATTGCAACAACAATGGCAAGCAACAAGCCGATCCAAAGTGAATCCTCCACACTTTTAATTGCGTTATGTACAAAATTTGCCTGGATATAGTAGGGTTCGAGTTTTACGCCGGGTGGTAATATTTTATTCAGGTCTTTTACTTTTTGTTGCATATCATCAGAGACTGCAATGAGATTTGTGCCGGGTTGTTTGAAAACGTTAATTAATACTGCAGGATTTCCGTTTGCATTAACCTTAGTATACTCAACCTGCTCCCTGATTTCAATTGTTCCGATGTCCTGAAATAAAACAGGTCGTTTTCCGTCATTGCGGATTACAACTTTCTCAAGATCGGATTTCGAATAAATTCCTGCATCAGTCAGATTCAGGTACAACCTTCTGTTATCATAAGAATATCCATTTGAAGAAATGAAACCGGTTTGATCAAGCGCTGACTTTATAGCTGATGGTGTAATTCCAAACGATGTCATTTTTGTGGTGTTCAATTCCACCCAATATTCTTTCGTTTTTCCACCTAAAACCCGGATCGAAGCAACACCATTGACCTGCGACAGAAATGGTTTAATAATAATATTGGCAATAAGTTTTTGTTCAATGGGTGTTTTATTTTTTGCTTCCAGTGTATAACCCATTACTGCAAGAAGTGACGGATTCATCTTTTCTACTGTGATCGCCGTTTCTACAGGTAATAAATTCCGTATAGCCGCGATTCTTGACTCCATCATAGTCTGCGATTGGTTGATGTCAACATTCCAATCGAAATAGGCGGAAATTTCGCAGCTTCCCCTGCTTGTTATACTTTGAATTAAATGCAATCCTGAAACCTGCTTGATTGCGTTCTCTAGAGGTTTGGTAACTGTAATCATCATTTTGTCCACCGGTTCCTGCCCGTTGTCTGCGATGATTTTAATTTTCGGAAAGGTAATTTCAGGAAATAATGAAGTTTCCATTTTCTCGTAAGCGAAAAGTCCGCCAAGAAGAATTACTCCCAGTAAAAAGGAAATTGAAATTTTATGTACAGAGTAGAATTGCTTCATTATTCTTTGAGCTGGAGGGAAACATTTGCTGTATCCGCAAGTCCGTAATTTCCTGTGATCAGGATCCGGTCACTCGACTTTAATTCAGGTTCAACGATTTCAATTTTGTCTTCTGCTTCAATACCTCTGATCACGGGAACTTTTATTGCTACACTATCATTGAGTAATTTCATTACCCAGAATTCGGTTTGAGTTTCATTGGAAAGTAATGCCTCCCTGGGAATAATTGTTGCATTTTGCCTGATACTTTTTATCAACCTTACCTTTGCGATGAGATTTTCAGGCAAAGTTGAATTTCCGGGAACCTTCAATACATATTGCTGCGTTTGTGAAATTGCATCAACTTGTGGAAGTGACCCGATGATCTTTCCTTTTAGTATGGAATCACCCGGCAGGATCACTTCACAGTCCATTCCGGTTTTAATAAATCCATTCATCTCAAACGGAACCTGTACTAAAAATACGAGACTGTTACGGTCAGAAATGACAGCAAGTTCATCTCCTTGCTGCACATAATCACCCTTTTGATGTGTGAGGATATTAACGATACCGGATTGCTGCGACTTGATTTTTATGAGTCCTGAAAAGTTGAACAGCGTATCGATTCCGGAATGAGCAAGAGCAGTTGCTTCGGCGGTCTTGATTTCAAATAGCACCTGGTTATTATTCACGAAGTTTCCGATTGCTGTATTCACCTGTTGCAGATACCCCGTGACCGTTGCTTTCACCGAAATTTTCATCTGGAAAGAAGTAATTGCATTCAATTCGATGGTTTCTTTTATCGGGCCGAAGCTGACATTTGAAACCGTTACCGGAGTTGTGGGCGAAACCTCATTACCCGGATCCTGCGAATCAATATTGTTTCCGCAAGCATAAAATAAACCTGTGAGGAAAAGAAAAATAAATATTTTCAGATTTAGGGTTCTCATATTTACCAGTTCCAGTAGTTAAGTTCATTGTTCAGTTGCAGGCGGGTAGACTCTGCCTGATTGAGCTGCTGCTTGATTTCCATATTATTTTTTACGGCAAGAATAAATTCGGAAATACTGGACTGACCTTTTTCAAGTAATAATTTATTGGCTGTAATTAAAGCATCGGATGTTTTTAAAAGACTTTTTTCCCGGACAATAAGGTTTTCAGTTCCACTTATCTGGATTTTTAATTGATTGATACGTATGCGCTGTTGTAATGTAAAAAAGTCCTGGTAATTCCGGCGTATCTGCTCATCTATTGAAAGTTTTTGATATTCAAATCCTCTTTTACGACCATCATAAATCGGGATAATGTAGGAAAGTCCGAAACTGAAACCAACGTTTTTTTCAGGGAACGAAAGGCGTGATGCCTGTAATCCTCCATCTGCAAACCAATTTAAATGCGGACGATATCGTATATCAATCATTTGACGGGAATTTGTAATACGCATACTATCCAAACGAAACTGAAGAATGAATGGTGACACATAAGGTTGTTTGAATCCCGAAAACGTTGTGATCCCGGGTATTGTTAATTCATAATATGCCGTGTCCTCGATTCCGCAAAGTGCGTTTAGTTCTCCGAGATCAGTTTTGTACTGAACCAACAATTGCTGAATGCGTAATTCCTGAATTTTTATTTCAAGATCCAGCGCAAGAAAATCTGTTTGCCGGTAAATTCCCTGGTTTACAAAATTTTCAAGTACCACCTGTTCATCTTTCAGAAGTTTCAGTAACGAGTGGTTATAGGAAATTTCAGTTAAAGAAGAATATGCAACGAGATATTGATTTGTAACATTACGCTGCAAATCATGTGCAGAAATAGCAGAAGAATTAGCTGCTGAAAAATTCCTGATGCGCAACTCATCAAATTGTGGGGCATTTGTTTTTTTTGAAAAAACAGCCTGATTAACAGAAACAATTGCCGTATAATTTGCGCCATTAGTGATGGCTTCATCGTAACCCCAGCCTTTATATGTTGGAGCCAGCATCACATTTCCAACGCCATTTATTTGTGGTTTTCCGGAAGAAGCAATAATAGCACTGTCATAAGCGTTTCGATGAACCTGCGAGGAATAATCTTTGAGTACGGGTGATGTTTCAGTTGCAGTGGCTAGAAAATAATCAAGTGTTCGCGTCTGCGCCTTTATTTGACTGCCTGCAAAAATACAGAGTAATAATAGGAAAAGCCTGTGGACCATATTCTTAGCGTATCCTGTAAAAGTAATTATTGATTCTGATGCAATTCTGTACTTTCAATAGTTTATCAGGGATAATCCGATAAGTTGATTTTCATGGGTTGAAAGTGCTGTATGAAAATTGTCAATTCTGTTAGTATCTTAAATTGCTAATGCGAGAGTCGGAACCTGTACTCTAAAAACTTCCGGAAATAAAAATCTTCACAGCTTTATACGCTGTTGCCGAATTACAGGAAGTATGTGAAGTAAATAAAATTATTGGTGCAAGTCAGGTATGTTCAGCGGCAGGTTCTTAGAACAACTGATTTTTTTTGTATGCAGTGTTCGTAGTCCGCTAATAGTTGTACTGTTATTCATAATGGTATGATTAATGCGGATTAATTTATTCCTGTATAATAAATTATGGCTTAGAAATTCTGTGCATCACTTTAATAGAAAGAATTTCTTAGCGTTTTTATTTTATCTGTTATTTCTTGTGGCACGATAATGCTATAGAATAGTTGAAGTAAATCACCACGGGAATTTCACTTAGTCAATTTTACCATGATAAAAAGATGGTAGGATTAACTATTCAAACGGATTGAAAATGACTTATGAAAAAATTGAAGCTCTTTTAGGAAAAGAAAAAGACGTGCTGTTAACGCACCGATGTAAAACAATTCCTAAAGAACAATTACACCTTCCCGGTCCCGATTTCATTGAAAGAACCACCCTCGATTCGAACAGGAGCATACAAACACTCCGTAACCTGCACAGCATTTTTAATTCAGGCAGACTTGCGGGAACTGGTTATCTTTCTATTTTACCTGTAGATCAGGGCGTGGAGCACAGTGCAGGCGCATCTTTCAGCGCTAACCCAATGTATTTTGACCCGCGCAATATTATAAAGCTGGCCATTGATGGTGGCTGTAATGCAGTAGCCAGCACGATTGGAGGTCTTGCCAGCATAGCACGGAGATACGCCTATAAAATTCCTTTTATTGTAAAATTGAATCATAATGAGCTGCTGACTTATCCGAACAAGTTCGACCAGGTGATGTTTGGTTCGGTAAGAGATGCGTGGAATATGGGCGCTGCTGCTGTTGGTGCTACTATCTATTTTGGTTCTGCTGAATCTGACCGTCAGATTACAGAAGTAGCAAGAGCTTTTGAAGAGGCGCACAACCTGGGAATGGCTACCGTACTTTGGTGCTACCTCCGAAACAGTGCTTTTAAAATTGGTGATACAGACTATCACGCCTCAGCAGATCTGACAGGGCAGGCCAACTACCTCGGTGTAACCATCCAGGCAGATATAATAAAACAAAAGCTTCCTGAAAACAATGGTGGTTACAAAGCCCTGAATAAAAATGGAACGAGTTACGGAAAATTCGATAAGCGCATGTACACGGAATTAACAACGGAGAACCCGATAGATCTCTGTCGCTACCAGGTGGCGAATTGTTATATGGGAATGGCCGGACTTATCAATTCAGGAGGCGCTTCTGATGGGGATAATGACCTTGCCGAAGCAGTTCGAATCGCTGTAATAAATAAACGTGCCGGTGGTACAGGAATGATCTCCGGACGAAAAGCATTTAAAAGACCTTTTGCAGAAGGGGTAAGTATTTTGCATGCAATACAGGATGTTTATCTTGAAAAGAAAATTGATGTAGCCTAATTTTTTACACTGAACTTATGAAAGAAAAAAAATCAAGCACAGAAGACCTCGATCAGCTGGCGATTAATACGATTCGTTTTCTTTCCGTTGATGCTGTTGAAAAGGCAAATAGCGGACACCCTGGTTTACCAATGGGAGCTGCGTCGATGGCGTATGTGCTTTGGACAAAATTCCTGAAACATAATCCTGCGAATCCACATTGGTATAACCGCGACAGGTTCGTGCTTTCTGCCGGACATGGCTCGATGTTGTTATATAGCTTATTGCATCTTACCGGGTATGATCTTTCGCTGGAGGAAATAAAAAACTTCAGGCAATGGGGCAGTAAAGCACCCGGCCACCCAGAATTGGGAATCACGCCCGGCGTTGAAACAACAACAGGTCCGCTGGGACAAGGTTTTGCAAATGGCATCGGAATGGCGATTGCAGAAGCGTATCTCGCAGCCCGCTATAACAGACCCGGATTTGAAATGATCGATCACCACACTTATGCACTTGTAAGCGATGGTGATTTGATGGAAGGCGTTGCTTCTGAAGCAGCTGCACTTGCGGGGCATTTAAAACTGGGTAAGCTCATTTATTTGTACGACAATAATCACATTACATTGGCATCTGCAACACCGGTTACTTTTACCGAAGATCATGCGCTGCGCTTTAAAGCTTATGGCTGGCACACCGTAACTGTTGACGATGGAAATGATCTTGAAGCCATCGAAAAAGCAATTGAATCAGCAAAAAAAGAAACAGAACGGCCTTCGCTTATTTTAGTTCGTACGCATATCGGATTCGGCTCTCCGAATAAACAGGATACTTGTGCAGCGCATGGTTCTCCATTAGGCAAAGAAGAAGTTAAGCGCACAAAAGAAAATTTAAATTGGCCATTGGAACCCGATTTTTATATTCCATCAAAAGCATTGGATCATTTTCGCAATGCAATCGAAAATGGCAAAAAAGCAGAAGAGGAGTGGGGAAATAATTTCTCAAACTATGAAAAAAAATTCCCGAAAGCAGCAGAAGAGCTTCGTGAAATTTTACAGAATAAATTACCTGGAAAATGGGATTGGGAAATTCCGGATTTTCCCGCCGATGTAAAAGGAATGGCAAGTCGCGTAGCTTCGGGAAAAATAATGCAATGCTTTCATAAAAATTTGCCGGGCTTCATCGGAGGTTCTGCTGATCTGAATACTTCAACACATACCGAATTAAAAGGCGAAGGCAATTTTGAAAATCCGGAAATGGCTGTTGGCGATTTGCAAGGCTCTGCTGCTGGTGGATGGAGCTATGCCGGACGTAATCTGCAGTTTGGTGTACGCGAACATGCGATGACATCTATCTCGAACGGCATGGCAGTTCATGGCGGTATTATTCCATTCACAGCTACGTTCCTTACTTTTTCCGATTACATGCGGCCCGGAATACGGCTTGCTGCTTTGATGAAGCTTCGTGTTATTTTTGTTTTCACGCACGATAGCCTGGCGCTTGGCGAAGACGGCCCTACGCATCAGCCAATTGAACAGCTCGCGGGTTTGCGTGCTATTCCTGGATTAATAGTTATCCGTCCTTCCGATGCCAATGAAACGGCAATGGCCTGGAGGATGGCCATTGAATCGGAGAAAGCGCCGACTGCATTGATTTTCTCTCGTCAGGATTTACCAACGTTAGATCGTAAGAATTATAATGCTGCAGCAGGACTTCGTTATGGCGCGTATATATTGCTAGATGCCGCTGAAAATAAACCTGATCTTATTTTGATTGCTACAGGTTCTGAAGTGCATTTAATAGTTGAAGCTGCTGAAGAATTAAAAAAAGAAAATATTGCTTTACGATTAGTGTCGATGCCCAGCTGGGAACTTTTCGAACAACAGTCTGACGATTATAAAAAATCTGTTCTTCCAACAACAGTAGCAGCTAAACTCGCTGTTGAAGCAGGCGTTTCGCAGGGGTGGCACAAATACGTTGGAGAAAATGGAATAATTATTTCTGTTGATTCTTTTGGCGCGTCAGCCCCGGGAGATAAAGTGATGCAGGAATATGGATTTACAAAAGAAAATATCTGTAAACAGGCACGGCACTTATTGAAAAAATAAAACATGGATAATTTTTTAACGCATAATAAAAATACGCACCACATTGGTATTGCCGCTGATCATGCAGGATTTGAGATGAAGAACTATTTATTGAAAATGCTAACCGATCATGGTTTTGAAGTAACCGATTACGGCGCGGAAAATTTAAATACTGCTGACGATTATCCTGATTATGTTATTCCGTTGTCAAAAGCGATTGCGAAGGGAGAATTAGTGAAAGGAATTGCAATTTGCGGAAGTGGCGTAGGTGCCTGCATCACGGGAAATAAAGTGAAAGGAGTGCGCGCATGTCTGATACACGAAACATTTTCTGCAAAGCAAGGTGTAGAGGATGATGATATGAATCTTCTTTGTCTTGGTGCACGCGTACTCACGAATGAATCTGGATGGCAACTGGCGCAGATTTTTCTTGCAGCGGAATTCAGTGGTTTAGAAAGACACAAACGTCGTCTTGCCAAAATACACGAACTGGAAAATAGTTAAATTCTGATGAAAACAGATCCTCACGCAGGCAAACCTGCACAACAAAATATACTTACCGATATTCCAAAATTAATTACAGCTTATTATTCCAATAAGCCGGATGTTTCCATTGCCGCGCAAAAAGTCTCGTTCGGTACTTCGGGACACAGAGGGTCGTCCTTTGATAATTCGTTTAATGAAGATCACATTCTTGCCATCACTCAAGCAATTTGTTTTTATCGTAAAGCACAGGGAATTGACGGGCCACTTTATATCGGATTTGATACGCATGCACTTTCTGCACCTGCTTTTGCAACTGCGATGGAAGTGCTCGCTGCGAATGGAGCAGAAACGATGATCGCAAAAGATGATGAATACACGCCAACCCCTGTTATATCCTTCGCTATTCTGAATTACAATAAAAACCGAAAAGACGGGCTTGCGGATGGCATTGTTATTACGCCTTCGCATAATCCGCCCGGCGATGGCGGCTTTAAATATAATCCACCAAGTGGCGGACCGGCTGGTTCAGAAATTACAAAATGGGTAGAAGACAAAGCGAATGAACTCTTAAAAAATAAACTCTCAGAAGTAAAAAGAATTATTTTAAGTAAAGCATTAAAGGCTGCTACTACACATCGTTTCGATTTTCTGAATCTTTACATTCCTGAACTGGGAAAGATCATTGATATGGATCTTATCAGGGATTCAAAAATAAAAATGGGTGTAGATCCTTTGGGCGGCGCCGGCGTGAATTACTGGCAGCCGATTGCAGATTATTATAAATTGGATCTGACAGTTGTCAGCACAACGGTAGATCCCACCTTTAGTTTTATGACGGTCGACTGGGATGGAAAGATCAGGATGGATCCATCTTCTCCCTATGCGATGCAGCGTTTAATAGAAATGAAAAACCGCTTTGCTATTTCTTTCGCCTGTGATACTGATCATGACCGTCACGGGATTGTAACAAAAAGTGCAGGACTTTTAAATCCAAACCATTATTTATCGGTTGCCATTTTTTATCTTTTACAAAACAGACCCGGTTGGAATAAAAATGCCGCTATCGGGAAAACAGTGGTGAGCAGCGCAATGATTGACAGAGTTACTGCAAAACTTGGAAGAAAGTTATATGAAGTGCCTGTAGGATTCAAATGGTTTGTAGATGGACTGCTTGACCAGTCATTATGTTTTGGCGGAGAAGAAAGTGCGGGCGCTTCTTTTTCAAGGAAAGATGGCGGCGTTTGGACAACGGATAAAGATGGATTTATTCCTTCCTTGCTTTCTGCGGAAATAACAGCGAGAATGGAAAAAGATCCGGGAGAAATTTATGCTGAGCTTACCAAAGAATTGGGAGAACCATTTTACGATCGTATAGAAGCTAAGGCGAGCGTTGAACAAAAAGAAAAAATAAAACAACTTTCACCTGAAAATATTCAACAGAAAGAGATGGCCGGCGAAAAGATCACTTCAATTCTTACTAACGCTCCGGGGAACAATGCGCCAATTGGTGGCCTCAAAATTTCAACAGAGAACGGATGGTTTGCAGCCCGTCCTTCGGGAACGGAGGATATTTATAAAATTTATGCAGAAAGTTTTTTAAGCAAAAAGCATTTAAATAAAATAATAAACGAGGCGCAACAGATTGTGAATGCCGCTTTAGACACTAAACAGACATAATGAAACTTATTCCAACGGCTGATGAAATTATCTCAAACATGAGATCCTTTTTTCAAACAAATGATTCCAAACTTACTTACGAAAATGAGGAGCCGCTGCGTGGAGAATTGTTCAGTACAGAGCAATTGGAACGGTTTGGTAAAACGCTTGCCACGAAGCATGAGCTCAGTAGAAAACCTTCAAAAGATCATTTACTGAATCGTCTCGACGATAATGAATCCATATTGCATGCTGTACAGAAACTTATTACGGATGCGATAAAAAATAAATACCAGATATCACCAGCCGGCGAATGGCTGATGGATAATTTTTATCTTGTAGAGGAACATATCCGTATTGCCAAAACCCATTTCCCGAAAGATTATAGTGAAGCTCTTCCGCAACTCGTTAACAACGGGTCTACAGGCACTACACGCATTTATGACATTGTATTAAAAATCATTTTTCACAGTGATGGAAAAATTGATCTCGATAGCCTGAGTAATTTTATTGACGCTTACCAGGCCGTTACTCCATTAAAGATGGGGGAGCTTTGGGCCATCCCGATCATGTTGCGGCTTGCGCTGATTGAAAACTTAAGGCGCGTTTCTGTGCGTATCGCTACTGATCGTGTGGATGGAAATCTGGCAGATTACTGGGCCAAACAAATGATTGACACTGCCGATAAACAGCCTAAAGATCTCATCTTGATTATTGCTGATATGGCGCGGTCGAATCCTCCTATGGTGAGCGCATTTGTTTCAGAACTTACAAGACAACTTCGTGGTAAAGGTCCCCAGTTGGGACTGGCACTTAACTGGATCGGCCAGCAACTTTCTGAAGTAGGTTTAACCAGCGCCGAAATGGTAGATGCGGAAATTCAAAAACAGGCTGCCGACCAGGTTTCGATGAGTAACAGCGTTGGAAGTCTTCGTTTCTTAGGCGCGATGGATTGGCGTGACTTTGTTGAGAAGCACAGTGTGGTAGAAAAAAAATTACGTGAAGACATTGTGTATGCTTCTATGGATTTTTCAACCAGGGATCGTTACAGGCACATGGTAGAGCATCTCGCAAAAGAAAGCGATAAATCAGAACATGAAGTGGCTGCTTTGGCCATAGCGTTATCCCGTAATTCTTCGGAGGAGGGGCAAGACAAACGGGTAAATCATGTTGGTTATTTTTTGATAGATGTAGGTTTATTACAGACAAAAAAATCGGTTGGTGTTCATGAATCTGTTTTTAAAAAGCTGCGCATTTTTATTAAACGTCATGCTTTTGCTACTTATTTATTTTTCATAAGTCTTATCACCCTTGTTATAACAACCTTAATATTTATGCGTGCTCATATCGACACGCAAAACAACTGGCTTCTTCTTATTATTATACCGTTGGGAATTTTATGTGGAAGTCAGCTTGCTATTTCGATTGTCAACTTCTTTTCAACGCTGTTGGTAACACCACATTTATTGCCGCGTCTTGATTTTTCAAAAAGAATTCCTTCTGAGTGCAGCACGATGGTAATTGTACCGGCGATGCTGACTAGCACTGAAGAAATTGAAACACTAACAGATGCCCTGGAGGTAAGATTCCTGGCTAACCGAAATGATAATTTACATTTTGGATTGCTTACTGATTTTTTAGATGCACCGTCGGAGCATCTTCCCACTGATGAGCCGCTTGTGAATTCAGTGAAACAAAAAATTTCAGATCTGAATAATAAATATAAAAGGGATCAGAATGATATTTTTTTTCTTTTTCATCGCCCACGTAAATGGAATCCACAGGAACATGCATGGATGGGATATGAAAGAAAACGCGGTAAACTTTCAGAATTAAATTCCATTCTGAGAGGAGATAAGATGCCTTATTTCTCTGTCGTAATAGGGGATCAATCCGTTTTTCCCAAAATTAAATATGTCATAACTCTTGATGCCGATACACAACTGCCTTTAGGTTCGGCATGGAAATTAATTGGTACTATGGCTCATCCCTTAAACAGGCCTTTGTACGACGAACAAAAGGGGCGTGTTATAAAAGGTTATGGTATATTACAACCGCGTATCACTGTTAGCCTGCCTGAAACAACAAGTTCTTTATATACACGTATACACGGGAATGAACCGGGTATAGATCCTTATACACGCGCTTCTTCTGATGTTTACCAGGATTTATTTGAAGAAGGTTCTTTTATTGGTAAAGGAATTTATGATGTAGATATATTCAGACAAGTGCTCGGAGGAAGATTCGCTGATAACCATATTTTAAGCCATGACTTGCTGGAGGGATGTTATGTACGATCTGGCTTACTAAGCGATGTTCAGCTGTTTGAAAAATATCCTGCAACTTATCGTACGGATATGAAACGACGTGCAAGATGGGTGCGTGGTGACTGGCAAATTTTTTCATGGTTCTTACCTTTCGTTCCGGCAGCCGATAAACGCTGGCATAAGAACCCTGTTTCCGGTTTGTCGCGCTGGAAAATATTTGACAACATCAGGCGAAGTGTTGTTCCATTAGCTTTAACAACTTTGCTTTTATTGGGCTGGCTTGTTTTTCCTTCGTCACTTTCATGGACTATACTCGTTTCTTTGATCATTGTAATTCCTGTTTTTATTATTTCTATTTGGGATACTATCAATAAACCGAAAGATGTTGTTTTCATGCATCATGTGAGAAACTCCATCTATAATATTGCTGCGATTTTTATCAAAACTTCTTTTACGCTTATCTGCCTTCCTTATGAAGCATTTTTAAATCTTGCTGCCATAATCAAAGCCCTTTGGAGGATGCTTATTTCTAGGAAAAAACTATTGGAATGGAATCCTTCTGCCAACGAAGAACTTTTCAGTCAGACCAGCATGATAGCATCTTATGCAGACATGTGGATAGAACCCACTATTGCGTTGGCAACCGGCATTTATCTTTCGTTATACTTTCCAAATGATCTTGGAGAAGCTGGTCTTATTTTATTTCTATGGCTGATAACGCCATTTATAACTTGGCAGATCAGTAAACCACGCGCGAAACAGGATGCTAAACTTTCTGCGCAGCAGCATACTTTTCTCCGTAAACTTTCAAGGAAAACCTGGAGTTATTTTGAACGTTTTGTGGTAGCACAGGAAAACTGGCTTCCTCCCGATAATTACCAGGAACAGCCGGAAGTGCAGATCGCGCATCGTACTTCTCCGACAAATATCGGATTAGCTTTGCTGAGTAATATTACAGCTCATGATTTTGGATACATAACTACCAATGAACTTGTCAATCGCAGCAAGCATACGTTAGCGAGTATGAAAAAAATGGAAAGGTTTAAAGGCCATTTTTATAATTGGTATGATACTGAAACTTTAAATCCGCTGTTGCCAAAATACATTTCAACTGTTGACAGCGGAAATTTAACTGGCCATCTTTTTATTGTAAAACAGGGGCTTCTGGCAATACCACATCAAAAGATTCAAGGTGTGACATTGCTTAAAGGACTTTGCGATACATTGGATGTGCTCACCGATACACTTACAGAAAAAGATAAGGAACTTTTTCAATCGCAGTCAGCAGACCTGGCAAAGCTTTGCGAAAACGACACCGCCAGTTTGAAGGAAGTCCGTTTAAAATTAAATGCGGTTACAAAAAATTTCACAGCGCTGCATGACAAACTTACACATGAGCCTGCCAGCGAAACATGCTGGTGGAAGGAGCGGGTGATGCATCAACTGGAGCAAGCGAACAGCTATTTCCTGAATTTTGATTTCCTCGTGATTTTAGCTGAGCGTCCGGAAAAATTTGTGCGCTTAACTATCGGTGATACGAATTTTAGCCTCGAAGAACTGCTGATGAATGCGGATCAATTAAAATCAACATGTTCCGCTTACCTGGCCGAAAATAATGACACTGCCGAAACGCAATGGCTTTTATTATTTCAGGAAGCTGTAAACGCGTTTATTAAATATGCTGCTGAAATTATCAGTTCGTGTGAAATACTGGCGAATGAATTTCACCTCTTTACCGAAATTGATTGGAATTTTATTTATGACCGTTCCACTAATTTATTCAGCATTGGTTATAATATTCAGGAACATCGGATGGATCCTAGTTTTTATGATTTGCTCGCATCCGAAGCGCGACTCTCCATTTTTGTCGGGATTGCACAAGGAAAACTTCCTGAAGAAAGCTGGTTTGCTCTTGGACGTTTATTGACGAATGTAAACGGTGAACCGATTTTATTATCGTGGAGCGGATCGATGTTTGAATACCTGATGCCTTTGTTGGTTATGCCAACATACGAAAACACGTTGCTTGATCAAACGTACAAAGCAGCAGTTAAATGGCAGATCGATTATGGTAAAAAAGTAAATCTTCCCTGGGGAATTTCAGAGTCGGGTTTCAACTTACTGACTGCAAATTCCAATTATCAATACAGAGCATTCGGGGCTCCCGGCTTAGGTTTAAAACGCGGCTTGAATGAAGATGCAGTTATTGCACCTTATGCTTCTGCTATGTCTTTAATGGTTGCACCTGAAAAGGCCTGCGAAAATTTACAGACGCTGTCAAAGAAAGGATTTGAAGGACGTTATGGTTTATACGAAGCCGTTGATTATACTCCATCGCGTTTGCAACGAGGGCAGACAAGCGCTGTAATTTATTCTTTTATGGCTCATCACCAGGGCATGAGTCTGCTGTCTATGGCCTATTTGCTATTGGATAAACCCATGCAAAAATTATTTGAAGCAGAGCCGCAGTTTAAAGCCGCGCTTTTATTATTACAGGAACGTGTTCCGAAAGCCACTACATTTTTTGCGCATACTACTGACATTGCTGATATTAATTACGTGGCAAGCGGATCAGAAACACGCATCATTAATAATCCTACTACTCCTGTCCCTGAAGTGCAATTGCTCTCTAACGGACGTTATCACGTAATGGTGACCAACGCGGGTTCAGGTTATAGCCGCTGGAAAAATCTTGCCGTTACACGTTGGCGGGAAGATGTTACGCGTGATAACTGGGGAACGTTCTGTTACATCCGTGATCTTGAAACAGATTTGTACTGGTCAAATAGCCATCAGCCAACACTTAAAAAAGCAGATTGTTATGAAGCAGCATTTTCGCAGGGTCGCGTAGATTTTCGCAGTACTGTGAATGAAATTGAAATGCATACCGAAATTGTTGTATCGCCAGAAGATGATATTGAAATGCGCCGGTTAAAAGTCACCAACCTTTCGAACAAGAAAAAAACAATTGAAATAACGAGTTATGCAGAAGTTGTGTTGGCAGCTCCTGACGCAGATTTGATGGCGCCGGCATTCAGCAATTTATTTGTACAGACTGAAATTATTCCTGAACAAAATGCGATTCTCTGTACACGTCGTCCCCGTGCCGTTACAGAGCAACCTCCCGTTATGTTTCACCTGATGTCGTTGCAGGGAAAAAATGCAGAAGAAATTTCTTATGAAACAGATCGCATGGCTTTTATAGGAAGGGATAATACAAACACAAGACCGGCTGTAATGCAGCGACCTGGTCCGCTGGATGGGGGACAAGGCTCCGTACTTGATCCTATTGTGGCTATTCGTTATAAAGTGACACTTGATCCGGAGCAATCTGTTGTTGTGGACATGGTGATTGGCATTGCTGAAAATAAAGAAAGCTGCAAAGCACTCGTGAATAAATACCAGGACAAACATCATAAGGACAGAGTATTTGAACTTGCGTGGACGCATAGCCAGGTTGTGCTGCGCCAGATCAATGCCTCGGAATCAGATGCGCAATTGTATGGACACTTTGCAAGTTCCATTTTATTTACAAATTCTGCTTATCGTGCAGAAGCTTCTGTGCTGATAAATAATCATCGCGGGCAGTCGGGCTTGTGGGGCTATTCCATTTCAGGCGATTTGCCGATTGTATTATTAAAAGTAGAGCGGCAGGATAATATTCAACTGGTAAAACAATTAATACAGGCGCATTCTTACTGGCGTTTAAAAGGAATAGCAGTAGACCTTGTGATCTGGAATGAAGATCATGGTGGTTACAGGCAAGTGTTCCAGAATGAAATTAATGCTTTGGTACCTGCTGAATTAATTGATAAACCGGGCGGAATATTTGTCCGTGCTTCTGATCAGATCTCTAATGAAGATCGCGTTTTGTTTGAAACTGTGGCACGTCTCAATTTATCAGACAATGGCGGTACGCTTGCCGAACATGCACAGCGCAAACCCATGGGACGTTCAGGAATGCCATACATGGAAATATCGCCGGCCGAAAATGTTGTCTCGATTCCCCTTGAACTTCCTGCTGATCTTTTGTTTACAAACGGACTTGGAGGATTCAGCGCTGATGGAAAAGAATACGTGATACAAATTGATGATTCAACAAAAACACCTGCGCCCTGGGTAAACGTTATAGCTAACAAAAATTTTGGCACAGTTATATCTGAAAGCGGATCTGCTTATACCTGGTCCGAAAATGCGCATGAGTTTCGTCTGACACCATGGAACAATGATCCGGTAACCGATTCAGGTGGAGAAGCGTTTTATTTACGTGATGAAGAAACCGGGAAATTCTGGTCCGCTTCTTTATTACCTTGTCCGGGTTCCGGTTCTTACATTACCCGTCATGGTTTTGGATATAGTGTTTTTGAACACATGGAAGATGGTATTCATTCAGAAATGACGGTACATGTGGATCTCGATGATTCAATAAAATTTACCACCTTAAAAATTAAAAACAAGTCGGGCCGCCAACGAAAATTTTCAGTTACAGGCTACATCGAATGGGTGCTTGGTACAGACAGAACCAAAACGTCTATGTATATGCATACGGAGATTGATCCGAATACGGGAGCGCTCTTTGCTAAAAATCCTTACAGCACAGAGTTTTCAACCCGGGTTGCATTTTTTGATGTAGACTATCGTAAAAAAAGTATTACTTGTGACCGGACTGAATTTATCGGAAGAAATGGAAGTCTTCAATTTCCCGATGCATTAAAGCGTGTGAAGTTATCCGGGAAAACAGGTATGGCGCTTGACCCTTGCGCAGCCATACAGGTTCCGTTATATTTAGCAGAAGGCGAGGAGCATGAAATTACGTTCAGACTTGGCTCCGGAAAAGATGTTAACGAAGCAATTTATATAGCTGGTAAATTCAAAGGCTTTTTCACAGCAAAAGAATCTTTGGATAAAGTAAAAAATTACTGGAAAATAACTCTCGGTGCGCTTCGTATTGAAACGCCTGATCTGGCACTTAATTTAATAACGAACGGCTGGCTTACTTATCAGACATTATCATCCAGGTTATTTGGAAGAAGCGGATTTTACCAGTCAGGCGGCGCTTTCGGTTTCAGGGATCAATTGCAGGATGTGTTGTCTTTGCTCCATGCAGAGCCACAGTTAGCGCGAGACCAGATCTTATTAAGCGCAGCGCACCAGTTTAAAGAAGGCGATGTACAGCATTGGTGGCATCCACCCGTTGGCAGAGGTGTACGTACACGGATCTCCGATGACTTTTTATGGTTGCCTTTAGTGACAACACTCTACATTTCATTTACAACCGACACCAGTATTCTCGATGAAACGCGACCTTATATTGAAGGCCGGCCTTTGAACGATGGCGAAGAATCCTATTACGATCTTCCAGGGCAATCTGTAACCCCGATAAGTCTTTATGATCATTGTGTACAAGCCATCAAACATGGTTTTAATTATGGCGTACATGGTTTGCCACTGATTGGCACAGGAGACTGGAACGATGGTTACGATAAAGTGGGTGAACATGGAAAAGGCGAAAGCGTTTGGCTTGCCTTTTTCTTCTATGATATTCTTATGCGCTTTGTAGCTATTGCAGATTTTAAAAAGGATACTGCTTTCAGCGAAGAATGTAAGCAACAAGCACAGGCATTAAAAGAAAATATTGATAAAAATGCCTGGGATGGCGAGTGGTATAAACGCGCTTGGTTTGATAACGGCGAAGAACTCGGCACATCTGAAAATGAAGATTGTAAAATTGATTCTATTGCACAAAGCTGGTCAGTAATTTCCGGTGCCGGCGATCCAACAAAACGGCGCATCGCTTTGGAATCTGCTTATAAATACCTGGTGCACAAAGATGCGCAGATCATTCAATTACTTGACCCGCCATTTGATAAATCAGAACTGAACCCGGGTTATATAAAAGGCTATGTGCCGGGAGTGCGGGAAAACGGAGGTCAGTACACGCATGCAGCCGTTTGGCTCATCATTGCTTTTGCGAAAATGGGTGATACAAAAAAGGTGTGGGAATTATTAAGCATGATCAACCCGGCGAATCATGGCAAAACCGCGCAGGAGATTGCTGTTTATAAAGTAGAACCTTATGTGCTGGCTGCCGATGTGTATGCCAAAGCACCGCATAAAGGCCGTGGAGGATGGACCTGGTACACTGGTTCTGCAGGATGGATGTATCAACTCATTACTGAGTCGTTCCTGGGATTACAGCAACAGGGCAATAAATTGAGAATTAAACCATGTATTCCCGAAGAATGGAATTCGTTTAAAGTGGATTACAGGTATAAAAGCAGTATGTACCATTTAATTATTTCACAAATAGAAGGGAGCGGAACAATTACTATAATGCTCGATGGAAAGACACAGGAAACAGATTTTATTTTATTGGAAGATGATGAAAAAGAACACCAAGTGGAAATTGTACTTGCAATAATGAAAGGTGGTGACCTTAAATTGATATGAATTGACGAAGAATTATTTGTTGTGGTTTCGGGATTTGAAATGTTGAATAGAGTACCACATAAAAAAAGTGCTGAACCAAAAGAATAGAATGATAACACTTTCGCATAAAAAGTTTTATGAACAGATTCTCAAAATATTTACGGTATACTTATAACAAGATTACAGGCAGCATTGCATTTTATCCGGCAATCATAGCAATTGGTTTTCTGTTTCTTTCCTGGCTTATGCTTGAGTTGGATTATTCTCAGCTGGGAAAGCAGTTTAAATCAGATTTTAAATGGGTACGCCTCAAAGACGCTACAACCGCACTGTCTATAGTATCAACAATAGTGGGCGGTGTGATCTCGCTTACTGTGTTTAGCTTTTCTATGGTGATGATTTTGCTTAACCAGGCAGCTTCACAAATGAGTAACCGGATGCTCAGCAGCATGATCGGCAACCGGTTTCAGCAAATAATACTTGGCTTTTACATCGGCACCATCGTGTATGCTTTATTCTTATTAAGTTCAATACGTAATATTGATTCCGGCGTTTATGTACCAGCACTTAGTATTTATTTGTTATTGCTGCTTACAGTTGGAGATATTTTTCTTTTTATTTATTTCCTGCATTACGTTACCCAATCGGTGAAATTTGAAACTATTATAACACGGGTGCATAAAAAAACAGTGCATACACTTAATCAAATTTGTAATGATGAACATCAGGAACAATATGAGACGCCGGAAAAAAAAGGACAAATGGTCGCTATGTATTCTTCTGATTATTACCAGGGTTTTAACGAAAGAGAATTGATCAGATTTGCCTGTGAACATGGTGGTACAATACAGTTTTTACATCCTGCAGGTGCATATCTTTTGAAAGGCTCGCCACTCCTGGTATTTCATGGCCCCAAACAATTAACAGAAGAGGATTTGAAAAAAATATTTATGCCGATCGATTTGTTCAACGGGCAACCTTTGGAAAAAAACCCTTATTATGGTTATCACCAGCTTGCTGAAGTTGCAATTAAAGCATTAAGCCCCGGCATTAACGATCCTGAAACGGCTGTTTTAAGTATTCATGCATTAACTGATCTTTTTTTGTTCAGGTTAAATCACTACATAAAAACTGTTTTTAAAGATAATAACAATGAAACCCGTGTTGTATCCGTTGAATGGAATTTTGAACAACTTTTTGGCGAATGCTTTTATCCAATATGGAATTATGGTAAAGACGATCTGTATATTCAAAATACTTTAGCTAACATGTTAGAACAATTAATGCAAGCAGATAAAGAGGGAAATCATAAAGTAATATTTGATAATTTTCTTGAGAAACTTCATGCACAGAAAGCCGAAAATCATCTTAAATTCTCAGGATGAAGAATTGTTTGATAAGGCATCAAAATCTGAACCATGTTCACCGTCGCTACAGTTCATGCATTAAAAGAATCCTGCATAATGACTGTTTATCTGCATCGAAAGCATTAACATCAATGCTGCTTCCGGTGGAATAAAACAAACTTCATCATGGATAAAGAAAAATATATATTAACCATTAACGGCGGTTCATCCAGCATCAAGTTTTCTTTATACATAATTGAAGACTCACTTGAGCAACTGTTTAATGGAGAGATAAAAAATATTGGTACGCAAAACGCAAAACTCAGTTTTACGGATTCCGTTACTCAACAAAAGAATGCCCTGGACATTAAATCCAGCAATCATGAAGAAGCTGCTGTCTACCTGATTGACTGGCTCGAAAAACAAGAAGGTTTTAATTCAGTTAAAGCAATCGGTCACCGCATAGTTCATGGGATGAAACATACAGCGCCTGAAATTATTACTCCCGGGCTAATGAAGGAATTAAAGGAAATCAGCGCTCTCGATCCTGAACATTTACCCGGAGAAATTAAATTGATAGAAATCTTCCGCAAACGTTATCCTTCATTAAAACAGGTAGCTTGTTTTGATACTTGCTTCCATACTTCTATGCCAACAATTGCGAAATTATTATCTATCCCACGTCGATATTATGAAATGGGAATTCAGCGATATGGTTTTCATGGTCTTTCTTATGCGTACCTGTTGGAAGAACTTAAACGTATAGCAGGAGAGGAAGCAGCGAAAAGCAAAATAATTTTAGCACACCTCGGTAATGGTGCAAGTCTTGCAGCAGTAAGAGATGGTAAAAGTATAGACACCAGTATGGGATTTACCCCGACATCAGGATTACCAATGGGCACGCGCACGGGTGATCTTGATCCGGGTGTTGCATGGTATTTAATGCAATTTGAAAAACTCAGTCCAAAGCAGTTTAGTCATTTAATCAATCACGAATCCGGTTTGCTTGGCATATCAGAAACAAATGCTGATATGCGGGAACTGCTGAAAATTGAAGACACGGATAACCGGGCTAAAGAAGCAATTGAACTGTTTTGCTACCAGGCAAGAAAATGGATCGGTTCGTTTTCCGCCGCACTCGGAGGCTTAAATGTATTGGTGTTTTCAGGAGGCATTGGTGAACATTCGCCGGAAGTAAGAAGTAAAATATGCGATAACCTTGAATTTTTGGGAATTGAATTGGATGAAATAAAAAACATGAATAATGAAATAATTATTTCGACTGACTCAAGTGTAGTGAAAGTATATGTTATTAATACCAATGAGGAATTAATGATAGCAAAACTGGTTTGCGATGTTTTGAATTAGTCTGTTAAAAATGAAAGCAGATGCATAAATGAAATTGCAAAATCAAATGTGTGAATGATGTAACTGTTGTTATTTATTGTGTAACATGCCAAGTAGCCAAAGTGCCTACCTTTTCAGATATTCATAATAATCTAAAAAGTATAAAAATGAAAAAACTACAAACAGCAGTTCTGGCAATAGCATTGTGTACACTTTTCGCCGCATGCCAGTCTACATCAGCTCAAAATAGTGCGCTGTCAAACGCACAAACGCGAAGTGAAATCATGGAAGAAATTGCTAACGACAGCATGATGTCGGAGGAAATGATAAGTACAATGATGAATAGCAAAAACGGTATGATGATGAGCAACCATAATTCAATGATGATTATGATGAAGAATAATCCGGGTATCATGCCGGGTATGCTGTCGGGCATGATGGAAACAGCTAAAGGCGATAGCAGTATGATGGCAGGAATGTATAATGTAATGAAAGATAATCCGGAAATGATGCAAATGATGCAAAACAATACTGGGAATGGTATGATGCATAACAACACAGGTAATGGTATGATGAATGACAAGAAGCATAAGGGAAGAATGGGCAACTAATCACATTATCAGGTTTCAATTAAAAATTCAATCGTTGCTTAAATAACTTGTTAAATGCCAAATAAAAAAAATGAAACTTTTAAAAAATAGTTCTGAAAAAGAAAACCAGGCGCTGCTTCAATTCCCGGTTTATATCTCACTGCTTGCTGCTAATAGTGATGGCAAGCTGGATGACGAAGAAAAAAAATCAGCGACCAGATTTTCTCACATAAAAACATATTCCTGCGATCCGATGCTTACTTCATTTTACGAAGATGCCGATAAAGTCTTTGAAAAGAATATGTTTCAACTGGATAGGGAATTGCCATCAGCTAAAGAAGAAAGGGAAGTGGCTATCAAAAAAAGATTATCGGACCTCGAAAAAATTGTGTTGAAAGAGGGTAAGGAATATGCAACCGTGATGCATAGCAGCATGAAATCATTTAAAGAGCATGTTTCAAAGGCGCACCACAATGTGTTAGAGGATTTTATCTTCCCTCTTCCGATAAAAGGAATAACCTATTAGTTTGAATGCAGCAATTCTAAATTTGTCAGAATGAAAAAAACTATGAATTAGCAGGAACGATGAATGGTTTGAAAAAAGATGGCTTACACAATGGACTTTAATATTCAGCGTTGAACTTTGTTATGTCAGTATGCAATTTGATATTTAGATACTATTTCTTCTGCGAAGTTTAATATAAAAGGAGTATTGGTAAATGGTTATGGTATTTCTTCCGATGATGCATCCAAGAAATTAATACACATTCTTAAATATATATATATGATGGATCATTCGAAAATGAATCATAGCAATGCGAACCACGCAGCCAATCCACCTATAGGTCATGCCGGGCATAACCATCACGCCATGATGATCGCTGATTTTAAAAAGCGATTTTACGTAGTATTGGTTTTAACTGTACCCATCCTGTTGTTATCAACTATGATACAACATTTCATTGGAGTTGACTGGCAATTTACGGGCTCGTCCTATGTTTTATTTGCCTTATCAAGCGTAGTTTTTATTTACGGCGGATGGCCTTTTTTAAAAGGGCTGGTAAGTGAATTAAAAGAAAAGAACCCGGGCATGATGACGCTGATAGGATTTGCTATTTCAGTAGCATATATCTACAGCACCGCAACAGTGTTTGGATTAAAAGGAATGGACTTTTTCTGGGAACTGGCAACGCTTATTCTCATTATGCTTTTAGGACATTGGATAGAAATGAAATCCATTGCAGGAGCTTCCAGAGAACTGGAATTATTAGTGCAATTGATGCCATCAGATGCACACATGGTAATGGGGGATAAAGTGCATGATGTAAAAACAGATACATTAAAAGAGAAAGATAATATTCTTGTTAAACCGGGAGAAAAAGTTGCAGCCGATGGAATCATATCGGAAGGTGAAAGCTACCTGAATGAATCTATGTTAACCGGCGAATCAAAGCCCGTGAAAAAAATACAAGGCGATAAAGTAATTGCGGGCTCTATCAATGGAAATGGTTCTATCAAAGTAACTGTATCACACGCCGCAAAGGATTCTTATCTCTCGCAGGTAATAAAATTGGTTGATGATGCGCAAAAAGCAAAATCCAAAACCCAATTGCTCGCCGATAAAGCTGCAAAATGGTTGACTTTTATTGCATTGGCATCGGGTATTTCTACATTTCTATATTGGTATTTAACAGGCCAGCCCCTGGACTTTGCGGTGGCAAGAATGGTGACTGTAATCGTTATCTGTTGCCCACATGCTTTAGGATTGGCGGTGCCGTTAGTAGTGGCTAAATCAACTTCACTTGCCGCAAAAAACGGATTGCTTATTAAGAACAGAACAGCATTTGAAAATGCAAGAAAGATAACCACCATTGTCTTTGATAAGACCGGCACACTTACCGTTGGAAAATTTGAAGTGTCAAAAATAGTATCATTGCAAAAAGATGCAGATGAAAATGAATTGATAAGGCTTGCATCTGCGTTGGAGCAAAAATCAGAGCATCCTATTGCCACAGGTATTTTACAAAAAGGAAAAGACTTATCCCTGGCCGTTCCTGCGACGGAAAACTTTAACGCCATTACAGGCAAAGGTGTTGAAGCAACTGTTGAAGGAAAAAAAATACTGGTTGTTAGTCCCGGTTATTTAAAAGAAAAAAATATAGAAATTCCAGCTGATTATAAAGCAAACGATACAGAAACAGTTGTATTTATAATCATCAACGATAAGCTAGCAGGATACATCGCTTTGTCAGATGAAATACGTCCCGAATCAGCAGAAGCAATTGCCACATTAAAAAAGGAAAATATAAAATCAATACTATTAACTGGAGATAACAGCAAGGTTGCAAAAAGTGTAAGTGAAACATTGGGCATGGATAGTTTTATCGCAGAAGTATTGCCGGATCAGAAATTGCAAAAGATAAAAGAATTGCAAAGCAAAGATGAGTTTGTTGCCATGACCGGCGATGGCGTAAATGATGCACCGGCGCTTGCACAGGCTGATGTTGGTATTGCAGTTGGCAGTGGCAGCGATATTGCGGCAGAAACTGCTGGCATTGTATTAGTCAACAGCAATCCAAAAGACATTGTGAGTTTGATTTTATTTGGCAAAGCCACGCACCGGAAGATGATTCAGAATTTAATCTGGGCGACGGGCTATAATGTAGTGGCGATGCCATTAGCAGCTGGTGTATTATATCATTGGGGAATTTTGTTAAATCCTGCGGCAGGTGCAGCTTTGATGGCGGTCAGTACAATCGTGGTTGCTATCAATGCAAGTATGCTGAAAGTAAGATGATTTATAAAAAATAAAAAAATAAATATCATGGAAACAGAAAGCGGGACTATGGCAATTGAAACTTTATCACTGGAATTATTGGATAAGATGAATGCCTATTGGCGTGCTGCCAACTATTTGTCTGTAGGGCAGATTTATTTGTATGATAATCCGCTACTGAAAGAACCGCTGAAACTGGAACATGTGAAGCCTTTAGTAGTTGGGCACTGGGGTACAACACCGGGACAGAATTTTATGTATGTGCATCTGAACCGGGTGATTAAAAAATATGATCTTGATATGTTTTACATCTCCGGTCCCGGTCATGGTGGTCCGGCTATTGTTGGCAACGTTTACCTTGAGGGAACATGGAGCGAAGTTTATCCGAACGTTACACAGGATGAAGAAGGATTAAAAAAATTATTTACACAATTCTCATTCCCCGGCGGAATATCAAGTCACGTAGCACCAACAACGCCGGGTTCCATTCATGAAGGTGGCGAGTTGGGCTATTCACTCAGTCATGCATTTGGTGCAGCGTTCGATAACCCCGGTTTAGTAGTAGCCTGCATCATTGGTGATGGCGAAGCGGAAACTGCTCCTTTAGCAACGGCGTGGCACTCCAATAAAATTTTAAATCCGATTAGTGATGGAGTTGTGTTACCAATCCTGCATTTGAATGGTTATAAGATCAGCAATCCAACTTTACTAGCGCGAATTGATGAGGAAGAATTAGAACAATTTTTTCGTGGTTGCGGATGGACACCACATTTTGTAGAAGGCAATGACCCTCTGACAATGCATGAATTGATGGCTTCTACACTTAACAAAGTGATTGAAGAAATTCATGACATTCAAAACCATGCAAGAAGCACAAACGATAATACACGTCCGCGCTGGCCGATGATCATTTTGAAGTCACCAAAAGGATGGACAGGACCTGAAGTAGTGGACGGGCTACAAATAGAAGGAACCTTTCGTTCGCACCAGGTGCCGATTCTTGTAGATGCAGATCATCCTGATCATGTAAAGCTGCTGGAAAACTGGATGAAGAGTTATAAGCCGGAAGAATTGTTTGATGAAAACGGATGTCTTATGCCGGAACTGGCCGAACTCGCACCAAAGGGAAACAAACGGATGGGCGCTAATCTGCACACGAATGGCGGCTTGCTTTTAAAAGATTTAAGAATGCCTGATTTTCACAAGCACGCAGTGAATGTTCCTTCGCCCGGCGCTGTCAACGGACAAGATACAATGGTGCTTGGAAAATTTTTGAGAGATGTAGCAAAACTGAATCGTGATCAGCATAATTTTCGCGTATTCGGTCCGGATGAAACGCTGTCAAATTTATTAGGTGCTATTTTCGAAACTACGAATCGTCAGTGGAATGCAGCAACAGAACAATATGATGAGTTCCTCGAACCTACGGGGCAGGTGGTAGATTCCATGTTAAGTGAGCACCAGTGCGAAGGATTTCTCGAAGGTTATTTATTAACCGGGAGACATGGATTGTTTAATAGTTACGAAGCTTTTATCCGCATCGTTGATTCCATGTTCAGCCAGCATGCAAAGTGGTTGAAAGTAACAGCTGATTTGCCCTGGCGCAGAAAAATTGCGTCATTGAATTATTTATTGACTTCCCATGTATGGCAGCAGGATCACAACGGCTTTACCCATCAGGATCCGGGATTTATAGATCATGTTATCAATAAAAAAGCGGATGTTGTAAGAGTATATCTTCCACCTGATGCGAATTGCCTTTTATCTGTTTTTGATCATTGCCTGCGCAGTCGTCATTATGTAAACGTTGTTGTCGCGGGCAAACATCCGCTTCCGCAATGGCTTACGATGGATGAAGCGGTGGTGCATTGCACACAGGGAATTGGAATATGGCAATGGGCAAGTAACGACCAGGGAATTGAGCCGGATGTGGTGATGGCTTGTTGTGGTGATACGCCAACACTTGAAATACTGGCTGCTGTTTCCATTTTGCGTGAACATTTACCGGAAGTTAAAATAAGAGTGGTAAATGTGGTTGATCTGATGAAACTGCAATCCTGTTCAGAACATCCGCATGGTTTAAGTGATGAAGATTACGATTCAATATTTACGAAAGACAAGCACATCATTTTTAACTTTCATGGTTACCCGTGGCTGTTGCATCGTCTTACTTATCGCCGCACTAATCTCAATCTTCATGTAAGAGGTTATAAAGAAGAAGGAACCATTACAACGCCTTTTGATTTGCGTGTACAAAACGATGTTGACCGTTTTCACCTGGTGATTGATGTAATTGATCGTTTGCCACAAACAGGCAGTAAAGGCGATTATCTGAAACAACAATTAAAAGACAAGTTGATAGAACACAGGCAATATGTAAACAAGCATGGTAAAGACATGCCTGAAGTTCTTAATTGGAAATGGAAAAGCATTGAATAAAATAACAAACAGGCAGAAGTAATTACGGCTTTGCGGTTTATTTTTTTTGAAAAACATCCATTTCATCAAAACGTAAGCATCAAATGACAGCATTATCAGCTATAGGAATATTTTCTTTTTGTTTTGTATTAATGACGTTCTCAAGTTTTGTTCTCAGCAATAGTTTAGGCAAACTCAAAAGACGTTATAATATCTCAGGAGGAATACTCGGAATGCTTGTGGCCTTAAGCGCAGACGCTCCTGAAATTTCATCTGTTATTGTAGCTTTATTTGCAAAGCAGAAAGACGTCGGCATTGGCATTGTTGTGGGATCAAATATTTTTAACCTCGCGGCGATACTTGGACTATCAACATTATTTGCAGGGCGGTTACAATTAAAAAGGTCAGCCACGATTTTTAACGGTGCAGTTTCCCTCATTGCATTACTGATTATGATTTTATTGGTTTTTAAATTTATTTCTCCCCTGCTAAGTGTTATTTTGTTCTTACTTGTTTTAGTTCCGTATGTAATTATTTCCGGATTGAATGCAGAGAAGATGAAAAGGTGGAGCTTCCCTTTAAAAATCAGAAACTTTATTACGGATGCCACAACTGAAATTGAAAATGACAAAACACCTATGCCGAAATCATGGTCATGGGTCTGGATAGGAGGAATCGCACTTATTGCAATCGTATTCTCATCAATGGGAATCGTTAGTTCTGCTGTTTTTTTAAGCGGTGAATGGAATATCAACAAAACAATTCTTGGTGTAATTGTTCTGGCCTCTTTAACAGGAATACCTAATATGATAACAGCAATCAAAATGGCTTTACAGGGAAAAGACGTTGTTGTTATGAATGAAGCGCTTAACAGCAACAATCTGAATATCTTTTTTGGCGCTTGTATTCCTTCCCTGTTATTTGGTGTTAGCACCTTGTCAGAACAAACTGTTTTTTCAGTATGGTGGCTTTTGGGTATTACAATAATGAATCTTTTGCTTCTGTATTTTATGAATGGATTTAACAGAGTGAGCGGAATTTTGAGTATTGTTCTATACCTGGTGTTTCTTTTTATAATGATCCGATAGAAGTAGTATGAATGAAACGGTAAGAAATCTGAACGAAAATTCCGGTGAAAAATGTGACGGATCTATTGTTCAAATTAGCCAGCAGTACGCTTGCCCTGAAATTATTAATTGCAATGAAAAATAAAGAAATAGGGATAATATACACAAGTACTATTAAACGAAAATGAAAACTAAAAGAAAATCAGGCATAATAAAAATATGGCAGCATTAAATGATAAAATACTTCCAGTTGAAAATTCGTTTTCAATAAAGGTTGATGACCTTGCAGAGATGATGGATGTAAATCTGCAATACGGTTTAAAAGAAAGTAGTATAAATGAAAGGATTGCAAAATATGGTTTAAACAGTTATGCAGCTCAAAAGGGAAAAAGTATTTGGCTTATTTTATTTGAACAATTTAAAAGCCCGATAATACTATTGCTGGTAGTAGCCGCCGGCTTTTCTTTTTTCTTTGATGACTGGCTGGAAGGTTTTTCCATAATAGCAGTAATTTTTATTACTGCCGTGCTGGGTTTTTTCATGGAGTTACAAGCCCGTAATTCTATGGAGGCCTTGAAAAAAATGGACATCAGCGTTTCAAAAGTATGGAGAGACAATGCACTAAAAGAAATTCCGTCTGAAAGAATCGTACCCGGAGATATATTGGAGTTAGAAGCTGGTGATATGGTAATGGCCGATGCAAGATTAATGGAAGTAAATCAATTTGAAGTTGATGAGTCGGCACTTACGGGAGAATCACTGGCAGTTGAAAAAAATATTGATAGTATAGAAAAGGATGTTTCGTTAGCTGATAAAATAAATTCAATATTTAAAGGAACTTCTGTTGTAAAAGGCAATGCTAGAGCTATCGTAACCGGTACAGGACTTCATACTGAATTAGGGAAAATAACGCAATTGGTAGAAACAGCAAAGCAGGATGTTACACCGTTAGAAAAAAAATTGCAGGCTCTTGCAAAAGTATTAATGATGATTACAGCTGTATTTGCAAGCATATTTATTATAACAGGATTGTTACAGGGCAAACAGTTTTACCTTATTGTAGAAACAGCTTTGGCATTGGCTGTGGCTGCTATACCGGAAGGGCTGCCCGTAGTAAGTATTATTGCACTTACTTATGGCATGTTGCGCATGGCAAAGAAGCATGTACTTATTAAAAGGCTCGCATCTGTAGAAACACTTGGTGGCATTAACATCATTTTTACTGATAAAACAGGTACACTTACAGAAAATAAAATTGATGTAAACAGCCTGGTATTTTTTGATGAAGAAATAACGATTGATAAAAAGGACAAAGACATAAGTGCAGCAATTCAAAAGAATAATTTTGCGTTTAAAAAGTTGCTACTCATTTCCACCTTAAGTAACGATGCCGTAAGCAACCAGGAAAACAATAAGAAAAAATACCTTGGCGACCCGATTGAAATCGCACTATTGCAATTTGTAAATTCCAGCAAAACAAATGCGATAGAAATTAATGCAGCGTATCCCCGTATTGCGGAAGAACCATTTAATTCGGAAACAAAATTAATGGCAACTTTACATAAAACAGGTACAGGTAATTTTGTATCAGCAAAAGGAGCTGTAGAAGAATTAATAAAGAAGTGCAGTTATTATTGTGTAGGCGATAAGATAATGCCCCTGGAAGATGCAGACAAAAAAACATTTCTTCATAAAGCAGAAGTTATCGAAGCACAAGGATCAAAAGTATTGGCATTTGCTTTTAAGGAAGCTGACAATATCTCCACCATTAATTTTTTATCAGACTTAACTCTCGCAGGCCTTATTGGGTTTTTAGATCCTCCCCGAATGGAAGTGGTGGATGCGTTACAATCATGCAGAGATGCAGGAATTAAGGTTATTATGATTACTGGCGACCATCCGGCAACAGCACTCAATATTGCTGAAAAAATAAAACTTTCTGAAAAAGATAATGTTGTTATTAATGGTAAAGAATTGGACACCCGGTTATCTGAAAAAAAATTATTCGCTGCTACGATTTTTGCCAGGGTTACACCAAAACAAAAGTTAGATATGGTAAGCCTTTATCAGAAACAGGGTAACATTGTTGCTATGACTGGTGATGGAATAAACGATGCACCCGCACTTAAAAAGGCTGACATTGGTATTGCCATGGGCATACGTGGTACACAGGTGGCAAAGGAAACTGCTGCGATGATTTTAAAAGATGATTCGTTTACTTCTATTGTTGCTGCCGTTATGCAGGGAAGAGTGATTTTTAAAAACATTAAAAACTTTTTAATGTACCTCCTCTCCTGCAATCTTAGTGAAATATTTATTGTGTTTTTTTATGGATTATTAAACTTCCCGTTTTCGCTGTTACCCTTACAAATACTCTTCCTCAATTTGGTTACAGATGTTTTTCCTGCGCTTGCATTGGGACTTGGTAAAGGCAATAAATTAATTATGAAACTGCCACCACGAAATCCGAAGCAGCCTATTGTAATTAAAAGAGATTGGTTTACAATAAATGCTTATGCTATATTATTAGCATTGCCGGTTATGGCAGTGACATGGTATTGTAGTTATTATTTAGGGTACAATGAAAAATTAAGTAACAATATCAGCTTCTTTAGCATGACTTTATCACAGTTGTGGCATGTAATGAATTTATCTTCCCGTAAAGTATCTTTTTTTAATAATGAAATTACCCGTAATAAATTTATATGGGCAGCCTTGCTGTTATGTATTGCAATCCTGGCTGTTTTCTATTTCGTTAGCCCGCTCAATAATTATATTGGACTTCAAATGCTGAATATAAACACATGGTTAATTATACTGGCTACCAGTATTGCACCTGTTTTTTTAATTCAACTGTTTAAAAGGGTTTTTAAAATTATTGATTAAGAGGCTGTTTAAATAAAACAATTTACAGAGTAGAGATTTTATGTAGCCATTACAAACTATCAGCATACATTTTTTGATACACATTTTTAATCTGAATTCTTATTTTTTCTTCTTCGCAATTGCTTTTAATGGCTGTGGTTTCATTCTCAGATTCATACTTCTGTCTTCTTCAAATTCGTTTTCACCTACATCAACCTTTTTTTTTGGATTAGCGCTTTTGTCGCCAATGTCCATTGAATTCTTTTTAATAGAATTCTTGTCATCTTTTTTTTCGATTTGATTTTTCATAGTATAAAATATTAAATTTTATAAATTCTCCGGTTTCAGCAAAGAAGCTGCATCCTTATCCATAAACCAGTTAAGTTCTGCTGTTTTATTTGTTATGAGTTGAGCAGGATAATGTTCAGGCAAATAGGCTCCCTCTAAAACGGACTTGACAGTTTCTGCTTTTTCTTTTCCAGTTACGAGGAATAGAATGACGCGTGAGTTATTTATCAATGGGGCTGTCATCGTGATGCGAAACATGTTTTGATCTTTGAGATAAATAGCTTTTACGCCCGGAGTACTTTCATTCAGAACATCGGTGTGAGGAAAGAGTGAAGCAGTGTGGCCATTCGCTCCCAGCCCTAACAGCATCAGGTCTAATTGTATTGGCTGGTTTCCGAAAAAAGATGCAATTTCATTTTCATAGGTTGCTGCTGCTTCCGCAGGAGAAAGATTGACAGGGATAATGTGAATGTTTTCGGAAGGAATATTTATTTTATCCAATAAAATTAATCTTGATTCATGCGCATTATTCCGTTCATCTTCCAATGGCAGACATCTTTCATCGCCCCAGAAAACATGCGTGTTTTGCCAGTCAATCCGCTCGCGGAATTTTTCGCTTGCTAAAATGGCGTATAATTTCCGGGGAGTTTCACCACCAGAAAGTGAAATGCAAAACCTGTTTCTTTCTGAAATAGCTTTCTTCGAGAGCTTAACAATCAGCTCAGCTGCTGATTCATTGAGCTGCTGAACACGTTCAAAAATATGTACATTGGTTTTAGAAGTCATATCCTTTAAAGTTATACGCCTGAAATCCGGTCATACGTTAGCGATGATTTTTCATTGTATCCATAATTTTTTTCAAAGCCGATTTTAATTTATCTACTGCACCTGAAACTGCTTTTTCATCCGTAGAGGCCTGATTTTTTACAGCAATGGGTTGTTTGCCTTCTATTCGTGCTTCTATTAAGCAGCGAATATCTTCCGGACCTTCTTTGTTTCCGTTTTCATCTGAAATGTGAACTTCAAGTCGGGTGATGTGATCACTGTAGTGCTGAAGTTCTTTGATAATTAATTCTGTAAAGTAAGATTCTCTGCGTTTTTCGCCGCTGATTGTTTTGTCTGTGTTGAATTGAATGATCATAGTTATTGGATTAGAGGGTTTGTATTGTTATTTTTTAGTTTTAGTTTTTTTACTTTCCTTTTGTTTCAGGATATTTTTACTGTGAGTTGAATTGTCCCATGTTCGTCCGCTTTTTGAAATCAGTGTTGTAGCTATTTCCGGCCCCTCAGTACCTGCAGCATAATTTGGAATTTCTGATTTTGATGTTTCCCACTCATTCAATACCGGCATTACAACTTTCCATGCAGATTCAACCTGGTCAGCGCGCATAAACAAAGTGGAATCGCCTTCCATAATATCCAACAGCAAAGTTTCGTAACCTTCAGGGCTTCCGGAAGAATAAGCCTCCGCATAATCAAAATCCATTTCAACGGGATGCAGCACCATTTGCAAACCCGGCAACTTCGCCTGGAAATTTAAACTGATACCCATTTGTGGTTGAATTTCCAGTACAATGCTGTTCGGTTGCCAGCTTTGTAAAGCCTCATCAGGAAATGATTTATGCGGCACTGGTTTAAACTGAATAGTAATGGTGCAGATGTTCTGATCCGTGCGTTTTCCGGTACGCAGAAAAAACGGAACATCCTGCCAGCGCCAGTTATCAATAAAAAGTTCTAAGGCTGCAAACGTTTCTACGGATGAGTTTTTTTCTATATCAGGTTCTTGACGGTATGCTTTTACTTTGGCACCATTTATTTTTCCATTGCTGTATTGACCGCGAACAGCAACGTCCTTTACATCTTTGGTTTTTATTTTTCTGATGGCATTTAAAATATCCACTTTACGATTACGCACTTCATCTGCTTCAAAAGAAACAGGTGGCTCCATCGCAATCAAACAAAGTAATTGCAGCAGGTGATTCTGAATCATATCACGCATTGCGCCGGCAGTTTCATAATAATTTCCCCTGTTTTCAACCCCTAATTCTTCCAGCACCGTAATTTGAACATTGTCAATGTAATTCCTGTTCCAGAGCGGTTCAAACAATGCGTTCGCAAAACGAAATGCCATAATATTCTGAACGGTTTCTTTTCCGAGGTAATGATCAATGCGATAGATCTGGCATTCATCATACATCGTATGGAGCAGTGCATTTAATTCTTTTGCACTCTCAAGATTATGTCCAAAAGGTTTTTCAATAACAATGCGGCTTTGTAATTTATTCTGGGCAAGACCCGAGTTTCCAATTTCCCTGGCAATGTTTTCAAAAGCATTCGGAGGTACAGCCATGTAAAAAATTCTGTTAGCCGTTACATTCCATTTTTCCTCCAGGACATTTATTTTTTTTGCTATTTCGGTATAAGTTGCCTCAGCAGTGAAATCTCCCTGCTGGTAAGTGAAGCATTTTATGAAATTTTCCCAGGCGGACTTTTCCGGTTTTCCGCTGCGTGAATTTTTATTTACACCATCGTAGACATGTTTTTTAAAATCAAGTTGACTCATGTTTACATAGCTGATTCCAATCACAGCAAATTCTTTCGGCAGAAATTTATCAAGGTAAAGATTGTAAAGAGCAGGAAGCAGTTTACGCCACGCAAGGTCACCGGTAGCGCCAAGGATAATAAATGTGGTTGGATTAACTTTATTTGTTGGGTTCATTTTTTTCTTGCTTTTGATTCCATTCTGTATGAAAAATACCTTTTCTGTCATTCCTTTCATAAGTGTGCGCGCCGAAATTATCCCGCTGCGCCTGCACTAAATTGGCAGGCAGCCAGCCACTGCGATAACCATCATAATATCCCAGGGCCGCCATCATTGCCGGAAACGGAACGCCTGCGTCAACAGCTTTTTTAATCACTTTACGGATGCTCTCCTGCGCGTGTATCAGTTTAACTGAAATCTCTTCATCCATCATTAAATTAACAAGCTCAGAATTGCCTGTAAATGCTGTATAAATAGTATCAAGCAAAGAAGCCCTGATGATGCATCCTCCGCGCCAGATCTTTGCAATCTCTGCAGGTTTTAATTCGTAGTTGTATTCTTCGGAAGCCTTTTTTAAAAGTGCCATTCCCTGCGAATAGGTGGTGATCATCGCAAAATATAAAGCCTGCTCCAGCAATGCAAGTAATTCACTTTTGTCTTCCTCCAGAAGAATTTCAGGACCTTGTAATTTTAGATGTGCAGCTTCCCGTTCTTCTTTATAAGCAGAAAGATCGCGCATGCTCACAGCAATATCAATTACCGGGATAGGCACCTGGAGCTTCATTGCATCTTCCGAAGCCCAGCCACCTGTGCCTTTTTGTTTGGCCCTGTCCAGGATCATATCAACGAGATCGTTACCTGTTAAATCATCTTTGCGTGCAAAAATAGCTGCCGTAATTTCTATGAGAAAAGAACTCAAAAGTCCTTTATTCCATTGTGAAAAAACGGTATGTAATTCATCGTTTACCATTTTGCCCGGAACTTTCAGCAAATGATAAACTTCTGCGATCAGCTGCATAATGCCATACTCAATTCCATTATGAACCATCTTTACATAATGCCCCGCCGATCCGGGTCCAAGCCAGGTAACGCAGGGTTCTCCATTTACTTTAGCAGAAATATCCTCCAGCATATTTTTTACACGGGCATACACTTCTTTGGGTCCACCGGGCATAATACTGGGACCGAAACGTGCGCCCGCTTCTCCGCCGGAAACACCAACGCCCATGAAATGAATGCCCGAAGATTTTAATTGTTCAATGCGTTTATCTGTATCTGTAAAATGTGAATTTCCGCAATCCAATATCAAATCAGCTTTGCTTAAAAAAGGTTTTAGTTCCAAGATAACTTCGTCAACAATTTTTCCGGCAGGTACTAAAAGTATAATGGTCCTTGGAAGTTGTAGCGCGTTGATAAATTTTTCAAGATCAGTAGTAGCCAGTATTTTCTTTTCTTTTCCTTCTTCCTCCAATGCTTTTACCTGCTTCTCATTTTTATCGAAGCCCGCTACGCTGTAGCCGTGATCGCTCATGTTCAACAGAAGATTGCGACCCATTGTGCCCAATCCAATCATGCCATATTCGTAAGTAGTAGCTGCCATGTCTTTTTATTCTAATGATAAATCAAAATCTTTTAATTTATTTTTTACTTCTTCGAGATCAGTAAATTGAATTCCATTTACTCCTAAACCCCTGGCTATTTCAATAAACAGTTGCCTGTCGTCAATGTATAAGGCGTTATTTTCTTCTGATTGTGCAATGTCAATAGCAAGTTTAAAAATAGCGACATCCGGTTTGCGTAAGTGCACAAATGATGAAGAGATAACCGCGTCAAATAATTCCATCAACTTAAAATGCCTGATGCGATAATTGTTAAGCTCTCTCGGCTCATTGCTGATTGCGATTACACGGAGTGTATATTTTGCTTTAATTGCTTTAAAAAATTCAATACTGTTTTCAATCCGCTGAGATTGTTCGTGCATGTAATGTACAAACTGATCTTTGGTGAACGACCGCACTTCATAAAAAATAACATAATCAAGATAGGCATCCAATGTCATTTTTCCTGACTCAAAAGTGTCGAAGACCATGTGATGTCTTTCCTGCGTTTGATCAGCGTCTAACTTAAAATGAGCAATCGCTTTAGAACGTGTTGGTGTATCCCAACCATTTGTAAGAAGTACGCCTCCGATATCAAGGAATAATGTTTTTATCAGCTTCATGATTTTTCTTCTGTGTTCTTGTTTGAAATTTGCAGCAGCGTCATTAATGCATCAAGTCCATAATTTATATTTTTTCCTAAATTAATCCGGATTACTCTCCTGCCTTTATTATCAAGTGAGCGGAAATCTCCCAATGATTGGGCATGATGTAATATATCAAATCCGAATTTTTCTCCGGGAATAGCAAGTGTCACTTCTTCTTCTGAAACAAGAATGATATATAATCCTGAATCTGGTCCGCCTTTGTGCAGCTGACCGGTAGAGTGCAGGTAACGTGGCCCTCCCAAAAGTGTAGTGGTTACTTTCAATTCATCGCGCAATTCGTTTCTCCAGTTCTGAAGCGAGTTTTTTCTTTTTTGAGTCAGTTCGAAATAAGGCAAAAAAGCAATGTAATCTCCCTGATGGGCAAGAGCTGTAAACGCACTTACCGTAGCTTTAAAATCAGTGCTGTGTTTCTTTAAAAGTTGAGCCGCTTTCTTTCCACAAAAAACAGACAGTGCATCTTTTTCAGCAAAAGGTTCTACGGTTTTAAAATCTCCATCCTTTTGCCATGCTTCTAAAAGATCGGCCGTATTTTTTTTGCTTTCTTCTACATTCGGCTGATCAAACGGATTAATGCCAATGATAAGACCCGACACCGCAGCAGCAATTTCCCAGCGATAATATTCTCCGCCAAGATCAAGTGTGTTACTTAATTCAATTCTGATTAACGGATGTCCCGCTTCCACGAGATTATTTAATTTTTGTTCATCTTCTTTAATAGCATCCGATTTTAAATAGAGATGTACAAATACTCTGTCATTGGTGTAAACCTCCGGAGTTCCCAACACTTCTCCGTTTACAGGAATCAAACCTTTGTTTTCTTTGCCGGTACTTTCAGCAAGTAATTGTTCTACCCAATAACCGAATGAGCTGATGGAAGTTGATAAAACAAAAGTAATTTTATCACGTCCTTGTTTCTGACAAAGGCCAAGAACAGCTCCAAGGCTGATTCCCGGATTAGAAGCTGCTGGAATTCCTTCACAACTGATCTCCATCTGCCGGGCACTTTTTAAAAATTCAGAAATGTCAATTCCCATTAAAGCCATGGGCACCAATCCAAAATCCGATAAAACAGAATAGCGTCCTCCAAGATCAGGCGGGTTCAAAAATGTTTTTCTGAATTTATACTCCTTTGCAATTTTTACAAGCGGTGTTCCGTCGTCTGTAATGGCAATAAAATTATCACCCGGACGTTTTTTATTTTCCTGCTTTAACTGTTCATAGAAATAATGAAAAAAGCTGAGCGTCTCTTCTGTGTTCCCTGATTTGCTGGCAACAATAAAAAGTGTTTTAGAGATATTGATTTTTTTCTTCAGGTCAAGAATAGCTTCCGGAGAAGTATTATCAAGAACAAAAAGTTCGGGATAACCTTTCGCACTGCCGTATGTTTCACGGGCAACTTCTGAACATAAACTACTTCCGCCCATACCAAGCAAAACAGCAGAAGTATAACCTTCGTCTTTTATTTTTTTTGAAAAGTCCTTAAGTGTCTCAGCGTGTTTAGTAAATTTCTCGGGTAATTTTAGCCAACCCAAACGGTGATTAATTTCTTCTAATTGTTTTCCTCCTTTTTTCCAGAGGTAAGGATCTTCAGCAAAAAGAAGGTTTGGTATTTGTTTTTCGTCTAAAGAAGAGTACGCAGATTTTAATTCATCTTTTAAAGTACCTGCTTCCAGGCTTTGAATAGCGCTGCGATTTGAAAGTATGGTTAATCTTTTATTCGCCAGGTTGCTGATAAGTTCGTTGTACGCATCTGTGAATTTTTGAATGCCTTCATTTTCGAGTTGTTGAGTAATAAACGTAATAGCAATCCCGGCTTTTTTAAGCCGACGAAAATATGTTTTAGCTTCGGCGAGATTATCTTCTATTGTATTTTCTTTTAGTTGCCCATATTTTGCAAATGCGTCAATGGTTTCATCCGGCAGCGTGTTAACAGTATCTTTTCCGATAATTGTTTCCACATATCTCAGGTCATTGTATAAAGGATCTTTGTTGCTTGTGCTTGCCCATAGCGGCCGCTGTACATGTGCGCCCGACTTTTCAAGTTTACGCCATGCCGTTGTATTAAAAATGGTTTTAAAACTCTGGTAGCAGAGTCTTGCTGTTACCAGTCCCGCTTTTCCCTGCAGGCTTTCGGGAAGACTTTGTTCAGCGTTTACTTTATAGGAGGTAATGCATTGTGAAAGTAACTCATCCGTTAAAACATCAATTCTGCTGAGAAAAACGCTTGCAACAGAAATGAGTGCGTCGATTTTTTTATGCTCTTTTACCCTGCGTTGAAGCGCACGTATGTATGCTTCCGCAACTTCTTCATAGCGCTTTACAGAAAACAACAAGGTTATATTTATATTGATTCCTTCATATAGCAATTGCTCTATAGCAGGAATTCCTTCTTTTGTTCCCGGTACTTTTATCAGGCAGTTTGAACGGTTTACGGTCTTAAAAAGAGTTCTTGCTTTGGTTATAGTTCCTTCCGTGTCGTGCGCTAAATGAGGCGGAACTTCGAGGCTTACAAAACCATCTATCCCCTTTGATTTTTTATAAACAGGTTTTAGAAGGTCACAGGCGTCCTGTACATCTTTAACGGTAAGTGCATCATAAATTTCCTGAACAGATTTTTCGTCCTTCACAAGCTGAGCTATTTGCTCATCATAACTTTTACTTTTTGAAATGGCTTTATTGAAAATACTTGGATTAGAAGTAATGCCGCGTAATCCTTGCGTGTCAATTCTTTTTTGCAATTCTCCGCCTGATATTTTTTCTCTCGTGAGATTATCAAGCCAATAACTTTGTCCAAAGTCAAAGAGATTAATTAAGTTGTTCATGTTTTTTATATTTAAACGCACTATCGTCTTCTGGCGATTCATCTGTTGAACCTGAACAATTCGTTTGCTGATCGAAAAATAAGGAGGAGCGGAAACGAAAAATCGAATGTGATTCTTTGATACATTCATTGCTCATCAACAACAAATTATTGTTACATATATGATGCCGCAACGCTTTTTTATGACTTGAAACAACTCCATTCATGACGGGTTATGTATGTATTGTAATCGATAAGACACGAACATTTTAAACTAAATTGATGATTCGAAGCTTTTCATTTCAAAGTTAAATTAAAGTCAATAGCTGAAAATGGGGAATTGTCTCCCCAAAGAATGTACGAATTACGAATCTGCCCGAATAATTACCAATTCATTAAACACAGATTCGTAACTATTCAATCGATTCGTAATTCGTACCAAATAACAAAATGTTCCTCCACAACTGATTATTCAGCATTAGCATCAGTCTAACGCTACCTTTGAAGAATGAATTATTCAGCCGTTTCCGCTCAGCAAGCAGTATCAACAATTAAATCAGGTGATCGCATTTTTATTCATGGTGGTGCTGCAACTCCGCATATTCTGCTTAATGCACTTGCAGAAAGAAAGGATGAGCTTGAAAATGTGGAAACTGTTCATTTGCACCTGGAAGGTGACCTGGCCCTACTTCGGCCCGGTTGCGAAAAGGCGTTTCACCCGAATGCAATTTTCATTGGTGCAAATATGCGTAAGGCAGTAAATGAAGGTCGTGCGCAGTACATACCGGTTTTTCTCAGCGAGGCACCTTCACTTTTCCGGAAAAATATTTTGCCCCTTGATGCAGCTCTTGTTACCGTGTCACCTCCCGACGAACACGGGTGGTGTTCATTAGGCGTTTCTGTAGATATTGCCAAAGCGGCTGTTGATTGTGCGGAAAAAGTAATCGCAATTATCAATAAGAATTTTCCACGCACGCTTGGAGACGGCATAATTCATGTCAGCCGTTTTGATGCTATTGTAGAAAGCAATGAAGCGATACCCGAAAGCATGATGTCAAAACCTGATGAGACAGAGTTGACAATAGGGGAGAAGATAGCAGGGCTTGTCGATGATGGCGCCACATTACAAATGGGAATCGGTGGAATACCGGATGCCACTTTGAAATTTTTAAGTTCGCACAAAAACCTGGGCATACATACTGAAATGTTTTCTGACGGATTGCTTCCGCTCATCGAATGTGGAGCTGTAAATAATTCTCTGAAAGCAAAACACCGTGGAAAAACCGTAACTGGTTTTGTACTTGGCAGCCGCAAGCTATACGATTTTGTGCATAACAATCCATCCGTTCTTTTTCTGGATATAGCTTATGTGAACGATACAGATGTAATCCGGAAAAATCCAAAAGTAACTGCCATCAACAGCGCACTGGAAATCGATCTTTCCGGACAGGTTTGCGCAGATTCGATCGGCTATAAAATATACAGTGGTGTAGGCGGACAAATGGATTTCATTCGCGGCGCTTCATTATCACAAGAAGGAAAACCGATTATTGCAATGAAATCCACCACATCAAAAGGTGAATCAAAGATTGTTCCGATGCTGAAACCTGGCGCAGGTGTTGTGACCACACGTGCACACGTACATTATATCGTGACGGAGTATGGCGTTGCTTACCTGTATGGTAAAAATCTTGCGCAGCGCACAAAAGCGCTTATCCAAATTGCTCATCCCGCCCATCGCGCTATGCTGGAGGAACAGGGGTATGTGATGTATGGGAAGGGCTGGTGAGAAATCAGGCGGGCGCGGTCATTGGTTGTAAATAAATACAATCTTATACTCTTCCTGTTTTAGAAAAATAATCCATTTGGTTGTCCACTGGCTGAGGCTATCCGTTAGCAATCGTTCCGGCAGAATAAAACTGAAAACAAGGATAATGATATTACCCAGCTTTCCTTTTTTGCCAATAATAATTGGTTATACACAGGAAAATTTTATGGTTGGTAGATTTTTATCCTAAACAACAGAGTGTTTACGTATGATAAAGGCTTATTCCTTCCAGAGAAAACAACTTCCTAATAAGCAAACAGCTTATACACTTTCATCATCTTATTCACTTCCTTCTTCACCGCAAGAATTTTCTTTTCGTCTTCGTGGTTCATCACCACTGCATCGATCAGCTCAACGATTTTCGGAATTTGCTTTTCTTTAAATCCACGTGTCGTGATTGCAGGCGTACCGATACGGATTCCGGAAGTGACAAATGGAGACTTATCATCAAACGGAACCATATTCTTATTGACAGTAATATCCGCTTTTACCAATGCATTTTCAGCTTGTTTGCCGGTAATGTTTTTGGTGCGGAGATCAATCAGCATACAATGATTTTCTGTTCCGCCGGAAATAACATTATAACCGTGATCCATAAACGCATCCGCCATTACGCTTGCGTTTTTTACCACCTGTACTGCATATTTCAAAAAACCTTCTGAAAGCGCTTCCTGGAATGCAACCGCTTTAGAAGCAATCACGTGTTCGAGGGGGCCGCCTTGTGTACCCGGAAAAACCGCGCTATCCAATATCGACGACATCATTTTGATTTCGCCTTTCGGTGTTTTTAATCCCCATGGATTTTCGAAATCTTTTCCCATCATGATCATTCCGCCACGTGGTCCGCGTAAAGTTTTATGCGTTGTGGTTGTAACGATATGACAATGCGGCATTGGATCATTCATAATGCCGCGCGCGATTAATCCTGCAGGATGTGAAATATCAGCCATCAGCAATGCGCCTACGCCATCAGCAATGGCACGCAAACGTTTGTAATCCCAGTCGCGTGAATAAGCAGACGCTCCGCAAATGATCAACTTTGGCTTTTCTTTCTTTGCGGCCTTTTCAACATTGTTATAATCAATACGACCTGTTTCTCTTTCTACGCCGTAAAAAGAAGGCACGTATAATTTACCGGAAAAATTTACCGGTGAGCCATGCGTTAAATGTCCGCCATGAGAAAGATCGAATCCGAGAATTTTATCTCCCGGTTTTAAAATTCCAAGCATAACAGCAGCATTCGCCTGCGCGCCCGAGTGGGGCTGCACATTCACCCATTCTGCATTGAACAATGCTTTCGCGCGGTCAATGGCAAGTTGTTCTGTCTGGTCAACAATTTCACAGCCACCATAATATCTTTTGCCGGGAAGTCCTTCCGCATATTTATTGGTAAGCACAGATCCCATCGCCTGCATAACCTGATTGCTCACGAAATTCTCAGAAGCGATCAATTCAATTCCACTTGTTTGGCGATGAAGCTCTTTTTTGATCAGGTCAAAAATGATGGTGTCTTTTTTCATAATTGTTGCATGTAATCAGGCAAAAGTAAGGAAATCTTTGTGGCTGTTATTCTGAATGGATATTGACTAGTAATTCAACATGAAAGTTTTGGGCGTTTTCTTCCTGCGTCAGGTCGGGCTATCCGCTGCAAGTACTCCTGCTTCAGGACTTTCGTTATTATCCCTCACGCAAAAAAGAATCTAATGTGGCACAAAACCTTCAGTACACTACTTAAAAGCCATGATTTGTTGAGGGGAATATTAAATACCGCAACTCGTAGTTATTTTGTTATGTAGAATCATTCTAAATAACGAATTGTTTCTTATATTTACAAAATGAAAAAAGTACTCTCCTAATTAGCCACTTAAAAAAAACCTTATGATAACTTCTGAAGAACAAAAAATGATGGATGAATACAATAAAAACATTGATGATATAATGAATAAAGTCGGCGACATATCAAAACAACTCTTACTTATTGCCATCAATCAATGGAACCAAAACGACAAAGAACCATTAATACTTCGCATTACAAAAGTACTCGATGGTAAGGTAAAAACGAATTTAGTCATAGATGAACTCAACAAAAAGTCAACCGAAATAACAATCGATTATATTGAGGTGCTGTTCGAAAAGTATAAAATCAACAACCAATAAGTATTAATGCAATTGATATTGCGAAATTATATTTGACTTTTGGACTAAAAAAATTAAACAGAGTCCCTGCTGCGCAGGGCAAGAAAAGAGGCCAGCAACATCACCAGCAGCGCCGGCGTTTCGGTTAATCCGGCAAGAAAACGGGCAATTCCATAAGTGCTTTCCCGTGCGTCTGTTACAGCGCCTGCAAGATAGAATAAGAGTGCAGCTGCAAATGTTATGGCGTAAGCCAGCCAGGTAATCTTCACAAAATTTTTATTGGAGAACCATTTTCTGACAATCGCTGCGGAGATGAATGCAAAGCAGGCTGTAAATAAAAGTGTGAGCGGCCATTTAGCATAATACAGCGTGGAATAGCTCAGGCCGGAAAGCCAATGCATGGAAGGTGCTACATGCGAATCGGTGGCTTGATAATAAGTGACACGGCTTTGTTCATTGATGTTCAGAAAAATGAATTCGCGAAAAAATCCGGTCGCAATGTATAAAGCGATAAGCACAGCAATGCTGACTTTTGTGCGCCGTGTTAATGTCATTGCGGAGTATTGGTTTTCGCTTTGGAAAATTTTCTGATCCATATAAACCAAAGCAGGAATACAAACCCGTACATAAACACCTGCCACAAGTAAGTATGGTTGAATTCAAGCCATTCCGGTTTTTTATAAACGATAATGCAAAGCGTAGTAATGCGGATAACATTCATGGTATGTATCGCAATAATTCCCGCAGGAATAAACCAGAGCTTATGTTTCCAGCTGCCTGGATAAGCAATGATAAAGCTGATGAATAAGGCAAATAAAGTAAGTCCGTTGCAGGGATCGCCGATCCAGAGTCCCTGAGTTCCATCAATACCGATTGTACGGATGGTTTCGTTGTGACCGGTAAAAGTGGCGAAATTCATTTTCTTCAAAAGGAAAACGGCCCAGTTCGAAGTGTCATTGATAACAAGCGTATCAAGCCAGCCCTGTGGATGGATGAGCCATTCATAGAACATCATCCAGGACAAATAAATTCCCAGGAAAACGAAGATAAATTTAAGAATACGGCGTTCTGATGAGGAAAGCGTCATCCGGAAATCATTCTGCGGTGCGACGTGACCGCAAAGATTTTATTAATGTGTAAGCTCCGAAAAGAACAGCAGCTCCCACAGCATAAATTATCCCGCCGTTTACAGGCACACACGGAGGTGGCCAGCACGGAGGCCCACCTGTTGGAGGCGGGGGTGGAGGCGGCTGCGCATGACCGGTTTGAATTCCGATCAGAACGAGCAAAATAGTAGCTGCAAGAAGAAAATATTTATTCATTCTCATTTTTACGGGATCAATTTCAGTAATAAATTTTCTTGGTAACAATCTCGTCGCCTTTCACGATGCGGACAAGGTAAATTCCGTGTGCAACCGGGCTGTCAAGTGCAATGGTTTCATTCATCACATTCATGCTTTTCGGTGCGCCGACTTCTTGTCCCGAAACATTGAAAACTGTTACAACAACATCCGATTTTTCTTCGAATCCGAATTTGACGAGGATGTTTCCGTTGTTTACAAATACCTGTGAAGATGCATCAAGTGAAGGTGCGATCATCTGCTCATTCAAAGGACAATTTCCGTCGCGCTCAAAGTGCAGTGTGAATGTATGTTTCTCGCCAACAGCATCTGCATGGAAGGCATACGTATCATGCTCTTTCAGATTGATCTTTTCGCCTGTTGCATCATCAATCAGCCAAGAGCAGCTGTATGCAGAGAAACCGTTAAGACCTTTAAAGGTGAGCAATTGATCGCCAGGTGATCCTGCGCTTACTGTCAATGGAATATCAAGCATATCCTGGTTTCCGTCCAATGCATTCAGAAGCAAAGTTTCACCGTCATTGTCATTTGTCCACACATTGGTAGCATCTTCATACGGACTTGGCAGGTAAGGCATATCAATAGCCAAATCTTTTCCATTGTGCGCATCCGGATTGATGTTAACCACAGTTTCACCACCTAATCCGCTGACTGTATTGCCGGAAATAATGCGAAGGTAATTTTCAGGATCGCCTGAACGGATAATGTTCGGATTCGCCGCAACGTTTTTGTTTGATTCGAGGAATTTTATTGTTCCGGTCACCAAAGCAATGCACATAAATCCCTGGTTAGGAGCAATTGTGCCACCATTCGGATTGGTAGCATAAGAGCCATTTTCCTGTAGGATCAAAAAGTTGGGGTGAAGATTTCCGGAAGAAGCAACAACTGAAGAATAGGTTACTGCACATGCATACGGATTGCTCACAAGATTATACCCGCTTCCAGATCCGCCAGCAGTAACAGCACGCACTACAGTTCCGAAATTCGGGGTGCCTTTTGTATCGTATGAAAGTGGAATGGTCAAGCCGCTCATGTTATCCGACATCCAAACCATAAACCCTCTTCCTGGCGTAAGCGCTGTACCTGTAGTGGTAATATTTGTATAAGTGTTTGATGCAGTATTGTAAGTGCGGACCGAGAAGAAAGTCGGGCAACATGCAGTACCGTCATTTCCACCAACACCGCTCATGTAAAAACGTGCATCATTATCCCAATCAGCAAGAGTAGAATTGCTCACCGGTGAACCCAGGTACTGCCAGTATGCAGTTGCCGGTCCGTTGATAAATGATCCGATTGACCAGTTTGTTCCGGTAAGTGTTGCGCCTGCTCCGAGGGGGCCGATTTTTGCAAATGTTGTCACAGCTGGAGAAGTAAGAATAATGTTTCCAATTCCGGTCGTGCCAAAACTATTGCTGTTTACCTGCAGGATTCCGTTGATAATGATGATTTTTGTGACAGCAACTCCTCCAAGTGTATTATCGGAAGTTATATTGTTGAAGGTTGTTGTTGCAGATCCGCTCGCAAGCTGTGCGCTGGTACCGTTGAAAATAACTGTTCCGGCACGTGGAGTAAATGATCCGCCATTATGCACAAAATTACCTGAAAGGTTGACCGCGAAAGAACCTGCAGAAACATCAAAAGTGCCGGAAAATAACGTAAAAAGCCTGCTGACAAAAAGATCGCGTGCAAGCGTTACTGTCGAGGAGCTGCTGATTTCAAGATTACCAAATGTAGCGCCCGCTGTTCCGCCAATAGTTTGAGGTGATGTACCATTGAATTGAATTTCGCCTGCGGCAGTGATATCGACTGCTCCGCCATTTGCAAGCCATGATGCGCCGCGCTGGTGAAAGATAAATGCACCCGGGCTTAATGTTCCGGCTGTAAGTGTGGTGGTTCCTCTAGCCGTCTGATCCGATAAACAGGTAACAGTAAATCCGGGATTATTGATTTCAAGATTTCCGAATGTAGTGCTGGTTGTGCCGCCAATGGTTTGGTTTGTGGGTCCAATAAAAGCAACACGACCGCTTGCCGCAAGTGTAATGCTTCCGCCGTTTTTAATCCATGAGGCACCGCGCTGGCTATAAACAAATACAGTAGGGTCCAATATCCCGCTTGAAAGTGTGGTGGTACCGCTTGCCCTCACATTATTATCGAGCTGAATGGTTCCTGAGCCCGCAAACGTTACAGCATTAAAAACCTCGGAAGAACCGGTGAGCCGCTGAATAGTTTGTAAACCTGAACCGTTGAAAGTAATGGTGCCCATATTGAGACCATTTGTATTGGCAAAATTTCTCCAGCTTCCGCCGACGCTGATATTATTATTTGCCCAATCCAGTGTAACACCCGTGTTATATGTAATATTATTCAGGGAAACAAGATCGCCGTTCAGCGTTTTGGTTCCTGCACTCGGGGCATTCAGGGCAAGATTATAATACACTGCATTGGTACACATTACGGTAGTGTAGTTCGTGAGATAACGAAAAATATTTGAATTCGCAGAAGCATCAATAAGCCCGTTGTTGATCACGTTTGCAGAAACTTCTGTTACGGATCCTGCAGCATTTATCCACCTTGCACCGGTAGCAATACTCAACACGCCATTCGCAGTAAGCGAGACAAAACCGTTGTTTGTTATAGTGCAATTATTCGAGATAATAAAGCTTCCGTTTTTGGATATTACAACTCCTGCCCCGATGGTATAAGTAGAGAAGAAATAGACATTGCCGATGTTCGGAAGATTATTTCCGGTGTATGTGCCAGGACCACGGAATTGCCACCCGCCCAGGCCAATGGAAGAACCGTTATTCGTAAAATCTCCCCAAACCAGCATGGATAATCCATTCAGATTAATCACACCACCTGGATTTATCGTGAGTGCTCCAGCATTTCCGCTGGAAGTAAGCGTCATTGTATGTGTATTCGTAATTGTCACATTATCATCCTGGTCAGGTCTTCCATCGGCATCAAAGCCGGTGAAAGTCCACGAAGAAGGCGAGGTATAACTACCGGAAGATGTGGAAGTGAAATTTGCTGCCTGCGATGTTAAAAAGCTAAAGCCGACGAGTGCAAAAAACAGTAGATGTTTTTTCATTGGGTCAAAAATTATTTCAATTACTCAAAGTTAATTAAATAAATGAAGAAGCTGTCCGCTTTATTGATAATTTAGCCCCCCGGAATGAAGAACAATATCGCACCAAAGGGTGGTTTTTCCCTGAATGATATCAAAAAGATTTTGCCAATGATCCGCAAGAATTGGTGGATCGTCGTGCTTTTTGGTGCAGTAGCCTATTTGATCGGGGCTTTTTACGTCTATAAGCTGGATAAAATTTATGCATCCAGCAGCTCATTATTGTTGAAATCCAATGAAGATTATAATCCTGGAAGTGTCATTTCTGATAATTCACGGTTCTACGGAAATGCCAGCAAAACATTTGTTGATAACTCCAATGAAATCCGCATTCTTCAATCACACGATCTGATCGAAAAAGCGCTTTCCCGCCTTGATTTTGATGTTTCTTATTTCCTTGTCGGACGTGTGCGCACCACTGAAGTTTATGCAGGTGTGCCATTTTCAATCAAGCCGTATGTGCTCAACGCTGCTCTCTATGAGCAGAAAATCAAATTCAGGATCATCTCAGAAGTGGAATACGAGCTTAAATACATTCTCGATGATAAAGAACTGACGATTGTAGGGAAATTCGATGAGGAATTCCAAAATCCTCACATGCGCATTTTAGTTTCCCGCAGAAAAAATATTGCAGGAATGGCTTTAATGGCGAAAAACCAGGCCAATTATATTATTCAGCCTCACCGCCTCACGGATCTGACCAAAATTTTCCTTGCTAATCTACAGGTGGAGAACCCGGATTATACAAACGTTTTAAAGCTGACTTTACGTGACGTTTTACCGGAGCGCAGCACAAAATTTCTCGATACACTTGCTGCAGTTTATATTGAAAATTCCCTCATCTCAAGACAAGAGCTGAATCAAAGCACATTGTATTTCATCGAGCGTCAAATGGATGATGTAAGTGATATTCTTGACAATATCGAGGATACATTGCAGGACTACCGCGAGAAAAATTCAGTAATTGATCTTGACAGGCAATCCGACCAGTATTTTGATAAATACAGCGCTTTTGAAGGCAGGCAGAAAACACTGGAGCTGCAATTAAAATCACTGGATGACCTGGAGCATTATATCATTGAGGACAAAGATCCAACCTTCCTTCCGCCATCCGCTTACATTCTGGAAAACGACCAGTTCCAGGTTGCAACCCTTGAAGATCTGTATCAAAAACGTCAACGCCTTTCTGCGGAATTGCTTGTGGGAACTTCACAAAACTATGCAGTTCAGAATCTGAGAAACCAGATTGATTCTACCAAGCGTGATATTTTAATTTATATCAAAAATTCCCGCCAGGCAATCCATGAAAAGATTGATGGTGTTGTTACCGAAATCGGATATTACAATGACCAGCTGCAGATGCTCCCGCTTAAGCAAAGAGGTTTGCTGAACATTATGCGTCGGCAGAAAGCTTACCAGGAAATGTATGTTTTCCTGCTTCAGAAAAGAGCGAACACCATTATCGCACGCGCCGGAATTGTTCCTGAAACAAAGATCATTGAACGGCCGCGGAATATCGGTGTGGTAAGTCCGGATGGTGACAAGATCAGGTTCACCTTCCTCGGGGTCGGATTGATGCTTGGAATGGCACTGGCATTCATGCGCATTGTATTTTTCCATCGCGTGGAAACATTTGACGAGCTTAAGAATGCCACTCAATTACCAATTCTTGGTGATGTTGCTTATGATAAAATGCTCAAGGAACTTACAATAGCGGTAGAGCATGATCCGAAATCGCCGATGGCTGAATCTTTCCGGACGATCCGCACGAATCTTCAGTACATGTCAACGCCGGGCACGAGCCAGGTGATTTTGCTTACATCCAATAGTCCGGGAGAGGGAAAAACATTCTGCTCGCTCAATCTTTCCGCAGCCATTGCAAAAACCGGTAAGAAAGTTATTCTTCTTGAGCTCGATCTTCACAAGCCGCGCGTGCAAAAAGGATTTAATCTTCCGGCAGTAAAAGGTATTTCTACTGTTGCTATCGGTAAAGACAGGATCGAAGATGTAATTATTAAAACACAGATCGAAAATCTTGACACTATTCTTTCCGGCCCGCTTCCACCGAATCCGTCAGAGTTGGTTACCTCGAAAGCGATGGATGATATTCTTGATTACTGTAAAAAGAATTATGAATATGTGATCATCGATACGCCGCCGATCGGTCTTATTTCAGATGCGTTTGTGCTCATGCGCGTTGCCAATGTGCTGATCTTTGTGCTTAATACGGGTTTTGCTTTTCGTGGCGCAATTGAAAATGCACACGAGGTTGCCACTTTAAATCCGGAGGTTCACTTCGGCTTTATCCTGAATGGCGTTAAACGGAAAAAATCGAAATATTATTATAACCGTTATGCTTATGGCTATAAAGGTTATGGTGCCGGTTATGGAAGTTATGGTGGTGGTTATGGCGGTTACGGTGGTGATTATGGCGGCTATGGCTCTGCTCCTAAAACCAAAAAAACAAAGAAAGAATAAACAGCGTCGCGATCTTGCAGCTTACCCAATCAGTTTTTAATTTTCCCGGAATGCTGAATCGTTAATTAAGATCTGCAAATTCAAAAAAGAGAATTAATGCTTTTCAATTCATTACAATTTCTTCTTTTTTTTATTGCTGTTACCTCGCTCTATTTTGCATTGCCGCATAAAAAACGCTGGCTATTGCTCCTGCTGGCAAGTTGCTGGTTTTATATTGCTTTTATCCCGGTTTATATTTTCATATTGCTGTTTACGATAGCAATTGATTATATCGCCGGAATTGCCATTGAAAAAAATTCAGGACGTAAAAGAAAAATGTTCCTGATCGCAAGCATTGTTGCCAATATCGGGGTGCTTGTTTTTTTTAAATATTTCAACTTCTTTTCTCTTAATGCGGGAGTGCTTCTTTCCCAATTTGGGTTAAGCAATGATATGCCGGTGCTGAAAATTATTCTGCCGATCGGTCTATCATTTCATACGTTCCAAGCACTGAGCTATACGATCGAAGTATACAGGGGAAATCAAAAAGCAGAAAAGCATGTTGGGATTTTTGCATTATACGTGCTTTTTTATCCGCAGCTGGTTGCAGGACCAATTGAGCGGCCACAGAATATGCTCCATCAGTTTCGTGAAGTGCATGATTTCGATCGCCAGCGGTTCAGGAATGGAATACTGATGATGAGCTGGGGGATATTGAAAAAAGTGGTGATAGCAGATCATCTTGCTTTATTTGTGGATCCCGTTTACCTGCATCCAGCATTATACAGCAGCAGCGAAATAATTTTAGCCACGTTCTTTTTCGCCTTTCAGATCTATTTTGATTTTTCTGCGTATTCAGAAATTGCATTCGGCGCCGCATATTTAATGGGATTCAGCCTGATGGAAAATTTCAGAACGCCTTATTTTTCAAAGTCAGTTTCTGAATTCTGGAAACGCTGGCACATTTCACTTTCCACGTGGTTCCGCGATTACCTCTATTTCCCCCTGGGAGGAAACCGTGTTTCAAGAATGCGCGTGTATGTCAATTTAATGATCGTGTTTTTAGTGAGCGGCTTATGGCATGGTGCGCAATGGGGATTTGTTATCTGGGGTGGCTTGCATGGTGCGTATCTCGTTTTCGCTCAGCTCCGTGACAGGTTATTTCCAAAAGCGCCTTCCTTGCCGGTAGTCTTGCAGGTAATTATTGTATTCCTGCTCAGCTGGTTTGCCTGGATCTTTTTCCGTGCAGGATCTTTATCTGCAACAAAAAGTATTTTTAAAGGAATCATGCAAGGGAGCTGGAGCATTCCGCATTTCAATCTTGCTGAAATTATATTTTGTTTCCTTCTGATCGTGCTTATTTCTGCGAAGGAATATTATTACAATGTTTATCAATTAACGGTCAAAAGAAATTTTTTCCCTAAAATAATTGCGCTTGCTGTGCTCATTTATTTCTTCGGTGTATTTACCGAAAACCAGTTCATTTATTTCCAGTTCTGATCATGAAAAGAAAGATCAAACTTTATATCATCGCCCTGGTTTCACTTGGAATTTATTTCTGGGCAGGAAGCTATAAGTGCATGTCGATCTTTTTAAATGACTGGAATAATGAAAAACGCCCGGAGCTGCTCAAACTGGACAATACCATGTACGGCGATCTTTACGGACTCAGCTATTTAAGTAAATACCGCATGGAAGGTGCCGGGTTTTATGCCGTTCCTGATAATCTTCCTGTTGAAAAGCCGGAAGGAAAGATCTACATTATCGGAGATAGTTATCTGGCAAAAATGTTTTTAAAGGACACTTCCTCGAACCTATATAAAACAGAACTAGCCGCTTTTTATTGGTTCGGCCTAAGTGAAAAAGCTGATCCGGTAAAATTGGAGAAAGGGAAAAAAAATATCCTGCTGATTGAAATGAGCGAACGTTTTGTAAGGAGCAGGTTTACTTCGAAAAGCAGGGTGAAAAGTATTATGGAGACTTTTTCGACTGACACGCGCGTTACTAAAAAGAAAGTTGATCTATTGGAATGGCGGATTGTTCCTAAAAATATCGAGCAGAATATCGCGACGCTTTTTTTCGGCTACCGCATGTTCGGATCAATAAAAGAAACGAAGGCAGATTTTTCTTATTATGCATTTAACCGTTGTGATCCGCAGGTATATGTTTCAGAAAAACAACAACGGTTATATTTTTCCAATACAATTGACACGCTTGAAATAACCAGCGCATTCAGCGTTATTTCCGAAAAGGAAGTAGGGCAGATTGTAAATAATATGAATGCGATCAGCGAGCATTACAGGAAAATCGGGTTTGATGAGGTTGTATTTACCTTCATTCCGAATGCTGCTTCCGTATGCAGCCCCGGAACTTATCCTTATAACAAACTCCTTCCTGAAATTCAATCCTCAGCAGAACTGAAGGCTGATTTTATAAATGTCTACGATGCATTTCGCACTTCACCAGATCCTTGCAATTTGTATTGGAAAGGTGATACGCACTGGAATGCAAGTGGCTATTTAATATGGCAGAATTTATTTAATGAATATTTAAAGGCCAGCTATAATCCCGAAGAACAGTTGTCCGTATTTCCCTTGCAAAAATAATCTCTTCTCCTTTTAACAATTCCTGATCTCACTCTGGAAAAAATTGCATCATATAAGATGCAGAGCGCATTTTTATATGCCTGATTTGCATTATTATAAGTTTTATGAATTATAAATAATATATTTAACTTGTAATTATTAATTAATTGGTCTTACTTTATAAATCACCAAAACACATTCTCATGAAAACTTTACATTTTACATTGTTTTCCCTGCTTATTGCCAGTGTGGGGAATGCACAGTTCTTTCAGCGTGTATACGGTGCCTCTAATACGCGCGAGGTGCTTGAATCGGGTACCAACTATGATCCCGGCATTTCTATTACATCGAAAGGATTTGTAATGGCTGGTTATACTCCGGCAGGTTCATCAGTCGGGATTAATTCAGTAATGCTTACCCGTACTGCTCTTTCGGGATCACCAGTATTCAATAACCGTGTTGCGCTCCTTGCGCCGCTGACCAACCAGCAACTAAGCGCGAAAGCAAAAAAAGTGATTTCGCTCGCCAATGGACAGATCGCAGTTTTCGGCGATTTTAACAATGGACTTTCTACATCTACCGGACCGGTTTCGAACCAGTTTTTCCTGATGCTGACAGATGCGTTCGGCAATCCGATTTATGTACGAAGCTACTCGGTAAGCAGCTCACCGCTCCAGGTAGAAGCAACCTCAATCGTACAATCATCTTCTAATCCGAATACCTTGTACGCCTGCGGGTACACCGTCGGCGGGCATGGTGACAAACAACCGGTAGTGATGAGCCTGCAGGCAGCGGGAGGAACGCTCAACTGGGGAAACTCTTATGTAGATATATCAAGTGGCGCTTTTGAATGGACGCTGGAAGATCTTGTTGAATCACCTTATCCAAATCCGAATTCAGCTACTGTCGATATTGCAATGGTTGGACGTTACGTGCTTAATCCCGGCGACATTGGGCAGGGCACATTCAGCACACTCAATGGTTTAACAGGTCTTCCTACCAGCACCATCGTTCTATATGGCGATCCTTTCTACGATGCCGGCTTCAATGCCATTACCATCGCGAACAATCCTTATGGCAGCACGGGGTTTGCCATTGCCGGATTTACACAATCCAATTCGTTTTTCTTTCCGAATTACAATACATGGGCGCTCAAGATTGATCCGGTTGGAAACTTATGGTTCTCCACTGCGCTCGATTATTCTGCTTCATTCAGAAATGATTATGGCTACGATATTATCGAACGTGTCAATACATTCGGCGACTATGAATATTATATCGGCGGTTATGTAGACCAAGGCTATTTCGGAAATGAAGACGAAGTGGTTTATAAACTCACTTATTACGGTGCTCCTGTTGCATCCGGCAGTGAATTTACCTATGGCGGCCCGGGCAATGACAGGGTGCTGCAGCTTGATTATTATAATTTCGGCGTGCCAACAAGTAACGTCGGTTTGTCAATGTTCAATTACACAAGCGGTTCATTTGCCACACTCGGCAATGGTGATTTTTACCATGTACGTTCGTATTTCAACGGCGTTACTGCGTGTAATTTCATCCTGGATAATGCGCAGTACCAATCCGGTCCCGGATTTTACGGTGAAGCAAAACAAGAAGCTGCATTCGGTGTGCGAAACAAAAGTCTTCTCTGGCAGGTCGCTCCAATGCAGGATGCGCTTATTTGCACTGCGAATGCTGTACATGGCGGAGCAAATACACGATTGAGTGAAAATGGCGAAGACGAAGCTGAATCAGCTGCGATCACAGAAAGCAAAGTGTTCCCGAATCCAATGACACTCGACAATCTTATGCTGAACATAGAGTTTGATGCAGCAGGAACAGGGGAAAATATCCAGGTTGAAGTGCTGAACGCGCTCGGACAGGTTTGTGTAAAATCGAACCAAACGCTTAGTGATGGACAAACACAACTCCGGGTTAACCTGGCTGAAGGTTGCCTTGTCAATGCAGCAGGCGTTTATGTGGTAGTCATTTACCGTGGAGGCGAAGTATTTACGCACAATATTACTGTGCAGTAGATTTCAAGAATTGAGAATTAAAGCAGGGGAGAGCAATCTTCCCTGCTTTTTTAGTTTGAGACCGGGCTGAAATCCATCACACCCAACTGCCACCATTGTTGTTATCTTTGAAAAATTAAATCTGTACCAGGTTTTTGACCTGTTTCGACACTTTTTATGAGCAGAAAAAAAATTGTGATCATCGGCGGCGGACTTTCAGGCACGCTGGTTGCGTTGAATCTTGCGCGTTCCAATAAGGATGTTGAATTTGTGCTTGTAGAAAAAAATCCGGGTATGCTCGGACGCGGAGTTGCTTACCATCACGATTTTACGCATCAGCCATTGAATGTTATTGCATCAGGAATGAGCCTTTTTCCTGATCAGCCTTTGCATTTTTTGAATTGGCTGCAGGTAAATCATTTTCGTTACAAACATCTTTTACCCGAAGTTTTTCCAAAAGTTTTTGTTCCAAGAAAAATATTCGGTGATTATATCGTGGAGCATCTCGATGAGGCGCATCATCTTGCACCGGGGCGTTTCCAAATCCGCATTGATGATGCTGTTTCATTGGTAAATTCAGGTATTGAATATGAGATCAGCCTGGAATCCGGCGCCGTACTTAAAGCAGATCACGTGGTGCTTGCGCTTGGAAATTTTCCTCCGGCAGATTTGTTTGACGCTACTGATCCACAGAATAAAGATCCGCGCTATTTTTCAAATCCATGGTCGGATAAAATTTACAGCAATATCATCGGCAACGAAAATATCATGCTTGTAGGAACCGGCCTGACTGCAATTGATGTGATCCTTGGATTGAAATTGCGTGGCTTCAACGGAAAGATCACGATGATCTCGCGCCGTGGAAAATTGCCGCTTGCCCATGACCTTACTGCTGATCCTGTAAAGCTGGAATACCCTGGACATTTACATCCGCGCGATGCTTATTTCTGGGTGAAAGGAAAGATAAACAGCAATAAACATATTCCATGGACGGCAGTTATTGATGGTTTACGTCCGCTCACGCAAAAATTCTGGCAGCAATGGTCCATTGATGAAAAAAAATATTTTCTCAAGCGCCTTCGTCCTTTCTGGGAAATTGCACGTCACCGTATTCCGGGCGCTTCTGCGGTAATCCTTGATCAGCTGGTAGAATCGGGGCAACTGCTCATTGGCAAAGGACAGATCATTAAAGCAAATTCAACTCCGGAAGGAATTCAGCTGGATTACAATTTTGACAAGAAAAAGCAGGAAGGACTTTTCCAGAAGCTGATCAATTGCACGGGCCCTGAATCGAATTACAGGAAAGTAAGATTTCCGATCATCAGGAATCTTATCGAGCAGGGGAAAGTGGTTTCCGATGAGCTGGGATTAGGAATACGTTGTTCGGAAGACGGAGCAATTATAGATGCGAATGGCGAAAAAGTACAGGGGCTTTGGTGCGTCGGGCCAATGCGAAAAGCTGTACTTTGGGAAACGACTGCAATCCGCGAATTACGTGAGCAGGCAGTTGAGCTTGAAACAAAGCTGAAATAAATTTTGCCATTGTATTACCTTTGCACCCGGTTATAAGTAAGATTGCCATAAAGTGATAATGAAAAAAATGCAGGAAAATTCTGAACGTGTAAGTCCGCTGAAGGTGCATGTTTATTCTTCTGATAAAAATCAATATGGCTTCTGGGCTACGCTCAGAAATATTTTCATAGAATTTCCGCTTGCCCATTCGCTCGGACTTCGATTTGCACAAAGAAGCATCAGCACAAAATACCGACAAAGCTTTTTCGGAATTTTATGGGCGTTTCTTCCGCCATTGGCAACTGCTACAATTTGGATCATTCTTAACCATACACGTGTTGTAAAGCTGGATGATGTTGGTGCACCTTATCCGTTATTTGTTATTACCGGCACAATGCTTTGGTCTGTTTTTACCAATGCCATGCTCACGCCGTTGCAGGTTATTCAAACGAACCGAAACATTCTTGTGAAAATTAATTTCCCGAGAGAATCGCTGCTTGTGAATGCATTTTATGAAATTATTTTCAATACACTCGTCAGTCTTGTAATTATCGTCGTTGCATTAATTGTATTCAAAGTTCCACTGACCCCGGAATCATTTCTTTTCATTCCCGGAATATTTCTGCTTATGATTCTCGGTCTCAGCATCGGGCTTTTGCTTTTGCCTTTTTCATTATTGTTTAAAGACATTCAGTTTTTGTTGCCGCCGATATTACAATTTGCAATGTATCTCACACCTGTCGTATATGCGAAACAACCGTTCGAAGGTGTTGGTGCAATTTTAAAGATCAATCCGGTAAGCCCGATTCTAACGCAGGTAAGAGCATTTCTGCTTCATATCCCTACCACTGTTTCTCCAATGGATATTGCTACCATTGGTATGGCTTCCTTAATTCTGCTGATTATCGGAATTGTTCTTCAGCGCATTACTATGCAAACGTTAATTGAACGCATGGGCAATTAATATGAGAAAAGAAAACGAAATATTAGTTGACGTTACAGGCGTTTCAAAAAAATTCAGCCGCAGCTTAAAACGGAGTTTATGGTATGGACTGAAGGAAGTGATGAATACCGTTTTCAGCATTAAAGCAAATAAAAAAGAATTGCGTAAAGACGAATTCTGGGCGGTGAAGGAAGTGAGCTTTCAATTGCGACGCGGCGAATGCATTGGATTGATTGGCCACAACGGCGCAGGAAAAAGTACGCTGTTGAAAATGCTGAATGGATTGATTCGCCCGGACGAAGGAAAGATTACGATGTACGGAAAGATCGGGGCGCTGATTGAATTGGGCGCTGGATTTAATCCGATTCTCACCGGCAGGGAAAATGTTTATATCAATGGCCAGCTTCTTGGATTTACCAAGCAAGAAGTAGATCAGAAATTAAGTTCCATTCTTGAATTTGCTGAGATCGGTGATTTTATTGATTCAATAGTTCAGAATTACAGCTCGGGAATGAAAGTGCGTTTGGGATTTGCCATCGCTGCTCAAATGGAGCCGGACGTTTTGATCATTGATGAAGTATTGGCCGTAGGCGATCTTGGTTTTGTGCTGAAATGTTTTAATTCCATTGATAACATCATGCCCAAGACCGCTGTGATATTTGTGTCGCACAATATGCAGCAGGTTTCACGAATATGCTCTTCTATTTTGTGCATGGAAAAAGGCCGTTCTATTTTCCAGGGGTCGGATGTTGCAAAAGGAATTGATCTGTATTATTCTGAGTTTGGAAAAAGCAAGAATAAGAATGTACAGTTCAACAGGAATGATGAAGTGGAATTGCTGGAGATAAAGATTGGTGATGAAAATAACGCTGCACCTGCTGTAGTTCCTTCGCTGAATCATCTTGGAGATCTGAAGATAAATATCAAGCTGAAAGTACGATCTGAAGTTGTTGCTCCTGTTTTAACGGTTACTATTTTCGATCAGGCGCAGCGTCCTGTTGGTCTTTGCATCAATGAAAAAGGCCTGGACGAAAAAAACAGTTATGAGAAGAAAGACGGCTATACTTTTTACAAAGTCAAAATTCTCATTGAAAGAGTAAATCTCTCGAAAGGATTGTATTCTGTTTCCTTGACGGTTGCCGAAAACTTCAGAAAGAACCCGATGTTACGCCTGCAATCGGTATGCGAATTCCAGGTTTTTTCCAAATACGATATCGATCCGCCGATTGAATTTGAAAGTAAATGGTCCTGAAAGAGAAAAGTATCAGATGTATGAATTATGATTTGAAAAGCATTAAATCAAATTTTCAAAATAAATTGTACATCATAATCAAGAGTAAAAAGTCAATGAGAGAAACGCTTCTGGCATGTTGAAAAACTGGAGAAAATCGCCTTTTGAAAAGGAAAAGGTGTTTTGTATTGGCCTGAATAAAACAGGCACAACTTCTCTTGAGGATGCGCTCAAACAACTGGGTTATTCAATGGGAAATCAAGTGGCGGGTGAAATGCTTTTGAAGGATTATGCTGCACGGAATTTTAAACCGGTCATCGATCTTTGTCATACCGCCGATGCATTCCAGGATGCTCCTTTCAGCTTTCCTTACACCTTTGTTTTGCTGGATCATTATTTCCCGAACGCGAAATTTATTCTGACCCTTCGTGATGATGCTGATCAATGGTATAATTCGATGGTAAAATTTCACAGCGGTTTATGGGGCAACGGAAAAGTGCCGACAAAAGAAGTGCTCATGAATACCGTTTATCATTACAAAGGACGGCCGTGGGAAAGCAACCGGATCTTATTTAATACACCGGAAGACGATGTATATAACAAGCCAACGCTTATTCATTATTACAATACACATAATGATATCGTCAGGGAATATTTCCGGATGAAATCAAATCTCCTGGAGATGAATCTCTCAGAGCCGGGAAGCTATTTGAAAATGTGCAAATTCCTCGGGAAAACACCTGTGGGCACCGACTTCCCATGGCTCAATAAATCATGAGTATTTTATTTACCTTGTATAGCGTATGATTCCTGTTACAAAACCTTTTTTGCCGCCTCTTGCTGATTATCAAAAATACCTGCAGGGGATATGGGAAAGAAACTGGCTTACGAATAACGGGCCACTTGTAAATGAATTGGAACAAAAGCTGAAAAACTATTTAGCAGTTGAAAACCTTTTATTTCTTGGGAATGGAACTGTTGCATTGCAGATCGCAATCCGCGCGCTTCAGCTGAAAGGTAAAATAATCACCACGCCATTCAGCTTCGTTGCAACCACCAGCACAATCGTATGGGAAAACTGCACGCCTGTTTTTGCAGACATAGACGCACGTACCTGCAATATTGATGCAACTAAAATAGAAGCATTGATCGATAAAGATGTGACAGGAATTCTTGCCACACATTGTTTCGGAAATGCTTGTGATATTGACGCGATTGAAGTCATTGCAAAAAAACATAACCTGAAAGTGATCTATGATGCGGCGCATTGTTTTGGTACGCTATATCATGGAAAGAGCATTTTTGGTTATGGTGATGTAAGTACAACCAGCTTTCATGCAACCAAACTATTTCATACCATAGAAGGCGGCGCTGTTTTTACACCACACGCAGATGTACATAAAATGTTGTCGTACATGCGCAGCTTCGGTTACAATGGCCCGGTTGATATTGAATGTGTCGGCATCAACGGAAAAAATTCAGAATTCCATGCAGCAATGGGATTGTGCAATCTTGCCTATACAGAAGAACTTCTTGCAAAACGTAAAGAGCAATTCCTGTTATATGATAATTTATTTTTAAAGCTCGAAAGAGAGCCTTTAGTAATTGAAAAGAACTGCGATTATAACTACGCTTATTACCCGTTTATATTTCCTTCTGAAGCTGCTGTCTTAAAAACAAAAGAGCAGCTGGAGCAGCAGGGAATATTTACACGCAGGTATTTTTCGCCTTCGCTTTCTTCGCTGAATTATGTGAAGCACAATGCAACACCTGTCAGTGATGATATTTCAACACGCATTCTTTGTTTGCCGGTTTATCATACGCTTCTTGCGGAAGAGCAGGAATTGATTTCCAACATTATTATCCAATCGCTTTCAGGGAATGGAAAATAAAAAAAAGGCAGCAGTGATGCAGCCGTACTTCTTTCCTTACCTGGGATATTTTCAGCTCATCAACGCTGTTGATACATTCGTGCTGTATGATGATGTGAATTTTATCATGCGCGGCTGGATCAACCGCAATAATATTCTTGTAAACGGCCAGGCGCATCTCATCAGCATTCCACTTGTAAAAGCCAGCCAGAACAGAATTATTTCAGAAACCGCGCTTGATCCGGATACAAAATGGAAAGCGCGTTTGCTGAAAACTGTTGAAGCTGCATACAGGAAAGCGCCGGAATTCGAAAAAGTATTTCCACTTTTTGTCGACTTGCTCGATACGTCTTGCGCGGGCATTGCTGAGTTGAATTTCAAGACCGTTAAAATGGTTTGTGAATACCTTACAATCAATACAACAATTGTTCAATCGTCTGCCATTTACGAAAACAGTAATCTGAAAGGACAATTCCGTGTACTTGATATTTGTCTGCAGAACAAAGCGCAAGTGTATATCAATCCAATAGGCGGAATGGCGATCTATGACCGGCAGGTTTTTACAGAAAAGAATGTTGAAATTTATTTTCTGAAAACACAATTTTCTCCTTATGCGCAGTTTAACTTTGAATTTGTTCCCGGACTTTCCATTCTGGATTACCTGATGTTTTTGCCTGTGGAGGAAATAAAAAATCGGCTGGAAGAATATTCGCTGGAAACAAATTAACGCACACGATTTGCTAACAAGTTTAATCACAGTAAAATGTCAAAAGGCAAACAAGTAGTAATTTTTGGGATCATGGATACCGCTGAGCTGGCGCATTTCTACCTCCAGCATGATTCTGAATATGAAGTGGTCGGTTTTACTGTAAATAAGCAATACATCAAGGAGCCTTATTTTAAAAATTTACCCGTTGTTCCGTTTGAAGAACTGGAAACATTTTTTAATCCGTCAGAGTTTTTATTTTTCGCACCGATGACGGGAAAAAAAATGAATACGCTCAGGGAAAATATTTACAACGAAGCAAAAGCAAGAGGTTATTCTTTCATATCTTATATTTCATCCAAAGCAACTTTATTCGGAAATTCCATTGGAGAAAACTGCTTTATACTGGAAGATAATACCATTCAGCCTTTCACCACCATTGGAAATAATGTTGTGCTCTGGAGTGGAAATCATATCGGCCATCACGGCAGAATAGATGATCATGTGTTTTTTACTTCGCATGTTGTTTTATCCGGCCATTGCTATGTTGAATCAAATTGTTTCTTCGGTGTCAATGCAACGATCCGTGATTTTACGCATTTAGCTAAAGGTACATTGATAGGAATGAGTGCTAGCATTACACGCGAAACGGAAGAGTGGGGGGTGTACACAGGAAATCCCGCGAAGAAAAAAGAAGGATTAAAAAGTATTGACGCTTATTAAATATGAAAATAAATTTCCGGAAAATAGCACATGTGTATAAACCATCAGGAGAATTTCCCTGGAGCAGATCGCATGCACAGGTTCCTTTTCCATTGCAGTTAAGTTCGGGCAACATCCGCATATTTTTTGCCACGCGTGATGAACAAAGCAGGTCGAGCGTTGGATTTGTAGACGTTGACGGAAAAGATCCTTCTAAAGTAATTTACATTCATCCTGAACCTTGTTTCTCACACGGCACTCCGGGAACGTTTGACGATTCAGGAACAATGCCTTCCTGGTTCGCACGTGAAAACGAAAAGCTCGTGCTGTATTATACCGGCTGGAATAAAAGTGAAAGTGCTTCTTATCGTCTTTCTATCGGAAAAGCAGAAAGCACAGATGAAGGAAAAACATTTGCACGTTGTTTTGAAGGACCTGTATTGGATCGCGGACCTTTTGATCCGATCTGGGTGGGGCAACCATGCGTATTGAAGGAGAATGATCTTTACAAAATATGGTATTTATCCTGCGAAAAAATTATTCCGGTCAATAATCATCCTGAGCCTTGTTACAATGTGAAGTATGCAACTTCAACCGATGGAATTAACTGGACGCGGGAAAATAAAATTGCAATTCCGTTTGATACGAATACAGATGCAATCGGCCGGCCATTTGTCTGGAAGCATAAAGGATTATACTATATGCTGCATTCCAATAGAAAAGCCGATGGTTACCGTACAATCAAAGATGCAGGATACAGGATTGAAGCTTCTGTTTCTGAAGATGGAATAAACTGGAAACCGATCACAGAAAATAAATTTGTGAAAAGTGATTCCGGCTGGGATGATATCATGAATGAATACGCTTCTGTTTTACCAGCTGCGGAAGAAAATAAATTCTGGGTATTTTACAATGGAAATGGTTTTGGCGGCACCGGGTTTGGTCTTGCTGAATTAACGATAGAAAATTAATTCCGTGAAAAAATTTATTCATATCGGCTTTCCGAAAAATTTTTCCACCTCGTTGCAGCGTGATTTTTTCGCCGCGCACAAAGCTATTTTCCACCTGGGAATCGGACCCGGAATTGATTATGCTGATCCGGTAATAGATTCCGCTTTTGAAGTCTACCTGAAAACAGCAAAAAGATTCAAATACAACGAGCATGAAAAACGGCTCAGCGATCATTTTAACGAGGTATTTGAAAAGGCAGCTGCCAGCGGAAAAAAAGTGCTGACTGCATCCAGCGAACATTTGTCATTTTCATTTGCGAATGATTCCATAGACTTTGAAGAAAAAATGCATCGCGTGTCTAAATTATTCGGCAGCGACACGCATATCATCATGATCATCCGCAACCAGGCCGATCTTATAAAATCACTTTATCGCGAATCCGTGCGTGTCGGTTTTCCGGGAACTTACCAGGATTATATTTACCTGCTTTACAAATATCAGGATCGTAATTTCTATTATGATTTCAGGTATGATCTTGTGCTGGAAGTTTTGAGAAACTATTTCAAAGCAGAAAATATTCATCTTTTGCTTTTTGAAGATTTCAAGCCCGTGGGCGCTGGGTTAACCGAAGAAGACGGAAAAATCAAGCTTATCTCTTCACTGTGTGCTTTGCTTGAAATTGATTATCCGGTGACACCATTGAATCATTCCAACGAAGCGTTATCAGACGGCGTTGTTAAGGTAAAATCGGAATTGAATAAAACCACGCGTCACGACCTTGGGAATATTCTTTACGATACAGCTGAAAAGCACAGGATGAAACATTATCTGCAGAATGATCTCGGTTTAGCAGAAGAAAACGATACGCTTTACGGTGATGTTATCCTGAAACGGCAGCTGATTAAAGACGCTGAAACATCAAATACATTTCCGGCGGATTATAAAATTGATTTTACGCTTCCCGAATCACTTGCATTACCGATCCGTAAATTTTACGAAGAAGGAAATAATAAACTGAATGCAATGTCTGCAGTTCAGTTGTCTGCTCCATATTTTAACCTGAAGTTTTAATAATAAGCAGGAAACGGAAGAAATGGAATACAACGGCGAACATAAACCTATAAACAAATTTTTGCCTTTGGTTTCCGTGTGTATTCTTACGTACCAGCATCAGAAATATATTGCAGCATGCATTGAAGGTGCATTGAAACAAAAAACAAGTTTTCCGGTTGAGATCCTGATCGGAGAAGATGAATCGAATGACGGTACAAGGGAGATTTGCAAAACTTATGCTGATAAATACCCTGATCGCATCCGTTTATTTCTTCGTTCACGAAAAGATGTGATCAGGATCAACGGAAGCAATACTGGTCGATTCAATTTGCTGGAAACTACAAAGGCTGCCCGTGGAAAATACCTTGCCCTATGTGAAGGCGATGATTTTTGGTCAAACCCGTTGAAGCTGCAGCAGCAAATCGATTTTCTCGAAGCGAATTCCGATTTTGCCGTTTGTTTTCATTCCGCTTATGAAATGCATGAAGGGAAAGACAACAGGATTTCAAATGGCAACCTTACAAAAGAAGTTTTCACAATCGAAGATCTTGCAAAAGGAAATTTCCTTCACACGCCGACAGTTGTTTACAGGAATGTTTATAAAGGAATTTTTCCTTCCTGGTTTAACCGGATTCCTGTTGGTGATTATCCGTTACACTTATTGCATTCCAATCACGGAAAAATTAAATTTATTCCTGAACCGCTTGCTCATTACAGGGTGCAGCAAAGCGGCGCATGGAGCGGATTGAATAAACGGGAATCGTATTTAAAGAAAATTAATGTCCTTGCTGTTTTGCAGGAAGCAGATTTTAATGAAGAAGTGAAGAAGCTGCTTGCTGATCAGCAGCGCAAAGCGATAAACGAGTTGCTGGAGATTGAATTGGATTCCAATTGGAATAATTTTGCCCTCGACCTGAAAAATTTCACTGAAAAGGATGAGGAACTTTTTAAAATTTGGTTAAGCAATTCTTCTGCGCCTCAAAATAAAAACGCGCCTTCCACCGGATGGAAAAATAAACTCCGAAATGTTTTCAAGCGATAAAATGAAGGAACTCGCAGTCATATTGATCATCGCGCACAAGCCGGAACTTTCTGAGTTTGAAAAAGCTTCTCTTGCGCAATGTTATGCGGTTTTGGATAAGTATGCGATTCGTTTGATTGTGCCGGAAGGAATGGATGTTTCGGAATACAAAAAAGTAAATCCCAAAGCAGCATTCGAATTTATCGATCCGAAATGGCAATCAACTTATGCGATGTTCAACCGCCTGAAGATTGAGCCATTTTTATATCGGAAATTCAGTAACTACAAATTCATTTTGTTCTACGAATTAGATGCATGGGTTTTCCATGACGAGCTTGAAGAATGGTGCGGGAAAGATTTTGATTACATCGGCGCGCCCTGGTTCAAAGGATTTCATCGCGCAGGACCGGATGCAGCTTTTACAGGAATCGGTAATGGCGGATTTTCATTGCGGAAAGTGGAAACTTATTTAAAATCATCGAATCGATTCAGTTACATTGTGAAGCCAGAAGTTCTTTTCAGGGAATTCAAAAAAGCGCCTTCTGTCGGGAAATTCTTCCGGCTGCTTGCTGATCTCACTTTCAGGAACAATACTTTTTTCCTCTTCAATGATTTCAAAGGCAATGAAGATTTTTTCTGGATGCGGATCGTTGCTCCCGGTTTTCCCGGATTCAAAATTCCTTCAAAGGAAGAAGCATTAAAATTTGCGATAGAAACCAATCCATCCGCATGGATCAAAACAGAAAAGGACCTGCCTTTCGGATGTCATGCATTTTTGAAATACGAACCTGATTTTTGGGCTGATTACATTCCCGTATTGAAAAACAAATCTGAAAAGGCTTAAAGTATCAATGAACAGGGGTAAATTAGCATCCGGAATAATTACGACTAACTAAATTTAATTTTTTTAATTACTTGAAAAAATTCATTAAAGCATTTTTCCGGTTGTTTGGAGTAGAGATCCGTAAAGCGGGAACACCAATTCCTGTACAGCAAACTGTTGTAAGGCGGAATGAAGATGCTATGGAAGCGGGAATGTTGCGTGCGAAAAATAAATCAGGAATACATGCTGCTGCTGTTATTGACCTTGGCGCAGCGGAAGGAACCTGGACAATCAAAGCAGAAAAGGTCTGGCCATCGGCTGACTATATTCTGTTTGAGCCATTGGAAGAACGTCAAAAAGATTTAAAAGTGCTTGCTCAGCGGAACCCAAAAATAAAACCGGTTTTTGCTGCAGCAGGTAATAAAACAGGCACGGTGAAATTTCTTGTGAGCGATGATCTCGATGGAAGCGGCATTTATGATGCGGAAAAGGACGGAGGCAATCGTGAAGTAAGCCTGACAACTATTGATGCAGAAATGAATCGTTTTGGAATTTCCGGTCCGTTTGTGATCAAATTCGACACGCACGGCTTTGAAGTTCCGATTCTTGAAGGTGCAGCAGAGACGTTGAAAAAAACCAGCCTTATCATCATGGAATGTTATGGTTTCCGCATCGCAGAAAACTGTCTCTTGTTCCCCGAAATGTGCGCGTATATGGAAAAGCTCGGTTTCCGTCTTGCAGATGTCATCAATGTTGTGCGCAGGCCCGGCGATGAATTATTCTGGCAATGTGATGCATTTTTCATGCCATCTGCCAATGCATCTTTCAGCAAAACAAGCTACGCGTAGCTATTTTTATCTTTATATAAAATCAGTTAAGTGAAAAATTTTCCTTCGAGGGTATTGAATAAAGTAAAGGGAAAATGGCTCGGCCTTAAGAACAAGGTGCGCAAAATGCTGGCCGAAAAACAGATCTTCCTTGTATACTCCATGGGGAAAGTGGGCACGACGTCTGTTTTTTCATATATCAAAAGGAACCATCCTGATATTCCTCTTCACCATGTTCATTTTCTTTCTGACAATTGGGTGAAGAAAAAACTTCCTTCACTGGATGCTGAATTTCACGGCAACATCACCGTTGCAAATGAAGTGTATGCATCACTCGAAAAGCATAAAGATCGACGTGTGAAGATTGTTACCATGGTGCGTGAACCGATGGTGCGCGAGATCTCTGATATTTTTCAGAACTGGAAAGGGTTGCTTAACGTAAATTCCATAAACGACGTTTCAGTAAAAGAGCTCAGCAAATATCTTGATAATCACGATCATGAATATGTGCTGAATTGGTTTGATACTGAATTCAGGGAGTATCTTGATTTTGATATTTATGCGCATCCTTTTGACAAACAGAAAGGTTATTCGATCTATAAAACAAAGCGCGCTGATATTCTTTGTGTCTCCACTGAAAAACTCAGCAGCTGCATTGAAGAAGCGATGAAAAAGTTTGCAGGAATGAATATTAACGCATCCAGGTCATCCAATACTTCTGAAAACAAAGAAGGAAAAGAACTTTATCGCGAGCTGGTTCAGCATTATAAAGCGCCAAAAGAAAAGCTGGATTTACTTTATAATTCAAAATACGTCAGGCATTTTTATGATGATAATGAAATTGCGGGTTTTATAAAAAAGTGGAGCAGGCAGGAAAATGATAATCAGCAGAAAAATAATTTGTAGTATGAATTATCCGAAGATAGCTGTTGTTACACCATCGTATAACCAGGGAGATTACCTGGAAGCCACAATTCAATCTGTGCTCGGACAGCACTATCCGAATCTTGAATATAGTATCATTGACGGAGGAAGCACAGATAATTCAGTGGAGATCATAAAAAAATACCAGGCAGAACTTTTTTACTGGCACAGTGAAAAAGACGGCGGATTATATGATGGAATTCAGAAAGGATTTGCAAAAAGTTCCGGTGAAATTATGTGCTGGATAAATTCGGACGATATACTTCACCCGAAATCACTTTTTGTCGTTGCTGAAATATTCTCCAGGATGAAGGAAGTAGATTGGCTGCAGGGAACGCCTTCTGTCATTGACGACAGCGGAAGAATTGTTTACGTAAAAAGTTTCCGGCAATGGTCGAAGTTCGATTATTTCCTGGGCGATAAGGATCATATTCAGCAGGAATCCACTTTCTGGAGAAGATCGCTTTGGGAAAAAGCGGGTGGAAAAATAAATACTTCCATGAAACTTGCAGGCGATTACGAATTATGGATGCGCTTTTTTGATCATGCGCAATTGTATTGTATCCGCACAATTCTTGGCGCCTTTCGCATGCGCAGCAAAAATCAGCTGAGCCTTGAACGCATGGGTGAATACAATGCTGAAGTGGCAAAAACACTTTCGGAACGGATGGCGAAATTGTCCGTGGATGAACAAAAGTCGCTTGAGCTGATTAAAAATTATCGTCAGCCTTCTTCCGGCTTGTTTGCAAAAAAAATAAAACCGGAAGAAAATACTGCTGCACTTGATTATGCTCCGGCAATTTCTTTTAACCGTGAAGCGCAATCATTCGTGCAGGAAAAATAAGTGAAACAGAATAAAAACTAATGATCTCCATAATTGTTCCGGCTTATAATTCTGAAAAAACAATCGCTGCTTGTCTCGACAGCCTTGTTGCGCAGACTCTAGGCGAAAAGGAAATAATTGTGATGGACGGTTTATCGACGGACAAAACCATCGATGTTATCAGGGATTTTGCTATGCGTTTTCCTTTTGTAAATTACCATTCAGAAAAAGACCATGGAATATACGATGCGATCAATAAAGGAATCCGTGCGGCGAAAGGTGAATGGATATACATCATCGGAAGTGATGATCGTTTGTTTGAAACTACAACATTGGAAAAGGTTCACACATTGATGCGCGGAGTAAATAGCGGCGCTGTTTATGGAAGTGTGAAAGTAATAGGAGATGCGGGCTGGGCTGCAGACGGAGAAATTTATGGCGGTGAATTTACACTTGAAAAATTAGTGCAGAAAAATATTTGTCAGCAAGCAGTATTTTATCACCGCTCACTTTTTGAGCAGATCGGGTATTTCAATATCAACTATCCCGTGTGCGCCGACTGGGATTTTATATTGCATTGCGCCGGAAAGTCATCCATGAAATATATTCCGCTTACCATTGCAGAATTTTATGGAGGCGGAACGAGCAAGGTGGTTAAGGAAGAACGGTTTTATGCAGAACTTGCTTCAAACCTCTATGCTTATTTCGGTTTAAGGATTTTCAAAAAAGAATTCGCGCCGGCAGGAGGACGGTTTGAAAGATTGTCGCAGGACTATTCTGCGCAGGGGAAAAAACTTAAATCTTATTTGTTCATGCTCGTGGCGCAAAAGCATAAAAACCAAACACCCGTTTCCGGAAAACAGGCAGTTGATTAAACCTACACGTTATGCAGTGCGGATCCAAAAAATTCTCCTTTGTATATTCCTCTAATTTGAGCATTACAACTTGGGCAACTTATAATAGATTTTTCCCCGCACTCCTTACAATAAAGAGATTCAGAATCTAGTACGTCCGTCATTCTACTTATAACATGTCCATTCAAACAGATTTGTGCTGAATAATATTCGTCCATGTCTAATTTTATTTCTTGGTGGATGTTATTAAAATTGGGAGAATCCTTGAACTGGGGTTACTTTCACAAATATTTGCGAATTAACAATCAAAAATAAATTAAATTGAGGAATAACTTAGAAAAGAATACGCGCTTCCCTGTAAATAGGGTCAGGAAAATATTTTTGCTGAATTAGGGTTTTAATAAAAGCAAATCACCTGATTTCTCTACGTAATCAAACTTGAATTAGGGTCGCATTCATTGGGGAATTAGGGTTTCAAACTGCTCATGGCTCTGCGGTAAAAAGTTTGAAAACTTCTCTATCAACTGATCTGTCCATAATGGTCACAGCATCCAGCTTTTTCAAAAATTTAGACAGAATTTAGACGAGTGTTAAGACAGAATTTTTTCTGTATGGGATTCAATTCTCAGTTTTTCGCCGCTATTTATTCACGTGAAAGACCTGCATACTCCACTTAGAAAACATATACGAGCAGTTTTCGCCAAATTGCTTGCAGAGGAATTTAACTCTCATCCAAATCAGGGTGAAAGAGCCAAGGTTATTCTGCCGTTCGACAGTTTTAAAGGGATGAAGATTGAAGACGTGCCGTTGCACGAGCTGATAAACTAGAGGATCAATCAGAACACTCCCTGTAAAACCAGTTAATTTTAACTATAGCACCCGAAGTAATTATCGCTTCATTAATAATCTGGAATTCATAGCTTTCACAGTCAAAAGTGAAATCTGTATTTAAGATCAGAGGCACTTCGGTTTTTGCAAGCAAAACGCCTGAGACTGTGATTTTGTTGCATTTCGCTTTGGGGATGAAAATAGAAACTGGTTTTGAAATTCCCAGAGTATCCGTTCTTGAATATTGAGTCGGTTGACCGCTTTCAACTTTCTGAATTATTTCGTCTTGTACGGTGCTGTTTTCATATCCACAATGTAGATATGTAACCTGAGAATTAATTGCGTTTCCACTGCTACTATTAAGATCTATTTTCCATTGTGCGGAGTCATCGTATAAGCGAATTACAGGTTGCTGGTCAATAACACGTAATTCCATGCAATTAATTTTAACAGATGGACGATTAAACTTATTTTTCAGATCGATGGTCCATTTCAGTTGAGCTTTATCAAAACATGTAAGTACACTTTCGCTATTTGAAAGAATGTACTTTACATTTTTATCTGCAAAATCAAAGAGAGTGTCTGAACAGCATGAGCAGCCGAAAATAGCAAGATTTTGAACAGAGCCGGTGTTGTTTTGGGCATAGCCTACTGCATATAATAAAATACCTATACTGAGAATGGGAATAACTTTAGGAAAGTGATTTGAAGAGTGGCAAATATATTTGAGGAAATGTTTCATGGTAATTTTAACGGTGCCTGATTTAAATATTCTCTGATAAAAGGACGATTGATGCATCATGTGGTTGCCTCTTCCAAAAACTAAAAACCAAAAATGCTGCTAAGGACATTGAGCAACATTTCCTGCAAGGAACCTCGAATCAGCGTTGAATCAGTACAAGGCTTTGAATCCATTAATCAATAAATCGTAGAGTAAAGTGAAAAGGTCAGTAGAAAAGCAAAAAGGTCACGGAAATCTATCCATGACCTTTTCTACTTTTCTGTACCCTACGGGTTGGAATTATCGAACTTAATTAATGATTTTCAGTCACTTAGAAACCTGATGAATTCTCGTAATTGGAAATCGGTGTTTTAATTCAAAAAACGGCCGCTTAATCTCTTAAAATTAGCGTTGAGTAAAAATCGTTCACGAAATCGTGAACAAGCCTAAATAGTGTACGTATTTGGAATTTTAATCAGTGTTCACTATATTTGCGTGTTCACGATTTCGTGAACGGGGTAAATGAAACGAAAATGAAAGAACACAATATAGCTACAACAGCTTTGGAAAACCTCCAAAGAACTACCCAAATAAAGGGCAAGTGGAAGCCAATTGACCAAAAGAGAGCGGATAATGGATTGGATGGGCAAATGGAACTTACCTATCACGAAAATATCATAAAGCTGAATGCAGAGGTTAAAAACAACTTACGCACTATTCATTTGCCCTTAATCTATAAATTGGCAAAAGACCAAGCTCCACTTATTATTATTGCCGACCACATTTTTCCTAAAATAAAAGAAGAATTACGGAATCACAACATTGCATATTTAGAAGCCAACGGAAATATTTGGCTGAAATTTGGGAAAAATTTGTTGTGGATTGATGCAAATAAAACACTCCCCGAAGAGAAAGAAAAAATTAATCGTGCTTTTACAAAAACAGGGTTAAAAGTTTTGTTCGATTTCTTACGTGATGAAACATTAATTAATGTTCCGTATCGTGAAATTGCAAACAGGGCAGAAATAGCTTTAGGCAATGTTAATTACATTTTAAATGGGTTAAAAGAAAAAGGCTTTATTTTAAAAATGAATAAAGACGAATATAAACTAACCAATAAAAAAGACTTGCTGAATACTTGGATGATAAAGTATGCAGAAAAATTAAAGCCCGAATTAGAAATAGGAGCATTCAGATTTTTAAAAGAAGAAGATTTTGTAAATTGGAAAAGGTTGCCGATAAAACAAGGTAAGACTTGGTGGGGTGGTGAACCAGCCGGAAATTTATTTACCGATTATTTAAAACCTGCTGTACTTACGCTTTATACGCTCGAAACAAGAAACGAATTGATAAAGCATTACAGATTAATTCCTGACCCAAAAGGAAATGTTAAGGTGTATAAAAAGTTTTGGAAGTACGATGAAGTAAACGACAATACAGTTCCACCTTTATTAATTTATACTGATTTAATGAATACAGGCGACCATCGCTGTATTGAAACAGCACAAAAAATATACAATGAGCTTTTTAAAGAAAAATTTTGAGCGATTAAAAAATGAAGGTCTTAAAGAGACTTTTGAAGTGTTGGAACTGGCTTTTAAAAAGTACGGCATCGACTATTATTTAATTGGTGCAAGAGCAAGAGATTTATGGACAGACCATATTGCACTTGGCGAGAAACGAACTACCGAAGATGTTGATTTTTGTATTTACATAAATGAACACGAGCAATACAAAACCCTTGTAAAAGATTTAGTTGAAACCTATGGATTCACAAGAGATGAGGAAGAACCATATCGTTTTTACTTTAACGGAACAATTGATTTAATTCCTTTTGGTGGCATAGAAAAAGATGGAGAAGTGTTGTTAGAAAATCCGCCTACCGAACTTTCTGTATATGGGACAAAAGAAGCGGTGGCGTATGCAGAAATTGTGGAAGGAGCATTTAAAGTTGTTACTCTGCCCGGCTTATGCGTGTTAAAATTGATTGCGTTTTACGAAAAGCCCGATAGAAGGGCTAAGGATTTAGAAGATTTTTATTTTCTGTTGGAGAATTACGGAGAAATAGCTGGAGACAAACTGTTTGAAGGCGTTGAACACGAAGATTTAATAAAAGACGATTTTGAGTTAACCCTTGCGTCTGCACGATTACTTGGCAGACAAATTAAAAACATCGCATCGAGCAGTCAGGAATTATCAACTAAATTGAACCAAATTTTGGTGCGCCGTTTAAAGGGCTTTTCAGAATTGGAAATTGATTCAATGTATCAAGTAAGAGATAGGGGCGATAGGTTGGTTGAGCGATTTAAATTAGTTACTGAAGTAATAAAAGGA
>JBDSHN010000120.1:0-23935 GCA_039918435.1 Bacteroidia bacterium | reverse complement strand
TTTCTTTAGGCTTTTATAGTCTAATTTCATTGTGTTAAACTACACTTTCAAAGAACGGGTATTCAGGCAATTAAAACTTTGTTTCAACAGCAGACTCTTAAAAACTTAATCGATATAAACTCTATTATTTAAAACAATTTTACCAGATGTATTTATACCTGCATAAAATTCATCATACCCGCGCACATATATCAAACTTTTCAATTCGTCGTTTATCGCTTCCTCTTCCCAGGTTTCTGTATTAAAGCAAGTTACACCGGTTAAAAATGAGATAGCCAAATTATTTCCTATTATTGAAATAGCAGATACTTTTGCGGAAATATTTGTTTGAAAAATAAGCTTGCCTGATGCGATATCATAGATCGTTACTTCGTTTTCTACCACGTGTGCCAGGTAAGATGTTCCCGGGATAAATAAAAGGAATTTTATAGTGCGGAAATTTTTGGATTGAAATTGAGCAACCGGCTTTTGTGTTTCAATCTCAAATACAAAGATGGAATTCCCAATCAGGTAATCTTCTTCATTAGTAGCATAGGCAAGAAGCTTATTGTCATTTGAAACAGCAAAAGTTGTTACCTGTTTTTTTGTGACTTCTTTTTTAAAAAGTAGCTTAGTCTTCATATCAAAAAAAAAAATTGGTTTTCCAGCAGCATCAGCGCCTTGCTGGATCTTTCTTAAATCCTGCGTATCCCATAATGAAAGAATAGCCTTTCATAATTAAGATATTGCTTTAATTGTTCCAGCATTAATGCAGTTTACGGCGCCATTGCAGTTGTCGAACAGACGCTGAGGCAGAGCCGCTAGTAGAAATATACAACCTCCATAGCATAATTATTCTTCAGGCAAAACGCAATCATCTCATGTGTGTTATGAAGAGTGGAAATTAACCTGTGTTCCTTATTCAACAGTGTAAGCAAATACTCCTTTTCAAAAATTGTTTTTAATTCTCCCCGTCCTTCTCCGGGTTTAAAATTGTTCACGTGTTCGAGTAACGATTGCTCCAGGGTCACTTTTAGCTGTTTTAATTCTTTCTTTTGAAATTGTGCAACCGGTTTACCCTGGCCAATGTTATTAAATGCCGGTAAAATGACTTCAATGTAAGCCCGGCTCTCGGTTCCTATATCAATAAAATAAGATTCCGGAATAGTTGAAAGTTTTACCAGGCTCATAAATACAGCGCTTATTATTCTATTAATTATAGTATATCGATTAAGGTATTATGTTCAAAAGTCGTTCATTTTGACATTAAAGATACGGACTTGCCAACATGGATAGCCAGTAAGCACTCCGTTTTTGATATTAAAATTCTTGAATCATTGGCATACAAATCTTAATCGGTATAAACTCTATTTATACTCAAATTATTTTTTTGAGAATTTCGCCTCTACTTCCTTTACGCCAAATTCACCGGTTCCTACAGTTTTAACCCACGCGTGTGTTGCTTTATCGAATCGCATTCCAATTCCGGCGCCAGCGACCATTTTCACATCTGCCGGGGATTTGATTTCGTATGTTACGTTTTCTCCTCCTGGATCAGCAAGCTTTGCAATCATTCCGGAAGTCCATGCCGCTTTTGCAGCTTCTACTTTATTATCTGAAGAGGGGTTATAGTTAAGAATAAATGCCTTGAGATTATCCGATAAACCATCGGGAGGATATATTGCAGGATTAAGCACAAGCCATAGTGTTTTTATGGAATCAACATTGGGTTTAAAATGCTTGAAGGACATGTTAAACATATCTTTTCCTACACCTCTTACTCCCATTGCCCTGACAGGCATTGGAATAAAAAAGTCGAATGACAACTCATTCTTTTTATCCAGTTCCGCAATATTGACAGATGAAGTTGTACTGTCATAATTATCCACCACTTTACCACCGTCATAGGCCAGCCCGACATATTTAAATTGAATCAAACTGGCATTAGCAGCAACTGTACTTATCTTATAAGGTGGTTTTGGAAGACCGAGCATAAATTTAACAAGGTCAATAGGCGCTACTTTTTTGGTTGCATCTTCCAGGGAAACTACAGCTGAATGTTCATAATCGCCCTTTATTTTAGTGAGAAAAGCCTTCGATTGCACTTCATCACCTCCGAATGCAGGCTTAAAGGCTTCAACAAATGTGTCGCTTTGAGCTTTTTGTTCTGCAATTTCTTTATCGGAAAGCGTTACCCTTACAGGGTTCACAACTCCTTTGATCGCCCACTTCCCGCCTTGCTCAATTGCTTCCAGCGACTGCATCTGATAACGCGTTTTAATGAGACTCAATACAGGATTGATCACCGCTTTTCCTATCTTATTTCCGTTTAATTTATTGACAGCTGCAACAGCGACACGCACACCTTCGTCCACTCTTTCCTGAGGATCGGCTGGAGTGCCAGCGCTGACAACTTTACTGAATAAGCCTTTCGCCTTCTCCGCAATCCATTTCGCCACCTTCAACAATACAATATCCACCTTATCCCTGATCTTCTGAATGGCATTCCTGATCTTGTCGGTAATACCATTCAGATGCAAGAGCTGCGCAAGGAAATTAATAACAAGCGATAATCCGCGTGCCAGGCCATTTTCCATCGCATCAGCTGCGGCACCGATATTACCCGCAGCAATTGAGCCGATCGATCCAAGGAAGTTACTGATCATTTGCATGATCTGTTTTGCTTTGTTGATGAAGAAAACAATTGTATCGTAAATGCCAATGATGGCTTTGACAATACCTGCGCCGGGAACAAAAATGCCGACGATCCAGGTGATGGCTTGCTCAATGATCTTTGTTTTGATGAAATCTTTTACAGCATCAACAAATGCATCGCGCATTTCACCGGCCATTTCTTTCAGCTGTTCCCATGCTGCCATCGGGCCTTCTGTGATCAGGGTTTTTACCAGCGTAAATGTTTTCTCCAGTCCGCCTACAACATTTTCGCCCATCACGGTTACCATGTGCTTGCGGATATTCGCATACGAAATTCCGATCATCTGCAATCCAATGCTGATGATCCCTTTGAAGTCCCAGACTTTTGGCAGTGTGAGTCCCTCCAGCGAACCCGTCAGCCATTCGAACAAGGCATCTTTTAAATGTTTGAGAAAATTCTTTCCGAAATTCTTGAAGCCGGTGATCGCAGCGTTCATTAAATTTTTCACGAACTGTATCGGTTGCGTAAAAATCGCTTTGAGCACAGCCGCACCTTTGTTGATGATGCTATCGATCTCTGCCAGCGAGAAACCGAATTTTTCCAGGGCCCAGGAGAAGAATTTTTTCGCAGCAAGCAATAGCAATTTGCCAAGTTTAGAAAGTGCGCCCGACATGGCTTCCTTCATCTTCTCGATCTTTTCATCGATCGCTTTGATGGCAGCAGCTTGTTTATCCTTGAGCTTGTTCTGCAGCTCTTCTTCTTTTTTGTTGATCGTTTTGTCCAGCTCATCGAGCTGACTGTTCATATCGTCCGCTGCTTTTTTGCCGGCATCCATCAGTTCAGGCCCAAGTTTGCTGACAAAATCTTTTATCTCTGTACGCGCCGCTGTCAACTCATCTTTGCACTCCTGGATCACTTTTTTATTATCCTGCGTGATCGTTTCAACAAGGGCATTAATTGTATTTACAAAGATCGACCTGTTATTATCGAAGATCGCTTTTACACGCGGCAGATCTTCCATGCCAAGCAGCCAGTCTTTCGCTTTTCTTGCCCAGCCCCACATACCTGAATAACGGTCATCCTTAAATGCATCGAGCTCAATTTTTACCGTGTCTTCAAATGCTTTTGTAGCTTTTGCATTTCCATCATCGAAACGTTTTATGGCAACGGTTTCAAGATCGGCAAGCTTCTTCGTGACTTTTTCCTGCGCACGTTTGTAAATGCCATTGATCTTGTTGGCCACATCTTCCCGCTTCTTCTCAATTTCCGTTTTTGTTCCTTGCTGCTTTAGTTTTGTCGCACTAAGTTTTTCTTTTCGCTTATTTTTTATTTCGTCGCGGCCTTTATTTTCTTCCTGCTGAAGTTCAGCATCCACTTTTTTATTGGCCTGTTGTGCAAATTGTGTGACAGCGAGCGGTTCCGTTTTTGCTTTTTTCTCCATTCCCTTCTTTTCCTTATTCGCCTCCGCCAGGTCACCGCTGTCAACCATGTCGAGTTGATCCTGTGTCACACCTTCATCTTTCAGCTTCGAGTCGGCTTCTTTTGTATACTTACTTACATCAGTATGCTCTTTCTGTAAAGGCGCAATAGTATCTGTTCCAAGATTCATTTTGGCTGTAGAAGGAGCAATTTCCTCGGGCGGAAGTTCTTCCGGTTTCACATCCGATTTTACCGGCGCAGGAGTTTGTTTCATATCACCAAAAGTCCCTGCGACTTCATTCTTGTCTTTATTGACAACTATAGAAACCGCAGAACTCATGAGACCTGCTTTGTTATTCTTTTTAAAATTATCTACATCCTCAATGTTCTGCGGAATATTATCTGCAATGGCCGAAGTGAGTGTTTGTTTTGCAACAGCTTCGTTCGGCTCCGGAACAGGTTTTGATTCTACTGTATCAACTTGCCCTGCATTGCTGGTAGATTGTCCTTCAATAACCGGAGGTACAACTGCTTTTGTAATCTGAGAAAGTTTCGTACCGGCATTGTCATGCTTTTGCTCATTTGTTTTCAGCTGCTGCAATTTGGATTGCCCGCGTGCAATGGAAGGCGCACCTTTTGCCATGAGCCACGCTCCTACTTTTCCTTTTATTCCTTTTGCACCTTTGCTGTCTTTTTTTCCGCCTTTTGATTTTGATCCGCCCAGCTTTCCACCTGCACCTTTTTTTCCTTTCGGTTTTATTTTGCCTTCTTTTTTATTTTTCAGTTTTGCTTTTTCTTTTACATCGGGTGTTGGTTTCGGTTTTGCGCCTTTTAATTTTTTCTGTGCTGCGTTTCCTTCTGCTTCTAATTTCGCTGCTTCTTCTGCTGACATGTCGGCAGGTAATTCCACCGATTGTCCATTGGCCATCTTATACATGCGCTTGCCGTTTGAATTATTTTCGGCAGCGCTTGTATGTGTACCGGTAAGTACATCCATGACTCTTCCTACCGTTTTCGTTTTGGAAGCGGCGGCGGTGGAAGATGGATTTGCAGTTGCGGTGGACATTTATATTTCTTAATTTAAGGAGACTCCGGTTTTGGGATTTATTATGTTGTATTAATATGTTATTTTTCATAGAATACACCAAGAAAATGATCATCCTCATCTTCCAGGGCAATAAAAAAATCATGCAGGTTCAGCAACATCAGTTCGTATTCAGCATTATCATAAGCAAAATTTGCGGCAGATGAAGAACAATGTTTCTGAATATCCCATCCTTTAGATAGATCTATTCTTGCTGTGGAAATGGTTTTCGTAATCAATTTTAATTCAGTCAATTCTAATTGAAATGAGTTATCACCGCCAGAGCTGATTTTTTTCAGTAATGCCGATGTTTTTTTGTCAAATGCTTCAAGGCAACAAAGTAGAATATCCCATTGCGATAACGGAAAAACTACTGCCCTGTTTCGAAGCCAGCGAGAAGCTATACTTTTGATCGGCGGAAAGGCATCCTGGTCTTTAAACCGAAGAACTATTTTTTGATATGTTTTCATTTTTTTAAAGGCGTCGTTGAATGTAAATAGCAAGAATCGGAAGAAGCTGCGCTTTTGTAATTCCAAGCGTCTGTGTATAACCAGCCACACGTTGCGCCGGATTATCAGGTGAAAGTGCTTTCCCTTCTACCTTAATTTTCGACACCTTGGCCTTGCCAATATAACTACTAATAAAGCTACCAACATCCATTGTTACAGGGCTTGAATTTTCTTTAAAAAAAAGCACAGCTCCATACACATCTTCAGTCCCGCCATAATCAAGATGCGTTTTACTATATTCTTTCATACGTTGCGGTGATGCATGAAGCGGGAATCCATTTATAACATTTAGTTTTCCGGTTTCGACAGGAGCCGATACATCGCCAGGGTTGGTTTTAGCAGAAATAATTTTGAGAATAGAACTTGTCCCAAGCAGAAGAAAATCAATTTCATTCTGATGTGTATTCGGCTTAAGTGCAACACCATGGATATTTGTCGGCGACATACGTATGCTTTCAAGAATACGAGTATCAGGCGCAGCCTTGATGTCCTCGCGGATAGCAACCAATGATAAAGCTTCAACAGCATTTCCTACTGCATTTGAACCAGGATTTGTACCACTCAGAAATCCCTGTGGGTTTGCATTAAAGTCAGCAAGATATTTTTTATCGCCAGTATTATTTGCAGGCGCTTTAAGGAAAGCTGCAAATTCAGAAGAAACAGTTTTGAGCGCTTTTTTCTGATCATCATTCAATAACTTTTCAGCACCAACTGTTTTAGGATTTATTTCTGCTGATACTTTATATAAGCCAGAAGAGCCTTTAATCAATTCAAGTTTCTTCAGCCCATGTTTGTTTTTTACGCCTTCGAGATATGCAGTATAATTATCAGGTAATCCATTTTCATGACTATCAGCATATGTCTGGACTTCACTGATTGCCGCTGCTAATTTTGCTTTTTGTTCATCGCTATTAGGAGCTAGCGAAGCAATCAACCTCATCATCTGTGCCTTCGCCCACATCATTCCCTGCCTGATTTTACCCGCAATAAAAGTCTGTGCTTGTTCAAGCAGCGATTTTATTTTTTCGCTTATACCACCCAGGCCAATCATTCGTGCAAGGAAATCAAGGATCAGCGGAATTGTCCGTGCCATCGTCTCTTCCACTTTATTTGCAGCAGCACCCAATGAACCTGCAGCAATAGCAGCGATCGAATTCACAATTGATTCAACGAAATCCAGAATTTGATTTATTTTCTGAATAAAGAACATGACTGTCTGGTACGTTTTGATGATCGCCTGAATCACTGCTCCAACAGGTGAAAGAAGTGATACAAGTTGTGCAATACCTGCCATCACGATCCGCTCCTGTATAAAGGATTTGATCTTACCGAGGATCATATCTTTCAGACCGGAGAAATATTCGTTGATACGATCTTTCATCGTCTGCACAAATCCTTTTTCCTTGATATCCATTACAAGACCCGCAACTTTTTCTACCACATTTACTACCGGTGCACCAAACACTTCAACTGCTATAGCACGAATTCTCGGCCAGGTAATTCCTAAAAGTCCCATTACAAATTTGAGGATGCCCATAAGGTCCCATTTTGCAGGCAATTCTACTCCAGCACCAGCCAGTGAACCTGTCAACCACGTGATGACACCCGTTTGAAGATGCTTGAGAATATTTCCTGCAAACTGGCGAATTCCCATTCCTACGGCTGTAACCAGGTTGCCAAGGAATCCAACCGGATTTTTTATGACAGTAAGGAATGTCGCTTGTGATTTTTTAATAATTGACAATACGCGCGCGCCACCTGCGCCCATTACTGCTTCATAAATAAATTCAAGCAGCTTGATGAGCGCTGCTATTGCAAATCCAATAAGGTCACTCATCAACGGTCTGAACATTCCACCGATCCGAGTTAATGTTGCAACCGGTGATAAAACATCTTCCAGCTTCAGCGATTCCCATGCAGTTGTAAATGTTCCGGCAACACGATCCCATGTGAGATTACGTGATTGTGTTTCCGCCAAAAACCAGGCATACGCTTTCTCCAACGCTTTTGATTCTTGAAGCTGCTGCACTGTTTCTGTTCCACCGGGAATAAATTCTGCGAAAGCTTTAACAACATTCATAGCCGTGCGTGGCACTGCTGCATTCGTAAACGGATCGTGGCCAAGCAAAACTGTAACGAGTGTGTAACCGGGAATCTCTTTGCAGAAATCACTTAATGGTTTCGTGAATGTTTCCTTGAGCCATACAATCGCCTGCGCAATCAGCTGCGCTACAAAATTTACAATGCGCGTAATAAATGGTGTAAAAATATTCTGCGCCCGCCGCCATACATCGCCCGGACTAAAAATATCTGACCAGCTTAATGAATCGGTAAAACGTGTGAAAGCGTCGCGAAGAGAAGACAAACTGATACCCATTGCTTCTACTTGCTGACCAACCCATGACGCTATCCGCTCCACAACATTATAACGGCTTAAAATCTGGAAGAGCATTTCACCGCCGGGAATTAATCCGATAAAGCCACGAAGAATATTAATAACGCTTCTATCCACTACTGACATGTTGATCGGGTTGCGACCGATGATAACGGTGAGCAGTGTAAAACCGGGAATGTTTGCGGCGAGAGCAGCCATTCCATCAAGCACATCACTTAATCCAAGACGTTGAATGCTGGATGATGCAGAAGAAGAAATATTCATTGGCGAAGTCTGCAGCTTCTCATCACCTTTGGCAACTGTCGGCACAGTATGCGCAACTGCTGAATCGCCTTTTTCAGGCGCATACCCTTGCTGTATAACGTGTGTGAGCTCGTGTGCAATAAGGAAACGACCGGACTCCGAGTCAGCATTATATTTTCCACGATTAAAATAAACGTGATTTTTATAAGCAAATGCCTGCGCACCCACTTCATTGCAAAGCCGCGCTGCTTCCTGGTCGTTATGAAAACGGACAGCGCTGAAATCAGCATTAAACCGCGTTTCCATATAAGCAAGAAGGTTACGATCCATTGCTGTTCCGCTTGCAAGTGTTCCCTGCAGGCGCGATTCAAATTCAGGACTCACATGATCACTCTCGCGCTCCTCCTTCTTCATCATCTTTTCATCTGCTGCTTTATGAATTTTTTCTTCACTTGCTTTCTGCAGCTTTTCATCTTCTTTCAGATGAACCGATGATGTGGTTGTAGCAGTTAATTGTACTTGGGGCTGAATTGCGTTTGTTTCTGTTTTCTGAAGCTTTTCAGGCTCCGCTTTTTTCTGAACTTTTTCTTCAGGCGCTTTTTTTAATTCTTCCGTCTTACGAAGTTTTTCTTCTTCCTTTAACTGAACCGGTTTTGTCTGAACGGCGGCAACGGGTTTTGCCTGGACAGTTTCTTTAGCTGCAAGCAATTTAGGTTCCGCTTTTTGAATTTTCTCATCTGCCTTTTTCTGAACTTTTTCTTCAGGTGCCTTTTTTAATTCCTCCGTCTTTCGAAGCTTTTCTTCTTCTTTCAGCTGAACAGGTTTTGCCTGGACAACAGCAATTGGTTTGGGCTGAACCGTTTCTTTTGATGCGAGAACTTGTTCAGGAGCTTTTTGAATTTTCTCCGGCTCTGTTTTTTTCTGAAGCTTTTCGTCGGCCTTCTTTTTCAGCTCTTCTGTTTTCTGAAGCTTTTCCTCTTCTTTGAGCTGAATTGGTTTTGTGAGAATTGGTTCGGCTGCTTTTTGAATTTTTTCCGGCTCTGTTTTTTTCTGAAGTTTTTCGTCGGACTTCTTTTTCAGTTCTTCTGTTTTCTGAATTTTCTCGTCTGACTTCTTCTTTATTTTTTCATCCTCTTTCTTACTCACTTTTTCTTTTTCCACAGACTTCTGCATCATAAAAGATCCGGGTTGATCTTTTTTATGAAGTGCAGAACGTGAAGCGCTGTTTTCAGCAGAAGGATTTACCAGGCGACGAATCGTTTGTTTGGTTGTGCTCTGCTGATGAATATCGGCCGCTGACATCCGAACTACCTTATGCGCCATCGCATCAGCCTGCTGCTCGTAACTATCATTCGGTTTCCCGACAGTCAGTTTGGGCTGTACGACTGGTTTTGAAGATGACGTTGATGACTTTAAACTATTCGCACTTGCATTCGGTTTTTTCATTACCGCGCCGGTTGCGTGCTGACTTGCGGGTGTTACATGCGGTGTCGAACGGGAAGGAGAAACCTTGCCTGCTGTTTTTGATTTTCCTGATGTCGTTGCTGTTGCCGACATGCTGATGGATTGATTTTAAACCGAACGACCTTCTTTTTTGTATTCGCGCTTCACTCCTTCTTCAAGATCTGCAAGCGTAATTTCTGTGCTGCCACGACGCAAAGTCATCAGCAGGCAATAACGCACTACATTCATCATTGCACCACCGGAAATTTCATATTTACTTGCCACGGAATGCATATTAATATCCGGGCCAAGTGTAACCGCATCCGGAATTGCTTTTTTCCAAAGATCAAGACGTTCACCCGGACGCGGCATCGGAAAGCTGATGACGGTTTGAAAACGGCGTGTAAATGCATCGTCAATATTTGTAATGAAATTGGAAGCAAGAATAATCACGCCTTCAAAATCTTCAATACGCTGCAGCAGGTAGCTCACTTCCTGGTTAGCATACCGGTCATGTGCATCTTCAACTTTTGTACGTTTTCCAAAAAGCGCATCAGCTTCATCAAAAAACAAGATCCAGTTCTTATGCTCGGCCTGCTCGAATATTTTGGAAAGATTTTTTTCTGTTTCGCCAATGTATTTTGATACGATCATGGAAAGATCAATACGATACACTTCGCGGTTGGTATATTTTCCAAGCAAACAAGCCGTGAGTGTTTTACCAGTTCCCGGCGGACCATAAAACATGGCGCGGTAACCCGGTTTTAATTTTTTCCGCATTCCCCAATCCGTCATGATCGTCTGTTCGAATTCCATCCACGCTTTTATTTCATCAAGCTGATCGAAAATATGCGGTTCGAGTACAAGATCCGGCCAGTCCATCGGCGTTGTAATTCTTTTTGCAGGAAAATCTTTATCAAAATTGGGACGTCGTGCGTGACCAAGTGTGACGTAATCAAGAATTTCTTTCGAGATGGTAAGTACGCCGCTCAGGTACGGATCATATCCTTGTGCGGGTTCGAGTTTCAGAATGCCATGCTGTGCAAAAAAATGATCGTTATCAAAAAGAGAACTGAGTGAAAAACGGCGCTCAAGATTTTCACCGGTAAGAATGAAAAGTGCCGTTTCGCCGGTCGGTAAAAATCCGCCGTGCGCTTGTCCTTTTACTCCTCCGAATTCAGTAAACCCGCGATCAACATCTCCGTTCTTTACAAAAAAAACATCCAGCATTTGCGGACGAATATGCGGAACAAGTCCAAGCATGATCACGACACGTTCTTCAAAGGATGGATTGTAATGTTTAATGAATCCTGCAAACATAGAAGTTTCATGCAGCGGATCGGGTGGTTTCACTTCGTATATATCTTCGTATGCGCATTCGTGACCGAAATAAAGTTTCAGCCGCACGTCAACCACTTCGGCAAACCAAGCCAGTTCCCGCTCGATCGTTTCAGCATTTATTGAAACCGGATCGTTTACCATTCTACTTGAAGCAATTGTTGCATCCATGATGATTTTATTATTGATATTGTCCACGGCAATGTATCCAGCATAATATCCATCGGCGCACGTTCTACACGCAGAAGCCAGCTATTGTCTCTTTTTTCTAAAATTCCATTCCTGCAAAAAAAAGTATCCCTGAATGCTTTTCCGGAAGTACTTCGCAGTGTTGCCCACTGTCCTGCTATATCATCAAGAAAAAGCATGGCTTCTTTTTTTTCTGACACACTCAGCTTTATGCTTTTCGGAATAGGTTGTGTAATTTCTATGCCGCAAATCAGCTTGTGTAAAAGCAACTTGTATTCCGGTGAAGAGGTTTTTCCTGTAGCAAGAAAATTCAGCAGGTGCACCGCTTTAAACTGATTTGCTTCACTTGTAAATTTTCCATTCTCCACCAGTTTTAATTCCGAAAAGAAAGCCGGAAGAAATGGCGCAAGAATAACGAGTCCACCAAAGCGCGTCATGCCGGCAGAAGGTTTTTTTTGAAGCAGAAGCCTTTCTGCCAGTTCAGAATTGTCAATTTCATCGGCTGATATTGGTGCAGCTATTTCAACCGGTGATTTATCCGCTAAAGATTTTTCTTCTTCATCATTCTTCTGCATTTCTCCGGCACGTTCATTTACCGGTTTTTTTTCTCCGGTTAAAATAATTTGTTCAGCCAGTTCTTTTCCGATGACATCAGCTTCCGATGATTTCTTTTCAGCGAGTGCCTCAATTTTTCCGGAAATTTTTTCGGGAACACTTTTTTCATCTTTTGCTTTAAACCAATTGATCTTTACAGCGCCAATATGATCATTCTCATTGATTGCTTCAACACTATCTTCTTTATTGTCAAGATCAGTAGCGGGCAATATCAAATCACTTTGAACATCTGCCTTTGCGATTAAGCTTCCTTCCGCAATTTCGCGTGAAGTATTGCTGATAAATTTTCTCTTGTTTTTTAGCAGAACGCTGGTTTGCTTTTTTCTTTTGCTAAAATGCTTTGAAAATCGTCTTTCAACAGGCTGACTTTCTTCAAACGCTATTAATGCCAGCTCAATTTCATCAGCAAGCTCGCCAATACTTCGTTCATCCTTGCCAGTGAAAATTTCCAGCACACAGAATGAATTACCAGTAACCGAAGCCGCGGCTTCACTATTTTCCTTTTCCCATGAAACAAAATAGTCTACAAGATCAGGAGCTGTTGCCGCTTTATTACCGGAAGAAAGTACTTCTGATAAAGTATGCGCATAAAGCTGCTTTTCGAAATCTGCATAAACGGTTTGCGAAATAATTGCCAGCTGCCTGATAAGTGATCCGGTAAGTTCTTTCGTTGTATTTGTTGTTGAATGGAGAATGCTTTCAGGAACCAGCAGCACGTAATAAAACAGTTCTTCTGCGGGTTCAGGTTGAAAAGAAAAAGCATTACTATTTCCTGCTACTGCCTGTAGTTGTTTTGAAAGTGATTGCAGCGAAGAAATTATTTTAGCAGGAATTGTTGCAAGAATAAATTTCTGCGTTGATTTATCCAGCTGCAGCATAATTCGCTTTCTTGCAATTGGAGATCGTATGGCCAGGTGTTGCAACCATTGCATCGTAGTTACCGGCTCCTTTTCAAATAAATCAATAATGAGCTCATCGATATCAAGTGCTTCTGTTTCATCGGTTGCCCACCACGGAAGAAAACCTGTTTCAAAATAAACGGTGAGCAATTCACGCTGCGAAAAACTGCCGCTCATCAGCTGTGCCGTATTCTTTTTTCCAGTTAATGCATTTTCTGAAAGCGTGAAACTTTGTTTCCCTGAAGCATTGGTACTGCGTTTAAATCCGGGCAGCTGTTTTAATAATGCTTCACGAATACGTTCTTTCATCTGCTCGCCCATTTTCGCAGCATTTAAAATTCCGAAATCAAGTTCGATCTTGTCGATTCGCAGCACTTCATCCGGACCTGCAAATTCATCCAACACGTCACTGATCAGCGGCAGCACATTCGTCATATAAGCAGCCCGAGCCTCCTGCTGAAGTCCAAACGCATTTTCTTCCGAAAAAACTTTCAGCTCAATGACCTGCTTATTGATAATGTGCGTGTTCATCATGAGAACTTCGACATAATAATATTAAATCCATTATTTAATGCGGGACGATCTTTCACCTCTTTGGTCATACGTTCAAAATCATTCATGAGTAAAGGCTGTGGTGTATAACCTACATTACTTAAACTAACAGCTACGCTGAGTACTTTATTCAGCACCGCGGCAATTTTCTTATCTCTTGAATCAGCATCGTCTTCACGAATTGCGAGTAATGCATAGGTAATTATCGCCGTTGTAAATAACATATTCCTGTACGGCTCGTCTTTCGAAATAGGTATAATATTCGTAGCGGAAGGAAGCACTTTCTCCATATTCGAACTATTCTTATCAATCATTACATCGAAATCTCCGTTTTTTATTTCATCAATCACATTGGTATCGCTTACCTGTTTAAAGTCGGCTTCCATTAATTCATCAAGCTCTTTCAAAGTAGAAGAACCAATTATTTTTTCAACATCAGGATCAATCTCTTTAATAAAGCCGGCAACAATTGGTGTGTATTTTTTAATGATCTCAACGCTTCGTACCGTTTTTATTTTTATTTCTTCCTCCATTTGGGATGCCCGGATATTTACATCAAGTGTTTTTATATCCTCACAGCCTTCTGGTGATTTTCCAGTCAGAATAACGTGGAGTAAAAAATCTTTATCGGAAGGCGCACCCGGCAATGGAAGGAAAACCGTTCTATTTGAATCCGGTACTGCTTCACTCGTATTCAAAGCGCTATTCGGATTCATTCTCCATTCCCAATAATAATTCTGTAAGTTCAGCGATTGATCATGAATTGCAACTGTTCCGACTCCCGATGCATCAATCGATATCAACTCACCCTCCGTGCTGAAGTCGGACAATATTTCATTTATAGTTATTGTGAGTCTGCTGACTTCTTCTCCGTCCAAAAACAACGTAATTTCATTTATCCCTGCAACAACGCCCCATGCCTTCGGATTAAATGTCCACGATCTTTTTCCTGTACCGTTATCGAGAAGCATTTCAATTCCACTGCCATTTACCGCGATGGATTCAATATCATTATCTTTCGGATCAACATTGATTGTTTGAACTCCTGCATTGCGGCAAAGTGTGGAATTATCAATAGAAAAAGAAGGAAGTGATTCAGCAATTTCTACCCATACTATAGCCATATCAGATAATCCATTCAATTTATTATATAATGTATAGAAAAAGTAATCGGAAATCCCGGTCTTATCTTCCGGTGGAAAATAAATGAACCGGGGATGTTCTCCGCTTTTATCAGTTTTTACAATTCCTCCCGCATGCGATTCAAAACTTTCTTCATTCTCAATTTCTTTTACCACGATCATATCTTTGAACAAATGACTGTCATTCAGATCGGGATAAATATCAACTTTTGTATTTTTTCTAGTCACAGCAAAATCATCTTTTGCAAAAGGCGGAATAGCCAACTGTGCTAATTCCATTTCAGTATAGCACATATCTTCGCACACATACTCTTCACAGCAACGATAAGGCAAAGTAAAATCAGCAACGATTACCATTGGCTGTGCTGGTTCTACTGCTGTCTCTTCTTTCACTTCTTCTCTTGTGCTTTCGTTGAAAAATTTTGAAAGTTCTTCAAACGGATCACTTTCGAGCTTACTGAAATCAAACTCGATTCCAAACAGCGAGAAACCGCCGCCTGTTTTTGGCGATTCAGTTACCGGTTCATCTGTTAACGCGGACGGTGCCGAAGCTTCATCCGTTACTTCAGACATTGGAATCTCAGTATCGTCTGAAGTTTTATCAGAAGGCATAGAAACAAATGATGAATTGCCGGAAGCAGCAGGAGTTTCAATTGACGTCTTTTTTTTCGACTTCGAAGCATTTGTATTCTTCACCACTTTCGAAAACATTGGTGCGAATTTATCGCTGAAGATCTTATTCAGTTCGTCAGTTTTTTCAGTGCGCGCAGCAATCTTTAATTTTTGATTTTCTGTATCTGACTGTGGCATTGCTGCAGGTGCCTTGGGAGTTTTGTCGTCAGCTTCTGCCGGAATTACTTTTTTAGCCATGGTGCCGCTTGTTTTTTTATTCGTGATTGCCTTTGGTATATCGGCAGAAGATTTTTCTTCAGTTTTTGATTTTGTGACAGTAGTTTTTTTTGCTGCTGGTTCTTGTCCTTTGGCAACAGTTGGTTTCGGCTGCTTTTCTTGTTTAGCAGCAGCTTTATCTTTTTCCGTTACCTTTTTTTTCTTTGCCACAGCAAAATCAGTTTAAAAGAAATTTTCTTTTTCTTCCCTCATTTTCCTCAGAACAACTTCCATCATTTCTGCACTGCCTTCTTCCCCCGGGTTGATTTTATCTAATTCTTCCTGGATCTTCCTCTTTTTTTCTTTTACCTTGTTGAATGCGCTTTGCTTTTCGGCTTCCATTACTTCGGCCTGCAATGCTTCATCTTGTGCTGGTGTCAATTCAGGCATATAGCTGACTCCTTTTTTCCCATCTAATGGATCTGGATTTGTTGGCGTGCCGGGAGCATATACAAGCACAAGCGTTTCGTGATTGCGTACTCCTTCCAAATGCTCCATGCCGGGATGTAACTCTGCAAATTTTGAAAATTTCGTTTGAAGCTGGTGGCGGTATAGACGTTCTGTATAGCGGCAATAAATCCGATACAGTTTATTGTAAAAGATAGAATCGATCATTTTATAAATTGCCCGCGAACCAAAACTCAGCAGCAAGCTGATCAGGCTTTCTGCTGAAGTGACTGAGTCTGGTTCTTTTGCAGGAAGAAGTTTTGCTATTGCTTTTAATCCTCCTACGGCAAGAAACAAGTCAATGAATTTATTGAGGTAATCTTTATAAAGCGATTTAAATTCTGCGTAATTAAAATCCTTCAGGCATTCGGGCAGTACTTTCTTCAGCGCTTCATAACGCGGATCAATAAACTCAAACAGTTTGTCAATCGGATTTTCTTTTTCCGTCTCCTCTTCAATAATGACATAGCCGCTTGCGATTTTCATATATTGATAAATAATATCAAGAAAATCGATCAGCTTTTTCCTGTGGAAGAAATACTCGTCCTGCAGATCGCCGTACGCACAATCAGGAAAGGAAAGTATATCTCCTTTTATAATTCCCAGCGGATCACCTGCAAAAACTGCTACTACATTAAAACCCAGGTTATATTCTTTCTTTAAAATTTTTAGCTTACCGAGAACCGTATCTCTGTCTTTTCCCTGTATTCCTTCGACACGATGGAATGGTAAATCTTCAATTGAATAGGAATATGGTTTAAGGAAATATTTATTGAGAGAAAAAACTTCCGCATAATAACCTGTCCGCTCTCTTTCCTTGTTGCGGAGTGTTTGCGTCGGATTCCAAAGCTTCAATAAATTGCCTTTACCATTCAAATCTTTCCTGACAAGAAAATTCGGGTCGTAATAAAACGGCACACTCCAGTTTGAAAAGGAGAGCGGAACATATTTCCCGGGGGTAACATCTACTTTGCTGCTTACCGGAATTTTAAAGCATAATGCAAGCTGCAGCATTTTCTGAAAAAGCAGCTGCACCTTAAGCAAGGTTTTATCATTCCTGTCAGGTGGGAGCGCTGCAAAAAAATCTGTACGGTACTGATCGTATTGATACTTATCGTCAGCATCTGCCGGAACAAGTGCTCCTACAGTCAGATGTCGTGGAAATGTGGTGATCGTCGCGCCGCATTCATCCGTAAATGCATAAGCGAGCTCTGCAAACTCATTATAGGTTACAACAATATCTTTCAGGCAATCTGCAACATATTGATAATGCACAACACCAGTATTGATAAGATCAATCGCACTTTTTGCAGCAGAAAGATGCTTACCTGACAATCCTAACCGGATATGATAAACATTGTAAGCATTATCAATTGCAGTTTTTAATTCATCTATAAATGCTGCAGGATGAACTTTACTCAGGTAAAGACTTTTAAGCTCTGCATCAGACTTCACTGTCATCAAATCAGTATTGGACAAACGCGGAATGTTAAGCGCTGATAATTCATCAGGTGTTTCCAGCAACGCTTCTCTGTCATATTCATACAGCTCTGTTTTATTGACAAGCAATGCCCGAACCGTCATTACACGATTTGTTCCTTTGTTATCGCAATTTGTACCGGTACATTTTTTCAATGCTTCATCAACAAATTCGAGATACAGAACAACCGCCATGTTTTCAATTCCGGAAAGTGTACTCAGCGCCAGTTTGGTTTCTGTGCTTGTGCTTTCGAGCAATTCATACAACACCGGCGAACCCGCTCGCACGGTTTCACTTCCCGTCGGTTCCGGGTAATTAACTTCTACGCCGGTAGTTTCATTCAGTCCGTCATCTGTGATTGCATGACCAAATCTGTAAAACGGATCGGAAGGATCGTAATAAGATTTGTAATGAGTGAATAGCGTTTCGTCCAGCTCAAGCAGGAAACCTTCCGTTGTGATTCCGTAGCCGGAAGAAATTCTGATCGTGTGTGCAGCGCTGGAATATTGCAGTTTAAGCCCGCACACAATTCCTACACCTGAAAGACGAACGCGTGTGAGCCTGTTGCTTTCATCAAGGTATTGTCGGAGCTGGTTGAGATGCGAACTGGAAAGAATCTGGTTCTGCTCAAACTTAGGAAAGCTTGCTGTGGTCTGTGTATTCATTGACGGAACTTATTATCGTGTAACTGTTTTTTATCAGAGATTGCCCAGCGAAGTATAATCAAGGATAACCTGCGGCTCATTGCTGCTGATATCATCACAGCTGTGAAGCAACGCGGCAGGATATACATTATCCAGGTTGTACAATGCTTTAATTAATTTTCGTGAAGTGTGCGGATTCGGAATGTCATTGGTGATCATTCCACCTACCCATTTTTTATACGCATGTTCAAATTTGCGCATCTGTTCAAGATCTACCCAACAGATCTTCGGATGAATATGCGCAGGAGTTTCCAAACGGATTGTCTTTTCAATGAACTGTCGAAAAGCAATATTCCTGAAACGTGTCGGCCATGCAGGAAGGATAACAGAAAGCTGGAAAGAATACGGATCATCATCATCGCCACAGTAAACCATTTCTTCACTCGCTGCATCTTCCGTATGCCATACATCATCTTTGTATGCGAAAAATGAAATAAGCTTATGGAGTTCCTCATCACGTGTTGCTGCATCAGGATAATTTTTGCTTTTAGCGATGAGCTGACCATTATCCGCAAACAAACTGAAGCCACGGAATGTTTTGCTTTTCGAAAGATGATAATTGGATTTACTTATGCCATGCTGACGCAGCGAATCAATTCCGTTTGTACAGCCATTTAATTCCACATAACCTTCACTGTTGAGAATAATCTTTCCATCCCGGTCATGCAGTTCAAATTTCCAACGGTCTTTTCTTTTTTGTCGCGGATGCATTGGCGATTTATCACGCTCTTCCTGTGTAAGCAAACGAATGTGAAATAAATAAGCTGGAATATTTTTCTCAGAAACAGGAATTGTTCCGGTAGCACACGTTACACAGCCGGGTAACGGAATATCGAGATTTGTCCTTGGCCGCAGCAGAATATGTTCTACCAAATGAAAACTTTCCACATCACAATTGTCACGGAAAAACTGGATAACCCGCTGCATTTCTTCATCGCATTTTTCGCGTGTTAAGAAATTTGTCTTTACGCTGGTAGCAATCACTTCAACATCATCACAATCATTATTCAAAACATAATAATAATTTCCGGGCGCTCCTTTTATCTCGTATTTATTCTCATTATCTCCTTCGTGAAGCATATACAGTAAAGTACTTTCCGCACATTCCTCTGTATCATATTTAAGCGAAGTCATTAATGTTACAGACGGATGCAGCGGATCAGCAAGCGCAACGTGCCACATCGATTCGCCCAGGATTACTTCCAGCTTAATGGTCAGGAATTCTGTTGCGAGTGTACGGCGCTTGTGCTCATCCATTCCCAGCAACCGTACAATGCGATGCTTCATACCTGAAACATTATCCGTATTCCAGATGCCATTGCTTACATGCATTGGATTCCCAACCGGTGGATGCGGATATTTATAATTGAATCCTTTTCCACGGTCACGGCTGAAAATCGTGTAATCGGAAAGAAACCGCTCTTTGTCATTGATCAGGCGCATTCCGGATTGCGTCTCATCATTCATCATTTGTTTTACAATGAGACTGTAATCTGTCATCTGCTCACAGAAACGCGCCATGAGATGATCCATAAAACGATTGCGGCGGTCAATGAAAATGCTTTCGGTCTCTGCCATTTCATTCAGCGCTTTTTCATAATGCTTTCCCGTCAGCTCATCGTTTACATCGTCATAAATCTCTTTGATGAGCGCTGTTCGTTTTACAGAAAACGCTGCTGTACCCCGCAATGCCTCAAGGGCGGCAATATCATATTCACCATCTGCAAAAAGTTCATCCAGCTGCGTACGCCACGCTGCAATCCGTGCACCATCTGTTTCGGTCATCCATTCAATAAGAAGCAAATATTTAAAGTCAAACAGATCGATCAATTGATTCCGGTATTCATCACGCGCATCACGATCTGTTGAAGTTAAAAGTGAAACAATCACCTCTTTCTCCTGGAACATGCGGATCTCTTTCAGCTGCTGTGTATAATACGTGCGGTTTTTTTCGCCATCGTATGCAAATGTTTTATTCGCAAGTTTTGTAATCGTAGGATCAATAGAAAAAAGTCTCTTCAGGTTCGCAAGCTGCGCAAGATAATTGGCAAGGATCTGTTCGAACAATAATAAATAAGCTTTCAATTGTTTTGCCTGCGCCTGTCGCTTTTCTGTTACAGAACCGGAAAGTCCGATTTCGCCAATGCCGTAAACAAGTGGAAAATCATTCTGTACCGGATAATAATCAGTAAGCGACCTGAATTCACCTTCCGGCACAGGAAGATCACGCGTATGTCCTGTTTTTCTGAATGCCTCATTTGTTTGCTGCAGCTCTCTTAATTCCTGGTCAACACTTTCTTTGTGCGCCATATATGGCAAAACACCTTTGTAAAAAATGAATTTGGATTTATCGCGCGAAAGCCGTGGTGCATGCAATTGTCCGAGCGGCATTATCCAATCCTGTACATCTGTTACTTCTCCATCCAGGTATTTGAGAAAAGAAATTGTTTTCACAGCAATCACTCCGTCAACATCCATGATGGAATTGATCACATCGGAAACATGAAGTTCTGCGCGCAGGTCTGCATCCGCCAGTTCGTCGTCATCAATAAATCCGTGTTTAAGCAATGGCCCTTCAAAAATCTCATCAATACTTTTTGGCGCACGTTTCCATGTCAACACTTCACCGGTTAATTCATCCTTCTTATCCGCTTCACCTTCGAGCATTTCTTCCAGCGTATAGAAGTTGGCCGAAGGTGTGAAATAATCAATGAGTATTTTATAAATTTTCGCCTGCACCACATCGATGTCGGCATATTGCTTCACTTCAATATCAGCACATACCGCAATGTCTTCGTATCCAACTGCAGTAATTGAAAGCAAGTCTTCACACAGATTACGATGCGACATAACAGCAGCGCGCACTTCTGCATTTATCGTGTCATAAAATTCTTTGCCTTTATCATCCTTTTCATATTCCAACAGAATATTATAAAGCCCCTGAAGCGGAATAAGCTTATCGCCCTTCAATGGATCAATGGTCAGCTCACAGTTTTTGTGATCGAAATACACAGGATATTCACTGTCTTTTGCTGTGATGATCCAGGCATTTCTTACACCAGGCGTATCAATGACCAGTTTTCGTAAATCAATTTCTGAAGTCGGATTAACGGGAAGAATTTCTGCTGCGGTGAAAAAACCGGCAAGCGCTTCAACAGGTGTTGCATCTTTATCGATTGCAAGCAGGTCAGGAATTTCAAATGAAGTGCGGTAACCAAGATCGGTAAGCGCATAGCAAAGTAATTCGTGAATAGAAATCCCCGGATCATGCCGGTTGTAATCTGTCCATATTCTTCCTGACAACTTTTGAATGTACTGAATACCCGCCTGCCGAAGGAATTCGTAGTTCTCGCTGTTTTCGAGCTTAGGAATTTTAGGTATGGTGAGTGACGTGTCGGACATTGTATATGCTTATACTATTAAACAGTAGTTAGATTGGTATTCACATTATGCGTGGGCGCTGAAACCAAAACAGATCTTGCAGTTTGTGCAGCAATCTCTTCAAAAGGTCCAAGACGTGGCGACACTATTGTTTTATCTGCATTACGTTGCACACGGTACATTTCGAAATCCGTGATGTAATCCACGTATTCACGTTCTTCAATAAAGTTGATGATATACGAAGCGTGAATTTTTCCGCCAAAAACAATATCAGCTCCGAGATCTGAAGACCAGGGTGCAAGAAAATTCCGAATATCGCTTTCCAGCTGGTTGCGGTAATAACCTTTGTCCGCATCGAAGCTCATACCGAATTTCACTTTGAAGTCAACCTGGATCTCTTCATACGTCGGATTCACAACTTCCATCCGCACAAATCTTGAACAACGTTTCTGCAAAAAAGTTTTGATTGCATCACGCGTTCCGATCGCTGTAGAAGGTTTGAGCGTGTCAACCTGCGTTTGATTTCGAAGATTTGAAATGACAACCACACAAACACTTCCCGGTCTTAGCTCGGCATTATTTGTACAGTTATAATCATTATGGTTCACGCATTTCACTTTGTAGATCGATGGAAAATTTTCGAGCACGATCCGCTCGTAATCCCACATGTTGATTGCACGACCTTTGTGATGAAGGCGTTCGGAAACTCTCCGGTAATATTCATTTCCGAGTTCAGGAAGCTTTCCGTCATAAGAAGCAAAAGGCTGAGAAACAGATTTTATTTCCGCAAGCGGTTGTTCAAGTTTTGAAATTGTTACTGCGGCAAGTGGCGTTGCAAGGCGGTTCAGATCATTTCCTGCATTAGCAAAACTTGCCTGCACGGCCTGCGTTTGTATGTCAAGCACATTGCAGAGTGCTGCTGTATTTCCAAGTGTGCTTGCACGCAGCCATGTATAACCGGAAGTCATTATTGTACTGGTGCTAGTGGCATCTCCGGGAATTGCGAGTTTGATAATTCCGCTTGTGATAAAACCGTTTGTAGTATCTGTCAATACCTGGCTTTGCTGAAGCTTGATCCATGTATTTTCTTTCAGGTAGCTCCAGTAAATTTTATCCGGTTTTGCCACATCAGGATCGCCGCTGTCTTCCACCACCTGCACAAGCATAGAAACTGATTCATCCGGATTTGCATTTTCAAGCGCGATGAACAACATTCCTTCTTGTTGACTTTCAACCGAAACATTATCATCATCCGAATTAATTTTGAATGAAGGAACAATAAGTCCTTCTTCCGTGCCTTCCGGCAGTTCGATCTCGTCTTCGCCGAACGGATGAATATGATAAAAACCATCTACACTATTTTCCAGCACTTGTGTGGATGAATAGTTTGCATAAATGGATTTGATTAATGGCGTGTACGGCTGCGGTACGACCGTACCCTGTAAATCTGATACGACAGCCGCTCTCATCAGCACTGATGGATAAATACGATGCTGAAAATCGGGTGAGTTTAAAACAAGACGAATAAAACCGCGTTGAACATCATTTGTGTATTCTTTTAATTCATCAAATGAAGCAGCACGTTTTAAATCGGCAAATATAGATTCTCCTGCAGCAGGAGTAACAGTGATAACATGTTCTTTTTTCGCACCTGATGCATTAGAGGCAGCATTATAGTTTTCAAAAAGGCTGACATTGGAATTTGCAGCAGAATAACCCTTCCATTTTTTTTCGCTGAGGTAATCCAATTCAGCTGTAAAAACCCCATTCGTTTTATCCGGCGTTGAAGCGGAAGAAGTCATTCCCGTAATACCAGTTGCTGCCGGTGTACTTACGCCCGTGATAGTTTTCAACAGAACAGTATCGTAGGGTTTATAATAAGAAACAAGATCGGCTTCTACTTCATGCCATTGCAGATGCAGTTCCAGCTTATCAAGCCGCTTGTAAAATATTTCCTCGCTTCCAATATAGAAATCCGATCCTTGCGAAGGCTGAACTCCGAATGGAAAAAATGGTTTACTCGGATCAAATTTTGCCTGGTCATTCTGAATGATCAGTGTTTTTACTTTATCCACTTCCACTTTTACGCTTACACTGCTTGTTGTTTTATCGCGTAATAATGGAAAAACTGAGTCAGTATCATTGTTTGCATCGGTTGGACTGCTGTCGTAATTGTTCAGCTTCATCCGCACTACCGGCCAGGACGTATTGTATGTTCCTTTATGCACCTTGCTGCTATAAGCGAAAAGAGCAGACTGCGTTTCGTCGAGCACGAGTGTACATTCAAGCGAACACGCATCCGGAGTAATAACAACTTTAACAGCTGCTTCCGGCAAGCTTATCATTGTTGATGCAGTCGCCTTATTTCTTACACTCACAGTTTTGGAAGAGTCGAATGCAATCCAGCCTTTCTGCCCGGTAAATTCAAATGTGTAAAATGAGATGTTTTGCAGCTTCGTTATTTCTGCTGCAGTAAACGCAGGAACATCAGCGAATTGAATCGACATGGTGATCACACGCACACCTTCATTTAAAATCAGCTGCGGAGATGCAATTGCAAAACCCACATTCG
>JBDSHN010000119.1:0-7834 GCA_039918435.1 Bacteroidia bacterium | reverse complement strand
TAAGGAAACATATTGAGAATATTTATTCGAAGCTGCACGTCCATAATAAAGTGGAAGCGATACAGGTTGCGAGTAGAAATAAACTGTTTTCGTTGTTTGCGTTTTTTTAACTACAATATAAAGTCAGCTTAACTGAGCAGCTTCGTTGTTTGGGGGAACTCATGTTTTTCTCTTTGATCGAATGTTACACTATACACTTTCGTAAACGGCTTTTTCACCTCCTAAAATCCCGTTCCCATACCACTACAATCCCCATCTGTCGCATCACGTTCATTTTCCACGACAAAATCCCTTTTTTTTCGTATTTTCGGCCTTCTTTTTTCGGTAACCACAGCCGGAAATACCTGAACCACGATGAAACTCGCAGTACCCAAAGAAACCAAGCTCAAGGAAAACCGCGTTGCCCTCACTCCTGATGTTGTTAAAGACCTCGTAAAAAAAGGTTTTGAAGTAACAGTAGAAACCGGCGCCGGAATGAATTCCTTCTTTTCCGATGAAGCTTATACCACCGCCGGCGCACAATTAGTGTCCGACGCAAAAAAATTGTATTCCGAAGCGGATGTAATTTTGAAAGTGAATGCTCCTTCTCCTGAAGAAATTGCAGGAATGAAAAAAGGCGCTATTCTGCTTTCATTTCTTTTCGCCGCAACGAATCCTGATGTTGTAAATGCCTGCGTAAATGCCGGCATTTCTGCGTTTTCAGTAGATGCTATTCCGCGTATTTCCCGCGCACAGAAAATGGATGCGCTCAGCTCGCAAGCTAATCTTGCCGGTTACAAAGCGGTTCTGATGGCGGCGAATCAAATTGGAAAAATTCTTCCGATGATGACCACTGCAGCAGGAACAATCCGCCCGACCAAGATCGTGATCTTCGGAGCAGGTGTTGCCGGATTACAAGCTGTTGCTACTGCAAAACGTCTCGGCGCCGTGGTGGAAGTAACGGATATCCGTCCTGAAACAAAAGAGCAGGTTGAATCGCTTGGCGGAAAATTCATCGAAGTGAAGGGTGATGCTTCTGTGAAAATTGAAGGCGGTTATGTGAAAGGCGTTTCCGATGAATTTTTGAAAATGCAGCAAGAGCTTGTTGGAAAACATGTGAAGGAAGCTGATATTGTTATCACAACAGCTTTGATCCCGGGAAGAAAAGCGCCGGTGCTTGTAACAGAAGAAATGGTGAAGAGCATGAAATTCGGTTCTGTCATCGTTGACATGGCGGTTGAATCAGGCGGGAACGTTGTGGGAAGCGAATTAAATAAAACAGTGGTTAAAAGTGGTGTCACTATTCTCGGCGAAGGCAATATTCCTTCTTTGCTGCCAATGAATGCAAGTGATCTTTACGCAAAAAATATCGCGACATTCCTGGTTCACCTTGCTGATAAAGATAATTTCAAATGGGAAATGGAAGAAGAGATCACCAAAGGTTCACTCATCGTTCATAACGGTGTTGCAGTTCATCCGTCCATTGCAAAACCTGTAAACGCTTAAAATAGACTTGAGAAATGAGAAAGCTTACTGATTTCTAATCACCTTTCGAGGAGCAGTCGAGAAAACCAATCACCATTAACCTCCGCCGCGGCGGACACCAATTACTAATCACTTTTTATATGGACTTAATCAATCAAGGTCTCGCTTTCATAAATGAAAATAAGGAGATGCTTTATTTCGTCATCCTTTCCATCTTCGTAGGTATCGAAGTAATTGGCGGAGTGCCGACGGTTTTACATACACCATTAATGTCGGGCGCAAATGCGATTCACGGTGTTGTAATCGTTGGTGCAATTCACGTGATGGTTCACATGGAGCAGCCAACAACATTAGCATTGATTCTCGGATCACTTGCGGTTTTACTCGGAACGCTCAACGTAGTTGGCGGTTTCGTAGTAACTGACCGCATGCTGGAAATGTTTAAAAAGAAAAAATAATTCTCCTTAATTTTTTTAAAGCTTTATGAAAGCCAATTTACTCGAAGTCTGTTATCTCATTGGTTCTGTTACTTTCATCATCGGCCTGAAGATGATGGGTAACGCTAAAACTGCCCGTAAAGGAAATCTTGTCGGTGCAGTTGGAATGACCATTGCGATTCTTGGATCAATTTTCTTAGCAACTGATTCTGAAGGCAAATCAATTGATGTAAGTCCGCTCATTTACGGACTCATCGGCGCGGCAATTTTTATCGGGACAATTATTGGCTGGATGGCAGCCAAAAAAGTTCAGATGACAAAAATGCCTGAGCTTGTTTCCATTTTTAATGGAATGGGTGGCGCTTGTGCTGCATTGATTGGTTTGATGGAATACGAACACAACATGAATAAAGTTGGTGCGATGATCCCGATTATTGCAGGACTTGTGATCGGAAGCGTTTCTTTTTCAGGTTCCGTGATCGCGTTTTTGAAATTGAACGGAACATTGAATAAGCCAGTTCGTCTTCCTGCATACAATATTATCAATAACCTTTTTATGCTTGGCGTTCTTGCCTTTGCAACATACATGGTTATCGGTCCTGACATGAATCATTCGATGTTCTCGCACCTTTCATCAACTTCGCTCGAATCGGTGATCACGCCAACAGCATCCATGTATTTGTATTTGCTTTTTGCAGCAGCAATTATCTACGGTGTACTTTTCGCATTACCGATTGGTGGCGCAGATATGCCGGTTGTAATTTCTTTGCTGAATTCATTCACCGGTCTTGCAGCAGCATTCGGCGGATTCCTTTACGGAAATTATGCAATGCTCACAGGCGGTATTCTTGTAGGTTCTGCCGGAACATTACTTACGCTTGCAATGTGTAAAGCAATGAACCGTCCGTTGAGCAATGTCATCTTCGGCGCATTTGGCGGTGGCGGTGGCGCTGCAATCGGTGATGCAACAAAAGGTTCTATCAAGGATATTAACGTAAGCGATCTTGCCGTATTGATGAACTACTCTAAGAAAGTAGTTATCGTTCCGGGTTACGGACTTGCTGTTGCACAGGCGCAGCACGTTATTCACGAACTCGAAATGCTGCTTGAAGAACGCGGTGTTGAAGTAAAATATGCGATTCATCCTGTAGCAGGACGTATGCCGGGACACATGAACGTGTTGCTTGCAGAGTCAAATGTTGCTTATGAAAAGCTCGTGGAAATGGATGAGATTAATGCTGACTTTCCGAATACAGATGTTGTTCTGATCGTCGGTGCAAATGATGTTGTAAATCCTGCAGCGAAAACGGATCCATCTTCACCAATTTACGGAATGCCGATCCTCGAAGTTGACCTGGCAAAGCATGTTATCGTAAACAAACGTTCGATGAATGCAGGTTACGCCGGTATTGATAATTTATTGTTCTATGATCCGAAATGTTCGATGTTTTTTGGAGATGCGAAAAAAGCATTGACAGAATTGGTTGCGGAGTTGAAGACATTGTAGAATAAACTGATTGATGCTTAAAGACCCAGCTTATTACAGGCTGGGTTTTTTTGTTTTAAATAAAAACAAAGACCATTTATTTGTAAATTTGAAGTATGGCAAGAAAGAAGGATACGGATTCAGAAGACGCCCTTTTAGGGATTGGCCTTCTTGCATTATTAGGGTTAGCTATTAACGCAGCGGTTAAAGCACAAAAAAAAGCGAAGGAGAATGACGTTCCTTATGTAATTGAGGAGGATGGAATACTTTACGAGATTTCACCTAATGGCAATCGAAAAAAAATCGGTACTGTAAAGAATCCCCGATACCCGATTACCGAGTCGGAATTTAAATTTTGACGATAACTTCCGCAAAAAGAATCAGATTTTTTGCCGGACCAAATGGTTCCGGTAAGACAACTATTATCAATGCTGTTCGAAAAAAGAAAGATGTTCGATTAGGATGTTATATTAATGCAGATGATATTGAACGCAGACTAATTCAGTCACACAGGATACTACTGAGATTTTATAATGTTGAAATTAACGATTCGGAAGTTTTCTACAAGTTTGTAGATAAACATGGATTAAAATTAAAGGGAAAAGTACCTGATTTACGGTCGGTATTAAAAGTTAATAGAAGGAGCATAGTATTTACAGGTAAGGGAAAGATGAACTCTTACATTGCAGCCATTATTGCTGACTTTTTGAGAGAAGCACTACTGAATTGTTTAGAATCCTTTTCATTCGAAACAGTAATGTCTGATGAAAGGAAAGTAGATCTTGCGAAACGTGCCAAAGAAAAAGGTTATCGTGTTTATTTATATTTCGTGGCGACTATCGATCCCGAAATTAATATTAAAAGAGTTTCACAGAGAGTGAAACTGGGCGGACATAAAGTTGATTCTAAGCTTATCAGGAAACGGTACGAGCGTTCACTCTCTCTCCTTTATAAAATGGTCAGGTTAACAGATCGAGCCTATCTTTTTGATAATTCAGGAAATGAATACGAGTTGGTAGCGGAAATAACCGGCGGAAAAGAACTCAAAATTGAAAGTTCAGAAAAAGGTATGCCGAATTGGTTCTACAATTATTTTTACAAGAAAGCAATTAAGAAAAGGCGATAATTCAGATTCCGAAAGTCATCATTCTCTTTTTATAGCAACCATCCCAGATTATTACGTCTGCATAATAGATGCAACGATCCTTTTTGATTTTATTATTTGTTATTATTGCGTGCACCTGTTTCTGCCAGGATGGAAACGAACCCGGATCATGGACGACACAAATCGGATATACGAGGCAACACCGCGCTCATGATGATACCGCCGCGTTGAGATGGACTTACATGAACGGTTATGATGTGCGGTTTATTTCGCCAAATTTTAAAATCGAAACAGATGATGAATACTGGACGGAGGAAAAAGAAAAGAAGCCTGAAGATTTTGAAAGGGCAAGGTTCTTTTGTGAATTTATGCTTGCACCAAAACATCGTGTAGATGGTTTAACAGATGTGACGGAACTTGTGATAAATGCAGATTTGATCTACAGCATTCTTCACATCAGGCGTTTTAATCTTTATGCGGAGGGCGGACTAAAAACTTTTTTTAGATACAGCAATAATTACGGTCTTGTGAATTTTAAAAAAGTATACTATTGGGATTATGGCGCTACAGCTCAATTGGATCTTGGATATGTTGTTCCATTTATCGAATTAAGAAGATATCGTTATTGCACAGCGGGAATTGAATTACGTCTTCACCCGGTTTATAAGAAACCCAAAAGAAAATATCATCTTCATAATAAAAGGCGTCCGGTATACTGACGCTGAAAATGAACATTGATTCTCCCTGCTAATTCTCATTGTAAAAGCATTGACTGAATTGGTTGCGGACTTGAAGGCATTTATATTCGCCGTACGCAACTTACAGGTTAAAAAACTATAAAAGTTGCTGCCTGGTGTCGCCTTTTTCATTACCACAAAGAAGATTCGATATGGTTTTATTAATTTTGCGCCATATAAAATATAGAATATGAAAAAATTACATGCAGGTGAAGGCGCATTGATTGGTGCGGCAGTAGGAATTGCTGTTGCAGCAAGTGTTTCGGGAAAAAGAAATGCTGTAATTATTTCTGCATTAGCCGGAGCTGTTATTGGAGGCGCAATTGGTGCACAGGTGAGGGCGAAAGGAAACCGCATTCCTTACATTGTGGCAGATTCCGGAAGTTTGTTTAAAGTTTATCCTGATGGTTCGCGCAGGAAAGTCAGGATTTAGAAAGGAATATTATTTTCCTTTTACAAACTTCATCGTTAATTTTTCTTCCCCCGTTTCCACCGAAACAAAATACATTCCAATAGCAAGTGCGCTGATATCAATCACATTTTGATTTGTGGTGGATGACAAAACAAAACTTTTTTCCAAAACTAATTTTCCTTCCGCATCTCTGATTTTTAATTGTGCGTTCCCGGCAAAACCATTTCCGAATGAGATCACCAGCGCATCAGTAGAAGGATTCGGAAAAACGGAAATAGCATTATCAATTTCCAGCTGTCTTACGTTATTGATCGTATTATTCGCAGAAATGATCCAATAATCCGGATCAAAGATCAGACTGTCGGCATGGAACGGAAGCTGCACAGAAAATGATTCGCCTGAAAAAGTATTACTCACGCGAATGATCGTATCCTGTGTTGCATTTTTGAACCTGATGGGCAGTGGCAATTCATAAAACGGAACTGATGCATGCGATTGCGATTGGTTCACTGTGAACGTTGCAATGTTATTTGCAGATTGCGACCATGAAATAGCATAAGAAGGAAATCCTTCACCATAAAACCAATCGGCAAAATACCAGTTGAGATTTTGTCCACTTGCTGCTTCTAAGTGTTGCTGCAGATCGCTGGTGGTTGCAAATTTGTAAGCAATGGCCGGATCAGTCAGGTAATTTCTTACGCCTGCATAAAACGCGCTGTCACCAATTACCCAACGCAACGTATGCAGGATCATTGCACCTTTTGCATACGTCAGCCGATCATCAAACAGCCGTGAAATATTAACAGTGTCCGGACAATACACAGAACCATCCGGCTGACTTGTAATATATGAAATGCGTCCTTGCTTGAACGGAAGCCAGTAAATTGTTGGCGTAAAATGTTCGTAGCATAATCCGCTGAGATAAGAAGCGAATCCTTCATTGAGCCAGATGTCGTGCCAGCTTGCACAAGTAACTTTATCGCCAAACCAGTGATGACCCAATTCATGCGACATCAATTCATAATTAAATCCGCCAAGGAAGGTGATGGTTTGATTTTCCATTCCTCCGCCAAAATTACATTGTGCATGCCCGTACTTTTCATCTGAGAAAGGATAAGCGCCAAAAAGTGTATCAAACAATTGCATTTGCGGAATAATATTTCCACTCTGGGTTTGTGAAAGTGCAAGTTCTTCCGGATAAACGTAATTAATGACTTCAACAGTATCGCCATTGAATGGAACGAGATGCGTGTAAACGGAATAATTTGTAACGGCAAGACAAACCAGGTACGTCGCAATCGGGTGGCGATGTTTCCAAGTGCAGGTTCTTGAAATTCCGATGACTGTATCTTTCACTAAAATTCCATTGCTTGCCGTTGTATAAATGGAAGGTGAAGTAACAATAATATCCACCGAATCAATTTTGTCGGAGAGATTTTGTTTGCAGGGCCACCAATCTTTGGATCCATACGGTTCTGAAATGGTCCAGAGCACCGGAATACCTGCATGCATACTTGTATCGAAAGAACCAAAACCACTATTTGGCGGTATTCCCTGGTAAAACACGGTTACTGAATCAATCATTGAAGCTGGCAGCGCAGAAGGAAAGTTGACAGAAAGAATTTCAAGGCTGTGTGTGAATGAAATACTGTTGCCATGATATTTTACACTGTCGACCTGCAAAGAATCGGAAAGATCAAATTCAATTTCAGTAATAGAAGCGTTGGGGATAAAGTGCGTGGTAATTTTTCCTTTGATGTAATAAATTGCCGGGTCTACATTCCATTCGCAGCGTTGATAGATGAAGTCGGAATTATTGATGGCTTGAACCTCGGGAGCTATGCGGTTACCGCTGAATCCTTTTCTTTCAAGATTGGAAATTGTTTGTAATTCAATTTGAGAAAGAAGAGCTAATGGAAATAGAAACGCGAAAAAAATAAATAGTAATTTTTTCATCGATGAAGATTGCTTCTATTAGAGTTTATATCGATTAAGTTCATTATGTGAATTTCGCCTTTAATTTCAAATTGTGTAGGGCACAAGCCACGAGCATTACGGTATCTTCTCTGTTGTATAATCTGCCACGGAATGTTTCTTTCACTTTTCTGAAGATTTTTATACTTGCAATTGTGTGTTCAATGCGAACACGTACACTTGCCTGCCATTTGTTGTAAGCTTTCTTGATTGCATCCA
>JBDSHN010000118.1:0-14275 GCA_039918435.1 Bacteroidia bacterium | reverse complement strand
TCGGTCTTGGGCTGCAAATCAATAATGATAAAGCGGGTCCGATGAAAAATACCGGTATCGGATTGATCTTCGCTTACCACCTTCACCTTGGAAGGGAAGCACGACTTGCTTTTGGTGTACAAGGATCAGTGAGCAACCTGCGCATCGATTATGGAAAAATAAACATTGATGACAACAACGACCAGGCATTTGTAAATAACACTTCTTCTTCCTGGGTTCCGGAAGCAGGCGCTGGTTTGTATTTTTACAAAAACCGTTTTTACGCCGGACTTTCTGCAAGAAACCTGATCCAGTCAAGATTCAAATTGCAGGATCTGAACATTGAGAATAGTGCAAAGTTTTTCAGGCATTATTATTTTACGGCAGGTGTGGTAAAAGACCTCAGCGAAAATTTTGCGATCCGTCCTTCCATTCTTGTAAAATATGTACAGGCAGCTCCGGTCGTATTTGACCTTAATGCGTCTGTTATTTTTAAACAGCAATTATTTCTCGGCGCAGGTTTCAGAACAGGTAAACGGATTGATATTAAAGGGTTGGACAATATGCTGGTTGCGAGTATTGAATATGATTTCAAGAATCGCCTTCGTTTTGGTTACTCGTATGATTTTTACCTGAGCCGTACCGGAAATTACAATAGCGGAACACATGAGATAATGATCGGGTGGGATCTGAACTTCGCTAAGACAAAAATGACCAGCCCGAGATTTTTTTAAAAACAGAACCCGAAAGAAAAAAAATACAAAAATGAAAACTCTTATAACTACAGCATTACTCTTCACGTGCTTGATGGCGTTTGGACAGACGAAAAAAGCAGATCGTCTTTTCGACAAGTGGGAATATTCTGAAGCAGCAAAACTGTATGAAGATGCTGTGAAGAAAGATGCCTCTGCTGATAATTATTATAAGCTGGGACAATGCTACCAGAAAATGTTCCGCTTCCAGGAAGCAGCAGCAGCTTATGATAAAGTAAATGCATCAGGTAATTACAGCCAGGCTGATTTTTATCTTAATTACGGGCTGGTGCTCAAATCAAATGAAAGATACACCGATGCACGTGAGGCATTCGTGAAATACACTAACATGGCACCGGGAGATCCGCGTGGAGCATTGTATATGAATTCCTGCGATGTGGTGCTGGATGATCTTGCAAAGCCAATGGGTGTAACAGTAACGAATGTGGAATCGATCAATAACAGTGATGCTGCTTTTAGCCCGGCGCTTTATGATGGAGGAATTGTTTATGCTTCCAACAGCAGCTCCACAGGCAGCAAAACATTTGCATGGACAGGAAAAAAATTCCTCGACTTATCGTATGCTAAACGCGGATCGACTGATACAGATTTCGGCACTTCGAGCACATTTAATTCCGGCGATATTAATAATAAATACCATGATGGTCCGGCAAGTTTTACCAAAAATGCAGACACTGTTTATTTTAATCGCGTAAGCCGTGAATTAAAAGGCGAACAAAAAAGAACAAACGGAGTTGAACGCAGCAAGATCTATTATGCTGTGAAAAAAGACGGTAAATGGTCGGATGCAAAACCATTCGATTATAACAGCGATTCGTATGCGGTTTTTACTCCGTTTGTGAGTGCTGATGGTTCACGCCTTTATTTCGCTTCCGATATGGCAGGCGGACTTGGCGAAACCGATATTTATTACTGTGTGCGCCAGGGCAATTCATGGAGTGCACCGGTCAATATGGGAAATGAAGTGAATACTTTAGGACGCGAACAGTTTCCATCACTTGATGCGGAAGGAAATCTTTATTTTGCTTCTGACGGATATATGGGTTATGGCGGACTGGATATCTGCGTTTCAAAATTGGTTGGCGGAAAATTCCAACATGGTGAAGTTTTAAAATCGCCGATCAATTCTGCAAGTAATGATTTCGGGATCATGTTTTTGAAAAGTCAAAAATCAGGCTATGTTTCTTCCGATCGCATAACTGGAAAAGGTGATGCTGATATTTATTATTTTGATCTTGATCGCGACAGCATTCCATGCGAAGTGAACACTACTTTATATGTGATGGGTTTCGAATGTCCGAAAAAAGTAGAAGTAGCAGAAATGCGTGTTGATTCACTTACACCAGTTGTCGTGGTCGATCAGGGAATTGACCAGTTGCAAATGGGAATCCGCCCGATCTATTTTGATTTTGATAAATCTGATATTCGTAATGATGCTGTAAAAGATATTGATAATGTCGTAACCATTCTGAAAGCACATCCGGGTTGGGATGTACAGGTGAATGGAAATGCAGATTCCCGGGGGGCATCAGAATACAATATTGCTTTATCGCAGCGAAGAGCAAATGCAGCTGTGAAATACCTTTCATCCAAAGGAATTAAAGCAAGCCGCATCAGTTCAAAAGCATTCGGTGAAAGTCAATTGCAGAATAATTGTTCTGATGGAGTGGAATGCTCAGAAGCAGAACATCAGCAGAACAGGAGAGTGGAATTCAAATTGACGATGCAGAAAAAAGAAGTTACCGTGAAGTAGAAAGAAGTTGTGTTACAAGGCTTGGTTTTCCGAATGAACTTTGTAGCACAAATTTTCTTACAAATTGGGAAGTTGAGGTAACCAAAAAGCAGGTTTGTTGTAAAACGAACCTGCTTTTTTTTTAAACTGAACCTCGTAAATGTGCAAATTTCAAATGAGGTTAGTGAGTAAATTGAATTGGAAAAATTTACTGATGTATTTTGGTTAAGCGATTGGCTGTAGTCCGTTTTTTCTAAAACGGATCTTCTTCAATATCATTCAGCTTCGAACCGCGGATAATATTTCCTGACGATGGATTATTGAAATCTGCATTTGGTGTTAATCCTGCGCTCACATCATACCCACCATCTGCACCACCGGAAGTAAAATATCCTGCGCCACCCGTTTCTTCCATGTCCATAAATTTTGCAAGTCGATCTACAAATTTAAGATTCACGCTTCCAACTGCTCCGTTACGGTGTTTTGCAATGATGATCTCCGCAAGTCCTGCCGTATTATTTCCATCCGCATCCTGGTTGAAACCATAATATTCCGGACGGTGAATGAACATAACCATATCTGCATCCTGCTCGATCGCACCCGATTCACGTAAATCGGAAAGCTGCGGACGTTTATCACTGCCACGCGTTTCAACCGCACGGCTTAACTGTGAAAGTGCAATGACCGGCACACTTAATTCTTTGGCAATACTTTTTAACGAACGTGAAATGGTGCTGATCTCCTGCTCACGATTTCCACTGCGGTTATGCTCGCCGCCGGTTGTCATAAGCTGCAGGTAATCGACAACAACTAATTGAATATCATGCTGTGCTTTTAAACGACGGCATTTTGCACGCAATTCAAAAATCGAAAGCGCAGGCGTATCGTCGATGAACAAAGGCGCTTCGGAAAGTTTACCGATTTTCGCATTCATCTGTTGAAACTCGTGATTTTCAAGCTGACCTTTTTTCAATTTTTCCGCAGGCAATTCCGATTCAGCAGAGATCAAACGCTGAACGAGCTGAACAGAAGCCATCTCAAGAGAAAACACAGCTACCGGCCTTTGAAAATCGACCGCAGCATTTCTTGCAAGGGAAAGTACGAATGCAGTTTTACCCATCGCAGGACGTGCAGCAATAATAACAAGATCAGAACTTTGCCAGCCAGAAGTCATGCGGTCGAGCGCTGTAAATCCACTTGGCACACCCGTTACACCGCTTTTCTGATCGCGTGCCGCTTCAATCTGCTTCATCGCTAATGAGATGAGCGTGCTCATCTTATCGTAATTCTTGCGGATGTTTCCTTCCACCACACTGAAGAGGCTGCGCTCTGCCTGGTCAAGCAGGTCGAATACGTCAGCAGTATCTTCGTATGCGTTCTTGATCGTTTCGCTGGAAATCTGGATCAATTCACGCTGAATGTATTTTTGAGAAATGATACGTGCGTGAAACTCAACGTTTGCTGCCGATGCAACACGATTGGTGAGCTGTGAAATATAATAAGCGCCACCAACGATTTCCAGTTCGCCCGTGCGTTTCAATTCATTCGTTACAGTAAGAATGTCAATAGGTTCTGATCGCTGAAAAAGATTCTGGATGGCAGTAAAAATCCTTCCGTGTGCTTCTTTGTAGAAACTTTTCGGAATAAGAATATCGATTACTGCTGTAAGCGCATCTTTCTCAAGCATCAGCGCACCTAAGACCGCTTCTTCCAGCTCAACAGCCTGGGGAGGAAGTTTCCCGATTTCATACAATTGTTGTGTTACCTGTGAAAGCTGGGTGCCTTTCCTGGTAAAACCCTCTGAACGGGACGTTTTCTTTTCTTCTGTGCTCATGATTCAAACGGGTACGAAATTTTTTTAGGGGGGCATAAAAGTAGATAAAATGCGACCCCATCCAACAGAAACTTTATCCTTAGATGTAAACGCGTTTTAAACAGCAAATGTTGATGTTTGGATGATGAAGTTTTGAACAATGCGGTGATGTTGTGGAATAAATGATGTACTAAAAAAAAAGGGACGGAAAAAAAGGGGACGAAAAAAAAGGGGACGGAAAAGAACGGGGACGGAAAAGAGGGGACGGAAAATGCTACTTAAAACTAAATTCAGAAATTATCACAACATTTTATTTATTGTCCCCTCGTCCCCTCGTCCCTTCGCTCCTCGCCACGCGTCCCCTTTTTTTACCTACTTTTGCACCCTATTATGGAAGCAATTCAACTGGGCGACAAGACCTTTGTTCCTTACATTTCCGAAGAAAAAATTCTTGGAGCGGTAAAGCGTGTGGCTGATCAGATCAGCATTGATGTAGCGGGGAAAAATCCGCTTTTTCTGGTGGTGCTGAATGGCTCCTTTATTTTTGCGGCCGATCTCGTTCGTAATTTTAACGGGCCGTGTGAAGTTTCATTTGTGAAGCTGGCTTCTTATCATGGAACAAGTTCCGGTGAAGTGAAAGAACTCGTTGGATTGAATGAAGACCTCGAAGGAAGAAATATTATTATCGTGGAAGATATTGTGGATTCCGGTAAAACCATCGAGCATATTCTTGACCAGGTGAATACACAACGCCCGGCATCAGTTGCAGTGGCTTCTTTTTTATTCAAGCCGGAAGTTTTCAAAAAAAATTTCAAGATCGATTATATAGGACTTGAAATCCCGAATGATTTTATTGTCGGTTATGGTCTTGATTATAATGGACTGGGACGTAACCTGCGCGACATTTACGTCATCAAAGAAAAATAATCATTCCGCAGTGGCGGAGTAAATAGTGCATTAATTCCCCCGGTGCATTACCGGAAAAAATAAAATCCATTATGCGTAATATTATTTTATTCGGACCTCCCGGTGCAGGAAAAGGAACACAATCTGCAAAGCTGATTGACAAATATGCCTTGACACATCTTTCCACCGGTGATATTTTCCGTGCCATCAAAAAAAGCGGTTCTGAACTTGGCAAAGAAGTTTGCGGTTACATGGATAATGGGAATCTTGTTCCTGATGAATTGACGATCCGTGTGCTTGAAGCAGAAGTAAACATACATATTCATCCTGTCGGATTTATTTTTGACGGATTTCCCCGCACTGCTGCACAGGCTGATGCGCTGGATAAATTCCTTGCCGGAAAAAAATGGAAGATCGACGCAATGATCGCGCTTGAGGTGGACGATGAAGAATTAAGAAAGCGTCTTGTGCTTCGCGGAAAAGATTCCGGACGTGCAGATGATGTTGATCCGAAAATAATTGAAAACCGCATCACCGTTTACAAACGCGATACTGCGCCGCTGCAGAAATATTATGAAGCACAGGGAAAATACCGCGGCGTAAATGGTGTCGGCTCCCAAGATGAAATATTCGGCGATATCTGTAAGGTAATCGACCAACTGTAGGCACGAATTACGAAATTTTCGAATAGTTACTAATCTGTTCTTAATGAATTCGTAACTATTCGCATTGATTCGTAATTCGTACCCACCCGGAAATAAGCAATAGATAAGATAATACCACCATGGCTGATTCGAATTTTGTTGATTACGTAAAAATCTGTTGCCGCTCCGGAAAGGGTGGTGGAGGTTCTGTGCATTTGCTTCGTACCGCGCAGACTGCGAAGGGCGGTCCTGATGGTGGTGATGGCGGAAGAGGCGGACATATTATTATCCGCGGCAATAGAAATCTGTGGACGTTGATCCATTTGAAATACCGCAAGCATGTTTTAGGAACAGATGGTGAAAAAGGTGGTCGTCAGAACATGACAGGTGCAAACGGTAAGGATGAATATCTCGATGTTCCGTTAGGTACAATTGCGAAGGACTTTGAAACCGGTGAAGTGGTTTGTGAAATAAATGAGGATGGACAGGAATTTATTCTTGTAGAAGGCGGACGTGGCGGAAAAGGAAATGCTTATTTCGCAACGCCTACCAATCAAACTCCGCGAGTAGCACAGCCCGGTGGTGATGCAAAAGAAGAATGGAAAGTGCTTGAGTTAAGGTTGCTCGCCGATGTTGGCCTGGTAGGTTTTCCAAATGCAGGAAAATCAACTTTGCTTTCCGTTGTATCTGCCGCGAAACCTGAAATTGCAAATTATCCGTTCACCACATTAGTTCCGAATCTCGGAATTGTGAAATACCGTGACGACCGTTCTTTCGTAATGGCCGATATTCCGGGAATTATTGAAGGCGCTGCTACAGGCAAAGGTCTTGGTGTTCGTTTCCTTCGTCACATCGAACGGAATTCTGTTTTGCTTTTCCTCGTTCCTGCCGACAGCTCTGATATCGTTGCAGATTATAAAGTGCTGTTGAATGAATTAGAAGAATACAATCCGGAACTGCTTCATAAAAAACGCATGCTCGGCATTTCCAAAGCGGATATGATGGATGATGAATTATACGACGCGCTGAAAAAAGAAGTGGATAAAACCTTCTTAAAGAAATTTAAAATCCCTTATGTAATATTCTCATCGCACTCCGGAAAAAATCTTCAGAAGCTGAAAGATGAATTGTGGATATTAATGAATGAGATGGATTTCCATTAAGGAAAATTTGGTGATTTAAACATATTAAGCCCATAAAAAAAGGCCGCTTCCATTATTGGAGAGCGGCCTTTTGAATGTGAAGAAAATTTATTGAATCATTACTTTCGTTGTGCTTGTTCCTGCAGCTGTAGTAACAGCTACCAGGTACATTCCTGCGCTTTGTCCGGCAAGATTGATTTGCTGGTTGCCTGCAGGAATTGTTGTGTTGTTGATGATGCGGCCTGTCATGTCTGTGATAGTGACAGTTGCGTTTGTGATCTCACCAAGATTTACATTCACTTTGTTATCAAATGCAAATACTTTAACGCCATTCAACAGTTGGGTTGAAACGCCTGTTGTCATATCACCGGCAATGATGATCGTATTCGGAGTTGCATCGTATGCGTAATCTTTAATTGTGAAAGAGTTCGCATTCTGAGCCACATCCAAACGTGCCCAACCGTAATGTGTTTGTCCGAGAATATCAAATTTCATCGCAACATATTTATCTACTGCACCATTCCAGTCACCCCAGTTATATGTTGTCGGATCCATTGTAGAAGCTCCTGCAAGGAAATGTGTATATCCTGTGCCGTAACCTGCAAACCAAAGATTTGTTGGTCCGATCGGAGTTGTTGCAGGGTGTGAAGCTGTTTGCGGGAAACCTGGATTTCCTGTTGATTGTGCCAATGAAGTATCAATCTGGTTGGTTGAAGGATTGTTTCCTCCTGCAACAATTAAATCATAAGTGTATTGTACTGTTCCGCCACCTGTAGTACCAAAAGTGATTGGAACCTGTTGGTAAGCGATTGCGAAATCTACTGTACCATCATTATTAAGGTCAAGCTGATAATCGCCATTGATTGTGTTCACCGTAGTATCAGGAATGATATCAGTGTAAACGATCTGTGCATTTGCAGCAGAAGCAGCTGTAACTGCACCTGCAACTGCAGCATAAGCTTTCAGTTTGTTCTGAAGGGTAGTGGTTTTTTTCATAATTGGTGGTTAAGGTTGGGTTACAAATATATTATTTTGTTCCGGTTAATTTAACTTCAGCTGCTTTATTACGGTAAAGTGCTGGTTCTATGACTGCTGCCATCGCATCCAGGTTCAAATCCATTCCCAGGAATGCGGATACTGTTTCGGCTGTTTCAAGTGGGTTGTTCACAGCTTCGGTATAGTTAATGTAAAGCGTTTCAATATGCGGTTGTGAACGCAGCCAGTCGCGCGATTTATCAACCTGCTTGCTGAAAATACCGGCAACAGTAGTATTGAATTGGTCAGTTGGTTTTTTCAGCATCACCTGCTGCGAACGCATTACTTCCCCCAGGTCGCGTTCCATAAAAATCACTTTGTAGGTAAAACGCGGCGGAAGGAAAGTAAGCAGCTGCGCAATTACTTTTACTGTTTTTCCATTCGCTGCTTCCATCCAGGAATGATCAGCTGCAAGATTCTTTACTTTTTCATATTCCAGGTAACCTTTTGGATTATTGCTGTCATTTTCTCTCAGGTTATCAGTGAGGATTTCAACGCCACCGGCTTTCAGCATTTGCATCATCATAGAAGTACCTGAACGGGGCAGTCCGCTTACAATAGTGATGCTTCCACGAATATTTTTTTCCATAAAATCTTTGTGCTGTGTTGCTTTTTCCGGCTGCTGAAGTTTTTCTTCATACAATTTAATCAGCCATGCATGCGCTTTCCTGAAACCGGGTTCAATGGAAATGCTCACATTAAATGCCTGTGCTGCGCGTTCATATTCACCGAAATTATACAGCGCCTCGCCAAGGAAATAATGTGCATGCACCGAATGATAGACAAGTCCGATAGAATCAAGCAGGTTTTCAATTGCCTCTTCATATCGTTTCATCCGCAATAAAGAAATTCCGCGGCCTAAAAGTGCGCCTGCGTTTTCCGGGTCAATTCCGATCGTGTGGTTGTAAGCAGCAAAGCCATCTTCCCAGCGCTGCAAACGGTTGTATACATTCCCGATGTGATTATGCAACGCCGTCATGTGTCCCGCTACTTTTTGTGCACGCTCAAAACATTCCAGCGCTTTCCGTGGTTTATTTTCTGAAAACAATAACGTGCCTTCGAGAAAATCGAGTTGCGGACTGTTTTTGCTGTCAGTGTCCCGCAATGAATCGATTACTTTGCGGCACTCTTCCATTTTTTTCAGGCGTTGCAAACAACCTGCATAACGAAAACCAAAACGCGGAATTGCCGGATTTTCTTTGTGTAATTTTTCAAGCAAAGGCAACGCTTCATCAAATTCGTGCTGGTGCATGTGTACACGCGCGAGATTGTATTGCGATTGTGCGATGAGCTTATTGATATTTTCCTGCATATCAGGACCCGGCGCTTCAAGATAACCCAGTTCTACCAGTTGCTGCAAAGCCTCCTGTGCTGCAATCGGATCTTCCTGCACATTTGCGGGATGCATTCCTGTATCACCTTCTACATCATCCCACGATTCAATGCTTTCAGGAATAACCGGTTCTTCATAAATGGAAAGCAAAGGTTTTCCGTCCATGTCTTTTCCAACCGGCAATCCGAACAAGGATAAGATCGTCGGAGTAATGTCAAGCAAGGAAGCGCCGTAAATGCGTTCGTCTTTTTTAATTCCCGGGCCCATCGCAGCGAAAATGCCGAAGTGCCGATGTTCCAATGCAGGTGCATCTGGTTCTGTCGGAAGAATTTTCGGTCGCAGATGATCGGAATGAAAACCATGATCGGAAAGCAGCAGCACGGTTGTATCTTCTCCTGCAAGCTCCAGCATGCGCTCCAGCATCATATCATGAAAACGATACATACCGGAAACAACATCTTTGTAATTATTAAAATAATCATCCGGAATTCCCGGCATCTGCGGCGGATGAAATTTCATGAAGCCATGACAGGTAATGTCAATCGCATCATAATACACAGCTGTCACGTCCCATTCGGTATTTTCCATGAGCCATGTTGCAGCATTGTGCAGGCTTGCTGCTTCTGCAAGGCCCATTGAAAACCGTTTTACCAAATTATCTTTTTCATCTACAAGTTTTGCCGCGTCCGGAATAAATGGCGTGATATGATTCAGTGTAAGTGCCATCGGATGCACGCGGATATCTTTCATCAGGTCAATGAGACTTTCCGGGTGAACGCTTCCGGGATACAATTGCCATTCACCGTCCAGCGGGCCATTGATCTTCGGATAAAGATTGGAGATCATTGCGCCATTGATCGGTTCAGACGGATTGCTTGGCCACCATCCGATGATGTTGCATTTGTAACCGAGCTGGTTTAAAATATTCCAGAACGCTTTTGTTTTTCTGCTGGTGGAGGAAACAGGGCGAATGGCAAGCTTCTCGGGATGTGGCTCGGCAAAATTCAGAATGCCATGCTTGTCAGCAGTTTTTCCTGTAGCGATAGAAGTCCATAACATAGGTGAAAGCGGAGGATCAAGTGTAGCTATGTTTCCGATTACACCTTTGTTTATCAGCTTTTCAAGCGTTGGCATTTGTCCGCTGTCGAGCAATGGATTAATTACTTTCCAATCGGCCGCATCCCAGCCGATGATCAGCAGTTTTCGTTTACTTTTCTGGCTCATTATTTTTCTCTTGCGCAGGTTTATTTTCTTTGAACTTCTTCTTTGCTTCCTGCCATGCAATAAATCCGCGGTAGCCGATCGCTAATAATCCAAGGGAGCCATCCGGCGGCACCTGGTAAAGTTCGCCTGGTTTTTCAGTAGTAGTTTTCAAATCGGGGATATTTTTGAGAATGTGAATTTACAAATTAAAATTTCCCCGTAAACGATATGAATCGGTTTTGGGTATTCTTAACGGCGTAATCACTTTTCAAAGTACTCCCAGTACTCTGCAACCTTGTGAGTTCGAACTTTTTTGGGGAGGACCGGGAGAAGGTAATGAAGCTATTTAACGAATTTGTTGGTTAATTCTCATTTGGGGAATTCATCTAAATACTTCTTGACAATCATTTCTGAAAGAATTACTTTTAGTTATTCCCTTTTTCAAAAATTGGAATAACCTATTCAGAGGCATTACTAAAATTTACTTCCTCATTGAATAGTTAGCCATTAAATCCTATCAGACTCGAAATACAAAACAGAGAACTTTTCCCAGCTCTTTTGCCGAAACAGCTCTTGAGATTTATCAGGAGACATATTCTGAGACTTACGCCAATGAGAATGCCAATATAGGTGATATCCACCTTGATATTTTTGATCCTGATAATTATAAAAAGGCAACTTTGCATGTTTACAAGCAAGCCGGGAGTCCGACATTTGGTTTAACTGAAAAACAATTGGAAACCATTGGTGTATGCAGTTGAAAAATATGCAGTAACGCATGCATGTTGTGATTGTTGAAGCTGAAATATAGCAATACCGTATCACCATCAATAAGAGAAGGTGTCTGTTCCAGTTCAGCTTGCAAATTTGTTTGATTCATCAGCTCATTTTCATCGGGGTACACAGCATAATTTATCATGTCTAGTGCTTGCTTCCTGTGGGTTTGAAAAGTCTACGTTGGGACGGATTGAAACAGGTGCGACAAATCCGACAGTAAAAACACTTTCAAAAATTGCACGTGCACTAGATGTGCAAATGATTGAATTGTTTCGGGTGAAATAGATTAGCCCTTCTTCTATTATCTTACTCTTTTCCAAATAAAAGCTTGCGGAACATCAAAACCTTTAATTAGTTCGTGTTCTTTCTTAGCCCCTACATAGGAAGATTCAACCAAAAAAGTATCGTCGTCTTCGATAATAATCCGAATAAAAGCAAAACCATCAGATTTTGTATGAGAGTGAAACCCTTCTCCCATTTTTAGATTTATTGGATTAATAATGACCTCACCATTGAAGATGTCATTGCTATCAAGTCTGTGCCCCGAAAATAAAATTCTATTTGATTTTACTTTGCAAGTAACTATGTGAACCGCATCGGCGGGAAACCTCTTCCAATATGTCTTGAATTGTACATTGTGAAACTTACATCGAAGTTTAGACCAATATCTTATTTTTTGGATAACAAAAATCAAGATCAACGTAAAAATAGAATTCCCGACCATGCCAGAAATTGCCGACCACCAAAAATCACAAGTGAGTGGATTCATATTAATTTGCAACTATTAATTCAACATCAAAACTGTGTCCACCTTTTTTTCTTTCGCCATTTAAATCATCAAAATTGGAAACATCATTTGTTTTCTTGTATGGGTCATAAACAAAACAAAATAATTTACCAAGCCATTGGCATTCGTGATACGATTCAAAATCAATTTTTAATTGTTCGATAAATTCTTTCTCATTTGAATCATTTTTTTTAATCATTTTTACTTCAACGAGAATTTTTTCTTCCCTCAAAATCAAATCGATCTTAGTAGATTTCGCACCAACTTTTGGAATTGGATCTTCATCACGTAAGGTGGGGAAAACTGATTTCAGAATGACGTATAAAATATCTTGTACATCATATTCATCTTCAATTTGAAAATTGGGATGATTTTTTCTTCTGTCCTTAATTATTTTTTGAATAGAATTAGAAAAATTATTTAATACGTCTCTTATAAGTTCTTCTGCACTTTTATTTGCATATTTTGTTTTCAAAAGAGATTTTTCTAAATCCTCCATCAATATTTGAATTTGAATATCAAAATCAATTTTTACAAGTTCTTGTAGAGCAGAATTTAAATCAGATTCAGCTATATTTTCAAATCCGAGAATCTGCTTGATTACAATAGAAATTGGTGACTGATTGGACTCCACATCTTTTCGCAATTGAGCCAACAAATCAGGTTGGAATTTTGAAAGGAAATATTTTTGCTTTAAATCACTTTGATTAAATTTTTCCTTCAACATATTCTCCAAACTTGCTTTATCTGCCAAATACAGTCCAGCAAATTTATATACGTTCGAAGTTGCACTTATTCCTTTAACAGGAGGTTTTGAAATTAGTGCAGAAATTTTTTGAGCGTCAACAGACTGCTTTTTATAACCCATTAACGAAATTTCCTCTTCTAGGGTTAATTCAAATTCATAGTTTATTAACTCTTGCGGAGACGCAACAAATAAATACGCAACCAATTCAATATTTTTATATTGAAGTATTTTCGACTTATTCGACTGAATAATTTCTCTTAAATAAACCATAATTTTTCACTTACTGCTTTCAGTCTTTCATAATCCCAGCCGTCAACTTTTTTTAATTCTTCTGTCATTTTTACCATTAGAGAAGGATACATAATTGTGACCGTTCTTTTAGACGGCATATAGCTTCTATGAGACAAATGCGAAAACCAATAAACTTGTTTTGCGATATAAAACAAACTTGTGAAAGTAGAACGCCTATCTAAGTCAATTTTCAGAGGCAAATCGCTTTTAACCACAAAATGAAGAAGTGCCGAATGTTTACTAAGCTGAATGTACGTCCCTTGATTCACATCGTACCTTCCATCATTGTAGTATAATCTAAAATTATGTCCATAAGCTAAATGAACCAAAGCAAATTCGAAATTATATTCTGCCAAACGCGCTTTTAAACCATTGATAGCAGTTATTTCATACTCTTCGCTTGCGGATTTAAATAAGTGAAAAATTAACCGAAATGTTCCCGCTTTGCTCATTTGATTGGTAACAGTTGCTATTTTATTATTGCCTTTCCATCTCCTCGCAGGATATGTTGATGTCGCACAGCGTATTTACACCACGCCGTCTACCTCTGTTGAGATTGGACAACCCTCTGCAAGCGCAACGACGGACCTTGCCCCAAAAACCGGAACGTTCACAGATGCAAGGGTTACCAACCTGATCGTTTTTGGTGTTGATCATCATTATACAAAGTATTTTGCTGCTGCAATGGATGTACGAATCCGCTTGCATGTACAGCCTTACGATGCCAGTAATACAGCTGTGGGTAGCGGTTTTTACGAATATCTTACAATCAATTATCATCTCAATGATTCATTACAGTTCATTGATAAGGTTGCATTCAGGTTCAATGATGCATACAAATTTGATTTTACTATTGATTCCATTTTCGTAAACAATGTGGCTGATACTATTCTTCCGGCAAATTTATATGTTGATGGATTGATACGGGCAGAGCGTTATTATAATTTTACTACGCAAGCTTCAACTGCAATCAACATCAATACGTTAACTGTTGACGACCTGGATTGTGATGGGAAAAACGACGAACTGGATATTTCGTGGCCTGTCGCTACAGGAGCAGAAGAATATCAATTGGAGTGGACGTTCGTAAACGACTACGATACTATTCCAAG
>JBDSHN010000117.1:0-157138 GCA_039918435.1 Bacteroidia bacterium | reverse complement strand
GATGGATTTAGTTCAGGATGGGTACAAGAAACTAATAACGGCGGTATTTCATGGATATATACGTATACCTCAGCTGAAACATTTTTTTGCATAGATTTCCCTTCAGACACGGTCGGTTATTTTGGCGGCGATCATGGAACTGTTTTAAAATTTACAGGCTTGCCAAACGGGATTTCTGAAAATCAAACCAAAAACGATTTAAGAATATATCCAAATCCATCTAATGGTTCAATGACGATTCAGAATATTATTCCTGGTTCCGAAATAACTATAAGAGATTTGTCAGGGCAAATTATAAAGACAATCAAAGCAGAAAGTGAAGTTATGATTATGAACCTTGAAAATGTAGCGGTTGGAATTTATTTTATAGAAATGAAGAACGAAAAAATTAACGCGGTACAAAAAATAGTCGTTAATTAATTTGGTTTAATTGCTAAATAGGACATTTATGGAAATAATTTACAAATATCTTTTCTATGAGCAAATACAATCAATTGAACTGTATGATCAATTAAATAGAAGCCTAAACGATAATCCTCAATTCTTATGCGATAAGGAATGGATGCCCCTTCCATTTTTTTGACATTAGGTAATTCTGCAATTGACTTTGCTTTTTCAAGCTGAATAATAATTTCTTCGATTTTTACTGCGACCTTTTTGTCTCGTATTTTAGATATATCCTTGTTAAAAGACTTTGCAGCAATAACAATCATATCCTATTTTAGCTTTCGAAGGATGGAAAGTGTTTTAGAAACCGAAGTAGTTTTTTCGTTCTTCCATCATTGCTAATAATCCATCATCTTCTTTCTGTTGATCTGAAAGAATCCGGGCTTTAAAATGCATTTTTTTTGCCAAATCGATAAGAAGTTTGGCAGATGAATCGCTGTCAACATTAATCACCAGTGTTTTCATTGTATTTTATTTAATACTAAGCTACGAAATCATTAATACATTATTTCACAATCTCCCACACAAAAATCTCACCGCCACATTCCTTCTCCTCACCAATAATTTTCATCCCGCATTTCTCCAGCACACGCAGTGAAGCGAGATTTTCTTTTCTCGCATGTGCAACAATACGTTCCACTTTCAAAATAGAAAATCCATAATCAATACATGCCTTTGCGCTTTCTGTTGCGTAGCCGTTTCCCCAGTGTTTTTTGTAGAAGCGATAACCGACATCCGTGCTTTTATCCGGATGCAATTTCAATCCGCTCCAGCCGAGAATTTCACCTGTTGATTTTAATTCCACGATCCAGCGTGCGTAACCATTCGTTTTGTAAACATCACGATAGGCAATCAGAAAATCTTTTGCAGCGGTCACATTTTCAAAAGCACCATCACCAGTGTATTGAACAACTTCCGGGTCTGAATTTAACTGGAACATGGCTTGCGCATCCTCTGCGTACATTTCGCGGAAACGCAGGCGTTCTGTTTCGAGCAGGTACTTCATGTAATTAATCGGCGATCCGAAAAAATAAACCCAGGCCAAAATTATTCCCCGGGCCGTCTAAGCGAAAATCTGCCTTATATCCATTGTTGTCGGTGACAACACCTTTTTTATAATTGTAGGAAGAATGCGTGTACCAGAAATTCATTCCAAGATGACCGTCTGTACGAAAAAGCAAACGCAGGTTTAATCCCAAATTAAAAACACCGCCGTTAGCTTTTGCTGTTCCGCCACCCGGAGAATTAACAACGTAGGAAAAATGCGAAAAGCCATAACCAACGTTTGCGGAAAGATCAAGCTTGTTCCACCCAAACGGCGCGTGCAGGTTTATAGTCGGAATAAAATCAAAGCTTTTCACCGATTCATTTGTTGCGCTGTCACCGCCTAAGTATTTCGCATAATTTCCATTCAGCGATATTCCAAGAAAGCTTAACGCTCCGTATTCAAAGCTGAAAGGAACTTCAATCGCAGCGCTTGTATCACGTGTGCCGACAATATTATTAGTTACATCCGTAAAACGGTAATGCTGAATTCCAAGTCCAAAGCCGGCACTGATAAATTTTGTGTCTTTTTCAAAGCACTGGGCGTTTGAAAAAAGAGAAAGCAGTATGGCTAATCCGAAAACAAGGGTTGTTTTTTTCATAATGATTTTATAATTAAACAATCATTCCGGCACCAACAGTTTCATTTGTTCCTTCGTCGATCAAAATAACAGAACCAGTGAAACGATTGCTTCGGTATTTATCGAAGAAAAGCGGAACCGTTGTGCGGATTTTTATTCTGCCAATATCATTCATGCGGATTTCCTTATCTTCTTCGTTGCGATGAAGCGTGTTGATATCCATTTTATAAGCAATCTCTTTCACTACGCAACGTGCATCACGCGAAGTATGCTTGATCATGTATTTGCCATTCAGCTGCAAAGGTTTTGCATTGAACCAGCAGATCATCATGTCAACATCCTGCGAAACCTGCGGCTGATTATTTTCACGCACGATCATATCACCACGTGAAATATCGATTTCATCTTCCAGTGTCATCGTCACGCTCATGGGCGAAAAAGCTTCTTTCACGTCAGCGCCGAAAAGATCGATCGATTTTATTTTTGTGGAAAATCCGCTTGGCAGCACAACTACTTTATCTCCTTTTTTGAAAACACCACCTGCCACTCTTCCTGCAAATCCGCGGTAATCATGAAATTCATTGCTCATCGGCCGCACAACATATTGCACAGGAAAACGCGGATCGATATGATTGTTATCGGAAGCAATATGAATGTTTTCTAATTGATAAAGTAACGTTGGTCCTTCATACCACGGCATGTTTTTAGAACGGTCAACTACATTATCTCCGTTCAATGCTGAAATAGGAATGAAGCTGATGTCGATCGATTCCAGCTTGGAGGCAAATGCTTCGAAATCTTTTTTAATACTTTGAAAAATTTCCTGTTTGTATTCCACCAGATCCATTTTGTTGATACAAACAACGATGTGAGGAATTTTCAACAGTGAAGCGATAAACGCATGACGCATCGTTTGTTCGATCACGCCTTTCCGCGCGTCGATCAGAACAATGGCAAGGTTCGCTGTAGAAGCGCCCGTAACCATATTGCGTGTATACTGAATATGCCCGGGTGTATCGGCAATAATAAATTTCCTTTTTGGCGTCGCGAAATAACGGTAAGCAACGTCAATTGTAATTCCCTGCTCACGTTCTGCGCGTAAACCATCAGTTAGCAAAGCGAGGTTTACGTATTCCTCACCGCGCTGCTCACTTGATGCTTTCACTGCCTCGTACTGATCTTCAAAAATAGATTTGCTGTCGTACAATAATCTTCCGATCAATGTACTTTTTCCATCATCCACAGACCCGGCCGTTGTGAAACGGAGCAAATCCATATCCAAATAACCTTCTGTTGAAACAACTGTATTTTCTGACATAAACTTTCTTGTTGAAATGATTTGCCCTTGCTTCGAATGTTCCAGGCACTAAAAATTAATCTGTGTAATCTGCGAAAACTGTGGCTAAAAATATCCTGCCTTCTTACGATCTTCCATCGCGGCTTCCGAACGTTTGTCATCTGCACGTGTTCCGCGCTCAGTTGTGCGGGATGAAGCAACTTCCTGCACCACTTCTTCCAAAGTAGAAGCAGTAGATTCCACCGCGCCTGTACAAGTGATATCGCCAATTGTTCTGAAACGAATAATTTTTTCCTCTACAATTTCAGTCGGACGTTTTTCCATGAAGTCAAAGTCAGCGAGCCATTGCCCATCGCGTTTAAAAACTTTTCTCTTATGCGAAAAATAAATTTTCGGAAGCGGAATATTTTCAGCGAGAATATATTGCCACACATCCATTTCTGTCCAGTTGGAAATGGGGAACGCACGAAAATGCTCTCCCATATTTTTTTTGCCGTTGAACAGGTTCCATAATTCAGGACGCTGGTTTTTCGGATCCCACTGACCGAATTCGTCACGGTGAGAAAAGAAACGTTCTTTAGCTCTTGCTTTTTCTTCATCACGACGGGCGCCACCTATTGCGCAATCTGTTTTCAGCTCTTCAATTGCTTCAAGCAGCGTAACAGTTTGCAGAACATTTCTGCTCGCATTAATTCCTTTTTCTTCGATAGCAGTTCCTTTATTAATCGAATCCTGCACCGAACGCACAATGATTTTCGCGCCGATCTCATTTGCCCACCAGTCGCGGTATTCAAGGGTTTCAGGAAAATTATGTCCCGTGTCAATATGCAATAACGGGAAAGGAATTTTTGCAGGCCAGAATGCTTTTCGTGCAAGATGACTTACAATTATTGAATCCTTTCCGCCGGAAAAGAGCAAAACTGGTTTTTCAAACTGTGCAGCTACTTCGCGCAGAATGAAAATAGATTCGCTTTCTAATTCCTGTAAATGTTTGAGGGTATAATTATTCATTTTTTAAAATAGAATTATTCAAATCGTACATTCCTGTTCACAAAAGTCAAAAGTGTTTGCACACAATCATCTTCATTCAACGCATTTGTTTTTAATTCCAGATCAGGACATGCGGGCACTTCAAAAGGTGCAGTCACCCCTGTGAAATCTTTTATTTCTCCTTTGCGCGCTTTTGCATATAAACCTTTTACATCACGTTCTTCACAGGTCTCAAGTGGTGCATTAATGAAAACTTCAAGAAAATCATCTTCGCCAATAATATTTTTTGCAAGCGCACGCAGTTGATTGGTCGGACTTACAAAGCTGCAAACGGTAATGATTCCGGCATCAATAAATAATTTTGCAGCTTCAGCAATACGGCGGATATTTTCTGTGCGGTCTTCTTCAGAAAATCCAAGGTTTTTATTAATTCCGCTGCGCACGTTATCACCGTCGAGCACATAAATTAATTTTCCCTGCGCATGTAACGCGCGCTGAAGTCCGGCAGCAAGGGTCGATTTTCCTGAGCCCGAAAGTCCGGTGAGCCAAAACACTTTTGCTTTCTGCTCCAGCAAACGTTCGCGATCTTCCCGCTGCACGAGTCGGTCGAAGATGGTATGGATATTCAGTTGTTCTGTCATAAAATAAAAATGGCCTTTACAGTTTTACCCGGAAAGACCTTTGTGTTGTCGTAAATAACAAAAACAGCCTTTCCCATTTAGCAGCACATACACTTACAGCACGACATTTTGCCGGACTTATTTGTATGTTGAAAATGGAATTTAGTCTTCATGCAGTTCGGTTTTCCGCCTGCTTTTGCGGGAGACAAATATAGCATGGAAACGGGGTTTATTCCAAATTTCTTATACGAATTACGAATGAACAAATATCCTAAGCAGGCTAAACAGTAAACAGGTAATTCGGTCAAAATCGTACATTTGGCATCTAGCACAAATCCACTTGAAAAGCACATACGATTTCTCAAAATCTCCGCTCATCGACCAGGTTGGTGTGGAAGAGCGGGTGGCACGATTTAATACGCGAAGCATTAAGAAATCATCCAAAGTCGAAGGACTCAAGATCGCGATCAACATGATCGATCTGACGACGCTGGAAGGAAAAGATACAGAAGGGAAAGTGCGTCAGCTCTGTTACAAAGCGCAACACTTGCATGATGAGCTTCCCGGAATTCCGACAGCAGCGGCGGTTTGTGTTTATCCGACTTTTGTGAAGCTTGCTAAAAAGGAACTTGGCAATTCAGGAGTGAAAGTTGCTTCGGTGGCTACGGCCTTTCCTTCCGGACAATCGACGCATGGTGTAAAAATCTCCGATACAAAATTCGCAGTTGACAGCGGAGCTGATGAAGTGGATATGGTGATTTCGAGAGGTGAATTTCTTTCGGGCAATTACAATTTTGTGTTTGATGAAATTGCTTCGATCAAAGAAGCATGTGGATCGGCGCGGTTGAAAGTGATCCTTGAAACCGGTGAGCTTGCAACGCTTGATAATGTTCGTCGTGCAAGTGAAATTGCCATGCGTGCAGGTGCTGATTTTATTAAAACGTCAACAGGGAAAATTCAGCCGGCAGCAACGCAGCCTGTGACATTGGTCATGCTTGAAGCGATCCGCGATTATTATTACGAGACAGGAATCATGATCGGAATGAAACCCGCAGGAGGAATTTCTACAGCGAAAGTGGCATTGCAATATCTTGTGATGGTTCGTGAAACGCTGGGTAATGCGTGGCTGAATAATGAATGGTTCCGTTTTGGTGCAAGCAGTCTGGCCAATGATATTTTAATGCAATTAAGAAAAGAGACGACGGGTGTTTATCAGGGTGCGGATTATTTTTCAAAAGACTAAGAGTTGCCACAGATTACGCGGATTACACAGATGGATTACTCCGAAAATATATTAATTGAAACGGATTGGATTGTTGCGGAAGATGCAGCTCCATACGGCAATGAGAATTTTCCTATGAAGGAGGATACTTATAAGCTTATAGGAATCTGTATGGAAGTTCATCGGATTCTGGGCCATGGGTTTTTAGAAATTGTCTATAAAGATGCGATTGAAAAAGAATTGCAATGGAAACATGTTCAATACGAAAGAGAAAAGAAGTATGTTATAAATTATAAAGAAATAATTTTGCCGCATTCTTTCCACGCTGATTTTGTTGTTAATCAGAATATAATCCTTGAAGTAAAAGCACAGCAAGGTTTACCTGAAAGTTTTTATGCGCAAGTCATTAATTACCTCGCTGCATCAAAAGCCCCTGTTGGCTTGTTGATAAACTTCGGAGAACCTTCCTTGAAATACAAACGGTTTGTATTTACACCAAAAAAATCTGTGCAATCTGAGTAATCTGTGGCAACCCTTATGGCAACAAATTCCTTGAAATACAAACCATTTGTATTTACCCCAAAAAAATCTGTGCAATCTGCGTAATCTGTGGCAACCCTTATGGCAAAAAAAACTAAATCACCAGCTAAACCCAAACTCGATTTTACTTCGGGTTGGAATTACGCTCCATCTCCTGAAAGCACAGATCATATCCAATTGCAAAAGAGATACGATCATTTTATCAATGGTCAATTTGTAAAACCCGCTTCAGGGAAATATTTCGCAAGCGTTAATCCGGCCACTGAAAAAGTAATTGCTGAGGTTGCTTTGGGCGATGAACGCGATATCGATAAAGCAGTGAAAGCGGCACGAAATGCATACGATAAAACCTGGAAGAATATGCCGGGTTCCGAGAGAGGGAAATATCTTTTCCGCATCGCACGTATTATGCAGGAGCGCGCACGTGAACTTTCCGTGATCGAAACCATGGACGGCGGCAAATCCATTCGTGAATCACGCGATATTGATATTCCATTGGCTGCTGCACATTTTTTCTATTATGCAGGGTGGGCAGATAAATTAGAATATGCTTTCCCGAACCGGAAAGTTTCACCAGTCGGTGTTGCCGGACAAATTATCCCGTGGAATTTTCCTTTGCTTATGGCGGCATGGAAAATAGCTCCTGCACTTGCCTGCGGAAATACCGTGGTATTAAAACCAGCTGAAACAACGCCGCTGACAGCCATGAAGCTCGCTGAAATTTTTCGTGATGCAGGATTGCCACCAGGTGTTGTGAATATTGTAAATGGTGATGGTAGAGCAGGTGCCGCATTGGTAAATCATCCCGGAATTGATAAAGTTGCTTTCACAGGTTCGACTGATGTTGGGAAAATTATTCAGAAGGCAATTGCAGGAACAAATAAAAAGGCAACACTCGAACTGGGTGGAAAAGCAGCGAATATTATTTTTGAAGATGCCGCAATTGACCAGGCAGTAGAAGGGATTGTGAATGGAATTTTCTTCAATCAAGGTCATGTGTGCTGCGCAGGTTCACGTTTGTTTGTGCAGGAGGGTGTGGCAGATCTCGTCATTCGAAAATTAAAAGACAGAATGCAGGCATTGAGAGTCGGTGATCCGATGGATAAGAATACAGATATCGGTGCGATTAATTCAAAAGAACAATTAGAAAAGATCGAATCGTATCTGAAGATCGGTGTGGAGGAAGGTGCGGAAATGTGGCAGAGTTCGTGTGAACTTCCAAAGAAGGGATATTTCTGCCGCCCGACAATTTTTCTTCATGCGTCACAATCGCATCGCATCGTGCAAGAAGAAATTTTCGGACCGGTATTAGCGATACAAACTTTCCGGACGGTGGATGAAGTGATAGAAAAAGCAAACAACACGCCATTCGGATTATCAGCTGGCGTGTGGTCGGACAAAGGATCAAAAATCTTCAATCTCACCTCCAAATTACGCGCCGGAGTAGTGTGGGCAAATACATTCAACAAATTTGATCCAACGTCACCTTTCGGCGGCTACAAAGAAAGCGGCTTCGGAAGAGAAGGTGGCTTGCATGGATTAATGCCTTATGTCAATTTAAAATAAAATGGGTATGAATTACGAATCAAATCGAATTTAAGAATGGAAAAAGGTCTTGCACGCAGATCCGTATATTCGATTTGATTCGTAATTCGTACCCTTTAAGCATCTAAATAAAAACATTGCCTCATGCCAAGAATAGAAATCCTAAAAACGTACAAACTTTACATCGGCGGACAATTCCCGAGGACAGAATCGGGTCGTTATTATCCCTTGCTTGATAAAAAGAAAAATGTCATTGCTGATATTTGTTTGGGTTCGCGCAAAGATTTTCGCAATGCAGTTGTTGCCGCTCGCGGCGCATTTAATTCGTGGAACGGAAGAAGCGCATTCAACCGTTCGCAGATACTTTACCGTATTGCTGAAATGCTTGAAACAAGAAAATCGCAGTTCGTTGAAGAAATGCTTTGGCAGGGTTCCACAAAAGTGAATGCAGAGAAAGAGGTACTTGCAGCAGTTGATCGTTTGGTTTATTACGCCGGCTGGTGCGATAAATTCCAACAGATCTTCAGCAGTGTAAATCCGGTTGCATCATCACATTTTAATTTTTCAGTTCCGGAACCGACAGGCGTTGTAGCAATTGTTGCGCCGCAGGATTCTTCTTTGATCGGACTTGTTTCTGTTATTGCGCCGGTTATTGCGGGAGGAAATGTTTGTGTTGCACTTGCTTCGGAAAAATTGCCATTATGTTCCATCACATTCGCGGAAGTTTTAGCAACATCAGATCTTCCGGCAGGCGTGGTAAATATTCTCACAGGAAAAACATCCGAATTGATCACGCACATGAGCTCGCACATGGATGTGAATGCTGTTGTTTATGCAAGTAAAAATCAAGCTGAGATAAAGCTGATCAAAGAAAATGCAACGCTGAATGTGAAGCGTGTTTTTGTTTACAAAGAGGATTGGAATAAAGAACAATCACAAAGTCCTTATTTTATTTTCGACACACAGGAAATTAAAACCACCTGGCATCCGATTGAAAGTATTGGAGTTGGTGGAGCGAAATATTGAGGCGATTATCTCGTATCTTTAAGTAAGAAGCTATAGCCATGACAAAGACAGTATTGAAAAACAAATTGGTAAAAACGATTGGCCAGGTGCAAGATGAAAAGCTCTTGCAGGGAATTTACAATTTCTTGAATAGTCATCTTCATGCAGAGAACTATGAATTGACAGATGAAGACAAAGCGGAATTGGATAATAGAATGTCTCGTCATAAAGCCGGTCTTGATAAATCGTATACCTGGGAAGAAGTAAAAGATCGTGTTCGTAAAAGAAAAAAGATTAACTAGTCGAGAATGGTTATTGTTTATAAAACATTAGCTGCGAACGATATTCAGGACGCGTACAATTGGTATGAAGAACAACTAGAAGGTTTAGGCGAGCAATTTCTTGAAGAAATAGATGCTATAATTCCTTATCTCATTTTATATCCGAAGTCCATTGGGGTACGATATAAGAATTTTCGAATGGTCACATTGTCAAGATTTCCATACTTGATTGCATACCATATTGAGAAAAACAACATTATTATTCATCGCGTAAGTCACTCACATAGAGACAAAAGAAAAATCAAATTTTGATTTCAGACACAAGAATCCACATGCAAGAACTTCTTAAAACAGCAATTACAGCTTCCATTGAAGCAGGTGCATCTATACTTACGATCTATAAACTTGCAGCAATAGATGTTACTTATAAAGATGATCGCACTCCACTCACACTTGCCGACCGCGCGTCGCACGATGTAATTGTAAAAGCGCTTGCCGGAACTGATATTCCTGTTTTGAGCGAAGAAGATTCGCGCGCACATGAATTTTCAGAACGCAGCTCCTGGTCAAAATGCTGGATTGTTGATCCGCTTGATGGCACGAAAGAATTTATCAAACGCAATGGTGAGTTTACGGTGAACATTGCGCTTGCCGATAATGGAAAGCCAATCCTAGGTGTTATTTACACACCTGTAACAGATGTTTTGCATTTTGCAGCGGAAGGCATCGGATCGTTTCGTGTAGATAAAGCATCATCCATTTCTTCCCCGGATGACTTTTTTACAGAAGCAAAAAAACTTCCTGCCCAAAAATTGCCTTCCACATTTACCATTGTCGGAAGCCGTTCGCATGCGTCACCTGAAACTGAAGCATACGTAGAAGAGCAGCGTAAAAAGCATGGCAATGTTGAATTTGTTGCTGCCGGAAGTTCGCTGAAGTTTTGTCTTATCGCAGAAGGAATTGCGCATGTGTATCCACGATTTGCGCCTACGATGGAATGGGATACGGCAGCCGGGCAAGTAATTGTTGAACAAGCTGGTGGAGAAATGATCGAATGGCCTTCTAAAAATCAGATCAAATATAACAGGGAACAATTGCGTAATACCTGGTTCCTGGTTACAGCTGCCGGAGCTTAGCCTCCTGTTGAGCAATGGTATTTTTATCGAAAAGGAATCATCAATTTCTATTGAAATATGCAAACACCCATTCCATTCCGGCATATTAACTGGGAAGCAATTCCGAAAACAGAATATAAAGGAGAAACAGGAACTTCTTTCTGGCAGGTAATTGAATATCCGGGATTACGGATACGTATTGTGGAATATTCCGCCGGTTACCTGGCAGATCATTGGTGTACGAAAGGTCATGTGGTTCATTGCCTGGAAGGAGAATTTATCAATGAATTGCAAACGGGTGAAAAGAATGTGTTGTCGCAAGGAATGTCTTATGTTGTTTCGGATGAAGAAAGCGCACATCGTTCTGTTTCTATTTCGGGCGCTAAGCTTTTAATACTGGACGGCGGATTTTTGAAATAGCTTTTGTTGAGGCTAATTTGAAGTCCTTCACAAGGAAAAACCGTAGTTTTGCTCACAATTTAATCTCAAAATGGCAAAAACAGCACTGATTACAGGAATCACAGGTCAGGACGGAGCTTATCTCGCAGAATTATTGCTGGATAAAGGCTATACAGTTCATGGAATAAAACGACGCAGCTCTCTTTTTAACACGCAGCGTATCGACCATCTCTACCATGATCAGCATGAAAAAGGCCGCCCGTTTTTTCTTCATTATGGTGATCTTACGGATTCTACAAACCTTATTCGTATCGTGCAGGAAGTTCAGCCGGACGAGATTTATAATCTTGCGGCAATGTCGCATGTAAAAGTTTCTTTTGATACTCCGGAATATACTGCGAATGCTGACGGAATTGGTGCGTTACGTTTATTAGAAGCGATCCGCATTTTGGGAACAGAAAAGAAAACTAAATTCTATCAGGCTTCCACCTCCGAACTTTATGGATTAGTGCAGGAAATTCCGCAAAAGGAAACCACGCCGTTTTATCCAAGAAGTCCTTATGGAGTTGCAAAGCTGTATGCATTTTGGATCGTGAAAAATTATCGTGAGGCTTACGGAATGTTTGCCTGCAATGGAATTTTATTCAATCACGAAAGTCCTTTGCGCGGTGAAACATTTGTTACAAGAAAAATTACCCGTGCAGCAGCAAGAATAAAATTAGGATTGCAAAAAGATCTTTACCTCGGTAATCTCGATGCAGAACGCGATTGGGGTCATGCGAAAGATTATGTAGAAGGAATGTGGCGGATGCTTCAGCAGGATGTTGCAGATGATTACGTTCTTGCGACAGGCAAAAAAATAAAAGTGCGCACATTTGTTGAATGGTCATTCCGCGAAGTAGGCATTGAGCTTGAATGGAAAGGAAAAGACATTCATGAAAAAGGCTTTGACAAAGCAACCGGAACAGTTCTAGTGCATGTCGACAAAGAATATTTCCGTCCGGCTGAAGTCGATCTTCTTGTAGGTGATGCATCAAAAGCAAAACGTGTTCTTGGATGGGAACCAACACATACAGTTGAAGAGCTTTGCAAAGAAATGGTTGCTTCCGATCTGAGAATTTTCGAACGCGATAAATATCTCATGGAAGGCGGACATTTGGTAAATAAATTTCATGAGTGAGAATCACCTTGAACATTGCTCATTGAACATTTGGCATTGAAGGTTTTGTCGCGATGAAAAATTCTCATGGTAGAATAAATGAACAATGTCAAACTAACAATGTTCAATGAGCAAGTAAAATCAATAAGAAGCATTGCTTTGATTGGAATGAACAATGTCAAACAAACAATGTTCAATGAGCAAGTAAAATCAATAAGAAGCATTGCTTTGATTGGAATGAAAAATGTCAAACTAAGAATGTTCAATGAACAAGTAAAATCAATAAGAAGCATTGCTTTGATTGGAATGAACAATGTCAAACTAACAATGTTCAATGAACAAGTAAAATCAATAAAAAACATCGCTTTGATTGGAATGAACAATGCCGAACTAACAATGTTCAATGAGCAAGTAAAATCAATAAGAAGCATTGCTTTGATTGGAATGAACAATGCCAAACTAACAATGTTCAATGAACAAGTAAAATCAATAAGAAGCATTGCTTTGATTGGAATGAAAAATGTCAAACTAACAATGTTCAATGAGCAAGTAAAATCAATAAGAAGCATTGCTTTGATTGGAATGAACAATGTCAAACAAGCAATGTTCAATGAACAAGTAAAATCAAAAAGAAGCATTGCTTTGATTGGAATGAACAATGCCGAACTAACAATGTTCAATGAACAAGTAAAATCACTAAGAAGCATCGCTTTGATTGGAATGAACAATGCCAAACTAACAATGTTCAATGAACAAGTAAAAAGTAAAAATGGCAACTGAAGGAAGAAAGTTTGATCTTGAAGACCGACTAATTGACTTCACAGTTATGGTAGCAGATGTTGTGGAAGCATTGCCCAATACCAAAGCTGCGAACCATATTGGCGGGCAAGCAATCCGCAGCGGATCTTCACCTGCTTTAAATTATGGTGAAGCTCAGGAAGCGGAATCTAAAAAAGACTTTATCCACAAGATGGGGATTTGTAAAAAAGAGTTACGTGAAACGAAAGTGGCTTTGAAGATCCTTATAAGAAAACCATACAAAGAAGTTTTAGTAAGTTTGGAAAAAGCGCTAAAAGAGTGTTTAGAGCTGCTTGCTATTTTTTCCAAAAGCATTGACACGGCTAAAAAGAATCTCGCACAGAAATGACCCTTGCTCATTGAACATTGTTAGTTTGACATTGTTCATTTTTTGCCTTTATGAATATGATTCTATCAAGTAAAATATATATCGCAGGACATCGCGGAATGGCAGGATCAGCTATCATGCGGAATCTTGCTTCACGTGGTTTTACTAATATTGTAACGCGCGTTTCTGCTGAATTGGATCTGCGCGATCAGAAAGCGGTGGCAGATTTTTTTGCGAAAGAACAACCTGAATATGTTTTTTTAGCGGCGGCGAAAGTGGGAGGAATCCTTGCCAATAATAAATACCGTGGCGCTTTTCTCTATGATAATCTGATGATCCAAACGAACGTCATTCATTCTTCGTATGTGAATGGTGCAAAAAAATTATTGTTCCTCGGCTCCACATGTATTTATCCGAAACTTGCGCCTCAGCCATTGAAAGAAGAATATTTGCTTTCCGGCCAGCTTGAGCCTACCAATGAACCGTATGCAATTGCAAAGATCACCGGCATAAAAATGTGTGATGCGTATCGCGATCAATACGGATGCAATTTTGTTTCGGTTATGCCGACAAATTTGTACGGACCGAATGATAATTATGATCTGAACAATTCACACGTACTTCCTGCACTTTTACGTAAGTTTCATACTGCGAAAATGCTCAATGCCCCCTTCGTAGAAGTTTGGGGAACAGGAAAACCATTACGTGAATTTTGTCACGTCGATGATATGGCTGACGCTTGTGTTTATGTAATGCTGAATGTAAACGAGCCCGGTTTTGTAAACATCGGAACAGGCGTCGACATCAGCATCGGTGACCTGGCTTTACTGATCAAAAAAATAACGGGTTACGAAGGAGAGCTGCGTTTCAATACAGAACAACCCGACGGCACACCAAGAAAACTCACCGACGTAACAAAATTGCACAACCTCGGATGGCAGCATAAAATTTCGCTCGAAGAAGGAATCAAAAGTGTTTACAGCGATGTGAAAGCACTGTTTGATGAAGAGCTTTCAGGACACCATGTTTTGCGCGAAGTATAAAATTACATTGAAAAATAAACTGATGTTGGGAAAAAACCACGGAGACACGGAGACACGGAGATTGCCCGGTATTGCTCCGTGCCTCCGTGCCTCCGTGGTTTTTTTATTGCTCTCATCAGCAATTTTCGCACAACAATCAAACGTCCCGCTCAACCACGAATGGATCCAGGAAAGTGAAGCTAGATTAGTAATGCAAAAAGGATTTGCCCTGAGCAATCGTCTAATGCAATACGAAGCAGATTCAACGCTTCGTATTCTTGCAGATACAAGTTCAACTTTAGCATTTCCTTTGCATTCCTCCATGCGCCCGTGGATTGAACAAGGACATCCTTTGCGAAAGAATATTGTGCAGCAAAATTATTCCCGTCCATATAAAACCCGTCCCGATCAGAAGGCTTTTGGAAGATGGATCAAAAATTATCATGAGAGCCATAGTTTACTTCAGGTAGAACGCGCTCCACAAAACGGCGAACCACTTTTCCAACTCTACATTGATCCGATTGTAAACTTTCAAGCCATGAGTATGCGCTCTGAAATCGATACCAACAAGGGAAGAGTGTACATCAACACCCGGGGAATAACAGCGCACGGAAACATCGGCACAAAAATTTCTTTCGAGACTTCCTTCTATGAGAACCAGGCATTTTTTCCTCTTTATATAAGAGACTTTGCAAACGCCACACAAGTGATTCCCGGACAAGGCCGCTGGAAAAAATTTAAAGACAATGGCTTCGATTATGCAATGGCCACTGGATATATTTCTTACACGCCGGTTCAGTTTTTAAATGTTCAGATCGGAAGCGGAAAACATTTTATCGGTGATGGTTATCGTTCCTTATTGCTTTCTGATAATTCGTTCTCTTATCCGTATGCAAGAATTACCGGGTGGTTCGGGCCGAATAAAATGTTCCAGTACACGACTATTTATGCATCACTGATGAACCTGCTTTCTAATTCTGCAATTCCGCCGGGCACAGAACGGTTATTCCAGAAAAAAGCGGCATCATTCTCACAATTGAGTGTAAACCTCGGACGCATTGCAGAAATTTCCATCTTCCAGGGACTCATCTGGACAGCAGCTGATGAACGCAATAAACAATGCATTCGTTTAGCGTATGTAAATCCAATAATGCTTACTTCCGTTTTTGATTTCGGATTAAACGACCGTGATAACTATTCACTTGGCGGAACTTTTCATGTCGATGTGATCAAAACAATTCGTGTCTACGGACAAGTTGTTGCTGATGATTTTGGAAAAGGCGTACGCCACAAAACAGGTTTTCAGCTTGGCGTGAAATATTATAATGCATTTACAGTAAAGCATCTTCATTTGCAATTTGAATTCAATAAAGTAAATCCATATACCTACGCTGCAACAGATTCGATGCAATCGTACACGCATTACAATCAGCCGCTCGCACATCCGCTTGGCGCAAATTTTTCCGAGATCAACGGATCGCTACAGTATAAAATCGGTGACTTCTTTTTGAACACGCGTTTTTCACAGGCGATGATCGGTGCTGATACTGCGGGTCATATTTACGGCCAGGATGTTTTTGTTTCCGACTCCTGGGCTGATAACTCAACTTTCAGCGCCGGCAGCACAAAGTATTTCGGGCGCGGGCAACAAACAACGCTCACCACAATAGATGCATCGGTTGGTTTTATGATCAGCTACGCATCGAATCTGAATATTTCACTCGGATTTTCAGATAGAAAAGTGCAAACAGATGCAACCCCCGAGCATACCCGTTACGTATATGTTGCCATTCGAACTTCACTGACTAACAATTACCTGGATTTTTTCAGAAAATAAATCTGTAGACTGTGACCTTTAACGAATTGGCTAATAGCTACCTTTGCAGGAATTAATAAGTTTGGATAAGACAAAACATGGCGCACCTTTTTCTTACGCTTCTTACTTCTTTCCTTGTTGTTTTGCTGGCAACACCTGCCCTTATTAAGGTAGCTTTTCTCAAACGCCTTTTTGATGAGCCGGGTGATGCACGTAAGTTGCACAAACGAGTAGTGCCTACAATCGGTGGAATTATCATTTTCGCTGCCACACTTTTTGCATTTGCTTTATGGTTCCCGTACGATCATCCTGAAATGGATCTGCTCAAACGCTGGATCCAGGATTTCCAGTTTGTGGTGTGCAGCATGCTCATTTTGTTTTTCGTCGGAATTAAGGATGACATTATCGGAACAGCGCCGATCAAAAAATTAGCGGCACATATTTTAGTGGGAATGATCCTCGTGCTGATGGCAGAAGTACGTATCCGAAGCCTGCATGGATTATTCGGGATGAATGATATTCCATTGTGGGCAAGTATTTTTCTTTCCATGTTCACCTACATCGTAACAGTAAATGCATATAATCTTATTGATGGAGTGGATGGATTGGCTGCCGGCGTTGGTGTGATCGGCGGAATTGCATTCGGGATTTTGTTTGCACTTGGCGGCGATATTGTGATGGGAATGCTTGCCTTCGCGCTTGCCGGATCGCTTGCTGCATTTTTGGTTTTCAATTTCTCCCCCGCAAAAATTTTTATGGGCGATTCGGGTTCAATGATCATCGGCTTGATCATGGCGGTGCTTGCAATTAAATTTGTGGAATACTCGCCATTGGAAAATTCACTTCCGGTTATCAAAGAATTATTTACACCCGTTGTTGCAATGTCAATCGTTGCCTACGCGCTCACAGATACATTGCGCATTTTTGTCTGGCGTGCCATTCGCGGAGTTTCTCCTTTCTCTGCAGACAGAAATCACCTGCATCATTTGCTTATCGACAGTGGAATGAGCCAGGCGAAAACTGTTGTCTGCATTTACGCTGCGAATGTTTCAGTGATTGGTGTTGCGATCTCGACAAGAAATTTACCGTTGACAATATCATTTCTCATCACAGCAGGATATGTTGTTATCCTTGCATTCATTCCATGGCTGATGAAACGCCGTCACAACAAAAAGAAAATTTCGCAGAACAAAACACACGCACTTAACGTGGAGGCTGCATGAAAATAGTTAGGAGTTCGGAGTTTCGGGTTCGGAGTTTTGGAATTTATTTCCTTGTTTGTTTCCTGTTTTTATTTTCTCAGCAGGTTTTTGCGCAGCATACTTTGCCGTTGGATCATGATGCACCGGATGGGGCGGATACGATTGTAAATTATGCGAGATTACATTCTGCCGTTAAGCCCGCTCTTGATATTGATGTGTATTCACAATTAATCGCCGGAAAGGATAGATTAGACGGAGCAGGATCTCCTTTGGAAACCGCTCCAATGTATTCGCGGTTGACCTGGAACAATTATTATAAAAAGCGTACAGAATCAATTGATTATTTTCTGCCTGCAACGAAAACTGCATTTCTCATCCGCCCCATTTACGATCTCAATGTGGGTTATGATCTGAAAACGAAATCAACAGTACTCACTACCGTCGGCGGAATAATTTTCGATGCAGATTACAAGCAGAAAATCGGAATAGAAGCAAGGTTCGCTGCGGGAACAACGGCATTCCCGATTTACCTCGATTCAATTACAAGATCTTCTTCCACCATTCCCGGCTGGGGCGATCGTGCGTATGAAACTTCGCCTGGGAAATATTCATTTCAGCATTTTTCCGGAAATATTATTTATCGCCCTTCGAAAGTTTTCAATTTGCAGGTTGGTCGCGATAAACATTTCTGGGGTGATGGTTATCGTTCTCTTTTTCTTTCGGATATCGGCGCCGCAATGCCGTACATCAAACAAACCACGACCATCTGGAAATTGCAATACACGTCTTTGGTTACGTGGATGCAGGATTGGACAAATTCAACTGGCCAGGCGAAAGACTTCAGAAGCAAATTCGGAACATTTCATTATTTAAGTTTCAATGCTGCGAAATGGCTGAACCTCGGTTTATTCGAATCTGTTATCTGGCAGGGAAATGATCCGAATCGCCAGCGAGGATTTGATCCGAATTATCTGAACCCATTAATTTTTTTCCGTCCTGTTGAATACAGTTTGGGATCTTCGGATAATGCAATGCTCGGCGCATCTTTTAAAATCCGTTTCAACGCGAATAATTTTTTGTACGCGCAGGTTTTGCTGGATGAATTTTATCTCAAAGAAATTCTTGCACGAAACGGATGGTGGGCGAATAAACAAGGTTACCAGCTTGGTTACAAATGTTTCAACTTCGGACAAGTGAAAAATTTATTCATGCAAACCGAAATAAATATTGTTCGTCCTTATACTTACTCGCACGGAAGCTCCCAGCAGAGTTATTCAAATGCAGGAATGCCACTCGCACATCCGCTCGGCGCAAATTTCGCAGAGATGCTTGGAATGCTTTCTTATTCGAATAAAGGATTTACAATAACCGGAAAACTTGTTGGCGCACGTTACGGATTAGATACTGCGGGAAGAAATTACGGTCAGAATATTTTTCTTTCTTACACGACGCGTACTTCTACAGTTCCAAACCGTCCACTGGAACGTGATTTCAATCATAAATTATTCGACGGCGTCGGAACGAATATTTTTTACGCCGAATTAAGAACCTCCTATAAATTCAACACCGCTTTCCCGTTACGGATTGAATTATTAGCCGGCGCCCGCGCAGAAAATAACCTGCTGGGAAGCAAAAAATCCGCCTATGTCCAGCTTGGTTTGACCCTTCCGCTTTGGAGAACGTACCGGGACTTTTAGGCCACAGATTACGCATATTACACAGATTATTACCGGAATGAATTCCATGAATCCGCGTTTTTGGCTGATGAATGGAAAACAATTTCAAACAGAAACCGAACAAACCGCATTTTTTTTGTGAAATCTGCGTAATCTGTGGCAAACCTGTGACTGTTATTTAGAAATAATCTAAATTCCACTTTACAACGAACTTATGAAGCGCCTTAATACCTAAATTTGCCCGATTTATAAAGGAAAGTCTTGATCGCCTCCAGGATTCAAACAGCAGAAAAACAGTCCGGTTTGATGAGTAAAATGACCGACTATGCGCAGTTCATCAAACTTCGCCTGGCATCACTTGTTGTATTTTCGGCCGTTATCGGATATTTTATCGGCGTGCATCAGGTAAATCTTGAATACAACTGGATTCACCTCACAGCATTAATTCTCGGCGGGTTTCTTGTCACCGGTTCTTCCAACGGATTTAACCAGATCATCGAACGCGACCTTGACAAATTAATGACACGCACACAAAACCGTCCGCTTCCCGCAGGCAGAATGTCATTGACAGAAGCGTGGATCATTGCAGTTGCTACAGGTATCGCAGGCGTTGCAATACTTACAATTTATACCAATGTGCTGAGCGGAATGCTAGGAGCAATTGCATTGCTGCTTTATACGCTTGTTTATACACCGTCAAAACGGGTTACGCCTTTTTCAGCGCTCATCGGTGCATTTCCGGGTGCTATTCCTCCCATGCTTGGATGTGTGGCTGCTACACATGGATTTGGTTCCATCGGGATGGCTGCAATATTGCTTTTTGCTACGCAGTTCATGTGGCAGTTTCCGCATTTTTGGGGCATTGCATGGGTGATGTATGACGATTATAAAAGGGCAGGATTTCACATGTTGCCTTCTCCCGGCGGCCGCGATAAAGCAAGCGCATTTCAAACTGTTATTTACACCATCGTATTGATTCCTGTGAGCCTCGCGCCATTACTTTTTAATATGATCGGAATTGTTTCTGCAGGGATTATACTGGTGTGCGGAATTGGATTTTTATGGCAGGCACTAAAGCTGTACCGCGATTGCGAAATCAGCTCAGCGAAAGAATTAATGTTCGGCTCGTTTATTTATTTACCAGCCGTTCAGTTGGCATTTTTATTCGGATAAAAATATGGAAGCGAACCTGGTGATGGATGAAGAAACCTTAAGGAAACAGAAAGCACAGCGCAATCTTATGTGGCTCGGCACGCTTAGCATTGTGATGCTTTTTGCGGGTTTGACAAGCGCGTATGTCGTGCGTCGTGGAGCCGGCGATTGGTTCAGCATTGTATTGCCACAGGTTTTCTGGGTAAGCACTGCGGTGATCATTTTCAGCAGCATTACTTTGAATTTTGCGCTCTGGAGTTTCCGGAAAAATAAAATCATGACAGGAATTTTATTCCTCGCAACCACTTTTGTGCTCGGACTCACTTTTGCCTGGTGCCAATGGCAGGGTTGGGGAGAGCTGGCAAGAAATGGAATTTACCTGAGCCACGCCAAAGGACAAACTTCACTTATTTCCGGATCGTATATTTTCCTTCTTACCGCCCTGCATCTTGCACACGTTGCCGGCGGAATTATCGCATTACTAGTGAGTTTTATCAGGTCACTTATGGGTCGGTACGGCGCGACAAATGTCCATGGGTTGAGGCTAACTGCCATTTACTGGCACTTCCTCGATGGATTATGGATTTATTTGTTCGTTTTTTTAACGATTTATAAGTAAACTTGCAGCGCACGGAATAAATCAAATAACCAAACCAGTTCAAGTTCTATGTCAGGACACGCTACAGATGCCAATATTGCCGGATGGGACGGTGCAACCTCACCACTGCGGGCGAGCTATGGAAAACTTTTTATGTGGTTTTTCCTTATCTCGGATGCTTTAACCTTTTCGGGATTCCTTTGTTCTTACGGTTTCTTCCGTCACAAATTTGCCGGTGAATGGCCGATTCCTTCCGAAGTGTTTCATCACTTTCCATTTCTCGAAGGAAAACATCTTCCGTTGATGTATGTGGGTCTGATGACCTTCATTCTCATTATGAGCTCGGTAACAATGGTGCTTGCTGTAGAAGCCGGCCACCGCAAAAAAAGAAAGCCGGTTTTGATCTGGATGTTCCTCACCATTATCGGCGGATTGATGTTCGTTGGTTCACAGGCATGGGAGTGGTCGAACTTTATCAAAGGAAGCCATGATGGAGCAATTCTTTATAACAACCAGACCTATACATACCAGCTGGATCCTGAAACGCATCATGCGAATACAAAGATTCTCACATTTGCACACCAGCCGCTTTCGGAAAAAGAATCCGCACGAATCATTGCTGCAGGTGAGCCGATCTATGGAGCCGATCTTCATCACAATGAATATGGGCACACGGCATTCGCTGACTTCTTCTTTTTCATTACAGGATTCCACGGTTTCCACGTATTCTCTGGTGTGTGCATCAACATTGTCATTTTTATTATGGCATTACAAGGTGTAATGGAACGCCGCGGCCATTATGAAATGGTTGAGAAGGTTGGACTCTACTGGCATTTTGTAGATTTGGTTTGGGTATTCGTATTCACCTTCTTCTACCTGCTCTAATTTTCAAAAAAGAAATCGCACAGCTTAAACAAAAATAATATGTCAGAGTTTCACGATCCATATCCGAATTACGAGATGCTTGCCCAGCATGATGAGGCGCATGGAAAAAAAGCACGCAAAAAGCTCTGGAGAGTTTTCTGGCTGCTGCTTGTCGTAACCATTATTGAAGTAGGAGTCGGACTTTATGCTTCTGATCATCACCTCAGTGCTACATTTCTTAAGATCTTCTTCATCGGCTTCACAATTGTCAAAGCATTCTACATCGTGTACGTATTCATGCATTTAGGTGATGAGGAACGCTGGACAAAATGGATGATCATTGCTCCATTCACAGGATTTATTCTCTATTTCATTTTCATGCTTACAATCGGGGAAGGCAATTATTCCAAAACACGGAGATTTGATGCGCCCTCAGAGCAAGTAGCGCCCGCACCTGCGGAACATAAATAACAATGAAAAAACGACTTGCAGTACTTGCAGTTCTTTTTCTACCGATACTGATCTATATTTATTTTGCGCTCGGTGTGCCTAAAGCATTCCGGGCGCCTTTTTTTGGTCCGCGCCATGCGATACAAGTGACGGATAAGAACGGGAATCCTAAAACAGATACAGCGTGGTTTGCCATTTCTCCTTTTGAATTTCAAACTTCAGGAAATCATACGTTCAACAGTAAAAGCCTCGATGGAAATTTATACATCGCGCTTTTTGTCCATCCCGATTCACTGAGGCAAACCCTTCCGATCTTTGCGGAAGATATCAAGCTGAACCGCATGAGCTATAATTATGCACGGTTCGTTTTTTTCTACCCCGGCGATTCGACAGGAAATGCGCTTCCCCATTCCCCCGACTTTGCAAACGAATTAAATCTCGGGCCTGATACTGCGTTCACAGTTTTTGTTTCTTCTGAAAAGTTCACGTACATGCACGATGCAGAATATTTTGTTGCTGATCCTTCGCGAAAAAAAGATCCGTGGGCAACGTGGAGCGATGCAGTGCTGATCGATCACAAAGGAAGAATACGCGGTTATTACAATATCCGTTATGCTGCGGAATTGAAAAGGATGAAAGAAGATGTGCGTTTTATAAAGTTCAGGGATGAAGCTGTACAAACGCTGGATGAATCAAAAGTGGAACAGAAAAAGAAATGAGAACGTTTGTTGCTGCTTTGATCCTGGTTTCATTCGCTGTTTCCTGTACAAATGGAAAAGACGGCGAACTGAAAGATTCAATCTCATATTCCGGACTTGAACGCCTGCAGCTATACTACAAGTTGGATTCAACAGATGCGAACGGACAAGCAATTTATCATACCGTTCCTGAAGTTGAACTCATTGCGCAGGATGGCAAACCATTTTTTACTTCTTCATTCAAAGGAAAAATTTCGCTCACAGATTTTTTCTTCGCCAACTGTGCCGGAATTTGTCCGCGGATGACTTCACAGCTTGTTCGTGTGCAGGAAGTTTTTCCGGGCAACCCCGATTTTAAAATGGTTTCCTACACCGTTGATCCGGATCGTGATACTGCTGCATTTTTGAATCAGTATGCAATGCGTTTCAAAGCCGATACAACGCAATGGAAATTTGTAACAGGTCCGAAAAAAACACTTTATGATCTTGCACGCTATGGTTACTTTCTTCCGGTAGCACCCGGCAACGGCGACTCAGAAGATTTCATTCACAGCGACCAGCTTGTTTTGGTTGATCGTCATTCGCATATCCGTGGCTATTATAACGGAACAGATTCAGCTGCAGTCGATAGTCTTATCGCAGATATAAAAGTTCTCCTTAAAGAAAAATAAACATGCTGCAGCCTTCAATGACCAGGAACGATAAAAAAGCACGGATATTGATCGGTGTTTTTTCTGTTGTTGTCTTTGGCGTGATCGTCGCGCTCGGAAATTTTCATCTGAAAGTAGATCTTGGTTTTGACGTTCACATTTTCGCAAAAGCAAATGCTGTGATCAATTCGTTGGTTACCGTTTTTTTAATAGCCGCGCTTATTGCCGTAAAACAAAAAAAATACGTGCTTCATCGTCGCATCATGCTTGGGGCAATGTTTCTTTCTATTCTTTTTCTCGTTTCTTACATTGCGCATCATCTCCTGAGCGGCGATACCAAATTCGGCGATATAAATCACGACGGAGTTGCTGATGCTGCAGAAAAATTAAGTGTAGGCGCACTGCGTTATTTTTATTTTGCGCTTTTGATCACGCATATTTTTCTTGCTGCAATTATTTTGCCTTTCATTCTTTTCACCGCCTACCGCGGCTTGACCGGAGATTATGAAAGGCATAAAAAACTTTCAAGAATTACCTGGCCGATCTGGTTGTATGTGAGTATTACGGGTCCGGTGGTTTATTTTCTGATTTCGCCTTATTATTTGTAGGGTACATTTTATTCGTTACAACATCCCGGCCTTAATTTTACTTTCATAGGTTTCGCTAAAATTTTCTTGCTATAAAACCATTTAGCTCAAGTTCAGTTACAGAAAAAATAAACAGGGGTGTGCAAAAAAGAAATAATAAATCTACAAAATGAGTATTATTCACAAATTGGAATTCGAACCCAAAAAAGACAGTAAGGGAAAGAGTTAAAATCCCTGACATAATTATTGATGAAAGAAAACGGCGTTTAAGTATGCGTAATAATGATATTATAACATAAACTCCTAATGTTCTAGAAATTGACCAAAACAATATGTGCTCTACAAAATGGTAGGTGTCTATTTGTAACAAACTATCAATGTGAACGGAGTTAAAAATCATATTCATGATCCAGCAATAAAGGAAAAAGAATACTGAGCTAACTACTATTGTCGCTAAAAACAGTTTAAGTCCAGATTGCATAGCTATACAGTTAGAAAGTGAATATCATCATCATTTATTTCTCTATCTGTGCTCCACCACCAAGTGCCTTCACCGCATTTTTCCTCCCCCATTTCCTCTTGACTACTCCTTCCCCCGCCTCTTGAACAAAACAATTGATCTTCTCCATCTGCATAAACTTTTGTTACTATTTCTAAATGCGTACCACCAAACGCTACGATATTACCCCGGGCGACATTCTTTTTTTGAACAATTTTAAAAGGGTCGGCTGCATTAAAAATCTGTTTAGCTGAATAGTATTTTTTTTCAGAATTCGTAATGGATTTCCCTGCCATATAGATCGCATCACCGACAAAAATGTTACATGTAAATGTTTCTTCGTCAGAGCCATCAGGAATAGCCCAAAAAACAGAGTATAAGTGCTTTGGCCAATCAGTGTAAGCTTTTAATAGCTTCTTTAAGTCAAAAGCATTTCTAATTATACTTCTGGAGGTATCGAATTCTGCAAGATCAGAAAGAGTTTGCTTCGCATTTGTTGTTAGTTTGTCCCATTCATCCCAAGAACTAAACCTGGACGGTTTTTTTGTAGCAGACAATAAATTTAAATTCGGAGAGAAAAACCATCCAAGATTCCTTTTTTGAAACTTCCAATAATGTGTCATTATTTTTGAACTCGAAGCCAAATCTTCAGCCCCCTTACCTATATCCAGTAAATCCGAAATAAGAAGTTTTTTTATATTATCGACAAGGGATGACCCTTCGAATTCTTTCGCACTATTTTCCCATAGATTTTTAAACCACCTATCATGCTCATCCGAACCTTTACCCCAAGGATTATTAAATAGTCCCATGTTCTTTATGTTTTTAGGCACCATCGCCAACTCTTTTCAAAGCCAGCGATGGTACAATTTACCAATACAGAATTAGATTTCCTATGCTTAAACACCAGTCCCAACTTCACTACTACTACCTGACTCTTCTCTTGATGGGGTTTCATCGCAGCCGCATCCACCGCCAATTTGAGCTACTTCACAACATGGCCCGAATACCTTTTTGAAATTTGCAGCTTTAGTAGCCGCATCATCAATGCTGTTGATGATCTGCAATGCCATTGTCAATTGATCATTTTCAAGCTGCGCTTTTTGAACAGCGATATTCTGCAATTGCTGGTTGTAACAATCCAATGCTTCTCCTTGTCCAAGCAAGGCATCCACAACAACAGAATCTGTACGCATGATACGTTTTGTGACATCGAAGATGATCCCCGGAACAGTAAATCCTTCCGCAGTTTGAGTAAGACCTTTTATTTTTCGCGCGTAAGTATTTATAACTGGATCTGCGGAGCCACCACAACAATCATTAAGCGTTTCTGTCACGCATTCCATGAAAGAAACCTGGTCGCCCGTATAATCAAACAGATTGCAGAGCTGACGGAAAATACCTTTACGAATTTCATCCACATATCCTGCACATGACGTACCAGCACCGTTCAACAGAACATCCCCAAGCAGATCATTAATATTGGTAAGCTTCACTACTTGTTTATGTTCAGGATAACCATTGGAGAAGACAATAGAGACATCATTGAGATAGGTAATGGTAACAAACTCCTGCATGAGCTGACGAAATATAAAATTAAGCGTCCGGCTTTGATTCATATTTCTCAGTTCACGAATAGTAGCGTCTGTTCTTTCTGTTATAGAAGTAGTTTTTACATCTGTGTTTACATTAACCTCTCTATTCTGAGACGCCTGACTGGTATGCGTATCTGTTGCACTATTCAATTGGCTCATGTGATTGGCAATAGCTGTAGAAGTGGTGCTGGAATTACTAACACCACCGGAAACATTGACACCTACTTCTCCATTACCAATATTCAACCCGCCGCCAATTTCCGATCCGGCTGTAGAGGATGATTCCTTTGTCCTGTCGGAAGTAAGTTGATTCTCAACAGTGTTTTGAAAATCTTCAGCACTGCTCTCAGAGAAAGAATCCAATACACTTTTTGATTGCTCACTTACCGTTGAATCATGCTTAAAATTAGTAATGCTGATTGTAGTTCTTTCACCAGGGAGTAACGTAAAAGTTTTTACTGTTCTGCCTGCACCATAATTTCCCGGAAAGGTTGCCATCTTATAATGCAATACCAATGTAAGAGTAGGTTTTGGCGCTACAGGCTTCGGTAAAAATGTCATCAGCGGTTTACCATAAAGATTTTTAGTGATCATTGGACGGCGTCCTTTAGCAATTTGATTAAGAATCGTTTGAATCGTAACGCCTGCAATTAAGGCATCTTCGCCATCTTTTATTGTATGTTGAGTTTGCGCAACATAACTAAGCGGTTGAACAGCACGGGGAAGTGAAGCTCCGGCACGACCCGAAACAGCAGTTGCTGTCGCACTCCGATTATCCCCAACCAGAGTTATGTTACCACCTCTTCCCTGGACAGCCAAGGCTGCCTGCGAAGTATCTTTCTCGAATTTTTCAACCAGGGAAAGCGTAGTCAACGCGCGGCTATTAAGAATACCTGGTGATAATGAGCTACCAAGAATATCATCATTCAGGATTTCTAATATCTGACTTGCGGGTAAACCATCTACACGGTCCCAAAAATTATTCGGGGGTGCAGTGGTATAAACCGGATTGATGCAAGATGCGTTAAGCTTAATGTTAATGTAACCTTTGACTTCGAAAGCGGTTTTTTCGGGAAGGTTGTAGCTTAAAAGAGGAGCTTGTCCGGCAGAATCCAGTTTAATAAACGGCTCCTGCGATGTGCATGAAGTAATTGAAGGCATGACGTTGGGGTTTTAGAGGTTTTATTAAAATACAATACAATTTATTCCATTAAAATTGTATTGTATTAATAATTTAATCCTTTGGTCGCTAATGTTTATTATCTGGTTGAATTGTAATAACAATTGGATTTCATTTATAACAAATATTGTGATAGAAGTATAAATAAAAAATTAATACGGCTGTGAAAGTCACCTGTTTTTAAAATCCTGCAAATGATTCACCTGACTTGTTTTCGCCCACACTCATTCAGCTGTTTATACCTACCTTTGTATTTATAATGAAAAGCCGCATTTCCATTCTTGTTTTAGCACTCTTTCTGCTGAATATTTCAGCTCAGGCGCAATGCGCCATGTGCAGGGCAGTAGCGCAAAGCGGAAGTACCAACGGACAAAATATCGGTGGTGGATTAAACAATGCCATTTTGTATTTGATGGTGGTTCCTTATATCTTATTGATACTCTTCTTCCGCAAACGCATTTGGACTTTTTTGAAAGAGTTGCGCGGTCTGTGGAATTAAAAACTTCTAAGCCACAAGAATTTTCCCGGATTCAATAATTGATCAGCGCAAAAATCCTCACTTCAGGAAAATGCGTGTTGAAATATCCGTATCCGCCTTCTACGTTTGTCGGATAATTTATTGGCTCGCCCGAAAGCTGGTTGAACAGGCTTGAAGATCGCTTATATGCAGAGAGAAATTCATAATAACCTTTTGTGATGTGCGAAACGGTCACGGCAATGGTATCCGTATTGGAAACATCATTCAATTGATTGTTACGCGTCAGTTTTCCATGCACGTCAAAATCCTGATCGGTGATGAGATCAAATGCGTTCAGTTGATTTGTGCCTTGACTGAAATAACTGTTAAGATCAAACGCGCTCGTGTCCTGACTTTTCCTGTAATAACAAACCACATAATAGTCTGACGCCGCACCGTAATCGCTTAGCTCATAATGTACGAAAGGAACGGTATCGCCTAGTACTACTTGTTTGTAAGGTTGTATCGAATCGAAGAACACGCGTGGGAGCAGTTCCGTTGTTGCTGTTACTTCCAAACCTGTGGCAGGATCTTTTGCGTGAATGGTATAAATTCCGTAATCCACCAGCAGCACATTAATGCTTGCATAAATTCCCGGCGTAATCATATACAATGTGTCTGTGCCGGAAGGGTGCGTAACCGTGACAATTGCATCGGCCACAAGTATGCGATCAAGAAAATCGTTTTGCAAAGTGTCATCGTGTCCTGCCGGATCAAGCGGCGAAAAGCTCCTGGTAAGTCCGACTACCATAATGCTGTTCGGCAATATCTGCGATGCGATTACCAAACGTTCTTCAGCAGGTGGTACGTCAATGTCAATGGGTTTCGGCTGGCAGCTGATGAGAAAAATTAAAGCGGCGAGAAAAGGGAAAATATATTTCATGTAAGTAAGATTTTCAGGGGTACGAATTACGAATACAAACGAATTTAAAAATCCCTTATTTGGAATTTTTCCGGATGTATCATTAGTAGATTCATAATTCGTATCCATTTTCAGAATTTAAAATTATACGCGACAGAAGGAATGAATCCGAATAATCCTACGGCCTGGTATTTGAAGCCGCCGTTTCCGTTATCCACCACTTTTATTTTATACGGTTGCGCCCGGTTGTAAACATTATAAGCGCCAATCTGCCATTCGCCGGTCCACTTCATCCACTTACGGTCAAGCCTCGATTTGAAAACGAAATTTACATCAAGACGATGCGAGGCAGGAAGCTGTATCGCGTTTTTGCCCGAATAGATCGGAAGAATATTTACCTGCGAAAGGGAAGCATCCGGCATTAGGAAATCGCCCGTTGTGGGAGTGAAGCGCTGGCCTGTGCTGTACACCCAAACAGCTGCCACTGAAAATCGTTTTGTAATTTCATACGTGCCGACAATAGAAAAATCATGGCGACGATCGAATTTTGCATAGTATGGTTTTCCGCCATTGAGGTCAGGAAATTCACGCACGGACCATGAAAGCGTGTAGCCGATCCATCCGGTTAATTTTCCTTCTGTACGCTGTGCGAAAAATTCAAATCCGTAAGCATGACCTTTTCCGCTGACCAGCTCTTTTTCATAATCGTCGTTCAGGATCAGCACAGCGCCTTCCCGGTATTCTATAAGATTCCTTAAACTCTTGTAATACGCTTCAACTGTGAAAAGTGTTTGAAGCTTTGGCGCATTCAGGTTGTATGCTAACGCAATCTGATCTGCAATAAGCGGACGAATAGATTTGGTTACCGGGTACCAGAGATCCGTCGGCAATGCAACAGAAGAAGAACTTACGAGATGCAGATATTGCGACATGCGTGAATAGCTCACTTTTACAGATTGCTTTTTCCGGAAGTTCCATACTGCAGAAACGCGGGGCTCGGGATTAAAATAAAAAGCATCAGTCGTTGCCAATCCTGACAAACGCATTCCATAATTTATTTTGAACGTGCTGTCAAGTGTCAGCTCCTGGTTGTAATACAATCCGAATTCATTTGTGAATACCCTGTTTCCTTCCCGCGAACGCAGGTAATCAGAAATTTCACCTGAAGTGCTTACAACATTTGGCCGGAAAATATGCATTGTATAGGAAGCGCCAAAACGAATTGCATTTGTCGGACTCACATAATAGCTGTAATCATCTTTCACGCCGTAATCTGAGATGCGCGACTGTGTGAGAAATGAATTTCCCGGAATTTTCGCTTCTACATCATAACGAAAACGGGTATGAATCAAAGAAAGATTGGAAAATATTTTCGGGCTGAATGTGTGATTCCATCTTGTAGTGGCGGTAAAATTTCCAAGCCTGAAACCGCCATCAAAAAAAGAAGTGTCATTCCCGGTTTTAGTCGCCAATACATCGTCGCCGACATAACTGCTCACAAAAATTCGGTCTTTTTCCGAAAGCGTATAATTCAGCTTCAGGTTCGCATCATAAAAATAATACGGCAGCACATTTTCGCCTCCGTAAGCGAGCTTAAAAACCTTATCGATATACGAACGCCTTGCAGAAATAAGAAAGGAAGATTTGTTTTTGATGATCGGCCCTTCTACAGTAATGTGTGATGAAAGCAAACCAATTCCGCCTACTACATGAAACTTATCGTTGTTACCATCTTTCATGCGGATGTCCATCACCGAAGAAAGCCTTCCGCCATATTGCGCCGGAAAACCACCTTTATACATCGTAATGTCTTTCAGCGCATCGTTATTAAAAACAGAAAAGAAACCAAACAAATGCGCCACGTTATACACTACAGCTTCATCGAGTAAAATAAGATTATCGTCACCCGAACCGCCGCGCACAAACATCTGGCTTTGTCCTTCTCCGCCACGTTTTATTCCCGGCATCAACTGGAGCACTTTGATAATATCCGTTTCACCGCCAATTGTCGGTACAAGCCGCACCTTGTCAACCGGAATGCTGATCGCGCTGGTTTGTGTAGACTGCACCTGGTCCTGGTTACGATCTGCTTTAATCACCACCTCGGCATTGGTAACAGTGCTGGTGGAAAGTTTAATGTCTTTTTTGATGTCTTCCGTGAGTTGAAAAGTCACTTCTTTCTGCTTAAAACCCACATAGCTGTATCGGATGGTATAAGTGCCTTGTGGCAGCGAAAGCGAATAAAATCCATACTCATTCGCGGCACCTCCTTTTGTAGTTCCCACTGCAAAAACGGATGCGCCAAACAACATTTCACCATTGGCAGAATCTGAAATAAAACCGCTGATGGTAAAACTATTCTGGCTATAACAAGTGCAGGAAAAAGCAATTCCAAGAATGAAAGGAATTATAAAACGAAAGAAACGGAACATAGGAAGCAGCATTAGGTCAGACCCATGACGGTTGAGCGGCCTGAATAGTTACAGCCAAAGTAGAGTTTTGGAGTTATATGAAATGTGACGTAATTCAGGCATTTTTATTAAATTTACACAGTTCTTTTCAAACGCTTATTCAGAAAGGCTGAGGGATTACGCCCTTTGAAGCCTTGGCAACCCTGATCGAAGGTTCAGCGCTCGGAGTTATTGGTTCGGAAATGTTTTTCTACGAACTCTATACTCCGAACTAAAAACTAAACTCAGAAGGTGCCAATTCGTATCTCGTTTCACTACGGGAGGAAATAAGTCAGAAGTATGATCTTTCACGAAAAATCCCGATCCCTTCTGATTTCACAGCAGGGATTTTTTATGCAGTAAAGTGAAGACTACAGAACGATTCAGTGACCGTGTTGAAAATTATGTGAAGTATCGCCCGGATTATCCTGCGGAAGTATACGATCGTTTGCGCGAGGCTGGTGTGCTTACTGAAAAATCAGTTGTTGCTGATATTGGTTCGGGCACCGGAATTTCCTCACTTTTGTTTTTGAAGCGGGGTAATGAAGTTTACGGTATTGAGCCGAACAAAGAAATGCGTGAAGCAGCAGAAAAAATGCTGGCAGATGAAAAATATTTTCATAGCATTGATGGAACAGCGGAGAATACAAAGCTGGAAGACCATTCGATAGATGTTATTATTGCCGGACAGGCATTTCACTGGTTTGATGCAGAAAAAGCAAAAGCAGAATTCAAACGGATTTTAAAACCCGGTGGAAATGTAGTGCTGATTTGGAATGATCGCAGAACAGATGCAACAGATTTTCTCAAAGCTTATGAAGATCTGCTTAAAATGTTCGGAACGGATTATTTGAAAGTGAATCACAAGAATATTGATGAGAAAATTTTCGATGCTTTCTGGGGAACAGGAAAATGGAATTCATTCGCTGTAGAAAATTTTCAGGACTTTACTTATGAAGGATTGAAAGGAAGATTATTCTCTTCTTCTTATGTTCCGGCTGAAGATCATCCAGATAGTGCATTTATGATCAATGTGCTGAAAAAAATATTTGCACGCTACCAGGAAAATTTACCTGCTGATTCGTGGACCATCCGCGGACAATCAGGCGGAACCGTGCGCTTTGAATACGATACAAGAGTTTTTTACGGACAAATTTGATTGACCCAACAATAAAATAATTTATGTCAGACATCAGGAAAGAATTAGAGAAGCGGATACTCGTCATTGACGGAGCGATGGGAACAATGATCCAGCAATACAAGCTGGAAGAGAAAGACTATCGCGGAAAACGTTTTTCGGAATGGCCGAAAGATGTGAAAGGGAATAACGATTTGCTTTCCGTCACGCAGCCACAGATCATCAAAGCCATTCACCGTGAGTATTTAATTGCGGGTGCTGACATTATTGAAACAAATACATTCAGCGGAACCACCATCGCGATGGCGGATTATGACATGCAGGAGCTGGTGTATGAATTGAATTTTGAGTCGGCGAAAATTGCGAAGGAAGCAGTTGCTGAATTCGACATTGAATTTCCGGAGCAGGTAAAAATTTCAAAATACGTTGCAGGAGCAATCGGGCCAACGAACAGAACGCTTTCATTATCGCCTAACGTAAATGACCCGGGCTTTCGTGCAGTGACTTTTGACGAAATGGTGGAAGCTTATACATTGCAGGTAAAAGGTCTGATCGATGGAGGTGTTGATCTTTTGCTGATAGAAACCATTTTTGATACGCTTAATGCAAAAGCCGCTTTGTTCGCTATTCAAAATCATTGCAAAGAAATAAACCGCATCATGCCGGTGATGGTTTCCGGGACAATCACAGATGCAAGCGGAAGAACACTTTCGGGACAAACCACGGAAGCATTTTTAAATTCTGTTTCGCATGTTGATCTTTTAAGCGTGGGGTTGAATTGTGCGCTGGGAGCAAAAGACATGCGACCTTATCTGGAAGAACTTTCTGAGAAGGCACCCTTTTATGTGAGTGCTTATCCGAATGCGGGTTTGCCAAATCAATTCGGTGAATACGATGAAGATGCGCACACCATGGGCCACCAGATCGAAGATTTTCTGAAGGCAGGATTTTTAAATATTGTCGGTGGATGTTGCGGAACAACTCCTGATCATATCCGCAGGATTGCGGAGCTTGCAAAAAAGGCTTCACCACGCAAAAAACCGGAAGCAGGGACGCTCATGCATTTAAGCGGTCTCGAACCTGTAACGCTTCGACCTGAAAGTAATTTCATGAATGTCGGTGAACGTACAAATGTCACGGGCTCGAAAAAATTTCTCCGCCTTATCAAAGACGGAAATTATGATGAAGCATTATCGATTGCGAAAGACCAGGTAGAAGGTGGTGCGCAGGTGATTGATATAAACATGGATGAAGGCATGCTCGATGGTGAAGCAGCGATGACAAAATTCCTGAATCTCATTGCAGCCGAACCGGATATTGCACGTGTTCCGATCATGATCGACTCTTCAAAATGGTCAGTGATTGAAGCCGGATTAAAATGCGTGCAGGGAAAAGCGATTGTCAATTCCATTTCGCTGAAAGAAGGTGAAGAAAAATTCATTGAGCAGGCAAATAAAGTAAAACAATACGGCGCTGCTGTGATCGTGATGGCATTTGATGAAACAGGGCAGGCAGATACATTTGACAGGAGAAAAGAAATTTGCAAACGGGCTTACGATATTCTCGTAGACAAAGTGCATTTTCCACCACAGGATATTATTTTCGATCCGAATATTTTTCCTGTTGCTACCGGCATGGAAGAGCACCGGTTAAATGCACTTGATTTTTTCAATTCAACAAAATGGATAAAAGAAAATCTGCCTTATGCAAAAGTCAGCGGCGGTGTGAGCAACGTTTCTTTTTCTTTCCGTGGCAATGATCATGTGCGTGAAGCGATTCATTCTGCATTTTTATACCATGCTATCCGCAATGGAATGGATATGGGAATTGTAAATCCTGCGCAATTAGTCGTGTACGATGATATTGAAAAAGAATTGCTGGAGCTGATTGAAGATGTGTTACTTAACAGGCGCGATGATGCCACAGAACGTTTAGTGGATCATGCAGAATCATTAAAAGGAATTACAAAAGAGAAAACAGAAAAAGATGAAGCGTGGAGAAAAGGAACAGTTGAATCGCGTTTAAGTCATTCACTTGTAAAAGGAATTACCGATTACATTGATGCAGACACCGAGGAAGCACGTATCAAGCTCGGACGCCCGTTACACGTTATCGAAGGTCCGCTGATGGATGGAATGAATGTGGTAGGCGATCTTTTCGGCAGCGGTAAAATGTTTTTGCCGCAGGTGGTGAAGAGTGCACGTGTAATGAAAAAAGCGGTGGCGTACCTGGAACCATTTCTCCAGGCAGAGAAGGATGCGAATAAAGCTGCGGGGATTGTTGGTACAGGCAGACAAAACGCAGGTAAAATTTTGATGGCCACAGTGAAAGGTGATGTGCATGATATCGGAAAGAATATTGTAGGTGTTGTGCTTGCCTGCAATAATTACGAGATCATTGATCTTGGTGTAATGGTTTCGGCGGATAAAATTTTAGCGGAAGCAAAAAAGCACAACGTTGATATTATCGGATTGAGCGGACTCATTACTCCTTCGCTCGATGAAATGGTGCATGTGGCAAAAGAAATGGAACGCCTTGGTTTTAAAACGCCATTGCTCATCGGTGGTGCAACAACTTCCAAAGTTCATACAGCTGTTAAGATCGCACAGAATTATTCTGGGCCGGTAGTGCACGTGAATGATGCGAGTAAATCTGTGCCGGTGGCAAGCAATCTTATTTCTGAGGAGTTACGCGGCGCATTTATGAAAGACCTGCATACCGAATATGACCGTGTGCGCGAACAGAATAAAAATGCGCAATCGCAGAATAAATTTATTTCGCTTGCACAGGCTCGCGCGAATAAAACCGTTATTGACTGGGAGAAATCGAATCTTGTACAACCAACTTTCACAGGCAATAAAGTTTTTAATGATTACCCGCTGGAAAAATTGATTCCGTTTATCGATTGGACACCATTTTTCCATAGCTGGGAATTGAAAGGTTCTTACCCAAAAATTTTAACTGACCCTGAGCGCGGAATAGAAGCGAAAAAATTATTCGACGATGCTCAGCAAATGTTAAAGAAGATCATTTCTGAAAAATGGCTGCGTGCGAATGGCGTAGTTGGTTTCTGGCCTGCGAATACCATCAATGACGATGACATTGAAGTGTATACTTCTGATGATCGTAAAGAAATAAAAACTGTTTTTCATACGCTTCGCCAGCAAACAAAGAAACCAGGCACACAACCGAATATTGCGCTTGCAGATTTTATTGCGCCAAAAGGTTTCGAAGATTACATAGGAGGATTCGCGGTATCGACAGGATTCGGCATTGATGAGAAAGTTGCTGAGTTTGAAAAGGATCACGATGATTACAATGCCATCCTGCTCAAAGCAATTGCAGATCGTTTAGCGGAAGCATTTGCTGAACACATGCATGCACTCGTGCGAAAAGAATTATGGGGTTATGTGAAAGATGAAAATTTATCGCATGAGCAAATTGTAAAGGAAGAATACCAAGGAATCCGTCCTGCACAAGGATACCCTGCCTGCCCGGAGCACACTGAAAAACGTTTGCAGTTTAATTTACTGGAAGTCGAGAAAAACACTGGTATACAACTTACAGATAGCTTTGCCATGTTTCCGACAGCAGCAGTCAGCGGATTGTATTTTTCTCATCCACAAGCTGTATATTTCGGACTCGGGAAAATTACCAGGGAACAGGTGGAAGATTATTCCCGCAGAAAAGGAATGACATTGGCGGAAGCCGAACGCTGGCTTGCGCAAAACACAAACTATTAAGGGATGGAAACATCGAATGGAATCAATGCTTCTGGAGAAGTTCATTTTAGCCCGCAATATGTATGAGCGTTCAGCCCCGTTACCCGACCGTATTTGCAACTGTTGATGTTGTAATTGAATTCAGCGGAAAATTATTGCTTGGAAGAAAGGCAAGCCAGGAAAAATTCCGTTTTGTCGGCGGCTTTGCAGATCCTGCTTTGGATAATTCCTATGAGGAAGCAGCAAGAAGAGAAGCTAAGGAAGAAACTTCATTAGATGTTTCCACTGTAAAATATCTTGGTTCCACCCGTATTGATGATCCGCGTTATCGCGGCACAGAAGATTGTGTCATCACGCATTTATTTCTTGCAGAAGAGTGGGAGGGAACGCCGGAAGCATCAGATGATATTGCTGAGTTAAGATGGTTTTCGAAAGAAGAAATTCAGCCTTCTACATTCGTGGATGAACATCGTGTGCTGTGGGAATTGTATTGTTCCTGCGTGAAATAGATTCCTTCCTGCAGAGACAAATTATCAGTTAAATCTTCTTTTATTTCCCTTGTTCATTGAACATTGTTGGTTTGGCATTGAACATTGTGGTTCAAGGAAATAACGACAGAATAATAATTTTCAATTACTGAGCGGCATAATGCAATGCTTTTCTTCCGCCGACTGCAAAACCGATGGATACACCAATTCTCAAATATCCTCCCGAGAACCTGTGCTTTTCATTCAGATCGGCTTTAATTCCCGGGCGTACTCCGAATTCCATCATCATGCCCAGCTTGGAAGTTAAACGTGTATCCGCCACCATTCTGACTCCCCAATGCCGTATTTTCTCATCTACCATCTCATAATTGGTAGTTGTCTCTTCATACAACCCCTGTGTGGTGACCGCTATAATTTCATCGTAGCCAACTTTCGGCGCATACAGCATTTCCCATTTGAATTCGTAAATGCTCCAGCAATCGCCTTTCCCTCTCCAGTAATTTGTACCTGCAGTCCGCGCTTTAAATGTAAGTCCTAAGGTATATGTTGTTACTTGTTCCGGAAATGTAAAATCTTCGAAGGTTGCATAGGGTTCATCCTTTCCGGTTGTAAGGTTTTTAAAATGAAATCGCTGATAGGTAGAATCTTTCGGAACAAAAAATGTTCTGTCGCCCCATTCCATTCCAACGGAAAGCTCTACGATATTTCCTACACCAAAACTTGCGAAATACAACTGGTCATGATTAATATGATAATACATGGAGCCGTATAAATTGATCTTATCGATTAACGTAAGTTTTCCTTTTAAAAAGTAAGCTGTGTTTTCGCGACCGCCAGCAGCAACGCCTGCGTATGCCATAAGCATATTTATTTTTGGCCCGCCGGATTGCTTTACTGGTTGCATTACTGTCTTAAATGCCGCAGGTAATGGATCCAGCTCACGGCCTGTAAGATTTACATGTAGCAGCAGTGTCAGCAGAAGAAGGATCGCGCTATTTCTATGACTTGGAAATTTCATCAGAGCTTTATTAATGTTGTTAACCAATTATCGTGATTCACGGAGTTGTTTGTAACGTGCGAAAACCCGTTCGAATGGAATGTTGTATGACACAGAAAAATAACGCTGGTTATCGAACTTATTATAAAAAGCGTAATTTTTCTCGAATGAAAACGAAACTGCGCCGACTTCCAAACTGATAAAATAACCGAAGAACTGACCATTTTCAGAATTGACCCGTGCGTCTGATTTTGTAAACCAGCAATACCCAAGGCTCGGGCCAAACATAAAGCGTGTGAAGTGTGTCAGACCTTCTTTTGATACATTCAGATCAAACGATAAACGTCCCATTACGCGTGTTGCTTTCAGATCAATATCTTCTGCAGTTGTAATGGCGCCGTTTTCTGCAATAAGGTCATAACCGAATCCATGTGCGCGACCGGATTGCTGAATACCTTTCATGAATGTGCCGGTGGAATTTTTCAGGTTCCAAAAAGAAATTCTCGGACCAACTGAAATATACGGACCAACATCGCGCTTATAGGAATCGTAGCTGTAAGGGCTATAAGTGGTGGTGGAATAAGTAGTGTATTCTGTATACGTAGTATGGTACGATACGTCCTGATGATAAGAGGTCGATTCATTTACGCCTTCATAATGTCCGTCAAACTTCAATACAGGATCCATCACATCCCACAATGCATCAAATTGAAAAACGATTGTCGGCATGAATAATATTTTTTGGCGTAAAAGCCCGGGTACATTTCCAAATGCAACAGAAGTATTTAATTTAAAATCAATAACAGTATACGGCAATTGCAAGCTCACTCCGGGTGCAACAGTTGCCTGGAAACTATGCCTTTCCCCGATGCCTGTATAACCCAGGTCGCCTGCGATAAACGGAGCGACAAGAAATCCTTTGATACCGTATTCCCGCTTTCCGAACATGAGCTTTTTAATCGGAAAATTTACGCCCAGATATACATTATATCCAAGTCGGCGCGTTCCGGACGGATCAAATACGCCGGCGCTCATATAACCCAGTTCAAGAAAATTCGATCGGATGTTTATGCCTTTCCATTCGCCGCCATTGTATCCTTCAGCAAGCCTAGGGTGACCGAAGTTAAATCCGGCAGCAACACGCGTGTAATTATTCTGCGCGTTCATTTTCGTCAGGCCACAAATAAAAAATGTGACCAGGAAAAATTTAGGTACAAGAGTTATATTTTTCACGCTTTGATTTTTTTAAAATACTGGTCGGTTTTTAATCTTTAATACAACGTACAGAAAATCCGGTAACATAACTTATGTAATCAAGACCTATAGTCGGTTGATCAGCATTCAGGTCGCTGGATAATTTAACGTACCATGCCTGGGGAAATGACGGACTCGAAGGAATATAATGAGATGCTGTCCAGAAATATCCGTTAAGACGTACATTTTCATACTCGCCATAATCTGGGCGAAATCCACCCGGCAGCGCAGCAAATCCATATTCATCCGTCGCATTATCATTTGGGCGAAACCAATGCTTCGAACCGTATTCTCTTATTTTATCGCTGGAAGAATTGCCAAGAACGCTTATCAGTAGTTGCCATTCGTAATAACCGGGAACATGATAACCCGGAGGACAAATATTCCTTGAATCATTTACTGCCCAATAATTATAAAGATTGCCATAAATATTACCGGCAACAGAATCGTTTTTGTAGACAACATAAGCAGGTGTTGTAACATAACTCCAGGTGCCGCTGGATGTATGATTAAAAATTGCATCTCCGTTTTGAAACCGTGTCGTGCGGAGATTTTCCGCAAGCCATATTTGCGATCCGATGGTAATGGTGTGATAATAATTGCCATCGATATCAGCCACAGAATCGGTGTAAACAAAAGGAACGTGTGGCGTAGTGGCCACATCCTTTTTACAGCCGAATATCAGCAGCAAAATCGCGCAAACGGGGAGAATCTTTTTCATACAATCAGCAAATGGGGTGATGGCAAGAAGTGCCGGAATCAATCAGTTCAAATTTATCATGACGGCTGCAATTGTGGAATAACGCATTTGTGTTATTTATTGTGGATAATGGATGTTGACACTAATAAGTACCGGTATACACTATAAAGGTTCATTCAGAGAAAGCCTATTCGCATTATTCCTGATTTTACAAAAACCGAAAATTTCTTACACAGGAAAGTAAGCTTACGAATTCGGTTTCAGTACGGATGGAAGCATCTCTAAGTTTGTATCGTAATAGAAACAAATACCCTTACGATCATGACACGCAAAATCCTACTCGCCCTTACCGCAACCACTCTTCTTACCGGAAACCTTTTTGCGGCTGCTATAACCCAATATCTCAAGGTTACTGTAACAGAAAATTCTAACGTGCTTGTTCAGCAGCCATTAGGTTTCCTTTGGGCTTTTTCGGCAAACGGAGCAAACGGACTTGATGTGAATGATATGGGCAACCAGAATTCGATCAGCAACCCTGGCGATAATGTTTATCCATTCAGCCTGAGCAGCAATAATGATATCATCACCCAGCAGGATGCGCGTCCGTCGCTTACCGGATACAAAAAAGTCCAGTTCGGATTCTATTGCAAAAATCCCGGTACAATTAAAGTATTGGCCTCCTCTTTCGGAAATACTTCTGATACAACCAACCGCCCGGCTTATGCATGGATCGAACAAATTTCTACAGGTGATATTTATTATTTCTTCGGCGATACAGTAAAGCTTGATATTCCTGCTAATCTTGATTTCACTGCAGATTATTATTTACATACCGGCCCGTATATCGCAAAAGAAGTGACGGATGCAGGCTGCTTTGGTTCGACCGACGGAGCTGTTTCGGTAAATAATCCTAATTGCAACGCATGGAAGCTTAGCGTATATAAAAATGCGATCCTTCTTTCTTCCGATTCGATGTTTCAGCCTGTTGCAACGATCAGTAATCTTGATGCAGGTGCTTATACATTAGTTACTACAATTAATTCCATTCCTGTTGATTCTACAGAGCTGGTTGTTGGTGGCGAACCAGAAATGATTGCAGATTTTTTAATTGATAATTATACACCTGAAGAAGGCGTTTCTGTAACCTTCACCGATAATTCAACAGTTGATCCATCAGCTTCTTACTTCTGGACATTCGGTGATGGCAACACAGATACACAAACAAGTACTTCGAATGCATACACACTTGCAGGAACGTATGAAGTGGTGCTCACAATTACCAGCGTTACAGGATGCCAGGCGACAGTGTTTGATTCAGTTTATGTTACAACAGCCAACCCACCATTGGAAGCATCGGCTTCTTATAATACACACATGCATTACAATTCAACCCCGGATTATTCTTCAGGCGCATTACTTCTTGAACCAACTATAGCAGATAATATTTATACTGCTGATGGAATGCGCATCATGATCGCACAAAACGAATCACAATTCATGAACATTATTGTCATGAATGTAAGCGGACAAATTATTTCCAACACAACAACTACTGATGCTAAAATTGAAATTACCGTTCCGGCAACAGGAGTTTATATTGTAAGAATTATAAATGCAAAGAGAGAATCACAATCGAAAACAATTATGGTGACCAACTAACCCTGGTTGGATTGTTCCGGAAGGATGTAGGGGCCTGAGGGGACGCTAAGCCATAATTATCTAAAGAGGAGTTTTCGGACTTCTCTTTTTTTTTGCGCCATGCAATATTCATTATCTAAGGTGCAAGTCCGCGCTAAGTTTTTATTTACAGTAACAATTAACGGATCAAAGAAATATTTCCTTTTTTCCTTTTTTCAGATCCGTTTGCCAATGTTGCCTGGAATGAATAAGCAAAAACCGCTGTGCTTACTGCTTGCCCTTTAAAAGTTCCATCCCAACCATTTGCCTGATCGTTACTTTCAAACATCAATCCGCCCCAGCGATCATAGATCAATAAATGCATTGCGGCAATATTGTATCCGCGCACAAGCAGGACATCATTTTGTCCGTCACCATTAGGAGAAAACGCGTTTGGAATGAACGGATCACCATCGCATTCTTTTAGCCAACGCCCGGATTTTCACTACTTGGTGTCGCAAACGTTTGTAACGTATAGTGTCGATTAAATGGGTTAGTTTTTGGAGCAATCAATAAACAACTTCCAACACCTGCAATTTCGTTTCCACACCTGACTTCATCACGGCCTTCACTTTATAGACATAAACATTTCCCGGATAAAGCTCTTTGTCAACAATCGTTGTTGAATTGCCGTTCACCGTTTTCCAAGTGCGGGAAGGCTCTCCTTTTTTTGATTTATAAATAATGTACCGATCAACTTCCTGCAAGGGCTGATCCCAGAAAAGCGCAACAACTCTTTTTTCAAAATCAGGAACAGCAGCAATGTTTTTTAATTCCGTCATATTAGTGTTTTGGCATTTGATACGTTGTGAAATTGGTTAACTTTCTAAAATTTTATTCGATAGGTTATTGCGTCAACCTGGATGAAAGGAGGGGTAGCGATATAATACAGCGGATGTTTTTTACAGCAAAATATGGAGTAAAATTATTATGCGTGACAGTCAAGAGAATATTTTGCAAATAATAACGGAAAGATGTGAAAAGAAATAGAACAACTGCACGTGTAGCACCCAAAATATAAAGACAAGAAATTCAAATGACCTTAAAGCCGATCTTCCCAACTTCACTTCATCAGGATACTGCCGGATTGATCAACGATTACTTTTTACACATTCCAAATGTGGACACGGTTTTAGTTGTAAATTCTTGTGCCCGCGGACAAGCAGTTCCGGAAAGCGACCTTGACTTTGCGGTATTAGTAAAACCCGGCACAAGCGCGAATGAAATTGAAAACCTGGAGTCATCCTGGCAAATATATGCTAAGGCTCAAGCGGTATTATTGAAATTCAAACAGTCAAATCAGTTCGCTCATATACATTTAGACATTATTGACGGTAATTATATTCCTACGATTTTAGAAGTCGGTGTTGCTTCTGATTTTTTTGAAATTGAGATTGGCAATCACATCTGTTATTCTGCTCCAATGGACAATGCAGGAAATTATTTCAAAGAACTTCAAAATAAATGGTTGCCGTATTATAATGAAGATCTTCGTTTACAGCGTTTGACAATGACAAGAAATGCCTGCGAATACGATCTTGATCATATTCCATTTTTTATTAAAAGGGGTTTGTATTTTCAGGCATTCGATATTTTGTGTAAAGCATTTCAGGAATACCTGCAGACACTTTTTATCGCGAATAAAACTTATCCGATTGCTTATAATAAATGGATTAAAGAACAAGTTGTTAATTTGTTAAACAAGCCGGAACTTTATCCAAAACTTTCACCCATTCTATCTATCAGTAACATTGAAAGCGATGAAATTAACCATAAAGTAAAAATGCTTCGTGAACTATTAGACGCTGCTACAAATGAATAGCATGAAAAGAATAACAAAGAATCCGCTCTATTGCATGTCAGCCGTCAATCAATTTAAACAACTACTATGAGTGAGTATATTAAAACCGGTCTCAGAATAACCTGGCTTATCGTTTTTACGTATTGGCTTATTTCCGGGTTGGCAGCGAAAAAAGTGAATAGCCAGGAACCCTTTGTTAAACAATTTATTCAGTACTGGCTACCTTTGATTATTGCTGCTTTATTATTAGGGCCGGGAGAATGGTTTGGGCATACTTTACTAAGGGAAAACTTTGTACCTCATTCAGATTTTGTCGGGATTACCGGCCTGATTATTTCTGTTTCCGGTGCTTGCATTGCTTGCTGGTCGCGCTATAATTTGGGTAAAAACTGGAGCCTTTCTGTACAAGAAAAGGAAAGCCATGAACTGATTCAGCATGGAATTTATAAATTCATACGACACCCGATTTATACCGGACTTTTGTTGCTGTTTATTGGAAACACGTTGATAGTCGGAGATTATCGCGGAATAATTGCAGTTGTTTTGGTCTTTATATCCTTTTGGTTCAAGCTAAAAAAAGAGGAGAAATTGCTTACTGAGATTTTTGGTGATAAGTACATCGGATATACTGCTAAAACAAAAGCTCTGATTCCTTTTCTCTTATAAGTTCTTGAGTAAAACAAGCACATATACAAGCGCTAAACTATAGCAACATTGTAAAAAGCCTGAACGCCAAATCCCCCCCGGTAATTAAATACCTGGTACAAGTAGACACGATAATTGCAGTGAAATATGGTCGAATCATTGCAATAGTATAACTATGTATTGGTTATTTAAATCGAACAGCTAGAATGTTTTTTTGTTTTATAATGCAACCAACTTCCTGGTTCGGATAAGGCAAAAAATCGATTTCAACGAACTCTTTTTCATCTACAAAACGCCACATGACAATATAAGGCTCATCAAATTCATTTTCGCCGCGGAAAAATCCGGTGAATTTTCCAGCAAGCTCAGTTTTATCGCGTAAAGTGACCATCACAATTCCACTTGATCTTCCGAAATAGCGCTCATATATTTCTTTTGAAAAATCAGCTGTTTTCATGATGCTCTTTTTTCAATTCTCTTCTTTTGAGACGTATATCGGCCACTGGTGAAATGACTAATGGAATTTTTTCAATTGTCACGTCACTTGTATCAAGTCCGAAAGCTTTACTGTCCGACTGCCCGAAATTTTTAAGAAAGAAATAGCATTTGAGAATGAATCCATCACGCACAGAGAATTCATTTTCTACAGAGAGAAAACGTTCGAGGATGACAAACCGGAAGTCTGCAGCGAGATTGTATTTGCTCAGCGACTCATAGCGACTGGTAATGTCAAGCTCTTTATTCGTCACCATTTCTTCCACCACTTTCCGGAACAGCACATTAACACGCGGCTGCACACGGAACCCGATCTTAAAATCGACACGGATCACTTTGTCATTGATCATTTCATCCACCGTATATTCCATCGTATACGGTTCATTTGTGCGATCAACGTGGATAAGCCAATAGATATCCGCGCGTTTGGGATTCCTTGAAAAGATGGAATAAATATTTCTGCCTTCTATATGTTTTGGATTATCCGCGCTGGTTAAATAAATAAGATGCGTGGCGTATTTCGAAATGGATTTATCATTGCTGAGATCTACCAGCGCAGGAAGATGTTCACTGAGTGGAAGAAATTCTACCAGCTTATTCAGGATTTTTCTTGCACGGTACCAGGTGTACATCGTTGTGATAATTCCGAAAACGATCAGCAAAAACATCCATGCTTCCTTGAGCTTGATGATATTGGCGATGAAAAATGAAAATTCGACGGAAAGAAAAATACAAATGATACCGGCAACAACCAGCGCGGGAATTTTTTTTACGTAGCGCAAATAATATCCCATCAGTGTTGTGGTCATCAGCATGGCAATGGTGATATTGAAACCATAGACCGCTTCCATGTTCGAAGATTCTTTGAAATAAAGAACAACGCCGATACATCCTGCCCACAGCAACCAGTTGATGCTTGGCACATATAATTGCCCACGCACTTCTGTCGGAAATTTTATGGTAACACGCGGCCAGAAGTTCAGGCTCACGGCTTCACTGATCAATGTAAATGATCCGCTGATCAATGCCTGGCTGGCAATAATTGTTGCTGCTGTTGCAATTATAATTCCGCTCAGCAAAAACCAATGCGGCATGATTTCATAGAATGGATTCAATCCGCCGAGAAAAATTTTTCCGCTGGTGATGAGCCATGCGCCTTGTCCGAAATAATTTAAAAGCAGCGTAATTTTTACAAAGGTCCAGCTTACACGCACATTTTTTCGCCCGCAATGACCCAGGTCGGAATACAAAGCTTCCGCGCCGGTTGTTGCAAGGAAAACAGCACCAAGCAACCAAAAACCTTTTGGATAATGCACGAGAAAATCAATTGCATAGTGTGGACTTAAAGCTTTCAGTACAGAAGGGAAGATTGTGATCTGCGAAAATCCCAATGTGGCAAGCATAAGAAACCACACAAGCATTATCGGACCAAATAATCCCCCGACGATCTTTGTGCCGAAACGTTGAAAAGCAAAAATGCCTGTGATAATGATCACGACGATCGGAATAACCGGGATGTTGGGAATCACAAGCTTTAATCCTTCGATTGCAGATGAAACGGAAATGGGCGGAGTAATAATTCCGTCGGCAAGCAATGCACCGGCGCCAACAAACGCAGGAAAATAAAGCCATTTCTTATAGCGCCGTACCAACGTATAAAGCGAAAAGATTCCGCCTTCTCCATGATTATCTGCTTGTAGCGTGAGCCAGATGTATTTGAAAGTTGTCTGTAATGTGAGCGTCCAGAAGACCAGTGAAAGTCCGCCGAAAACCAGCTGTTCTGTTATTGCGCGCTCACCGACAATTGCTTTGAGCACATAAAGTGGTGAAGTGCCGATGTCGCCGAAAATGATTCCGAGCGTAACCAGTACTCCCGCTGCTGAGAGTTTTTTGTGAATGCTTTCCGACATAAAATATGGGGCTGAAACGCTGCACAACTTTAGTGTTGAAATCAGCGGACAAAGGTGCCGCGAAAGCTGTAAGGAGGATATTAAAAAAGGGCAGGAGGTATAAAGATTTTATAAAGACGACAATAATCAGCTTTACAAAATGATGACCAATTACCGATTCTTCCTGTCCGATAATGGGTTATCCGGAAATTGTTTTCCTTATACAAACCGGTAGCCGACTCCGCTCTCCGTAATAATATGTTTGGGATGATTCGGATCGTCTTCGATTTTTTTGCGGAGCTGCGCAATGAATACACGCAGGTATTGCGTTTGATCAATATAGCCTGGTCCCCAAACCAGTCGTAATAAGTATTGATGCGTTAAAACTTTTCCTTCATTCCTGGCAAAAAGTGCGAGCAAAGTATATTCAGTTGCAGTAAGTTTTATGATCTCGTTTTTCTTTTTTACAATTCGTGAAGCGAGATCAATATGCAGATCTTCGGAATCAATAACCGGATTTTCTTCCTGTGGATTTGCACTTCTCAGCACAGAACGGATACGTGCAAGCAATTCGCCTGTGCGGAATGGTTTAACGAGATAATCATTTGCACCTGCGTCCAGTGCTTTTACAATATCTTCTTCGCTGCTTTGCACAGAAAGAATAATAATAGGTTTGGTATACCAGTCGCGCAGTTTTTTCAACACCACGTGCCCGCTTTCATCCGGTAAACCCAGGTCAAGCAAAATCATATCCGGCGGATGATTCGCAGCCATGATCAATCCATCGTGCGCATTCATTGCTTCGATCACTTTATAATCATGACTCTGCAATGTAATTTCCAACAAACGCCGGATCTGCGATTCATCATCAATAACCAATATGACAGGATTGTTATTCATTCCGTAATGTATTCGGGTAAGAAGTTTCAGCAGCAATTTCTATGGTAAAACGCGCACCACCTTCTTCCATGTTTTCCAGTTTTATCCTGCCGTTCTGAGCTTCTACAAATCCTTTGACAATAGAGAGGCCAAGCCCGGTTCCGCCTGTTTTTGAATTTTTTAGGCGATAAAACTTCTCAAAAACTTTTTCTATTTCAGCAGGAGGAAACCCTTCACCGGTATCTTCAATTTCAAGGATCAGCTTATTTTCAATGCAAATTGCACGGACTGTGATGACAGCATATTTCGGGACATTCACTGCTGCATTATGCAAGAGGTTTTGCAGGATCTGTTCCATCAAACCATAATCCAGTTTGAACAAGGGCAAATTGTCGCGCACCTGGATATTTACAACACGGTTATCCATGATTTCTTTAAGCCTGTTCACAACACCATGCACAAGTTCATTCATGTCTACCCAGTCTTTTTTAGGCAGGATAACTCCCGATTCAAGTCGCGACATATTCAGCAGATTTTCTACATGGCGGTTTAAGCGGAGAGAAGCTTTGGAAATCTCATTGATGAGCTCTGCCTTATGTATTTCTGAAAGACGGTTATGTGATGTCTGAAGATTATCTGTAGCAGCGAGGATGGTAGAAATAGGGGTGCGTAACTCATGAGAAAGTGAATTTAATAATGTGTTATACAGCTTTAATGTATTTTCCTCTCCCTCTTTTTTATTTTCTATTTTTTCAACCTGCCTGATCTTATAAGTTAAAACAGCATTGACCATAGCAATAAAAAAATACATCAGCAGCATCAACGCATCTTCTGCATCGTTCACATGAAAAGTAAATTTTGGCGGAATGAAAAAATAATCCCAGATCAATGCGCTCAGGATTGCTCCGAGCATTACCGGGAAAAAATCGAAAAACATTGCAATCAATGAAACGCTGACAAGCAAAATAAGAGCGACGACCTTATAACCAATTAAGGAGGAAAGGGAATAACAAATTGCTGCAACAAGCATTACCAATACAATGCTGATAATGTATTGCCTGGGTTTACTTATGCGTTTGAGAAAAAACTGCGACAAGGAGCTATGGTAGAAGTACATGACAAAGGTATCGTAAGAATGAGAGCGTGAATGAGGGAAAGCATAAGGATTTTATAAAGATTTGTTTCTCAAATGCTGCGAATAGCCGGTTTTCAGACAAACAAATTCTGTTTTTTTATCCGACAACAAACGTTTTTGACCGATTTAAGCGCCCCATTGAATTTATAGTTACCCCCTTCGATAAAAAACCTGAAAATGAGATTGCCGAATGGTTCGATATTTATTCTATTCCTGTGTTAACCGGAATTGCAACACTTCGTGCACGCTCTGAACAATATTCTTGCATTTCTGATTTTGCCATGCGCGGAACTGTTGCTTACATGGGCGGAAGTTTTTTTCGGGATAAATTCTAATATCAATAATGGTTATACAGCGGCATGTAATCTCACCAACGGCGCTATAACCACATGGAATCCTGTCATCCCGGTTTATAATTGGAATGCACGCACAAGAATTTCGGTGGAATATTATCGCGACAGCTTGTACCTCGGCGTGTTTGATGCATCTGCCCAGCGAAACAACAGATTTTACCGGCCTCGAAAAGTTCCTCTTGCCAACAAAATCAACCACACAATTTTTTAAAGTATTGAAGGCAGCGCTGACTTTTGGAATCAAAAGGTTTTCCATCAGCGTCAAGCATGAACATGTTGATCCCGATTACCAGACTTTTGGCGCTTATTATTTTTAACAATGATCTTTCCAGCTGGACAATTGCGTCTTCCTTTCATTTGTTGGGCGGAAAACTTTCTCTTGGCTTTAAATTATTTGACCCGGGCTTTCAATGCAACAAATCTTTTGCAAAAGTAGTCAGGCTCTCCGCAGGTTCAACGTACAACCGCTCTTATTCAAATGCAGCGCTTGTCGGAAATATTCTCAGTCACCGTGCGCAGTTTTCTTATTCACCGAAAATGAAAATTTATGGAAGGCCTTTGTTGAGTTTAAAAGCGATTTATGTAAATCGCTTTCCTGTACTCGTAATGCAAACGCAAACAGGTGAATTGACGGTGACAGCAAATCTTGGTGTGAATTTTTAAAGGCATGATCAAAAAGAAAGCTTCCACTTTTGAGTAGAAGCTTTCTCAAGGACGCCCTGCTTTTTCTTCGCTTGCTGGTTTCCGCCAACCCAAGACTATGATAAATCCCTCTCGAAAAGTACCCTGAGCCCGATTTCCTTTTTAAATTGGTTTTACCTGTTGCGTGGTAATATTCAATAAATATGCCGTTGATTAATCCTGCTGAAAATTAATCACTTGCATATTCAATGCATTAAATTACGGGGAAAATAATGCCACATTAAGTTGCTCCGTTTTCCCGAATTCTACAATTATAACAGTTCATATCACCCGGATTGTATCGCTGCTGTATGAAATTTATTCAAGAACCATTTCACTAAACGTTTGATGAAATTCTTTCCGCCATTCATATTCAGCTTGATTTTTTTATTTCCATAAATGCAAACAGGTTTATTTCCGAAAAGGATAAAGCGATTGTAATTTTTTGAGTTTTTCATTTTGATTATTTATTAATTGATTTAGTTGAACAATATTTATTCCAAAGAAGTCTTCCGTTTATTTCATGTTATATGAAAGTTAAGACAAGTTTCATTTTTAAAGAGGCTGTATAATAAAAAGCAAAACACCCGGCAAATTGCTCTGCCGGGTGTTGCGATGCGATATGAATTTGAGCATTACCTTACACAGCAGAATGAAATAAAATCCGAAGGGAATGATTCCTTGCAGACACGGAGTGTATTTTCAATTTGTTTGAGCATTTTTTTTGTTTCAAAAGAACATCCTCGGAGAGCCGCAAAGATAGATCAAGAGGTGAATGCAACGCAAATTTTCAAAACCAATGTTTGTTAAAGAGATTTAATCGGAGAATATAAAACTGAAATGGAGAAACGAGCAAGTCTGACAAATAAAAAAAGCCGTCCTCACGAACGGCTTTTCCTCATCGACTGGGTCCTGCTTAATTTATTACGATTTGTTTTGAATACAGCTCCTGCTGCGAACATCCTATAATTGTGTAAGTGCCCTGCGCTAAAACCGGATCAGCATCAGAGCAACGAAGCGGCTCAGAATTTTCAACTTCAACTTTGGAATAAAATTCAATTCCATCAGCACTGCGCACAACGATCAGCACTCCATGATCAGGAAATATTGCATCTTCATTTCCCGGCACCGGTGAAGACGCAGTTCCGTTTGCTGAAAATTTTACAGGAACAATATTTGAATGCACGGTTTCTCCGTTTTTGTAAACAGCAGTAAGCCGGTAATACGATAAACCTGCCAGTGGAGTAAAATCTGTTTCAAGAAATTCCATTGGCTGATTAGCACCTTCCACCTGGCTGAACATTTCAAATTCAGATCCGTTTTTGGAACGCTCCACAACATAGCCCGTAATATCTTTTTTATCGGGATTCCAGGAAAGCAACACTTGGGTGCCGCGCGGAATTGCGTTGAGAGAAGTAATAGAAGGCGTTTCGTTAGTTTGCGCTTTCACAGAAAATGATAGTGTGCTGAACAATGCAAGAGTAAGGAATAAACGCATAAGAGTGTTTTGATTCGGTGCATAACAAATTTAGCAAAAGCTTTATCCCATGCAAGCTTTTAGAAAATCATTTCTTAACACTAATATTCACAAAGTCAGACAGTTCGGGGAACACCTTACGTTGTAAATAAATTACTTGAAATCCATTAAAAAGCAGAGGTTTTGGATGTTTTTTCACAATTTAATGGTCTTAATGCCTTGTTTTTGTAACACGGACATAGGCAATAGGCAGTTATCTTTACGTCATGAAAATCACCATACACCTTCTTTTCTGCTTATTTATTGCAGGTTGCCTGAGCGCTCAGCGGTTGCCAAAACCAACAGCACGTATTGCATTCTGGAATGTTGAAAATTTTTACGACACAATAAATGATCCTGCAATTGATGATGAAGAATTTCTTCCAGGCGGGAAAATGAAATGGACTTCTGAACGCTATAACGCAAAGCTGAAAAATCTTTCGAAGGTTATTCTCGCGATGGGAAACGGAACGGGTCCTGATATTTTAGGAATGGCTGAAGTGGAAAATAGAAATGTGCTGGTTGATCTCACGACAAAAACTGATCTGGCAAAACAAAAATATGGTATTGTGCATTTTGATTCTCACGATAAGCGTGGTATTGATGTAGCGATGATCTACAAAAAGAAGAAGTTCAAAGTGCTGGAAGCTAAAACGATTTTTGTTCCTATGCCTTCCGATTCTTCTTTTACACGTGATATTCTGTTGGTGAAAGGCGTGTTCGGAAAAAAAGACACGCTGTATATTTTTGTCAATCACTGGCCTTCACGTCGTGGAGGAGAAGAGGCCAGTGCAGAACGCAGAATGATCGCAGCGCAAAAGCTTCGCAATGCTGAAGACAGTATTTTAAAAATATTTCCGAATGCAAAAATTCTGGCGATGGGAGATTTTAATGATGAACCGGATGATAAAAGTATACAGAGCTTAAAATCAGCAAGCGGTTCTGAAACCGGATTTGTCGACCTGATGGATTCACTCAAAGCTGCGGGCGATGGTTCTTATCATTACAAGAAAGAAAAAAACATGCTCGACCAGATCCTTGTTTCTCCGAATCTTCATAATGGAAAAGGATTATATGTGTACCACGCTTCTATTTTCCGCGAGACGTGGATGACCGGAGAAAATTACAAAGGCGATCCTCCGGGTCCATTGCATGTGTACGCAGGTTCAAGATATATCGGCGGCTATAGTGATCATTATCCTGTTTATGCGGATGTTTATGTGGTGAAATAGTATAGCGGGGACGAAAAAAGGGACGTGGGGACGAGGGAGGAAAAAAAGGGCAGCAGGCGGAAGGAAAAAAGGACGTGGGGCGAGAAGTCTATCCTACACGCACACCAATAACACAGACGTCATCCACCTGGTCGAGATGGCGTTTCCATTTTTCAAAAGCAACTGAAAGGCACTCTTCCTGCGTTTGCATATTTTCATTCTGCATGCTTCGTAATAATTCCTGGAAAGCTTTGTACTTGAATTTTTTTCCGGAAGGCCCGCCAAACTGGTCAGCAAATCCATCAGAGAAAACATAAAACAAATCATCCTTCTCAGCCTTGATGGAATGCAATGTGTATTTTTTATCCGGTTCCTCGTAATAATTGCCAATGAATATTTTATCAGATTTAATTTCATTCAAAACACCATTGCGCACATGGTACAGCGAATTGAAAGATCCCGAATAATAAAGCGTTCGTGATTTTTCATGGTACGCACACATTGCAATGTCCATTCCGTCCTGGATGATTTTATCTTCATGTTTCTGACGCAGCATTTTGGAAATATTCTCATTGAGAAACTGTAGCAGCTTATCCGGCATGATCAGCTTTTCATCATGCACTGCTTTATTCAGAAAGTTATGCCCGACAACACTCAGCATCGCCCCCGGAACACCATGACCGGTACAATCGACCACCGAAAATAATTTGTAATCGCCGGATTCTTCGAACCAATAAAAATCACCGCTTACAATTGCCTTTGGGCGAAACAACACAAATGATTCCGGGAAAATAGATTTCATTTGTTCCTTCGAAGGCAGGATTGCGTTTTGTATCCGCTGTGCATAATGAATGCTGTCTGTAATGTCTTTGTTCTTTTCTTCAATGATATTTTTCTGGTGCTGAATTTCTGAGTTCTGCACAGCAAGCAATTCGCCGGCGCGTTTTTTAACCAAGTAACGATTGAAAGCTACCAAAGCAAGCAACAGCACTAAAATACCAACCGCAATTGCTGAATAAAGAATTACGGTTTGTCGTTGACCTTTCGCATTAAGTGATTCAATTTCCCTGAGATTTTTTTCATTCTGCACTTGCGTTTTCATTTCCGAAACAAGACTGCTGTTATTCAGGTTGAACATCGTGTCTTTGACGTCCAGCAATTTTTTGTGATAACTGAGCGCCAGAGAAAGATTCCCGGTTTCTTCATTCAGCTGCGAAAGCAAACGGTAATAGACTTTTAAATTATAATAATCTTTCAGCTCTTCTGAAATTGCTACACCAGCATTTAATTGAACAAGTGCTTCGGGGTATTTTTTTGCATCGAGGTAGATCTCACCTAAATGAACACGCGCTTCCGCAATACCGCTTTTTGAACCTGTCGTTTCGTAAATAGTAATTGCATTTTGCAGCATCACTACTCCCGAATCATAATTATGCCTGTAAAAATGCATCAGCACACCAAGGTGATCGTATGCCGCAGCAAGTCCGCGCTGGTTATTATGAATCTTCGAAATGCGCAACGCCTCGACAAAAGCTTTTTCCGCTCTTAATGTATCCGCCTGTTCAAGATAAGTAGCGCCGATATTATTTAAAACGATCGGAAGCTTCGCCTGATCTTTATCGATCTTTGATAAGGTGGCAAGTGCCTCTTTATAAAACACAAGCGCAGAATCGTGCTGACCTAAGACAGAATACACTGTCGCAATATTCACTTTTATATACGCAGCTTTTTCAGGCTTGTCTAATTTTTCGGTAATGTCTGCGGCGATAAGATAATATTCAATGCATTTTCTGTTTTGTCCGAGGTCGCCGTACACATTTCCCATATTGGAATAAATGCTCGCCAGTTGTGCCTGGTCATTTCTTTTGGTAGCAAACAGTCTTGCCTCTTCGAAATAGACCAGCGCAGAATCATAGCTTCCACCTCCATAAAGTGCAAGGCCCATTGACATATCTCCATGAACAATACCTGAAGTAAAATTCAGCTGTTTGGCAAGAGCGATTGCTTCAGCTGAATATTTTATTCCCAATTCCGGGTTGTCAAGATGTATTTCATCGGAGAGTGCGATAAGTACATTTACACGGTTGGTATCTTTCGCTGGTTTTAAAGCACGTTTTAAGCTGTCGATCGAAGCATTGTTCTGTGCAAAAGAATGAATGGCGAAAAGCGAAAACAAAAGAAAGGCAAGGAGATTGCGCATGAAAGGGTTGGTCGTTAAGCTGCATCCACAGATAACGAATATACGAATTTGTGAAATGTGCTGACAGATTATAAAGTGGCTGATGCGTATCTTTACAATTCTAATTGAGCAGAAAACAGTGACGAAAACTTCCTTTGATTCCAAATCAGCTTTAAAAAATCTCATTGGCCTTCTTGCAATAGAAAAGGATGAAGATTATAAACAATATGTCGCACAATTTGAACGAAACAGCATACAGGAGCGCCGTAAAAATGGTGTAACCTGGTATCCAGTTCAGATTATTTCCGAAGAGTTGGGTTATGGCGATTATTTGAATATTGAAATTGAACGCACGCAGGGATTAAATGAGCTGCATCAATTCGGTGGCGGAAAAAATATCGAGCTGTTTTCCAATAGCGGCGAAACGGGTTCTGAGAATTGGAAATTCCAGGGAACTATCAAGCAGGTGTGGGCGAATAAAATGCGCATCTCTTTCAAAACGGATGAAATGCCGGGCTGGACGGAAAGAGGAAAATTAGGAATCAATTTATTGTTTGATGAAAATTCCTACAGGGAAATGGTCATCACGCTGCAGAAAGTGATCGAGGCTGAGAAGGGACGGCTTGCACATTTACGTGATGTATTGTACGGCGAGCAACCCGCAAAATTCAATAAGCGCGATGATAAAATTCAAATGCCCGGCTTAAATGTTTTTCAGAATGATGCAGTAAAATTAATTGACGCAGCAGAAGATGTTGCGTTGGTCCATGGCCCTCCCGGTACAGGAAAAACGACAACATTCATTCAAGCCATTCGTCATACACTGCAAACAGAAAAGCAGGTATTGGTTTGCAGTCCGAGCAATATTGCAGTTGATCTGCTCACCGAACGTTTGGTGCGGCAAGGCGTTACTGTTTTGCGTTTGGGAAATCCTGCGCGTGTGTCGGAAGAAGTGATCAACAATACGCTTGATGTGAAGATGGCGAATCATTCTTCTTACAAAGAACTGAAAGAGTACCGGAAAAAAGCAGAAGAATATTTTGCGATGGCGAAGAAATACAAACGTAATTTCGGTCACCAGGAACGTGAGCAGCGCAATTTATTATTTACCGAAGCAAAACAATTATTGAAAGACGCTTCTGCACTGGAAGATTATATCCAGTGGGAACAATTCGAAAACGCGCAGGTCATTGCATGTACGCCTGTTGTTTCATCAGGAAGATTAATGCGTGATAAAAAATTCCGCACAGTTTTTATTGATGAAGCCGCCCAGGCGCTGGAGCCCATGAGCTGGATTCCGATCTCAAGAGCAGAGCGTGTGATTTTTGCGGGAGATCATTTTCAATTGCCGCCAACGGTAAAATCAAAAAAAGCAGAAGACGGCGGATTGAAATATACTTTGTTTGAGCGCGTGGTAAAATCACAGCCGGAAGCAACCGTATTGCTGCGCACACAATACCGCATGCACGACAAGATCATGCAATTTTCAAATAGGATGTTTTACGAGCGAAAATTGTTGTCGGATGATTCCGTAAAAGACAATCACCTCAGCTTTGATGAGGCAGATGATCTGTTGGTAAAGCCGGTTGATTTTATCGACACTGCGGGTTGCGGATTTACAGAAGAGCAGAATCCGGAAACGCTGAGCATTTCGAATAAGGAAGAAGCTGATCTTTTATTAAAACATCTTGGAAATGTTTTGGAACAGTACGAAGGCTCAGTTCTCGGCTCTGCTCGAACTAACGGGCCCAAGCCATTAAGTATTGGTATTATTGCGCCATACAAATCGCAAACAGAATATTTGAAATTGCAATTGGAAGAGCAGGTTTATTTCAAAGATTCACAAAATCATTTTTCTGTCCGCACCGTCGATGGTTTCCAGGGGCAGGAGCGGGACATTATTTGCATCAGCTTAACACGCAGCAATGATAATGGGGAAATTGGTTTTCTTTCGGATACGCGAAGGATGAATGTTGCACTGACGCGCGCGAAGAAAAAATTAATTGTATTTGGCGATAGTGCAACGCTTGCAAATAATTCTTTTTATAAAACGTTTTTGGAATACGTGGAGGAGATTGGTGCTTATAAAAGTGCGTGGGAACTGATTAATAATGAATAGAGCAGAAAAAACAGTACAATAAAAAAAGAGAGGCTTAAAATTAATTAAGCCTCTCTTTTTTATAGAACTAAAATTTTACTTCCTGATAAATTTAACAGACTCATTCGTTCCATTCGCAGAAACAAGTGTAATGAAATAAACACCCGGTGCAAATGCTGCTGTGTTAACTGAAACCTGGTTACCATTAACCGGAACAGAAGTTACTACCTGCCCAAGAACATCAGTGATCATAACTGAAGTAGTGCCTGCCGGAACATTTCCGATCATCATTACATCATCTGCAGGATTCGGATAAACGGAGACTCCTGTTGCAGTAGCTGATTCGGTTATGCCGCTTGTTAAATTACTGTCAAAAATACTGCGGATCACAACTTGCCCTGAACTTTGTCCTGCAGGCATTCCATCATCAGTTGCATTTGCAGTTACAGTGTAAATTCCCGGCGGAATATCTTTCGCGCGGAAAACACAGGAATACGATTTGAAAGTTGGTGTATTTACGGTCTGCACATAAGAAAATGCGCCAGCCGGTGCATTAGAGAAAAGTGAAGCAGTTACAGTTTGATTGATTTCCGGTGTCATAAAGTTGAAATCAAACATGATTGAATCCTGGTTGATGGAACGTAGTGTGTCACCTGTGTATACGTCGATCGTATCGCAGATGGAACTGTTCAATACAAGCGGTGGTACATTACCAAGAAGACTTGTATTAAAATAAATTTCCTGATCATCAAGAAAATCAACACCATCATTCAACCCGTAAGGACCATCGAATGCAAGACCCGGTGCATTACTTTGTGTAACCTGGAAATAATCAGTTCCATTGCCCTGGTTCACTCCTGTTGTAGAAGCTGATCCACCGAATCCGTTAACACCCATAGATGCGTCACCTGTTGTCCATTGCATATCGCCATAGCAGAATGAAACGTTTGCTCCGCCTGGTACGATCGGATCTAATCCATCAGTGATGATAAGTTGAAAAGTACTGAGCAAACTATCGTGTGAAGAAAAATAGCCGACATTCTCCCATTTCACAATCATATAAGTAGAAGTGATCTTGTAATAAACAAGTCCGCTCAACGCACCACGTGTATCCACATCTGCCCAGAATGGAGCGATCATTTGAAACGACGGATCAGGAAAAGGATTCGGTGTGAAAGTAATATAAGGTGCACCGAACGAAATATTTCCGTTGTTATTAATGTATAATGAATTATACATTGTTCCGAAAAAATTGAAGGAGAATGGTAATGCCGTGAGTGGACTTGAAGCATCGTCGTTACGGTAATCAGGAGGATAACCCCCACTAAAAGGGACTACATTGAACGTAGTATCAAGCGGAACCATGCAATTGCAAGCGGTGCTTTGTGCCTGAACTGGACCAGCGTAACGCGACAAAGCGCTTTCAGAAGCCCTTGCCTGCAAGTCAGGATTAACGATGATGTAATGTGCGCTGCTGTTCAGCTGACCTGTACTTTTCAATTGATCATAATCCTGCAGAGAAATGGCCTGCTGTGCAGTAGCAAATGACGCTACTAATAGCGACGAAAAAAGTAGAATTTGTTTCATTGGGTTTTGGTTTAAGTGTAATGCCAATGAAAAGATAGGAAAAGTTATTGGTCGGCAAAGGTAATTTTTCAGTAAAGTTTAGAAATTTCGTACTTCTTCAAGCAGCAATTTGCCTTACAAAAGTTTTGGTTATGAATTAATTCTTTTAGATTTCACTGACCACTGATTTCTAATGTTCCCTCACCATCAGCGAATCCGTAAAATCTCTCAGCACTTTTTTCTTTGCTTCATCTGCTTTCACACTTGCCAGCGCTGCAATTCCAATTTCATAATGCCGGTGCATCTCTTTTTCCGCTTCTGCTTTTACATGGAGCAAATCATACAATGCTTTCACTGCATTTACCTTTTCTTTCGCATCATTTATTCCTGCCTGCGACCATTGCTGCAATTCTTCCTGCTGGTAACTATTAGCCAATTCAAATGCTTTTAATAATAAATATGTTTTTTTGTTTGCAACAATATCGCCACCCACTTGTTTTCCGAATTTATCCGCATCGCCATAAACATCCAGTATATCATCCTGCAATTGAAAAGCGATTCCAACATGTAAGCCGAACTGGTATAATTTTTTTGCTTCTACTTTTTCCGCCTTCGCACAAACTGCGCCGATTTCTAATGAAGCTGCAAGCAAAACAGCCGTTTTTAATTCAATCATCCGAAGGTAATCTGTAATCGAAACCTTTGGCTGTTTTTCAAAATCCATGTCGAGTTGCTGGCCTTCACAAACTTCAAGCGCCGTTTTTGTGAAAATATCAAGCACTTCAGGCAATACTTCTTTCGGACTCTTTGCTAACAGGCGAAATGCTTCCGTGTACATGGCGTCGCCGCTAAGAATAGCAACATTCGGATTCCATTTTGCATGAACACTTGCTTTTCCTCTTCGCAAAGGCGCATTGTCCATAATGTCATCATGAAGCAATGTGAAATTATGAAAGAGTTCAATTCCTTTCGCTGCATGCAATGCACAGTGCACATCTTCTTTAAAAAGTCCTGCGCCCATGAGTGTAAGCAGCGGCCGCATTCGTTTTCCCCCGAATGAAAGTGTGTAACGAATAGGTTCGTATAAACTTTCCGGGGAAGACGGAAGCGAGGCGCTGAACCCTGAAAAAGATTCGGCCAATAGCTGGTGATACTTTTCCGGATTCACGATCAGAGAAAATAAGAGGTGTCTTTGAGAATGCGTTTGATGCCTTCTTCGAGAGGAAGCAGATCGCGCTTGAGCAGCAGTTTCATTTTCGTTGTATCCGGCCGCCTGCGCGTCATGTCGCCTTCTGTTAGCGCAGGTCCGTGAATAATTTTTGAAGATGATCCTGTAAGACGGATAATCATTGCTGCGAGTTCGCGAATCGAAGTTTCTATTTCACTTCCGATGTTTATCACATCGTCTACAGATTCTTCATGTGTGAACGCACGTAAGCAAGCATCCACATTATCATCCACGTAGCAGAATGTGCGTGTCTGCGATCCGTCACCGTTGATCGTGATCGGTTTATTTTTTAATGCTGCGCGGATGAATCGTGAAATAACAAAATCGGAACTTTGTTTCGGGCCGTAAGTATTGAAGAAACGGAAGATCGTATAGCTTAGTCCGTATTCTTTAAAGTATGCTTTCAAAAAAGCTTCACCTGCATTTTTTACAATGGCGTAGGGGAGGCGTGAATTCAGCGGAGTTGTTTCTTCGTTCTGCGGATATTCAACGGGTTCACCATAAACTTCAGAAGAAGAAGAAAAGTACACACGTTTTACTGCGGATGTTGTAGAGAGATTCAGAATATGCTGAATGCCCTGGAGATCATGAAGCACCATCAGCGGATGATCAAGCGTACGTTGCACACCTACCAGCGCGGCATAATGAAAAACGTATTCAAAATGATGCATTAAAAAAACATCGGTGATCTTATTGAAGTTATTTACATCCGCTTTAATAAATTCAACGTTGTCATATTTTGAAACCGGAATTTTTCTGATATCGCCTGTATGCAGATTATCAACGATCACTACATGATTGTCTGGATTGGCAGCAAGTCGTTCTGCCATGGCGCTTGCAATAAAGCCGGCGCCACCGGTAATAAGAATTTTCGTTCGTTGTTGCAAGGGGGTCATGGAAATGCTTTTAACTCTTAAATATATGTGTTGAAATTTTCAAGAGCAGTTTGCCATTGCTCATGAAAACAAAGTTGAAGACTTAAATCAGCTGAAAAGTTATCTCAGGTTTAACAAATATTGACCATAACCGCTTTTTAATAATGGCTGCGCAAGTTCATGCAGCTGCTCTTTGGTAATAAAGCCCATCCGGTATGCAACTTCTTCAATGCATCCCACTTTTAAACCCTGGCGTTCCTCAATTACCTGAACGAATTGTCCGGCTTGTGTGAGCGATGCAAATGTTCCCGTATCCAGCCACGCTGTTCCGCGCTGAAGGATTCCGACTTTTAATTTTCCTGCTTCGAGGTATTTTTTATTTACGTCTGTGATCTCGTATTCTCCACGTGCGCCTGGCTCAAGTTTTTTTGCAATCTCAACCACACTGTTGTCATAAAAATAAAGTCCCGGTACTGCGTAATTTGATTTCGGCACTTTTGGTTTTTCTTCAATCGATAATGCTTTTCCTGTAGCATCAAATTCCACCACACCATAACGTTCCGGATCTGAAACGTGATAAGCGAATACCACGCCGCCATCCGGATTATTATTTTCCTGCAATAATCCGCCGATTCCTGCGCCATAAAAAATATTATCGCCAAGGATCAAAGCAACTTTATCATTGCCGATAAATTTTTCTCCTAAAACAAATGCCTGCGCAAGTCCGTTCGGAACGATTTGTTCTACATAGCTGAATTCACAACCGAACTGTTTTCCGTCGCCGAATAATTTCCGGAAATTGGGAAGATCTGCAGGAGTTGAAATGATTAGAATTTCACGGATACCTGCCATCATCAGAACCGAAAGCGGGTAATAGATCATCGGTTTGTCATACACCGGCATAAGCTGCTTGCTTACGGCAAGTGTCAACGGATGAAGCCGGGTTCCGGATCCGCCGGCGAGAATAATTCCTTTCATGGGGTATAATTGTCGGTTGTCGGTTTCCTTTTTATCATAGGGATTGTTTCTCTAACGTTCCCTGTGATAAAAAGTTATTCTTTATCCTGTATAACGAGTTTATCAGAATCGATATCTTCTTCCTCATCGAAAATTTCGATCATGGGTTCTTTCAGGAAGGCTTTACTTGCTGCACGTTTTTCGAGTGAAAGTAAGATGCAGGGAAGCAGAATAATGTTTGTTGCAAGTGATACGATGAGTGTGATGGAAAGTAAAATTCCCAAAGCAACTGTTCCGCCAAAGCTTGACAATACGAATATCGCGAAGCCGAAAAACAAAATGGTATTGGTGTACACCATGCTCACTCCGGTTTCACGAAGTGCAAGAGAAACAGCTTGCGAGTAATTTGCAGGAGAAAGTCTTCGAAGCTGCGCACGATATTCAGTAAGAATATAAATCGTTCCATCTGATGCAATTCCAAATGCGATAGAGAAAATAAGAATGGTGGAAGATTTGAACGGAATGCCAAGGAATCCCATAATGCCTGCTGTAATTACCAAAGGAATTAAACAAGGTAATTTGGAAAGCACAACGATCCATACTGAACGGAAAAGCACAATTCCAAGAAGAAGGATCAAAAGAATAGCGATAAGAAGACTCACAAAAAGATGATGCAGCATAAAATCGAAGCTGCGCAGAAACATTCTTGAATTACCGGTAAGATCAACCTTGAAATATTTTTTCGGAAAAAGTGAATCGACAACCGGAATGATTTTCGCAAATACTCTTTTCGCAGAATCCGATCCGACATCCGCCATCTGGAAGCTGACACGTGTGAAACGGAAAGTAGTATCGAGAAAAGCGCTCAGCTTTTGTACCTGGACAGAATCTAATTTGCCACTCGTGCCTTTCGGTTTGAAGTAATCTGCAATCTTACTTTTGTCCATAAGATTGTTCGGCAAGCGGTAGGCTGCTTTTTTCCCATCTTTCAATGCCTGGTAAGCAAACTTGGTGGCTTCAACAACAGAAACCGGTTTTGAAAATTCAGGGCGGCGGGAAACAAAACGCTGCAGGGAATCAATGCTTTCAAGGACGACGCCTTCCTGGTCAAAAATATTTTTCGGACCCAGTGTATCTGCTGCGTAATCATTTGGATCGGGAGTAATGCCTTTTTTAGCAAGCTCAAGTTTTTTTGCAGCAGTCAATTGTTGTTTCACTTCAATTGCAACTTCAAAAGGAAGAACGCCATTGAAATGATGCTCAAAAAATTTCAGATCGGTATAGATCGGATCATTCTTCGGCAGATCATCTACAATGTATCCGTTTACTTTAATGTGCATCAAACCGAATACGGAAACGAGCGTGACTATTGCTACACCAATATAAATTGCAGGACGATGGTTGTGTACAAGACGGTCGATCATCGACATGAGCTTGTTGATGCGCTTTCCTTTCAGGTGCGTCATCTGCTTTGGCTTCGGTTCAGGAAGGTAACTGAAGATGATGGGCGTTAAAATAAGCGCGATGAAATAAGTTGTCATTACGTTGATCGCGGCAACCACACCGAATTCAACGAGCATGGAACTGTTGGTGAAATAGAAAACGCCGAAGCCGATCGAAGTGGTCAGGTTGGCAAGGAAATTTGAAAGTCCCACTTTCTGCACCATGCGTGTAAGCGCCTTCGTTTTATTTCCGTGCAATAATATTTCTTCCTGGTATTTATTAATAAGGAAAATACAATTCGGAATACCGATAATAACGATCAGCGAGGGAATAAGTCCTGTAAGAATTGTGATCTTATAATCGAGCAATGCAATTGTTCCCAGCGACCATGCAAGACCCACAAGCACAACAACGATGGAGAAGAACACTGCATTGAAATACCTGAAGAAAATAAAAAGGATGAGTGCTGTAATCAATACAGAAAGCAACAGGAATAAAGTTGATTCACCCGAAATTTTCCGCATGTATTCGGTACGGATGTAGGGCATGCCGGAAAAATGCATTTGAATATTATTCGATTTTCCGAATGCCAGCGCTTCCTCTTTTATTTTTCCGACAATGCTCAGCCGGTTTTTTGTGTTCAGCTCTTTTTGAGAAAACGTCACAACCATTACTGTGACATTATCTTTTTTATTTATGATGAGCCCTTCATAAAAAGGCAAGCTGTAGATCACTTTTTTAATGCTGTCCACTTCTTCCTGCGTGCGCGGCCGTGTTGCAACGATCGGCTTGTATACAAATTTTCCAAGACTGTCATTCGGAAAAATGTTGAATAATTTTCCCGTAGACATGATTTCCTGGATGCCATCAATTTTTTTAATTGAATCGCCGAGGTCGCACCACTCCTGGAATTTTTTCAGCTGAAACATGGTTGAATCCTGGAAGCCCATAATGAGGACATTTCCATCTTCGCCATAGCGCGCTTTGAACTTTTCATAATTAATGTAAAGAGAATCATCGACAGGAAGAACGCGGGCATAAGCGTAGGATAGTGCCAGCTTTTGTTTTGCTTCCCAAATCATAAACACACTCACGAGGAGCATGACGACGAGGATCGAAACGCGGTTTCTTAAAATGAAGTGAGATAATTTAGCCCACATAGAAGGTCAAAATCACTGCAAAAATTATTGCCTTGCCGGCCCTTTTGAAGATGGGTAAAAGTAAGGATTTTAAGGCGATGGGCATGGGGAAAAAACAATAAATCGTAATGCTTCCAAATTCTGCCATTTAAACTGAAATCCAATCACAGCAGTTGCTGAACTGATCCTGAGCAAAATATTATTGGCATCTTTGCAATGAAAATGAAAGAAATTTCACTTCTCCGGCTCTTCTTTATTTTTCTGAAAATCGGTTTTACGGCTTTCGGAGGGAACATTGCGTTGGTTGCAGCCGTGCGTAAAGACCTTTGCGAACGCAGAAAACTGTTGAAAGATGAAGATGTTTTGGATTTCACCACGCTCGGAAACATTTTACCCGGCCCACTTGCAACGAATGTAATTACCGCATGTGGTTACCAGATACGCGGGTTGAGGGGGGCAATTCTCGGTTTGGCAGGAATAATTCTTCCTGCCCTTATCCTGATATGCGCGATGGCTGAATTTTATTTCCGTCATGGCGAGTCAGCTGCGATGTTGAAAATATTTGGCGGACTATTAGCAGGAGTTGCCGCAATCATTGCTTCTACAGCATGGTCGCTTGCCAGGGAAAACATTAAAAGTCCGTTGCAGGTTTTCATTTTAATCAGTGCAGGCGCAGCAATACTTTTTCTGAAAGGGTTTCTTGTCACGCTGCTTGTTGTAATTATTTCCGGGTCGATGGGTTATCTTTTTTTCCGGAAAACAAACAGCGCTGCACTTCCTTTGATGCATGAAACGACGCATACAGCCAGGAAAAAAAATTATGTTCCGCTTCTTGCGGCAGGCACTCTTTTTGTCTGTGGATTGATCGTTTATGTTTTTCATCCTGCATCGCTTTATCTGCAGGAGCTGCGCATGATCGGATTAACCTTTGGTTCTATGAGCGTAACTTTATTCGGCGGTGGATATGTTTTTATTCCGGCGATTGAAAGAGTTGTTGTCGACGCGCATCATTGGGTAAGTTCCAAAGAATTTGCGGATGGAATTGCAATGGGACAAGTTACGCCTGGTCCGGTTGCTATTACTGCTTCTTTTGTCGGTTATAAAGTGCGGGGCATCTGGGGCGCGGTGGTTGCAGCGATCAGTATTTTTGTTCCACCGGCTTTATTAATGCTGGTCGCACAACAATTTATTAACCGCATAAAAAACAAGCCGGAAGTAGAAGCTGTTTTTAAAGGCATTCGCCCAGCTGTAATCGGAATGATACTTGCTTCGATCTGGATCATTGGAAAAAGTGCGCCGCAGGATTGGCAATCGATCGTAATTTTTGCAGTCATCCTTATGCTGTCGCTTTGGAAAAACTTAGACACCATTGTACTGATTCCGGTTGCAGGAGCATTAGGTTTGCTCTTGCATCTGATCTGAATTAAATCCGGAACGCTCATTAAAGCTTCGTAAATTAGTACAACCAATTGCGCCGATGAAAACTGATTTCCGCATAACCAGGTCGCTTACTTTTTTCCGTGCCTGGAACGCGATGAAAGTGTATGCAGGATATCAATATTCAAAATTTACAAAGTCACCAAATCAGTGGGGACTTCCCATCAGCGTTTCCATTGAGCCGACCACTTCCTGCAATTTACGTTGCCCTGAATGTCCGAGCGGGCTCAGAGAATTTACACGTCCGACAGGAATGCTTGACTCAACATTTTTCCGCTCAACGATTGATGCGATGAGTGCTCATTTAATGTATCTCACTTTTTATTTTCAGGGAGAGCCTTATCTGAATCCGGATTTTCTTGACATGGTAAAATATGCCGCATCGAAAAATATTTTCACATCAACTTCTACCAATGCACATTACCTGGATAGTGAAACTGCAAAGCGCACTGTTGAATCCGGTTTGGAACGGTTAATTATTTCCATCGACGGAACAACGCAGGAAACATATTCATCCTATCGCATTGGTGGAAATCTTCAAAAAGTAATTGAAGGCACAAAACAAGTATTGCGTTGGAAGAAAGAATTGCAATCCGCAACGCCGCACGTACTATTTCAATTTCTTGTTGTGAAACCAAATGAACATCAGGTTGCAGAGGTGCATCGCATTGCGGAAGAGTTGGGCGTAGATGAAGTGGTGCTGAAAACGGCACAGGTGTATGAATACGAAAATGGAAATGATTTAATTCCTGAGCAAGAGCAATATTCCCGTTACAGAAAATTGTCGAACGGAAAATGGGAGAATAAAAACAAGCTTGAAAATCATTGCTGGAAGATGTGGAATTCCTGCGTGATTACCTGGGACGGATCAATTGTTCCCTGTTGTTTTGATAAAGATGCAAAGCATAAGTTGGGAACGTTAAAGAATTTTTCTTTGAAGCAGATCTGGTTCAGTGAATCATATTATAATTTTCGCTCATCGATTTTACGTTCGAGAGGTGAGATTGATATTTGTAAGAATTGTTCCGAAGGCTTGAAGGTTTGGGCGGATTGATTATCAGTTTGTCTATTTACGATTTAATGGTATGAATTTTTTCTTGCCATGTTTTTATGATACGCAATCGAATGTTTGGCCTATAAATTTCCAGCAATTTTTTTCTTGAAATTTTCCAAAATCCATCATAAAAAAAACGCCCCGGATTTCCCCGAAGCATTTCATTTTTTGAATTCTGAATATTGAATGTTCAATCTTGAATCAAACTGTCATAATCTCTTTCTCTTTCGATTCAAGATGTTTTTCCACTTTGACAATAAAATTATCTGTCATCGTTTGAATTTTTGCTTCGGCTTCTTTTCCTTCATCTTCAGGCAAACCTCCTTTGATCAGTTTTTTCACTTCTTCATTTGCATCGCGGCGTGAATTACGCACACTTACTTTTGCAGTTTCCCCTTCGTTCTTTGCTTTCTTCACAAGGTCTTTTCTTCGCTCTTCTGTCATTGGAGGAATGGAGCAAATGATGAGTGTTCCGTTATTCGTTGGATTGAATCCGAGATTGGCAGCTTGTATCGCACGCATAATCGGATCCAGCATTGTTTTTTCCCAGGGCTGAACCGAAATCGTTCTCGCATCAGGCGTGTTTACATTGGCAACTTGTGTAAGCAGCGTGCTGCTTCCGTAATAGTCGATGTAAATGCCATCGAGAATTGCTGTATTGGCACGACCACCGCGTATTTTTGCCAGGTCTGCTTCAAGGTGATTAACAGCAGCAGTCATCGCTTCTTCGGTGGTGTCTATAATAAGTTGAAGTTCTTCGTTCATAGTGCTAAAATAAGGAAAAATGGATGTAGGATGAAAAAAGGTGACGCGTGACGAAAAAAATTACAAGATGTAAAGTGTATGATTTATGAATTTAGAAGTTTGGTAATCATCAACGATAGAACAATGGAATTGAATTTCTTTTAAATCACCCTCCGCCGCGGCGAACACTAAATCCCTTCTAAGGGTAACTAAAATCCTACCAACGTTCCTACACGATCACCCATCACAACTTTTTTCAAATTACCGGGTTTGTTCATGTCGAATACAATGATCGGAAGTTTATTCTCTTTGCAGAGTGTGAATGCTGTCATATCCATTACGTTCAGATTTTTATCGTAGACTTCGTTGAATGTGATGGTTTCGAATTTTGTTGCTGTTTTATCTTTTTCCGGATCAGCTGTGTAAATGCCATCTACACGTGTTCCTTTTAGCACAACATCAGCTTCAATTTCGATTGCGCGTAAAGATGCGGCAGTATCAGTTGTGAAATAAGGATTGCCGGTTCCTGCGCCGAAAATAACAACACGATTTTTTTCCAAATGGCGAACTGCACGGCGACGGATAAACGGTTCGCAGATCTGGTTCATTTCAATTGCGGATTGCAAACGTGTCTGCACTTCCATTTTCTCCAATGAAGATTGCAATGCCATGCTGTTGATCATGGTCGCGAGCATTCCCATGTAATCGCCCTGCACACGATCCATTCCGCCGTCTGCTGCCTGTATGCCGCGGAAAATATTTCCTCCGCCGATTACAATTGCAACCTGGACGCCGGCATCAACCACGCCTTTAATTTCACTCGCATACTGACTTAACAAATCATGGTCGATCCCGAATTGTTTATTGCCCATAAGCGCTTCACCGCTGAGCTTAAGAAGTATGCGTTTGTATTTCATAAAGTGGGTCAATAATTAAAGGGCAAAAAAAATCCCCCCTCGGCTTAGCCGAGGGGGGAAGTAAATTAACCAAGAATGATTCGTTTGAATGCCGTTACCGTCAGCTCCTTATCGGTGTCTTGCAGGTATTGGCGAATTGATTTCTTGTTATCCTTGATAAACTCCTGGTTGAGGAGCGTTGATTCTTTATAGAACTTGGTGATTTTTCCTTGCGCGATTTTTTCAACCATCTCTTCAGGTTTTCCTTCAGCACGAATCTGTTCTTTCGCAATTTCCAATTCACGTTCGAGCAATGTAGCATCCACATCCTCTTTATCTAAAGCAACCGGAGCCATAGCTGCAACTTGCATCGCTACATTTTTTCCGATCTCGTCAGAAACAGGTTTGTTGAATCCAACGATACATGCAAGCTTATTTCCAGGATGGTTATAAGCAATGACAGCCGCAGCCGTGATTTGCTCGTATTTCGACAATTCGATTTTCTCACCGATACGGCCAACCATTTCGGTAATTTTTTCGCCGATCGTCATGCTTTCGTATGGAAGCGCAAGCAATGCATCTTTATCAGCAGGCGCTTTTGATAAAGCAATTTCTGCAAATGCATCAGCTGTATTTTTGAAATCTTCGTTGATTGCTACAAAATCGGTTTCAGAATTTACTGCAACAAGAATTCCGCGGCTGCCATTTGACAAAGCAACAATACGGCCTTCTTTTGCATCACGGTCGCTGCGGTTAGCGGCAACCTTCTGTCCTTTTTTGCGGAGAACATCAATGGCAGCTTCGAAATCGCCATTGGTTTCTGTAAGTGCTTTTTTACAATCCATCATACCGGCACCTGTCATGGTGCGCAGCTTGTTTACGTCTGATGCAGTGATCGTGGCTGACATGGGAATAAAATAAAATGCTTTAAAATGAAAATTGCTTTAATTAAGCGCGACGTGGACGACTTGGTCCGCCAGCTCCGCCTCTCGGGCCACCACGTCCACCTTGCGGACCTGATTTTCCTTTGTCTCCAGGTTTGCCCGGCGCACCGGTAGTAGCTGGTTTACGTTTAAGAAGACCTGGCTTTCTGTCGCCACCTTTTGTTTCTTCTTCTTCGTCAGAAAGATTCTGAGCGCTGCGTTGCTCATCTGTCATTTCTTCTTTTTCTTCGTCTGCTTTGTCTTTATCGATTTTGCGTTCATCAAGACCTTCTGCAATTGCACGGCAAACGATTTCGGTGATCAATTTGATAGAAGTAGAAGCATCATCATTAGCAGGAATTGCGTAATCCACTTTGTTCGGATCGGCATTTGTGTCAACGATTGCGAATGTCGGGATGCCGAGGCGTTTTGCTTCAGCAACTGCGATATGTTCTTTTACGATATCGATAATGAAAATAGCAGCAGGAAGACGTGTAAGATCTGCAATTGAACCTAAGTTGTGCTCGAGCTTAGCGCGCTCACGGGAAAGCATCAGTTTTTCTTTCTTGGAAAGATTTTCAAATGTTCCGTCAATAGCCATTTTGTCAATGCTGCCCATTTTGCGAACCGCTTTACGGATAGTCGCGAAATTGGTAAGCATTCCACCAGGCCAACGTTCTGTTACGTAAGGCATTCCAACTGCTTTCACGCGCTCAGCAACGATGTCTTTCGCCTGCTTTTTTGTAGCAACGAAAAGGACTTTTTTGCCCGAACGTGTGATTTGTTTTAATGCAGCACAAGCCTCTTCAAGCTTAGCAACCGTTTTGTTCAGGTCGATAATATGAATGCCGTTCTTCTCTGTAAAGATGAAGGGAGCCATTGCAGGATTCCACTTGCGTTTGAGGTGACCAAAGTGAGCGCCTGATTCGAGTAGTTCGTTGAAAGATGTTCTTGACATGTATTCGAGATGATAGGTGTAAAACCGATTGAAAAATTAACGCTTGCTGAATTGGAAACGACGACGCGCTTTGCGACGACCGAATTTTTTACGCTCCACCATACGCGGATCACGTGTCATCAAACCTTCTGCACGCAGTTTTGGTTTGTCATCAGCATTTACTTCTACGAGTGCGCGGGAAATAGCTAAACGGATAGCTTCTGCCTGTCCGGTTACACCACCACCTTCAACGTTCACTTTCACATCCCACTGACCAGCATTGCCTGTCAATGTGAGTGACTGAGTTACTTTGTTCTGGAGAACTTCTGTTGGGAAGTATTCCTTATAATCACGGTTGTTGATTACAATTTCGCCTGTTCCACGCTGCATATAAATACGAGCGATTGCAGTTTTACGACGGCCAAGTTTATTGATGACTTCCATTATGGGCGTTCTTTAACTTTGGTGAGATCAATTTTTTGTGGATTCTGAGCGGTTTGCTGGTGCTCAGTTCCTGCGTAAACAAAAACGTTACGACGGAGACGGTCGCCAAGGCGTGTTTTCGGCAACATACGGCCGATAGCATGCTCAAGCAGACGCTCAGGATTTTTTGCAAGCAACATTTTTGGAGTCGCAAAGCGCTGTCCACCAGGATACCCGGTGTAACGAACGTACACTTTATCGTCCATTTTTTTGCCTGTAAAACGAACTTTATCCGCGTTGATAATAACGACATTGTCGCCACAATCTACATTCGGAGTGTAAGCTGTTTTGTGTTTGCCGCGAACCAGGTAAGCCACTTTGCTAGCAAGGCGACCAACGGTTTCGTTTTCGGCATCAACCAGCAACCATGCTTTAGTAGCAGTTGCTTTGTTGGTTGAAACGGTTTTGTAAGATACTGTATCCACTTGATTTTCAGTTCAATAGTTGCAAATTCTTTGAAATGTTCCCTTTTACGGGGCTGCGAAGATAAACACAATTATTGTCCTGACAAATTTATACACAAATTATTATGGAAAATCAGGGGTTCAGCCCAAAAAGAGCGCCTGAAATGTGTAAAGGAGCAGGAAAAAGAGGCTACAGGCGGCAGGAAAAGGGAGCATACGCATGGCCGTTGGAGGTTAAATCGGCGCATTTATCCTATTTTTGAAAGGAACAGTCTATGTGGAGGTAAATTGATTCTTTATCAGCCCGTTTTAAGGCACTACTAATAAGGTATAGTATGAAACATCGTTTTTTGGTCTTTTTCTATTGCCTTATTTCAATAATCTGTTTTTCCCGTACAGTTATTGAAGTTCAAAATCCCTACCAATCTTATTTTAATGAAGCGTACGGGCTTTACCCGGAAATTCCGCGTGGTGTTCTTGAAGCAGTTGCTTTTACTAATACTCATTTCAACCACATCCTTCATGCAGAAGGAGAAGAAGGCTCATGCATTGGACTTCCTCCTGCTTATGGTGTTATGGGTTTAGTGCTTGACGGCAAAAATTATTTTAATAATAATCTTGAATTGATTTCACATCTTTCAGGATATTCAGTTGATGAAATTATTTCTGACCCGGAAAAAAATATTCTTGCTTATGCAAAAGCTTTCGACATCACTTACGACACGCTTCCAACATTCGGAAGAAACTTGCGTGAGCATGGTTTTGCAAATGCATTAGCTGCATTAAGTGAATTGCCAAATGAAACAGAACAGCAGCAATTCGCGCTCAATACCCAGCTCTACGGAATATTTTCTTTCATGAATAATCCGGTTAATCAAACACTTTATGATTTTCCAGCTCCGGCATTTGATCTTGAAAATTATTTCGGCGATAATTATAAAATTCTCAGCGCGGCTTCTGTCATCATTTCAGGAACAGAAATTAAAGACGGAGAAGGAAATGTTTTTCGCACAGGCCCGAACGACCCTCATGTGCAGTCTCCTGATTATGCTCCTGCTTTATGGACGCAAGCTCCTTCCTGCAATCATTCCAGCGGTAGAACAATGGCAATTTCCGCAGTGACGATTCATGATATAGAAGGAACGTATGCATCATGCATCTCCTGGTTTCAGAATTGCAACGCAAGTGTTTCTGCACATTATGTGGTGCGTTCCAGCGATGGACAAATCACACAAATGGTTTATGAATCGGATAAAGCATGGCATGTGGGAAGTGAAAATCCATATACGATCGGAATTGAGCATGAAGGTTATGCATCTCAAACGGGTTGGTATACGAATGCAATGTATAATGCAACAGCAAATTTGTGCGTGGATATTTGCGGCAGCGGTTATGGAATTGATCCGAATCGTGTGGCTTGGTGGCCGTGGGCGAATACAACATATTACAGTCAATCTTCCATTCCGGGTTCGTGCGCAAAAATAAAAGGACATCAGCATTACCCGAATCAGACGCATACAGATCCAGGGCCGAACTGGAACTGGAATTATTTTTATATGCTGATGAATGCCGCACCTGCTGCAACAAATTACACCACAGCAACAGGAACAATTTATGATTCGGGTGGCGCTGGTGGAAATTATGTAGATGATGAAAGAAGTGTTTGGACAATTTCTCCAGCTACAGCAACAAACGTAACGTTAACCTTCAATGCGTTTGCGGTAGAGAATACATGGGATTACCTTTATATCTACGATGGTAATTCGGTGAATGCGTCCTTGATCGGTTATTACACCGGAACAAATTCTCCGGGCACAATTATTTCCAGTGGCGGATCATTAACGCTTGAATTCAGGAGCGATTGCTCCACCACAGCAACAGGATGGAATGCAAACTGGACTAGCAACAGCAATGTAATTGTTCCTGCAAATCTTTCTGTTACGTCTTCCGCTTGCCCGAATATCGGTGTGATGCTGAATTGGGCAAATAGCGGTTCAGGTTGGTTTGTCGATATTTCAACTGATCCGACATTTACAACGTACTTTAATAAAGATGTTTCGAATCTTACAAGTGTTGCTTGCCCGGGCGGATTTTGCGAATATCCTTCCTGCGCTTCCTATTTAAAGTTTTCTCCGAATACAACTTATTACTGGCGCATCTGGGATGGAAGTTTGCAAACTTACGGTTCCAGCTTTATCACTCCCGATTGTCAATACGCAGATTTTAATTGTTCAGGAACTTTCAATGACGTAGGTGGACCATCTGCAAATTACACCGGCAACGAGGATTATATTTTCATGATCACGCCGCCGAATGCATCAGGTGTAACAGTAAATTTCACCACCTTCGATCTTGAAAATGGATTTGATTCTTTGTATATATATGATGGTGCAGGTATTAATTCGCCGCTCATTGGCGCTTTCACGGGAACAACTTCACCAGGAACAATTACATCCACCGACAGCGCAATAACGTTCCGTTTTATTTCCGATCCATTTGTGAATACAACAGGATTTACTTCTACATGGAGCTGTACACAGTTGACTACAGGTGTAAATGAAAATGGAAGTAATTTTGCGTTTACAGTGTCACCAAATCCATTTGCTGATCATTTACATTTGAATTATTCGCTTACAGAAAAATCGCGTGTTGAGATTTCTCTTGTTGATGTTTTGGGAAGAAGAATTATTCTTTCTGTTGATGAAATGCAAAATGCAGGTAAGCATGAACTGGATTTGAATATTGTTTCGTTGCAGTTGGCGAAAGGGATTTATTTTTTGGAGATGAATGTGAGTGGGGAAAGATCGGTGGTGAAGGTTATGCGGGAATAAAGAAGATTTTGGAAAAAGTAAATTCAGGAGTACTTTCTGCGAACTCTGCAGCAATCTCCGAGAAAAAACGGCGGTACTGCCTGGGAAAATTATCACGCAGGAGCACCCACATGCACCCCATAAACTTTATACAAAACCGCCGGTCTGCTGTTTGCCCCGAGTGAATCCCACATAGCACTTTGCTCATTAAAAGTAAGGTTGTAAACATCAAAGCTCATTTTCTCGATTCCCGGATTTAATTCCGGTGTGTTTTCTGAATTGAACACCGGCTTATTCCCGAAGAAAGAAAGTACACCGGAAATAAATTTCAACGCGTCTGTATTTTTTGTGCGTGCGAAAGAAGTGGAAAACAAAAGATACAGATTGAGATAAACGAGCTTTTGCTCAGGAGAATGTTTTTGCGTAGCGAGCTTGTCTTCTTCAATATTAATAAGCGTAGCAAGCACGCGCCCGTCTGCATCTTCTTCCACAATTTCATCCGGATCAATATCACTGATCACAACGCTATCGGAAGAAAGCCCATAAAGGTTGTTGAGATGTTCATTCAGTTCGGCAACTACTGTAACAAGACAATTATCTATCATAACGATCAACTATTGGTTGATGAAAGTTATGACTCATTTTAAGATTTCGGAAATTTCCCGGGCTAAATTTTTCTTTGCGTTCGCCTCATACTTTTCATAAAATGCCTCCGTCTTGAAAATACGTTCCATCTGCAGGAAATTTGTTAATACTTTTTTTCGTCCGGGATTATAAATCAGATCAGGAAAAACGGCGTATTCCTTTCTTACCTGCTGACAATATTCTGAATAAGCATCCCAGTCTTCTCCAAGAACGGAAAGGTCAGCATCCATGAAAAAATTTGTATCGTAATCGGGATTTGGCCGGTGCGATTTAGTGGCAAGGATCATTTTCCTGCAACGTTCGACCATATCCACAGGAACGCGAAGTGAGTTCAATCTTTTTTCAGCCAGTTCTGCACTTTTTTCTTCGTTATCCTGTTTCAACGAATTGTAAACCACATCATGATAAAAAAGTGCGAAGAGCATCGCATCCCAATCATTGATCTGATCTTTGTAAACCGTTAATTGATTTAATAAATTTCCGAGATGCGAAAGTGTATGGTAATGCCTTTTTTTCCCTGAATATGCAGCTTCAATTTCAGACCATAATTCCATTATAGAATTACTATTGCCGGAATACTTTTTTGCTACTTCAATAAAAGCGTTTTTCAGCATGTGAATCAATTCAGGTATCAGACTCTTATTCCGATTAATAAAACATCATCGACTTGCTCATTGGTGCCGCGCCATTCATCAAACTTCTGCTCAAGAATTTTACCCTGTTCATCGCACGACAAATCTGAGATAGCTATCAATTCATCTTTCAGCTGACGGTATTTGAATTTCTTTCCTTCTGTTCCTCCAAATTGATCCGCATAACCATCGCTGAAAAGATAGATCATGTCACCCGGTTGCAACTCATCATGTTTTGGTGTAAACGGCATAAGTTCATTGTGGTGAATACCTACAGGAAATTTATCCGGATTAAAAACAGTGACTTCTTTATTCCTGATCGTCCACACAGGATTATTGGCACAGGCCAGGTCAATCTTACTATTGTTGGCAGAAAAGCAGGCGATTGAAATATCCATTCCGTCTTTTACTTCGGAGGTATCAGCGTTTTGTTCATGCGCCTGTTTGAGTGATGAAATAACTTTCTGCCTGAGCAAAGTGAGCACTTCTGCCGGATCAGTCACTCCTTTTTCATTGATGATCTCCGAAAGGAATGCAGCGCTCATCACGCTCATAAAACCTCCGGGAACGCCATGGCCGGTACAATCTGCTGCGGCGATGAGAAATTTTCCATTCTTCTCCGTGCACCACCAAAAGTCGCCGCTTACAATATCACGCGGACGATAAAACAGAAATGCATCTTTGAAATGTTTCTTCAGAATACCCGGTGAAGGCAAAATTGCTTCCTGGATACGGCACGCGTAATTAATACTGTCAGTGATATCTTTATTCTTCTCTGCAATGATCGCGTTTTGTTTTTCCAGCTGCACATTTGTTTTTTTGCGGAGCTGCGAACGATTGTACAAAACAAACAGGAAAAGCAAAAGCAATAAACAACCGCCGATGAGTGAAGTGAGAATAGTTTTACTCAGCGTCGCGTCTTTCTCAAGCGAGGCAATGGTGTTTGCATTTTTTTCCGTTTGGTAAAGCGTTTCCAGCTCGCGTTGATGGCGCAGTACGTTTTCGCCGGTGAGACTGTCTTTCAGCTCAGAATGTCTTTTCAGCGCATCAATAGCTTTTTGTAGCTGCCCGCTTTTCTCGTATACGTCGGCAAGTCCTTTCCACAAATCTTTTTCGAGCTCAGCCATTCCAATGCTTTTGTAAATGGCCTGTACGTCAAGCAAAAGCTTTTCCGCCTGCGCAAAATTTCCCCGCTCACTCATCATCGTTGCATATTCCTCCATTGCGATAGAAAGTGAATACCGGTTTTCCAGCGAGTCAAGCAAAAACATACTGCGTTGAATAGTACGGTCTGCTTTTGCCGTATCGCCCATCATATTGTAAGCCATGGATAATCCAATCATCGCCGTGGCAGATTCATTCAGATCGTTGCGGCCATTTGCAAGGCTGAGCGATTTCTCAAATGCAATAATGGCTTTTTCACTGCTGTCGGGATAATGCAGGTAAGCGAGGCCAAGGTTGCCATAAATTTTTATGAGGTTAACAGTGTCCCGCAGCTCTTCACTCAGCATTCTGCTCCGCAATAAATAGGGTAGTGCCTCGGTGTTACTTTTGCGTGATATGTAAACATTCGAGATGCTCATGCATGAAATCGAAATAGCCTGCAGATCTTTATTTTTCTCTGCCAGCTTTAATCCTTTAAGATGATGCTCAAGCGCTTTATTGCCATCACCCAAATCGAGATAAATGGCACCGAGTGAATTGCAGGCATGAATAATTCCTTTTTCGTAATTTATTTTTTCTGCCAGAGCAAGTGCTTCATTGCAATATTTAAGACCGACTGCGAGGTTTGAATAGCTTGTGTCCCATCCGATATCATCGAGCAGCCGGATCCTGGCGGTATCATTGGTTGTTGTTTCAAGACTTTTGACCATTCGATGCAGCCTTTCTTTATCCTGCGCGAAAAGTGCGAAGCCAAAAAGCAGCATGGAAATAACAAGAAAAAACCTGTGGCTGCTGAAGTTCATGTTTCAAAAGTAACGAAAGGAAAAGAGTTATAAGATGAATTACAAATTTGCGTCTAAAAGTCCGGTATGCCGTTGAACATGCAATGACTTTATTTAACAGCGCTCACTTTCACTACGCCAAGTTCTTTGCCTATTTTTTCAAATGCTGCAAGCGCTTTATCCAGGTGTTCTTTCTCATGTGCCGCGCTGATCTGTACACGAATCCGCGCCTGGTCTTTCGGAACAACAGGATAGAAAAATCCGATCACATAAATTCCTTCTGCCAATAATTTTTCAGCAAATGTTTGTGCAAGCTTCGCATCGTAAAGCATCACCGGAACAATTGCAGAATCACCTTCGCGGATATCAAGTCCGGCTTTTTTTATTCCTTCTTTGAAATACTTCACATTTGATTCGAGTTTATCGCGCAGTGCAGTTGTATCACTCAGCATATCAAAAACTGCAATCGAAGCGCCGACAATTGCCGGTGCAAGTGAATTGGAAAATAAATAAGGACGAGAACGCTGGCGAAGCATTTCAATAATTTCTTTTTTGCCGGTGGTGAACCCGCCCATCGCACCGCCTAATGCTTTTCCTAATGTTCCGGTGATAATATCCACCCGGCCCATTGCATTTCCCGCTTCCACCGCGCCACGGCCTGTTTTACCAATGAAACCGGTGGCATGAGATTCATCCACCATCACCAGCGCATTGTATTTATCCGCAAGGTCACATATCTTATCCATTGGCGCAACGTAACCGTCCATTGAAAAAACGCCGTCCGTCACAATGATCTTAAAGCGGCAATCTGCCGCTGCTTTTAATTGCGTTTCAAGATCCTCCATGTTGCAATTCTTGTAGCGGAAACGTTGCGCTTTGCAAAGGCGAACACCATCAATGATCGAAGCGTGATTCAATTCATCTGAAATAATCGCATCATTCTCACCGAATAAAGGTTCAAACACACCTCCGTTTGCATCAAAGCACGCGGCATATAAAATCGTGTCTTCCGTCTGGTGAAATTTTGCAATTTTTTCCTCCAGCATTTTATGAATATCCTGTGTGCCGCAGATAAAACGGACACTCGACATTCCGTACCCGTGTGTAGCGAGTGCTTTGTCTGCTGCAGTAATTACATGCGTATGCGAAGAAAGCCCGAGATAATTATTCGAACAGAAAATGATCACTTCCTTGCCGTTTACTTTCACGACTGCTCCCTGCGGAGTAGTGATAACGCGTTCACGTTTGAAAAGACCTGCTTCTTCGATTGATCTTAATTCTGCTTCGAGGTGTGATTTGAGATCGCCGTACATATTTTAATTCTTAGTTAAGTATTGAGTTAAGAGGAAAGAAATTATCCAGGTTTATATTGCGACGTAAAGTTAAAAATAGCCGGCTTTTAAATGAAGATCGGGAGAATAATTATCACGCCAAATCAACGCTATATTTATTAAGATGAGCTTGCTGAAACGGTTTCTTATAATTGTGACGCTAATGAACGGTGGTTTAGGTTGAAGTTTGAATACGCTTTTCTGCTGCATTTCGTAGCTTAGCACTCTTTTGTAATCCTTGCCATTCGTATTCCGCACCAAATTCACCCACATTCGTAATCCTTAACTATTCACACCCATTCTTAATCCGTACCCAATCCCCAATGAAAAAGAAAATCCTCCTTCTCGGTTCAGGCGAATTAGGAAAAGAATTTACTATTGCTGCAAAACGTTTGGGTCAATATGTAATTGCAGTTGATTCTTACAACGATGCGCCGGCACAACAAGTAGCGGATGAACGTGAAGTAGTTAATATGCTCGATGGCGCCGCTTTGGATGCAATCGTTGCAAAACATAAACCGGATTTAATTGTTCCGGAAATTGAAGCCATCCGTACCGAACGTTTTTACGAGTATGAAAAGCAAGGAATACAAGTTGTTCCAAGCGCACGTGCTGCAAATTTCACAATGAACCGCAAAGCTATCCGCGATCTTGCTGCAAAAGAACTGGGATTACGGACAGCGAACTATTCCTACGCAACAACGCTCGAAGAATTTAAATCTGCTGTAGCTGAAATCGGAATTCCATGCGTTGTAAAACCGCTGATGTCTTCTTCCGGCAAAGGACAGAGCGTGATAAAATCAGAAGATGATATTGAGAAATCATGGGATTATGCTTTGTCTGGTTCACGCGGCGATTTGATTGAAGTGATCGTGGAAGCATTCATAAAATTCAATTCGGAAATTACATTGCTGACTGTGACACAAAAAGATGACAAGACTTTATTTTGCCCGCCCATTGGCCACCGGCAGGAGCGTGGCGATTACATGGAAAGTTGGATGCCACACCCGATGAGTGAAGCGCATATTAAAGAAGCGCAGGAGATGGCAGATAAAGTAACGCGCGCATTAACAGGAAGCGGTCTTTGGGGCGTTGAATTTTTCCTTGCTGATGAGGGCGTTTATTTTTCAGAACTTTCACCGCGCCCGCATGATACGGGAATGGTGACGCTTGCAAATACATTACCGCTCAATGAATTTGAATTGCATTTACGCGCCGTTCTTGGTTTGCCGATTCCTGACATCAGCTTGAAAAATGCAGGAGCAAGTGCAGTGATTCTCGCATCAAAAGAAGGTGTTCCGGAAATTTCAGGATTGGCGGATGCACTAAATGAATTAAATGCGGATCTAAAAATTTTTGGTAAACCATTTACGCGCCCGTACAGGAGAATGGGTGTTGCGCTGGCCTGGGATAAAACGGGAGCCGATATAAATATGCTTATCGAAAAAGCAAAATCAATTGCGAAAAAAATTAAAGTTCATGCGTAAATTACTGACAGCATTTTTTCTTGTCTTATCCGCTTCTGTCATTGCGCAGGAAAGTTCGGTCAAAGCAACACTCTCCCGTATTTTTATAGAAATTCCGGATAGTTGCTTTTCACTGCTCACGCATACACTGCCGGATTCTATTATCATCAATAAAGCGGGAAGGAAATCACTTATCGATACATTGCAGGTTATTGACACCTGGTATCCCGTTTTACATTTTACTTCATTCGATACTGTTCATCGTTATTTGTGGCTGCTCGCCAAGGAAGTTGAACCGGAGGGAATGACAGCGCAAATTGCTTACTGGAATTGCACAGACGGAACGCGACTGGTAATGATGACGGTTAACTACAGTGATATCTGTGTGCTGGAACAACGCGCAAGGTATTTCTGGATCGATAATGGAATTCAGCTTGTGCCGGTAAAGGAAGCAGAACTATTTCCTTCTATTTCCAATAAAAAATTTATCAAAGCAGCTTTTTTAAAAAAGCATAAAACGGCGAATAAAAATAAGATGCCGTATATGCTCCTCCGCGGCGATAATGAAAATGCAGTCAGTTATGTTCCTGCGCTGGATTATCTTTTTGCCTGCGCGGATTCTTTCAAAGATAATTCCTGGTATGGTTTGGAAAGGAAAGACTTTGTCCGCGATGAACTTCCGCTCTATTGGAATGGAACCCGGTTTACAGCGCGAAAGTGAAGCAATCGAAAACAATTCTTAAATTGCCATAGATACTTTTGAAAATATCCCATGAAAAAATATTTTATCCACCTAAACGGTACAAATGTTGGTCCTTATTCTTTTGAGGACTTGCGTTCAATGCGCATTCAGAAAACAACGCCGGTCTGGTATGATGGACTTGGTAACTGGCAAAATGCAGGTGATGTTTCAGAATTGCAGGCGTTATTTTCTTCCAACGCAACCACATTTACCACTTCTCAGAATTATTCAAAACCCGGTTCGCGTTCCACTTATAATTTCACGGATGATAATTTATCGGGAAATATCGGCGGACAAAAAAGCGGGAAAAATGCAGCAGGTATTGTTGCTATGATTATAGTGTTTGTTGTTGCCGGAATTGGATTTGCTGTTTATACAATTCAGAAAAATAAAAGAGAACAGATGGATCAGGTAATCAGCGGTTTCGATGATTATCAGCGCGAACAAGCAACAACTGCCCAGAATGACGTGCAGCATACGATTGATTCTATCACTGTGGCATTAGCAACAGAAGAAGCGGCAATAGATTATGGCACCTCATCTTATTCCGGACGTTTCAATAATTACGATGGCGGAATTCTAAATGTGACAGGATCGGATGATAAGCTGGCAATCAATCTGAAATATAATAGTGACAATGGCTGCGGCGGAGAAATTTCCGGTGAGGGAACTGTGCTTGGTGAAAATAAACTACAGGTAAAAACCAGCAGTGGTTGCAAGCTCACTATTAAATACAGCAAAGGTTTTGTCACGGTTGAAGAATCAACAGCCTGTATCGGAGATCATGGAACGAAATGTTCGTTTGATGGAATTTATAGCAGGGAGAAATAGGAGCAGAAGAATTTTCGGTTGAGTGATTAAAAAAAAGATCGGGTAAAACGAACACGGATGACTCGGATTTGGCGGATAAAAAACGGATGAAAGATCTGTGCAAATCCGTTTGATCCGCCTTATCCGTGTTCCGCTTTAGAAATAGGAGCAGAAGAGTTTTCGGTTGAGTGATAAAATAAAAGAGGATCGGGTAAAACGAACACGGATGACTCGGATTTGGCGGATAAAAAACGGATGAAAGATCTGTGGCAAATCCGTTTGATCCGCCTTATCCGTGTTCCATCAATTGTCATTGCAACCGGTAAAATTTTCCTGGCAACGATTTCACCAATCCTGCAAATTCAAGCGTCAATAAAATGGAAGAAACTTTTCCCATTCCAAATCCACTCGAAGAACAAATTTCATCGATATACACATTGCCATGATCGCGCAAGGTGGAAACTACTTTTTCTTCTTCCGGATTTACAGGAATAATGAGTTGTCTTTGCTGCGCTTTTTTTGCATTCACTTTTTCTTCATCCCAACCCATCGCTTTAAGAATGTCAACTGCTGATTCTACCAATGCGGCCTTATTTGTTTTTATCAATTTCAGGCAGCCGGCCGAAGCTGCATCGCCAACTCTTCCCGGAAATGCAAAAACATCACGGTTGTAATTCGTTGCAAATTCTGCAGTGATCATTGAGCCGCCACTTTCTCCCGATTCAATCACAATTGTAGCATCACACATTCCCGCTACAATACGATTGCGCATCGGAAAATTTTCTTTGTCAGGAGTTGTTCCGCTTGGAAAATCAGTGAGTAGACCGCCTTGTTCAGTCATTTTCTTTGCGGTGAGCTTATGCGCTGAAGGATAAACGAGATCAAGCCCGTGGGCAAGAACGGCAACTGTTTCCAGGCCGTAATTCAATGCGGCGCGGTGTGCAGCAATGTCAACTCCATAAGCTAGTCCGCTTACAACAAGAATGTTTTTTTCTGCAAATTCCTGTAGCAGTTTTTCCGTAAGCGATTCGCCGTAAGCAGTAATTTTTCTTGTACCGACAATGCTGACAATCCTTTTTTGATCAAGCGAACAATTTCCGCTAAAAAATAAAACTGCAGGACTGTCATAACATTGTTTCAGCCGGTTTGGATAATCCGCGTCGAGGTAAAACAGGATACGGATGTTTTTTTTCTCGGCGAATTTCAATTCCTTTTCCGCGCGAAGCATTACTTCTTTGTTGTGCAATGCATTAGCCGTTGCGTGACCGATGTGCGGAATCTTTAACAAATGACTTTTCTTCTGCCGGAATACTTCTCCTGCAGTGCCGCAATGGGAAACCAATCGTTTTGCTGAAACCGGTCCGATGCCGGGGAGCATGCATAATGCCACCTGGTAAACTCTTTCTTCGAAACTCATATTGCACCTACAATCCTTCTTATTATATTGCTAAACAATTAAAACCCTGAAATAAATAAAGCCGATATTTCCCTGACGTGTCCTGAACAATTCTCCTGCAAAAGTATAAAAGTATGTCATCAAACAAATTTTTTGTTGCAATCCTTTTTGTTTTTTTCTTCTTCTGCCAATCTTTATCAGCGCAGCAAGCGTTTGTAAACGGCTCTGTGCATGATAGTGCGACGGGCGAAGCATTGGTTGGGGTTGTTGTTCGTTATCCTGGTGGTGGCGCAGTTACGGATATTACAGGGAACTTTAATCTCGTATTGGCGCCGGGAACAATTCAATTAAGATTCGATTATTCAGGGTACCGTCTTGATTCTGTTGTAATAAATGCGGTAGGCGGGCAAACCAAACGTGTCGATTTAGTATTGGTGAGTGAATCGAAACAATTGGACATTGTGGTTGTTTCGGCTGGTAAATATGAGCAGGATATTGGCGAAGTTCCGGTTTCGATTGAAGTGCTGCGGCCAAAGCTGATCGAGAATAAATGCACGGCGAATATGGAAACCATCATGGACCAGGTTCCTGGTGTAACGATGACGGACGGGCAAGCGAATATCCGCGGAGGAAGTGGTTATAGTTTTGGTGCAGGTTCGCGTGTGCTGATGGTGGTGGATGATATGCCAATGCTATCAGGCGATGCGAATGATGTGAAGTGGAATTATTTGCCGGTGGAAAATGTTTCGCAGGTAGAAGTGATGAAAGGTGCGTCGTCAACATTATTCGGTTCATCTGCGCTGAATGGTGTTATTCATTTCCGCACGGCATATCCGACGAGCAAACCTGTTACAACATTAACCATGTACAGCGGAATTTATGATAATCCGCACCGTGCCGAATTGATCTGGTGGCGTAATGGAAATCCAACATTCAGCGGCGTAAATTTTGGCCATTCACGGCAAATTAAAAACTGGGACCTTACTGTCGGTGGACATGTATTCAACGATGATGGTTATCGTTATCTTGAAACAGAGCAGCGCATGCGCCTGAATGTAAATACGCGCTATCGTTTCAAAAAAGTTTCAGGTCTTTCTGCTGGTGTGAATGTAAATATGATGCGCACCACAGGAGGATTATTCATTTTGTGGTACGATGATACACACGCTTATATTCCTGCGGACAGCACCATTCAGAATTATAAAAATTACAGAATGAACATTGATCCGTTCATTACGTATTATTCTCCGAAAGGACACCGGCATTCGTTAAAAACGCGCTATTTCAGAACGGACAATAACAACGATACAAAACAAGGTGCAAAAGCAGATTTTTATTATTCGGAATACCAATACCAGTTCCGTTTCAAAAATAAAGTAACGCTCACTTCGGGAGTGGTTGCCAATTATACGAATGTTAATTCTGTGATTTATAAAGATCATCATTCAACGAATATTGCTTCGTATGTGCAGGCGGATAAAAAATTCTTTGATCGTTTATTTATTACAGTTGGTTTACGCGGCGAATATTATAAGATCGATTCGTTGCAATCCGATTTCGCGCTAAAATTCAAAGGCGCCGATACAATCGCAAAACTTCCTTTCCGTCCTGTTATGCGTGCAGGAATAACTTACCAGGCAGGTGAAGCAACTTATTTCCGGATCTCTTACGGACAAGGTTATCGTTTCCCCGCGATCGCTGAAAAATACATTCGTACTTCCGCAGCCGGACTTGAAATCTATCCGAATCTTGATTTGCTTCCGGAGTCGGGTCAGTCGGCCGAGATAGGAGTGAAGCAAGGAATTCATTTTGGAAAAGCGTGGAAAGGGTATGCCGATCTTTCTGTTTTCTGGATGCAGTATTCCAATATGATGGAATTTACTTTTGGCGCGTATGGAAATCCGGCAACAGAACCGTTTTTCGGATTAGGATTTAAATCGATCAACATTGGAAGCACACGTATTCGCGGACTCGATGTTTCTGTCATGGGACAAGGAAAGATCGGCAAAGTAGATGTTACACTTCTTGCAGGTTACACCTACATGGATCCGCAATCGTTACGCTGGAATCCGGCACGCGATACATTATTTCAAACTTCTACTGAAAATATTTTAAAATATCGTTACCGTCATATTGGAAAATTCGATTGCGAAGCCGGCTACAAAAAAGTTTCACTGGGTTTCAGCATGCGTTGCAATTCGAGAATGGAAAACATCGACAAGTTTTTTGAGCAGGCGCTTCCCGGAATTAAAGCTTATCGTGATCGTTTCCATACTGGTGATTTGGTATTTGATGCACGGTTAATGTACCAGTTGACAGACCGTGCGCGTGTGTCATTGCTTGCGAATAATCTCTTGAACAGAGAATACACTTCACGCCCGGCAGATGTGCAGCCGCCGAGGAATTTTGTGTTCCAGGTGGTGTTGAAGTTTTAGATTACTTGATCTATGGAAATTTATTTAAAATCCGTCGCAACAGTTAAGAATTCCAGGAAAGATCCTGTCGACGATCAATGGGCGGAAATAATTTCTGAAATTGAATTGCGCGATCATATTCCAACAGAAGCGTTTAATTCCATTTCAGATTTTTCACATCTCGAAATTATTTATTGTTTCGATAAAGTGCTCAGCAAGGATATTGTTTTTGCCGGGCATCCAAGAGGTAATCCCGACTATCCGCTGGTAGGAATATTTGCACAGCGGAAAAAAGACCGGCCGAATGCGATTGGACTTTGCACGGTAGAATTAATAGCGCATGAAGGGAGAAAAATAAAAGTAAAATATCTCGACGCTATTGATGGTACTCCTGTTGTGGATATTAAACCCGTGTTTAAAGAATTTCAATCCAAAGGAGAAATAAGACAGCCGGCATGGGTTGCGGATCTGATGAAAAAATATTGGTAATGAATTTTATTCTTGTCAGTTGAGGAATAAGCAATATTATCTCAGCTTAGCGATGCAACAAACGCCTCAATCGTCACCGCATCCTCAACTTTAAATTCACCAATCCTCGTTCTTCTCAGCGCACTCAGATAAGCGCCCGATTCCAACGCCTTCCCAAAATCGCGTGCAAGTGAACGGATATAAGTTCCCTTGCTGCACGAAACCCTGAAATCAACTTCGATTGTGTCCGTGTTCTTCCCGATTCCTTCGGGACTCGAACGGACGATGCGACGAATCGCTTGAATCTCAAATTCACGGATCTCTACTTTCCTCGTCGGCAAAATTGTTTCATCTCCTTTACGCGCCATTTTATAAGCGCGCTTACCATCTACTTTTATTGCAGAAAAAAGCGGCGGCGACTGATCGATTTCTCCAATGAATTTTTTTGTTGCAGCCTGGATCATTTCATCTGTGATATGTTCCGTCGGAAAATATTCATTCACTTCCTGCTCCAGATCAGAAGAAGGAGTGGAAGCACCGATGACAAAGGTTCCGGTATATTCTTTTTCCTGCGCCTGGAATTCGTCAATGCGTTTGGTGAATTTTCCTGTGCAGATGATGAGCAATCCAGTTGCAAGCGGATCGAGGGTGCCGGCGTGACCGACTTTCAATTTTTGCTGCAACTTTTGTTTGAGCTGCCAACGGATTTTATTTACTGCATCGAAAGAAGTCCATTTAAGTGGCTTATCGATCAGTAAAACTTTTCCGGTTACAAATTCTGATGGAGGAAGCTCTTCGTTCAAAATACGGTGAGTGGATGAACGAAATAATGAATGAGAATAACGGTAATCCCGATGACGATGCGGTAATAACCCCAGATGCGGAATCCGTATTTTTTTACGATGCCGATAAATCCTTTGATCGCAAAAATAGCAACGAGAAATGCAACAAGGTTTCCGATTCCAAGCATTTTAATTTGTTCGCCGGTGAATCCGCCATGCATGTCATAAAACTTGTAAAGCTTGTAACCTGTTGCAGCGAACATGGTTGGAACAGCAAGGAAAAAAGAAAATTCAGCTGCGAGATCGCGCGTCAGCTTTTGTTGCATTCCGCCGATGATTGTTGCGCCGCTCCTGCTTAAACCGGGAAGTAAAACCGCAAGCGATTGCCAGCAACCAATAATAAATGCTTTTGGAAGACTGATGTATTTTTCTTCGCGAACAGCAGGAGCTTTGAAAAGTTTGTCGATGAATAAAAATAAAATTCCGCCACCGAGCAATGAACAAGCAATAAAAAGTGGATTGCCTAACTTCTCATCAATAAAATCATTGAGTAATTTTCCGAGGATCAGCGCAGGAATTACAGCGATAGCAAGCTTGAGATAAAACCTGTAATCTTTAAAATCGATAAACTTCTTCCAGTACAAAACAACTACTGCTAAAATCGCCCCAAGCTGAATGGCAACAGTAAATGTTTTAATGAAATCGTCAGCGGTAATTCCCATCCCCGAAGTCGCAAGCACCATGTGACCTGTAGAAGAAACCGGCAGGAATTCAGTTATTCCTTCAATGATGGCTAATAAAATGGCTTGTAAATAAGTCATAGTACGAATTACGAATACGTCGAATAGTTACGAATGAGGAATGATGAGTTGAAATATGATTAGTAGCTATTAGCTCCTATCGTAATTCACCCCTTATTCATTTTTAGTGATGAAAAATAGTTACGAATGAATAGTATGAAACACGATTAGTAACTATTCGGACTATTCGTACCCTATTCCCCTTTAGGTTTTCTCATGATGCCGTAAAGCACGATGCCGAAACCGATCAGTAAAGTAACCGGCGCGATGGTGATGCGCTGGGTGCTGAAAATTTCCGGGTTGAATTCTTCTGGTGTATCGGAACCGCCGCCAACCATGAGGAGGTAACCGATGATGAGTACCACAACTCCTGCGATCATGAAAATGTAATTTTCTCTGCCGAATGCGAAGTTTGCAGGAGCAGCAGGAGCGTTGCGGCCGGAGGTTGGTTGCTGAATTTCAATTTTCTTTGCCATGATAATTTATTGTTTAAGAATTTAATTCGCGTAAAGTGCATCTGTGCCCTGGCGAAGGAATTTTCTTACCGCAAGAGTTGTGCTGAACCAGGTGATGAGTATGCCAAGAATGATTTGTAGTGCGCAGAGAATTGCGAGTGTTTGAACATCTGCCACTTTAATCAAATCAAGCTCACGGAAATTTTTATCGAGCACCAATACAATTCCGGTTGTAATAACAATTGCGATGATCGCACCGACAATGCCATTGATTATTCCACGCGCTACAAATGGCCGGCGGATAAAACGCTGTGTTGCGCCTACAAGATTCATGGTACGGATAAGAAAACGCTGCGAATAAATGGAAAGGCGAATGGTATTGAAAATCAATCCGACAGCAATGAACAACAATGCACCGCTGAAAATTAAAATGACAAGACTGATAGAGCCCATACGTTCATTCACTGCACTCACCATGTCTTTCTGGTAATACACATCTTTGATCCGCGAATCTTCACGCAGACCTTGTTCGATCCATTTGATGCTGTCTGAATTTGCATAATCAGCGCGCAGGTAAATTTCGATGGAAGGCTGCAGCGGATTAAAACCAAGCGTGCGGACAAAATCTTCACCAAGATCTTCCTGCAGATTTTTAGCAGCCACTTCTTTCGAAACAAATTCCGTGCTGCGGCGCCATGGTTCTGCATCGATTGACTTCTGCAAGGCAAGCACGTCCACATCTTTTGCATCCTGGTCAAGAAAAGCGGTGATCTTGATGTTTTCTTTCACATACGTTGCAACATCCCTCGCCTTCAACACGAGCACGCCCAGCAATCCAAGCATCACCAGCACAAGCGAAATACTCACGACAATGGTGATGGAAGAGGTGCGGAAACGGCGGCGAACGGAGACTTCTGACATAATTTGCAGCGAAAATACAAAAAAAAGGTAAGGGGAGAGATGGACAGGGGACAGGTTATCAGAGGGAAACGGTTAATTCTTGTGAAAGAAAAAGAAGATTGCCTGTAGAAACAAAGCATAAATAATTGTACGCAGATTACAAAGATTTCGCAGATTTTTGCTTTGCCATTCCCTTGCCCCGTCCTCTTTTCCGTCCCTCGTCCCTTCGTCGCCCGCCCCTTTTTCTTAATTTCACACCCTTATGGAATACAAATTCACCGATATTGAGAAGAAGTGGCAGGCGATCTGGAAAGAACGTCATACCTACCGCACAGAAAATCACAGTGAAAAACCGAAGTATTATGTGCTGGATATGTTTCCGTATCCTTCTGGCGCTGGTTTGCATGTGGGACATCCGCTTGGTTACATTGCTTCTGATATTGTTGCGCGCTACAAACGTCTTGCAGGTTTCAACGTGCTGCATCCGATGGGATTTGATTCTTTTGGTTTGCCTGCTGAACAATATGCGATTCAAACCGGGCAGCATCCGGAGAAAACGACAAAAGAAAATATTGCGCGTTACATCGATCAGATGAACATGATAGGTTTCTCGTTCGATTGGGAGCGTGAAGTGCGCACGAGTGATCCTTCTTATTATAAATGGACGCAGTGGATCTTTTTGCAGATTTTCAAAAGCTGGTACAATTGTAAAACCAATAAAGCAGAACCGATTGATTCATTGATCTCTGTTTTTGAAAGGGAAGGGTTCTCGACTTCGCTCGAACAGACAAAAAATATTGAAGAAAGTTTAAAGCCGTTTTCTGCTGAGCAATGGAAAGATTTTTCTGAAAAAGAAAAGTCGGATGTACTGATGCATTTCCGCTTGGCTTATCTCGATGAAGCGTGGGTGAATTGGTGTCCGCAGTTAGGAACTGTGCTGGCGAATGATGAAGTGAAAGACGGCGTTTCTGAGCGCGGCGGTTTTCCTGTAGAAAGAAAACGGATGCCGCAATGGAGCATGCGCATTACTTCTTACGCGGATCGTTTACTCCATGATCTTGATAAATTGGACTGGACAGAATCGATGAAAGAAGCGCAACGGAATTGGATCGGCCGCTCGCAGGGAACTTCATTGATATTCAAAATTCAAAATTCAATATCGGATGTTGAAGTTTTTACTACGCGACCTGATACGATATTTGGTGTGACGTTTGTAACGCTTGCGCCGGAACATGAATTGGTTTCGCAGATCACTACGGAAGAATACAAAAGTGCTGTTGACACTTATGTTACTGCGGCGAAAAACCGAAGCGAACGTGAACGTATGGCAGATGTAAAAAAGATAACGGGACAATTTACAGGCGCTTATGTAATTCATCCATTTACCAATGAAAAAATTCCGGTCTGGATCGGTGATTATGTTTTGGCTGGTTATGGAACAGGCGCAGTAATGGCTGTTCCCGCACACGATTCGCGCGATTATGCATTTGCAAAACATTTTGAGCTTCCGATAAAAGAAGTGGTGAGCGGCGGTGATATTTCTAAAGAAAGCTACGACGCGAAAGAAGGAAAATGCGTCAACTCAGGTTTTTTGAATGGGTTGGATGTAAAAGATGCGGTGAAAAAAGCGATTGAGGAAATTGAGAAGCTGGGAATCGGAAAAGGAAAAGTGAATTACCGTTTGCGCGATGCTGCATTTGGAAGGCAGCGTTATTGGGGTGAACCGATTCCGATCTATTATAAAGATGGAATTCCTATGCCGCTTGATGAAAGTGAATTGCCATTGGTGCTTCCTGAAATTGAAAAGTTTCTTCCGACAGAAACCGGCGAACCACCATTAGCGCGTGCAACGGACTGGAAATACAAAAGCAAATACGATTACGAATACACAACAATGCCGGGCTGGGCAGGAAGCAGTTGGTATTTTCTGCGTTACATGGATCCGAAGAACGAAAAAGAATTTGTTTCAAAGGATGCGGTGAACTACTGGAAGAATGTTGACTTGTATTTAGGCGGTGCGGAACATGCAACGGGGCATTTATTGTATGTGCGTTTCTGGACAAAGTTCTTGTTTGATAGGGATTTGATTCCAATGGATGAACCTGCGCAGAAGTTGATTAACCAGGGGATGATTCAGGGGAGAAGCAATTTTGTTTATAGAGTTTATGTGGTTCTTCACGATACACCACAGGAGGATGGAGTGGTTTTTCCCGAAGTTTATATCTCATATAATTATTACCAGACTTTATTGAGTTATGAAAAAGCTATAGGTGTTGGAAATATAAATGATGATATCAAAAGCAAATACATTTTTTTGCAAGGCTTTATTATTCAGAAAGAAATTGAATACAATGCGCTGATTTCAAATTTGTATCCTAACTATAGAGGAAAATGTACTCTTTCGATTGATGGAATTACACCCTTAAGAGTTGATGTCAAGTATGTTGAAAATGACATTCTCGATCTTGATAAATTTCGGGAATGGAAGCATGATTATAATGCTCAGTTTATTTGCGAAGATGGTCAGTATATCTGCGGAAGCGAAATAGAAAAAATGTCTAAGTCAAAATGGAATGTTGTTTCTCCCGACGACATTTGCATTCAATACGGCGCCGACACACTCCGCCTCTACGAAATGTTTCTCGGCCCATTAGAGCAACACAAACCATGGAACACCAATGGCATCACCGGCGTTTATAGTTTCTTAAAACGTTTCTGGCGTTTGTTCTTTGATGAAAATGGAAATATGCGCGTTTCAAATGATGCAGCTTCGGAAGCGGAATTGAAAGTTGTTAACCGCACATTGAAAAAGATCAAAGACGATATTGACCGTTATTCTTTCAACACCTGTGTGAGCCAGTTTATGATTTGTGTGAATGAATTGATGGAGTTGAAATCAAACAAACGCGAAGTGCTGGAGCCACTTGTAATTGCACTTTCTCCTTTTGCGCCGCATATTTCGGAAGAGCTTTGGGAAGTATTGGGCAATAAAGAAAGTGTAACCAAAGCAAGCTTCCCTGCGATCAACGAAAAATACCTTACCGATACAGATTTCGCCTACCCGGTGCAGATCAATGGAAAAGTGCGGTTCAATTTCACGGCTTCTGTACAGCTTTCACCTGCGGAGGTTGAAAAAGAAATTCTCTCCAGCGATGAAGCTAAAAAATGGCTCGAAGGAAAAACGCCGAAGAAAGTGATCGTGGTGCCGAAACGGATTGTGAATATTGTGGTGTAGAAGGTGGGCAGACGTTTTTGGCTCGCAGAGTTCGCAGATTCCGCGGAGATGGCACGGATTTTTGCTTGATGCAATATGCGGGCAATGAATTTTCACTTACTGATCAATCGTCCACTTAAAATCATCCTGTAGCAAAGGAAGTTTTTTCAGGTCGATCTTTTTCAGTTCAAGATGCAGCGTGTCGCCGAAGAAAATTCCGTTGATGTTTAGCGTGCTGTCGTTTGTTTGAGAATAATCGAGGAAACAATGCGTGTTCTCATTATCAATCATCAGCTTCCTGCGCGTCGTATCTACTGCTGATTGATAGCTGATCATTTCGTCATTCATCTGCTGTGTGATTAAATATCCGCGGCGATGGACAAACATTCTACGCCAGCGATAAGTGTCTGTTGTCAGCGGTAAAAGTGTGTCGGAATTTTTCACAAATAGCTTCACTTCATACGCACCATGCAACGGCGGACGCGGATCATGATCATCGTTGTAATTTCCGGTGCGGATGTAAAGAGAAAGCGGATCAAGAATGATTATTGCGATGATCATTATTTTTAAGAGAAGGAAGATCCGGGAAGCTCGTTTTGAAAATTCAGGATATTGGTATTCAAGCGAAGCAGTTTTGCCGGAGAAAAAAAACGCAGCCAGTTTTTTCCCCTGCCGAATCACCAATAGCATGCAAAGCATCACGAGGAAAAGCGAATATAGCTTTACAGAAATATTGAATCCAAAATTGATCATCAGCACATTGATCATTACCAGTAAGGATACAATTGCGCCTGCGATGTACGTGCGACGGAAAAGCAGCAAGGCAGCACCGACAATTTCCGCCATGCCGGAAAAGATTACATACAGTCTTGATGTTCCCATGCTGCTCCAATACAGAAAATCGTTGGGCACATTTCCGATCGCGGTATAAAGTGTATTTGGCTCAGGCGCATAAAATTGCCACTTGAAAATTTTATTAAAGCCATAGCTGAACAATTGCATCGCGAGATAAAAACGAATGAACGCAAAAAACCAATAAGCAAGCTGCTCATAGTTTGTGCGTTTTTTATCCGCAAGGCTCCACACTATTGACAGCAGAAAAGAAATAACAAGCAGATTTAATGCATTCAAATAAAAGCCTGTCGTGTCAGACTCAATTGCATACATTACATCAGAAGGTAAATTGAAAAAAATTTTTCCCGTCCACGCAGCAAGTTGTTCGAAAAATGATGTAAAATAGCTTCCTGCGTCAGGAATAAATTCATGTTCAAACGAAAACGAAAGAATAAACAAGAGCACAAAAACAAAACTCATCCGGAAGAAAAACTTCGAAACAAAAGTCCAAGAATTTGCGGAGCGTTCCTGCTGCATTTCGTAAAGCTAAATGAAGTTTTGATAATCTGCTTATGCCTTTCTAAACGATAACTGAATTTATTTTGATTCTCAAAAAACAGTAACTTAGTAGTTCAAATTTGTTCTACACATGAAAACTACCCTTGTTTTATTTTTCGCTTTATTTCTTGTTATTACTGCTAATGCGCAGACCAAACGAATTGCATTGCTTTCTCATAGCGGAAAAATTTCTTCGCTGAAAATGAAAAGTGAAAGTAATTTTGGTGCAACACCTGAAATGATGAAGGACTACGCCAGGCGTATGGATTCAATTTATCTTGCCGACAGCACACGCATTTCAGACAGTCTTCTTCGTCTGAAACAAAACCCAAAACAAGGAACCGGCGCAAAGTATATTGACACGGACAAACCGCAATTTATGCCACAAAAACCTGGTCCGGCAAGAGCAGGAAGCTGGCTGGGAAAAGCAAGATTCAAATAGGGATTTCAGAACTTATCCGCCGGTACATCTGGAACAACCACCTGTAAAGTTGTATTGTACAGACCACGCTTTTAACTAATTTTAGCCGATTCGATCAGTGTTGCCGGATTCAATTTGGCACATGCTTTGAATGATTAGCTTAAACGCTCTACAACTCATGAAACGCATTCTCTTTTTTCTCGCCTTTTCTGCCCTGATCCCGATCACCGGATTCACGCAAACAGGTGAAGCTCCTGCTTACAGGAAGGTAACCAATACCGCCTTTAAACGAGGGGAAGAATTGACCTACCGCATTCACTACGGCGCTGTGAATGCCGGTGTTGCCACTATGTCTGTGGATGAAGGAAATAAACTCATTGCCGGTCGTCCAACCTTGCACGTTGTCGGAACCGGAACTTCAAAAGGTGCGTTTGATTGGGTATTTAAAGTACGCGATAGATACGAATCATATATGGACGAAGAGGCTTTGATGCCATGGTTGTTCATCCGGCGCGTTGAAGAAGGTGGTTATAAGATCAATCAGAATCAGACCTACGATCATACCCAGGGAAAAGTAAACTCCAATGGTAAATCGTTGACAGTTCCGAAATATATCCAGGATATGCTTTCTGCTTTCTACTATGCACGCACGATTGATTTCAGCAAAGCGAAAAAAGGGGATACGTATGAAGTGCAGACATTCGTGGATGATGAAGTATGGGATCTTAAAATAAAATTCCTTGGTAAAGAAGTCGTGAGCTCTGACGTAGGAAAAATTAACTGTCTTAAGTTTTGTCCCGTAGTTCAGAAAGGCCGCGTTTTTAAAAAGGAAGAAGATCTCACACTTTGGATAAGCGATGATGCGAACCATGTTCCGGTGCGCGCACAGGGGGAAATTCTCATCGGTTCTATCAAAATGGATCTGATCAAAACAAGCGGATTGAATACAACGCTGAATATTGCGAAATAAAAAATGATAATGATCATATTACAGCCTGCTGCGTTTTGTGGCAGGCTGCTTTGTTTAAAGTAATTTGTGCTTCGTATTTCGTAATTTTGGATGCCCATTTCGTCCAGGTCGTGGCGAGTGATAATTTTTAAAAATCGCCTATTTTCTATGACAGATATAAAGCCGGAAATTCTCGAAACGCTTCAAAAGATCAATGAAAAATACAGTGCGCAGGGACAAGATGCGGGTGCATTTTTGAAAGGTTTTAGCCACATTAAACCTGTTTCTTATTGGGATTATATTGAAGTGGATACATTGCTTTCGCTTCAGCGTCCGCGCACTGAATTTCCTGATGAGACAATTTTTATCATGTATCACCAGATCACAGAATTGCTTCTCAAACTGATTGTGCATGAGTTGAAGCAGGTGACGGATGATGATAAAGCAGATGCAGCGTTTTTCAAAATAAAAATGGAACGTGTGAATCGTTATGCCGGAGTATTGACGCAATCATTCAGCGTGATGCGTGAAGGAATGGATTACGAGCAATACAATGAATTCCGTTTGACATTAGCGCCGGCAAGCGGTTTGCAATCGAACCAATTCCGCGTGGTAGAAATTCTCTGCACCGATCTTCCTCACCTCGTGAATGCGCGTGTGAAAGGAAAAATGAAAACGGATGCAGATATTGATGAATTATTCGAGCAACTGTATTGGAAAGATGCAGGCCTCGATCGTAAGACTGGAAAAAAAACACAGACGTTGCGCAATTTCGAAGAGAAATATGAAGATGAATTAAAAGGTCTTGCGTTGCGGATGAAGGATAAAAATCTGCTTCAGTGTTTTAAAGCGATTGAAGAAAAAAATCCAGCTCAGGATGAGTTGAAAAAAGCGCTGAAAGATTTTGATCATACTTACAATGTTGTTTGGCCGCTTGCACATTTGAAAACCGCAGAATACTATTTGAATTTCAAAGGCGAAGTAAAAACGGCAACCGGCGGAAGTGAATGGCAGAAATATTTGCACCCTTCTTACCAGCGGAGAATTTTCTTCCCTGAATTGTGGTCGGAAGAGGAATTGAAAAACTGGGGCAATATTGTTTAAAAGCGGTTGCTTAAATCAGCTAAATCATTTGGAATAATGATCGGCAAAAGTATTCTGCAGCTATTACCAACGGAGTTTATTTCCTGCGTGTGGTAAACGGCAATTATAGTTTCCAACAAAAGCCCATCATTGCCCAGTAAATTCACTTTTGCATTTAATTAAATGGTGTGGCCGACCATATAATACGGCCGTTTTCATTTAGTATATTTGTTTGTGTTGTATTTCCCCGTTTCGGGAAGCAAACAACTTACAAATACACTGTGATGTCTCCCCGGTTTGTCATTCTGCTTTTTGCGTTTGCATTTTCTTCGCTGGAAATGCATGCAGCTATTCTCAGCGGACGAATGACAGGTTCCGACGGATCAGCGCTTTCGTATGCGGCCATTTACGTTAAAGGAACTTCACAGGGAACTACGACCAATGACCAGGGCGATTATACGCTCGATCTTCCCGCCGCAAATTACACGCTCATTTTCCAGGCCATGGGATACGCGCAGAAAATTCTGCAGGTTGATCTTTCTGCGGGAAATAAAACGCTTGATATTGTATTAAATCCTACTACAATTCAATTAACGGAAGCCGTGATCAACGACGGTGAAGATCCGGCTTACCCCATCATCCGCAACGCAATAAAAAAACGAAAATTTTATTTGAACCAGGTGGAATCCTATTCCTGCGATGTGTACATAAAAGGTTTGCAGCGCATCACCGAACATCCTGAAAAGATAATGGGTATTGAAGTGGATCCGGATGGTGAAATTGATACTGTATCGGGTATTGTTTACTTATCGGAATCGGTTTCAAAATTTAATTTCAAACAAACAGATAAGATCAAGGAGGAAATGGTTTCATCTAAGGTGAGCGGCGATAACCAGGCATTTTCCTACAACCGCGCTTCGGATATGATGTTTAATTTTTATGAAAATGTTATTGAGATTGAAGATTTGAGCGAACGCGGATTTGTTTCACCGATTGCGAATGATGCCATGTTGTTTTACCGGTATCGCATGGTAGGAACGATACTTGAAAATGATTCAATGATCAATAAGATCGAAGTGATTCCCCGGCGTAAATCCGACCCTTGCTTTCGCGGATATATTTACATTATGCAGAATTCGTGGCGCATTCATTCTACAGAACTCTACCTGACAAAAGACGCGCAGATCGATTTCGTGGATACGTTGCTGATCAACCAGACATTTGTGCCGGTTGAAAAAGATGTGTGGATGGTATTCATGAATAAATTCACATTCGATTTTGGATTTATGGGATTGAAAGGCAATGGATTTTACGTGGGTGTAAACCGCAATTATATTCTTACACCTGATTTCCCAAAGAAGTTTTTTGATAATGAAGAAATGCATGTGAATGATGATGCCAACCTGAAAGATTCAGTTTATTGGGGAGATGCACGTCCAATCCCGCTAACAGGAGAAGAAGCATGGGATTATCATAAGCGCGACAGCATCATGCGCCTTCACAACTCTAAGGATTATCTCGATTCACTCGACCAGGCCGGCAATAAACCGAAGATTATGGAGCTTTTATTCAGCGGCTATTTTTATGAACGCCGTTATAATAAATTCAGCGTGGGATTTTCGCCCGTGGTTGCTGCATTCAGTTATAATACGGTGCAGGGTGTGCGAACAGGAATTGATTTTGACATTACCAAACGATGGGAAAACCGGAAATGGCTGAATGTAAATCCGGCATTCTCTTATGGATTTGCAAACGCCCGTTTCTATTCCGATCTTGAAATGAGTTATTTCTATAAACCGGTTCGCTTCTCAAGAATTACCGTTGCCGGTGGTTCTGCTACGGATCAGTTCAGCAACCGCGATCCTGTACCGGTTTTTATAAATACACTTTACACATTGCTCGATAAAAGAAATTATCTCAAGATATACGAGAAGAATTATGCGAATGTAGACTGGTATACCGAAATTGTAAATGGTGTAATGTTTAATGCGGATGTGGAATACGCACAACGAAATCCATTAAAAAATTCTTCCCTGTATTATTGGGGACCATTCCCGGAAAGACATTTCACTTCAAACAATCCGCTTGCGCCGCAGGATTATTATTCGGATGCATTTACTTCGCATAAATCACTTGAGCTTACGTTGCAGGCGAGCATTCGTTACAAGCAGAAATATTATACACGCCCGAACCAGAAAATTATTCTCGGCTCCAAATATCCAACGCTTGGAATTATGTATCGCCGCGGAACAAAAGGAGTTTTCGGAAGCGCAACAGATTATGATTTTGCAAAAGTGAGCCTGCGCGATGAATTGAATCTTAAACTCTTCGGCAAATTTTCATATTACATAGCCGGAGGAAAGTTTTTGCGTAAAGGTTATTTGCCTTTTATGGATTATTACCATTTTCTGGGCAATCAAACGATTTGGTCAACGTTTCCGCAGCAGAGCTATCAATTGCTACCGTACTACACTTACAGCACGAACGATTGGTTTTTCGAGGCGCATGCTGAACATCATTTCGGCGGATTTATCCTGAATAAAATTCCGCTGCTGAGAAGATTGAAGCTGACAGAAGTTGTTGGGGTCAATTACCTCGTGACAAATGATGTCCCTTCGTATTACGAATTTTATTTTGGTGCCGATAAGCTCGGCCTCATACGGGTTGATTTTGCTTTCGCTTATATGCAAAATGCAAAAGTCAGCGCCGGATTACGTATCGGTGTGCGATTATAATAAATACTTCTAAGTCATGAATATGAAAAATATTTTTTTCCTGCCGCCTGCTCCTTCCGCCGCGGCGGATTCCTGCCCCTCGTTTCAGGCAAAATTTCTCCCGGCCAAAATTATTGCCACCTACCTCCTGTTATCCCTTCCGCTTTTTTCTTTCGGCTATGTTTATCCAACCTTCGATCAGACTTTACCGAATGGATTAAAAGTAATCGTTTGTGAAAAGCCGGGGAATGGATTTGCTGAATTTGAAGTATGGTATCGCGTTGGCAGCAAAGATGAAAGTCCGGGCATTCGCGGAATGGCGCACATGTTTGAGCACATGATGTTTCGCGGTACCAAAAATATTTCCGGTGTGCAGATGCTTGAAAAATTAGACAGTGTAGGTGCGAACTGGAATGCATACACGACTTTCGACAGAACTGTGTATCATGAATATCTTCCGACCGGCGCAATTGAAATGGCGATGATGCTGGAGGCAGACAGAATGGTAAATTTAAAAGTAACGCAGGATATTCTTAATACAGAAAGAGAAGTAGTAGGTGAAGAATACAGGAATGGTATCAGCAACTGGTACCAAAAAATGGTGCAGGACCGATATGCATTTTTGTATCCGGCGAATCATCCGTATGAAGTAGATGTGATTGGAAACCTGGATGAGATCACCGCATTTACTGCGCCGCAATGCATGGCGTTCTATGATAAATATTATAGTCCGAACAATGCATTTGTGGTAATCGTCGGTGATGTGAAACATGAAGATATGTTTGCACTGGCCACAAAATATTTTGGCGCAGTGAAAAAACAATTGCCCGCATTCGTACTGCGTGATACACCAGACCTGATGACAGCGCACGTAAGAACAACGGAAATGGACCTGAATTTTCCTCTGCAGGATTATTGCTATGTGTTTCCACAACCACCTGTCAGCGACAAAGATTTTTTTGCATTTGATCTGCTGATGTCTGTTTTTTTTACGGACGAAAATTCTATTCTGAATGAGCGGCTGGTAAAAAAAGAGCACAGCGCATTCGCCATTGTTCAATCGAATGAAACGTGGAGCTTGTTTCCTTCACGATCGCAGTTGGATATATTTATGGCGCCTCAGCCGGGCAATGTAAAAGTGAAAAAAGCAATCAGGGAAGAAATGGATAGTGTGATCGCGAATGGTTTGCCGCAGGAAAAGATGGATGATTATATGTCCAATTTCGAAGCAGATGAAATTATGGGCGCTTATTCATCGGAAGGAATTGCAGGACAGCTGGGAAATTCAGAATATTATTTTCATGATTACCACCGTGCGGAAACGATGGTGGATAATTACAAAGCCATCACACAGGAAGATATTAAACGAGTAGCTGCGATTTATTTTTCTACAGCGCATATTGACATGATAAATATTAAGCCGGCGAACTGACATCACGACTGCGGCCGATGAAACAGTTCGCCTTGTTAAAGAAAAAGCATTTAATATTTCCAAAATGAAAAAATTTATTTCTCTTCGCCTCTTGTTTGTGCCGGCATTGCTTCTTTTAATTTCAGCAGGCACAATGCCGCGCAACCTGTTCCCGGAAGCAGAACGCTACAAGCTCGCTAATGGCCTTGAAGTAATTTTCGCAGATTATGGCGAGCTGCCTGTTACGTCGGTTACTTTCTTCATCAACGTTGGCAAGAAAAGCGAAACGCCCGGTCAGCAGGGGCTTTCTTCGCTTACTGCAAATTCACTCGTTCTTGGCAGCGATAAATACAACCGCGTGGAGCTGGATCGTTTGTTGTATCGCACCGGCGGAGAGATAAGCGCATCTTCCAATAAGAATTTCACTGTTCTTAATGGACAATTCCTGAATAAGAACATGGAAACCGGTATGGAAATTCTTTCTTCTGTTTTGCTTCATCCTTCTTTTCCGCAGCAGGATATTGACGAGCAGAAAAATTTCGAGCTCTCACAGAACACACCATCTAAAATGGATATCAGTGTGCTTGCAGATGTTTATGGCGAATATTTTACTTACGGCGCTGAGCATCCGTTAGGCCGTCATTATTACGAGGCACAATACAAAAAGATTACGGTTGCGCAGATCAAAGAATTTTACAACTTTAATTTCACTCCCGGAAATACAAAGCTGGTTGTAACCGGGAAGCCGGATCATGAACTGATGAAAAAACTGATTGAAGCACAATTCGGCAGCTGGAGATCTGATTTTGATGCGGTGAATGGAAGCTCGTATGAAGTACCGCCGATAAAAACAAAAGCGTATGCATTCATTGCAAAGGAAGGTGCAACACAGGCATGTATAGAATGGTTTAAAAAAGCGCCTGCTGCTGGAAGCAAAGATGTAGCCGCATTTTTACTGGCCAATGCAGTATTTTCTGATCACCTTGGAAATGAGATTCGCGAAAAGCGTGGATTTACCTATGGCATTTACAGCACCTTCAGCGAATCGCAGAATGATGAAGTATTCCGTTCACGCACACAAATCCGCAATGAAGTGATGTATGAAACGCTTAATGCATTTGACCAAGTGCTTGTGGATTTTAATAAAAACGGCGCGACAGAAAAAGAGCTGAACAAATTTAAAACCATGCTCAAAGCTGATGTACTGAGCCTGGAAGAACCATCTTCATTCGCAGCATTAATTAATCCATGGGTTTATCGCGACTATTCAAAACGCAAAGCATACCTCGCAGAACTGGATGCCATTGACATTGCGGCGTTGAACAAAGTCATCAAAAAGTATTTCACTCCCGATTCCTATAAAGTGATCATTGCTGGTGATGCAGGAATGCTGGCAGAGCAGCTTGGGAAAATCAAAAACCTCGAAAAGCTGTCGCCAACTGTGATAGAAACACCGGAATAAACGGTAATTTTGCGCCTGCTGATTTCATACCCCCGGTTAGCTTCAATTACTGTTTTCACCAACCTGAATTTGCAATGAAGCGTTTTATTTTAATTGCATTGCTTGCCATTACTGCTCAAACTGTATTTGCAAAATTTGCTCCCGATTCTACTCTTGCGCGTAAAAAAGGCTCCTTTTATTTATTGTGGGGTTACAATGTGGATGCGTATACCAAAAGCGATATTCATTTTCAAAATAAAACCGGCGATCCGACGCAGCAGAATGAGTTTGGCGTTTATGATTTTACGATATACGATGTAACGGCACATGACCGCCCGAATTTTGAAGCCATTCCGGATATTATAAATATTACAATACCGCAGTTTAATTTCCGGATTGGTTATTTTTTCAATAATGACAGGGACTGGGGAATAGAGTTGAATTACGATCATGCGAAATATGTAGTAGACGACTACCAGACTGCACACATCAAGGGCACCATCTTCGGGCAGTACATGGACAAAGACACGTTGATGGATCCGAATTACATTCACTTTGAGCACAGCGATGGCGCAAACTTCTGGATGTTCAACGCGATGAAACGCATTAAGCTGCTCAAGAGCAAAAACGGCAAGCACAATCTCGGTGTTGTATTTAAAGCTGGTCCGGGTTTTGTTTACCCGCGCACAGACGTTACTATTTTCGGCGATCGTTTAAATAACAACTGGAAAATTTCGGGTGTGATTGTGGGTGTTGAAACTGATCTTCGCTTAGAGCTATGGAACAGCTGGATCATCACCTTTGCGGGAAAGCTGGCGTATGCAGATTATGTGAATTGCCTGGTACATGGAAAAGGGCACGGTAATGCGCAGCATACATTTGGAACTGCGGAATGCATTATGACCATGGGCTACCAGTTTGGCTGGGGACATTTTGGGAAACGATGCAAGTTTATCTGGTAATAACTGGTGTGTAAACTTCTCATGGTAGGATTTAATGTCGGGCTAGTGAAGGGTGATGGAGAAGGGAAAAAATTAAAGAATAGAAAGCAGAAAATTCTGAATAGCCCGGGTTGCAGCGGCACCCCACAGCTGCGTGGAAATATGCGGTGGGGCGAGGAGTATAGCGGAAAACCGGAGCAATACTTCCCGAAGCAGGTGAATTTTAAGCTTCAAAATACCTGAAAATCAAATAATTACAAATTAATTTACCTTTGCTGTAACTACTGCGTTGTGATGGCCGTCTTATGTGTACACCTGACCAAAAATGACCGTTCAAGAATTTAATAGCTGCGTCGATTTGTATGCTGATAGTCTTTATCGTTTTATCCTGAAAAATATAAAGGATAAGGATAAGGCGAGGGATATTGTGCAGGATACGTATGAAAAGATGTGGGTGAAGGTTTCGGAAACGGAAGCGAAGAATGCGAAATCGTACATGTTTACAACTGGTTACAGAACGATGATAGATTACCTGCGAAAAGATAAGCGGCAGGGAAGTATGGATGAGGCGCCGATGATTGCATTATCGCACAACAGGCAATATTCTGACCTGAAAGAGATTCTGAATGAAGCGCTGAATAAATTACCGGAAATTCAAAAGTCTGTTGTGCTGTTGAGAGATTATGAAGGATACAGCTATGATGAGATAGGTGAAATTTGCGGATTGAAAGAAGCGCAGGTGAAAGTATATATTTTTCGTGCGCGAACGTTTTTGAAAAATTACATTGGAAGCATAGAGAGAGTAGTATAGTTGTATAGCAGATCTGCTTTATAACAAGTTGTATGAAGAAAGATAAAATGAAGATTAACAGCGGAAATTGTGAAGCGTGGTTCCTTGATTATTACGAGGGAAATCTTTCGAAAGAAGGAGTGGAGGAGCTGTTTGCATTCCTGGTGCTGAACCCGGATTTGCGTGATGTGTTTGATAGCTATGAGGAGGTTTCTTTTTCACCTGATAAACAGATCAGCTTTGAAGGGAAACGGGAATTAAAAAAAACGGTGGCTGCAAATGTTGGAATCAATGAAACGAACTACGAAGAATATTTTGTTTCGCACGTAGAAGGTTTGCTGAATGCGAATGAAAAGGCGGAGTTGGAAAAGTTCCTGCTACAGTTTCCTGCGAAGCTTGAGGAGCTGGAATTGTTGCAGCAGGCAATTCTTTTTCCGGATGAAACGATTGTATTTGAACATAAGGATTCGCTCAGGAAATCGGTTCTTGTAGGCGCGGAAAATTTTGAGGAGATGGCAATTGCTTCGGTGGAAGGTTTGCTGAATAGTGAAGAAGAAAAAGCAGTGATGATTTCTTTAGCTGCAAATCCGGAACAGCAGAAAGCGTATGTTTTATACCAGCAGACAAAATCAACTGCTGATGCTTCTGTTGTTTTCGAAGACAAAGAATCGCTGAAGCGCAAAGGTCGTGGTGCTTTCTGGTGGATGATGGATACGCGTTTTGCAGCTGCGGCAGCTATTGCATTGCTGATGGGAATTTTCTTCTGGAATTACAAGGGCAATGATGGGATTGTAAAAGATTTCGCTGGTATAGATACTGCGAAAACAAAACCAATTACAAATCCAATCAATAGTGTAAAAGATCCGGTTGCGAATAATGGTATTGCGCCGGAAGTAAAAGTTGAAAATAACATTCAGGAAAAACAGCAGCCGCGTTTTGTAAAAAATACTGCTTCTCCTGCACCGACTAATGATGTGGTGAAGGGTGAACGCCGGCCTGCGACATTTATAAATGCAGATAATAATCACACACTTGCTGCCAATGTAACTCCGCAGGTAATTTTTTCTGATGCTTATTATTCCTATACGGAATTTGGTTCATCAACTCCAGCAGCAACTCAACGTTCGAGCATTACTTTAGGTCAGGCTGCAATGCGCTGGATGAAAAACAAGCTGGATCGTACACCTGCGGAAGCGAACGAAGACAATACTTACATGGCCGCAGTAGCAACCGGCAAGAATGGTGATGTGAGTGGATTTGATCTTACCAGCAGCGCGGTTTCTGCTCTTGGAAATGCAACAGGTGCAAAGCTGCGTCTCGGACATGAAGCAAAAGGAACTATTCTCACCGTTGGGAAATATGAAGTGTTGCTGAGCCGGGGTAATTAGTATTGCTGCCGGTTTTACAAATGAAAGGGGCGGCAGAAAAAGCGGCAGAAGGCAGGTTATTTTAAGACATATACTCTCTTGTGTGGAAAGGATAAGGCAAAAAGGCGGCAGGCGGTATAGTAGAAGTTTTCTGGAAACGCCGACAAGAAATTACACAAGAAATTTTAGAATTATTTCATTCAAGGCCTGCCAACTTTTTTGCCTGCTCCTTGTTTCAATGAAATTTCTTCAAAGTAAGGTTATTGCCTTCTGCCCCTTTCTTTTTTAACATATTACAACAAAGCAGAAATGCCATTGGGAATCCGTAAATTTGTGTGCTGCGTATATAGAGGAAACTAACACAAATGAACATGTTTATTCACACCTCGATTTTACTGGTAATGCTGGCAGGTTGCGCAGCGCCGGATACCATGCCTGCTCATAAAATGGTTGCGACAGACTCAACAAATAAAATTATGGATACGACGAAAGTGGTTAAAACAAATGCGGAGTGGGAGAAAGAATTAACTCCGGAGCAATATAGAATTCTTCGTGAAAAAGGAACAGAACGTGCCTTTACCGGTGAGTACTGGGATAATCATGATAAAGGAATTTACAGATGTGCTGCCTGCAACACCGTTCTTTTTAGTTCGAACGAAAAATTTGATTCCGGTTGCGGCTGGCCAAGTTTTACGATGCCGTTTGATTCCGCTACTTGCGAATATCACACGGATAATACTTATGGAATGGCACGAACAGAAGTTACCTGCAAAAAATGCGGCGGACATTTAGGACACGTTTTTGATGATGGTCCGCCACCAACGCATCAGCGATATTGCATTAACTCTGGATCGCTGATTTTTGAGCAGAAGGAGTAAATGTGCAAATGGTAAAATTGTAAAATTTTAAATGTGCAAATGAAAAATCCTGCTTTGAGGCGGGATTTTTCATTTAGGAATGGGCTAACTCTGCGCGTTTAGAATTTGAAATTTGTACACTTTTAAATAGTTCAAACTCCACGCGCATAGAATTTGCCATTTGCACATTTGCCAATTGCACATTTACCATTTACACATTTAGAATAGTTCAAACTCTACGTGCATAGAATTTGCCATTTGCACATTTACCATTTACACATTTAAAAATTTGCACATTTCCAAACATGCAGATATTTACCTCAGGTTAACGTCGTTTTACCTCATTCTATCAAGGGGATATGATTTGCGCATTTTTAATTTGCACATTTACGTTCTAACCTGTAATCATTTTAGTATGAAAAAAACAATTGCCTGCCTTCTGCCTCTTTTTTTTCTGCTCTTTTCTGCCAACGCTCAAACTCCGGAAATTACTTCCTGGATGCAGAATACTACCGGTGCAACAGGCTACAACAATATTACTTCTGATGTGCAGACAGTTCAATATTCTGCGACGCAGGTTTATGTAAGTTGCACTTGTATTCCCGGGTACAGCATTGGCCCCTGGAATTCCAATCCGAATACGCCGGTGAATCAGAATTTCGTTTACAAAATTACACGCACACCGGTGCAGAATATGTCAACGCCGATTGTGACGGCACTGGGTCACATTGGAGTTTGGTCGAATGGTGTTTCTGTTTTTAATGCGAAAGATGGAATGAGTTATAACAATGCAGGCGTTTGGAATCGGAATGCATATTATTATGAAGCAATAAGTTTTGATAATTGTCTTGGACATCCTGCACCGAATGGAGAATATCATAATCATGTAAATCCTACTTGTGTTTATGATGATGCCGATTCAATAAATCATTCTCCGATCATCGGGTATGCATTCGATGGTTTTCCGATCTATGGCGCGTATGCATATACAAACACAAACGGCACAGGCCCTATCAAACGAATGAAAAGCGCTTATGTTTTATCATCCAATACAACACGCACAAATGGTCCGGCAATAAGTGCAACGTATCCTGCCGGATGTTACATTGAAGATTATGTTTACACCGCTGCAGCCGGAGATCTTGATGTGCATAACGGAAGATTTTGTGTAACGCCTGATTATCCTGCTGGAATCTATTGTTATTTCGTTACCATCGATGCGCAATTGAATCCTGTTTATCCTTTTGTGTTAGGGCCAACGTATTACGGAACTGTTCCTGCTGGTAACACCGGCCCGAATGGCGGACACAATACGATTTCTGAAACTACAACCGTATTTGTGCCTGCAACTGCTGTTTCTGAAATTGCAAACGCAACAATCAGCTTTACTATTTTACCTAACCCGGTGGAAGATTACGCATTCATCTACATGGATGCAGACAGTAAAAATAATCTCACAGGAAAACTATTTTCGGCTAACGGACAGCTTTTGCAAACCATCAATTTCATGCAGCCGAGCATTGCTTATTCCATCGACATGCGGAATTATCCTGCCGGAATTTATTTTCTAACTTTAGATTCCGGCAATGCATTGTTGACCAAGAAAATTATCAAGCAGTAACAAAGAAGTAAGTTGAAAAAATTTCGTTTTTACATCCTCAATATGGCAATCCCGGTGATTGCCATATTCTTTTTTGGGATGCGGCCGGTTTCGCGTTATGCTTACGCGATAATTAATTTTTCAAATTATGCGGGCGACGAAATGTTGCGGTTGGATTCTGCACATTATCAAAATGAGCTCGGGCAGGATTTCACAGTAACGAATTTCAAATATTACGTTGGCAATTTGAAATTGTATTCGCATGATACTGTGAAGTACACCTGGAACCAATATTTTCTCATCAATGAAGCTGATCCGAAAAGCAGGAAGGTTACACTGCCGATGATGCCGGAAGGAAAAGAAAAATATACATCCATCAGTTTTACGCTTGGTGTTGACAGCGCTATGAATTGCAGCGGCGCACAATCGGGCGCATTGGATCCTGTCAATGCAATGTTCTGGATGTGGAATACCGGTTATATATTTGTGAAGCTCGAAGGAAAAGCTGCGGCTTCTAAATCGCCGGGCCATATTTTCGAATATCATATTGGCGGATATAGAGCTCCTTCAAATTGTATCCGCACGATCATGCTTGATCTTACAAATAATCCGTTGAAATCAGTAGGTGAAGAGTATTGCGGTATTCAAATTAAAACAGATATTCTTGAGTTGCTGAAAACGCCAATGACAATTGACTTTTCAAAACTATCTTCCGTTACAGATTTTCATCATGCAGCGGAGATCGCAGACAATTATACTGACATGTTTACCGTTTTGAAAGTAGAAAATGCGTACTAACCATTTCTATATTCTTTTAGCTGCGTTAGGAATTGTTTTCCTGCTGAACAGCTTTTCTCCGGAGAAGGATTATTTCCTTATCACGAAAAAGGATGTGGAGCTGAAAGTCATTAAGGAATTTCCGAAGCCGTTGTATAATTTCAAAAACAATGCGCTCACCCCGGAAATATTTACACTCGGCAGAAAATTATTTTACGATCCGATTCTTTCGAAGGACAGCTCCATTTCCTGTTCAAGCTGTCATCAGCGTATTGCTGCATTCGCGCATATCGATCATCCGCTCAGTCACGGAATAAACGGATTGATAGGTACACGAAATGTTCCTGCTTTACAAAATCTCATTTTCCGCGATGCGTTTATGTGGGATGGCGGCGTAAATAATCTCGAAGTACAGCCGCTCAATCCCATTACGAATCAGTTGGAGATGGACGAAAAGCTGGATCAGGTACTGGTGAAATTGCAGCGAAACCCGGAATATGTAAAATTATTCCGCCTTGCTTACAATGATTCCATCATCAATTCGGAACGCTTGCTGAAATCGTTGACACAGTTTACAGGTTTGATGATCTCTTCTAATTCGCGCTATGATAAATACAAAGCCGGACTGGATACACTTTCAGAAAATGAAATATCAGGAATGAAAATATTCGGACAACGTTGTGCGAATTGTCACAGCGGAGAATTGTTCACAGATAATTCTTATCGCAATGATGGCCTGTTGCCCGATACTTCGATCAACGACAAAGGCTATGGCGCTATTACAGGTTTGTCGGACGACAATTATAAATTCAAGGTTCCTTCTTTACGAAATGTAGAAGTGACTTATCCATATATGCATGATGGCAGATTCCGGAATCTCAACCAGGTGCTGGATCATTATGGAAGCGGAAAATATTTTACTGCAAATTTTGATCAGTCGTTAAAGAAAACCACAGGATTAAATGCGAAGGAGAAATCAGATATTATTGCTTTTCTGAAAACGCTGACAGATAAAACGTTTTTATACGATAGAAGATTCGCTGATCCGAATTTTCGATAAAAAAAGGAGAAGCCTTACGGGACTTCTCCTTTTGAGTTCTGATCTATACCTCGCTGCGAAGAAAGCTATAGGTGAGAACTTATATATTGAGTTTGATGATGTAAAGTAACGGCAGGATTTTACGGAATTATTTTATATTCGATATTTTGTAAATAAATGTCTATCGATTGCATATAATTCCACACTTCCAAAAATTCAACTTATTATTCCAAATTTGAATTAGTGAATCCCCCCCGCCCACTCATCCATCGCCCGCTCCATCACATCCAACGGCATCACACCATAACGCAACAACTCATCATGAAAATCACTCAGCTTGAATTTATCGCCAAGTTGTTTTTCATACTTCGCTCTCAGCTCACGGATTTTAAGGGCACCGATTTTATACGAAAGCGCCTGTGCCGGAATCGCCATGTATCGTTCAATTTCAGCCGTTGCTCCTTCTGTGCTCATGGCTTCATGATCCGTCATGTACGTGATGGCTTCTTCGCGCGTCATTTTTCCGGTGTGCATTGCAACGTCAACCACTAAGCGGATTGCACGATGCATTTCATCGCCGAGCGCACCCATGTATTGATACGGATCGGTGTAGCAGCCTAATTCTTTTCCGAGACTCTCGCAATACAATGCCCAGCCTTCGCCATAAGCGCCGTACCATAAGAAGCGGCGGAACATCGGCAGCTTTTCATTTTCCTGCTGCAGCGACATTTGATAGTGATGACCCGGAATTGCTTCATGCAGGAATAAACTTTCCATTCCGCCAGTCGTATTGAATTTTGTTGCGTCAACGATCGGGATGTAAAAAATTCCCGGGCGTGATCCGTCTGCGCTGCCTTGATTGTATTCTGCGCTCGCACTTGCTGCGCGGAATGCTTCTGTCTGGCGGATTTCAAATTTTGTTTTAGGAACGTTGCCGAACATCGTACTCAGCTTCGGATCAATTTTCGTTTGTATCGCATGGAAAGCGTTCATCACTTCTTCCGGTGTTTTATACGGCATGAATTGCGGATCTGTTTTCATGAATTCAAAAAATGCTTTCAGATCACCTTTGAAATTCACGCTTGCCTTTGTTTTTTCCATCTCTTCCGAAATGCGTTTTACTTCAGCTAAACCGGTATTATAAATTTCATCAGGCGTTTTATTTGTGGTGGTCCAGTAACGAATGAGAAAATTGTAATAAGCATCTCCACCAGGAAGCGCATTTATGCCTGTTGTCGTTCTTGCTTTCGGCAAATACTCCTCTTTTAAAAATGCACCAAGCTTTTTGTAAGCCGGATTGATATTTTCTGTGATCAAAACTTTGTATTCTTTTGTCAGCCGTTCTTTATCCGCAGCAGAAAATTCAGCAGGCATTTTATTGATCGGTCCGTAGAACAAACTTTTTGTTGCATCTGCCGATTGAATGTCATTCATCTGCGGTAACATTTTTTCTACAAGTACTTTCGGTAAAACAAAATCTGCATCAATTCCTTTTTTGAAATAAACAATTGCGCTGTCCGACCAGATAGAAAATTGTTTCGCACGTGCAAGCCAGTTGTCGTAATCTTTAACTGTTTTGAACGGCTGGTTTCCTTCACCGCTTCCAAGCTGGCCCATTGTTAAAGGCAACCCCCAAAACTGCTGACTTGGAATATAATTATCATGAAAGTTGAGTCCTTCGAGATTCATTTCCATTTCGCGTTTAAAAATATCAAAGCTGATGCGGTCATTCTCGCTGAGCGAATCGCGGTTGAATTTGGAAACGCCTTCGAGATTTTTCTGCCAGAATGTTCTCAGCTTTGCGCGATAGCTATCCGTGAAATCAGCATATAGCTTGTCGTTGTAGCGATTGTCGCCGGTTGCAGTAGCATCAAGCGGAAAAAGCTGCAGACGTTCTTCATAATAAGTGCTGAAAAGCGATGCGAGGTCTTTGTTGTCTTCTGTCTTTTTCATATCGACTGGTTTTGGCTCAGAAGAGCAGGAACAAAGAATTGCAAGGAATACGAATGGGAAGAAAAGCTTTTTCATTGTTGAATTTGTGAAGAGAAATTAGTGATGAATAAATCCGGAAGGAGTAATTACAATGCCGTAGTAAATATACCGGATTTAACAAGCGATTGGAAGACTGCTTTATGGAAGGATTGAATGGAGGAGAAACGGTTGAATTGGAAAGGGGATTTTTTAAAAAGGAGAAAAAAGCCTTACGGGGCTTCTTTCTTGTATGCTGATCATGCTTACAATGCTCAATGAACAAGTAAATGAACAGTTAATAATTTCCCTTTTTTAGCCTTGTTCATTGTTCATTGAACATTTGGCATTGTGCATTTCCGTATAATGAGGAACTTTCATGGACGCAAAAAATGTTCAATTTCAAACAAACAATGTTCAATGAACAAGTAAATGAACAGTTAATAATTTCCCTTTTTTAGCCTTGTTCATTGTTCATTGAACATTTGGCATTGTGCGTTTCCGTATAATGAGAAATTCCGATGGACGCAAGAAATGTTCAATGTCAAACAAACAATGCTCAATGAACAAGGAAATGAACAGTTAATAATTTCCCTTATTTAGCCTTGTTCATTGAACATTTGGCATTGTGCGTTTCCGTATAATGAGAAATTCCGATGGACGCAAGAAATGTTCAATGTCAAACAAACAATGTTCAATGAACAAGTAAATGAACAGTTAATAATTTTCCTTTTTTAGCCTTGTTCATTGTTCATTGAACATTTGGCATTGTGCGTTTCCGTATAATGAGGAACTTTCATTGACGCAAAAAATGTTCAATGTCAAACAAACAATGCTCAATGAACAAGTAAATGAACAGTTAATAATTTCCCTTTTTTAGCCTTGTTCATTGTTCATTGTTCATTGAACATTTGGCATTGTGCATTTCCGTATAATGAGAAATTCCGAGGGACGCAAAAAATGTTCAATGTCATCCTCCGCGGCGGAAAAAAATATTCAATGAGCAAGAATGATAAATGAGGTAATGAAAGTAGAAAAAAGCGAAAGAGACTGTCTCTCCCCAGGAACAGTCTCTTTCTTAAATCCGTTTTATTCGCCGCTTAAAACATTGTAGAGTACCCGTAGGTTTCTTAAACGGCGATAAGTAAAACGGTATATAAATATGTTTACTGAAGCAAAGAAACCATAAGTTTTTCCTTCCTGAATTATTATTCGATTGATTGCGAAAACTTTCCTACCAATGGTAATGCCTATACGTTTTATTGGAAATGGTATAGAGAAATTGAAATCCCTCCACTATATAAAAAAGCAAAAGAGACTATTTCTCCCCAGAATAGTCTCTTTTATTTTTGTCCGTTGAATTCGCTGTTTAAATTACATTGTAGATGTTCCCTATTTAAAGAGGTTTCTAAACTGCGGTTGTAAAACGGTTGTAAATAGTTTACGGTTACAAAGAAACAAGAAGTAATATCGTGCGATTATTTTATTCGACGCAATGTGAAGTATTGCAGACCGATTGTTAGGATCAGGCAGAAACAGGTATAAAAAAAGAGACTGTCTCTCCCCAGGAACAGTCTCTTTATTGTGAATCGTTTTCTCATTCTTAACGTGCCATAGTAGATATGCAGTTAATGAACGGTAGTAAAAACGACTTGTCTTGTTATTTACTGCTACAAATTAAAAGCATAAAGATGAAGCAAGTTTCAAAATTCGATACCCGGCCGAAATTGTACGATTATTTGCCAATACTGACGATTTTTGGCACTATTCGAGACTGCTTTTATTGCACAATGAGTTTTCCGGTTGCGTATACCTGGCTCCCATCCCTGAGCTCATAGATGTATATTCCAGGCGAAAGATTATCTTTTTCAATTTCTGTTTCGGGGCTTATGATTGATGAATTTGAGATTATATTGCCCAACACATCATAAACAACAAAAGAATAATTTTTTATTTCTCCCGAAACAGAAATAGTTGCTTTTGTTGTAAACGGATTCGGGAATACAGAAACAATTGGTTGTTGAAATTCACTTGCTGTAATTCCGGTTACTAAATCATAGCGGTATACTTTCTTGCCATTTCCCTGCTTGGTAAAAAATGATGTTTCAGCTGTGTTTTTTCCAACAATACCATAAAAATTTTGAGGAAGATTATTCATAAAAGGCACCCAGGAGTGGCCTGTATCCGATGACATTTTAATCGGGGAGGTACCGCTCGGATTGCAAACGCCATCGATTGCGGTAAGAATCATATTACTTGCCTCAGTAACGGAAAAAACCTGGCAAAACGGATCAAAAGCAATTGTATCTGCATTTGACCAACTGACTGCATTATTATACGTTGCATACAATCCGCCGCCGCTGATGTCACCTGAAAAAAATGCATTCCCGGATTTTACAACGTCACGGAATCCGCCGCCTGAAAATCCTGTGCCTGCAATATTCCATGATTGGCCATTGTCAATGCTTTCATAAACGCCACCGCTGCTTCCCAGGAAAACCCGGTTCCCGTCAGCGAGTAACCGCCACTTAGGGGTATTCGTCAATCCTGTTGAAGCTGTCCAGGTTAAACCTGCATCCCCGGAATAATATGCACCACCTGTTGAGAATCCGATTTTGTATGACGCAATTATATTGCCATTCATTTCATTTACATCAGTGAAGTCAAGGCTGTCAGGAAGCGTATTCAGCCAAATCCATGTAACGCCGTTGTCAAAACTTTTATATAACCTGCGCGTTGAGCCTGCAAACATATCGCCGTTAAGCGATGAAAAAATACAATTGATAATTTCATTCTGAATGACAGGAGTGTTGTAGCTAATGTTTGTCCACGACATTCCATTATCGCTGCTTTGAAAAATTCCTTTTGAGGTACAGCCATAAACATCAGCGCCAATTCCGCGGATCATGTTTGCACCATTCACCGTGTCGTTGCTGTTGACAACCATATAGCCGACTTGCTGCCACTGACCGAAAGAAAATAGAGTGATCAGGCTTAAGAAAATTGTAATGATCGTAATTTTTGTTTTCATGTCTTTTGTTTTAGAATACTTTGAATGATAAACTAAAACTACATGAACCATAAAGAGGAGACTATAGGGCATCTGCCGTATTCGGCTTTTGGATTGCGTCTGACTACAATAAAATGGAGGCTGTTCTCCCGAAACAGCCTCCATTGGTTACCCCCGTTTGCCCGGCATGACAATCTTCTTGTATTGAATTGTCAGGAGGAGTAGGCGCGTCTAAGAAATTTTTCCGTTGAATGAATTAGTTCAGAAGAGAGACGCATCAAGACCTTAGTGGGTTATAGAAAGCTTCTGCGTAGTCACTGTATTTCCAGTATGAACACGAAGCAGGTAAACACCTTGGGCAAAACCTGCTGTATTAATCGTTGTGACTGGAGAAACCGGAATGGTCGTTGAAATAACTCTTCCAAGCATATCTGTCACTTCAATTTGTGATGCTGTGCTATTGGTTTGAAGCGTTACAGAAGCATTTGCCGGATTCGGATAAACATTGAATGACGGCGCAAGTTCAGTCGGAGGAATTCCTGCAGGCATGGAAGGATCAATTACAACCGAATCATTTACTGTTGCAAGCTGCAGGTACTGTTGCGATGCGGTGACTGCAGTTACATCTGTAACATCAATATGACAAATCGCAATACCGGAAAGGTTATCAGTAGTAACGATAAGGAATGTTCCGATGGTTCCGTTTCCGCTTGTGTTAATGTGATTGTTTCTGCATTCTGCAACATCAACACTTCCGTTTTCCCTGAAATATTTACGGAAGTCAAACATGTCCGATCCTGTTGTTCCAAGCCACGTGGAATTGAAATTAATGATGGTGAGTGTCGTGTCAATTAATCCTGCATCAGCAGTAAGACGGAAAGATATTCCATAGATCGAATCAATTGGCATTGCAGAAGTTCCGAGTCTTACATCCACCGTCACCAGCGTCTGCAAACCAACCGTATCATAATTAGCAACGAGATAAATTTCAGGTGCTGATGCAGGAACTACAACAGGTGCCATACGGAACGGATGTACATTGGAATAATTCAGTGAAATCGGAAGTGTGTCATTCACATTAATAACTCCGTCGCCGTTTGCATCACCGTGTTTGTAATTGCAATTCGAATAATTCTGTGCCCAATCTGCCATCGGTTGTGCATACCATCCATTTGTTGCTGCCGGACGTGTTGCATCAGTTGCACCATAAGCTAAACCAATGTGCAACACATCAGTCATATCCGCGATAAGATCATAATTGCAATCGCCCGGCCATACATTTGCAACCGATACATTGCAGGAATCAATCACCGTAATGGAACTTGTCAGCGCACCGCAATTCGTAAAGAAAGCAATGAATATATATTGCGCCGGTTGTGTTGCAACATAATACTGATTTTGGGATTGTTGGAACTGAAAGTTTCCTGCGGTGTCAGTAAACTGTACCGAATAGTTGGTTGCACCAGGTCCGAGATCGATCGTAACGGGCTGGCCATTGCAACTGTAAATCGTATCAAACTGGGAATAATAAGCGGTTACAATTACGGAATCCGTCGCAGTACAATTCATGGCAGCATCCGTCATCGTCACAATATATTGCTGGTTGCTTACACCGCTGATCACGTTCGGATTCTGCACATTCGGATTATCAAGACCATTTGCAGGTGACCAGGAGAATGTGTAGTTGCCGGGTGAAGCAGGCGTTGCAGAAAGCTGTCCATGCTGCTGACAAAATAGTGTATCAGGGCCGGCATCAACGCCGCAGACAAAAGCGGCAACACATGAATCAACAACAGTGAATACGCTTGTTAATGCACCACAACCTGTGAACATCGCGTAACCTGAATACTTTCCTGGTGCTGTCGCCCAATAGGTTTGAGTATTTGCATTGATGGTTGTGGTTACATTATTTGTATCAGTAAAAAACTGCCAGAAATAATTTGTAGCTCCCGGACCAAAATCCACAAGTGCAGAATCAGGAAAGCATGAATATGTTGTGTCGGCATAAATATAATATGCACTTATAATCACGGTATCCGTTGCAGTGCAGCTTTGTGCAACGTCAGTCATCGTCACAATATATTGCTGGTTGCTTACACCGCTGACCACATTCGGATTCTGCGTATTCGGATTATCAAGCCCGGTGGAAGGCGACCAGGAGAATGTGTAGTTTCCCGGTGTTGCAGGTGTGGCGAATAATTGTCCGTGCTGCTGGCAGAAAGTTGTGTCGGGGCCGGCAAAAACGCCACATGCCTGCGTGAAGCTTCCATAAATGGAATTGCTGTTTGTATAGCTGTTCGCTGCATAACCTGTAACAGGTGTGCTGAAAGAAACCGAAGTGAACAAGCTTGCACCTGCAATATCAGGATACATTTCGTCTGCCCATGTTATACCACCATCCATGGTTTTTTTCAACCCGGAAACGCCTGCAGCTGTTTGTCCGCCGACATAACCGGTCATTGCATCTGTAAAGTGAACGCAGAGCGGCATAAAATTCTGGAAGATCGTACTCACCGTCCATGAATTTCCACCATCAATTGTTTTGACCACTTTGCCATTCGAAGATCCCGGAATGGTGTAATACATGGAATCACCGATTGCATAACCAATTTGCGGTGTTGGAAAATCAATAGCTACATAACCATATCCATTATCAATAAACGTAGTGTTCCAGGAGTTTCCATAATTAGTTGATTTTGCAATGCGGCCATTGTAAGGTCCCATCAGGCTCATGTTTTTTCCGCCAACTATAGAACCAACACCATTCGATTCAAAAAAAGAAGCATGCGCAAGTGTAGCCGAACCTGTCCAGACCGTGCTGAGCGTCCAGTTATTTCCCCCGTTATTTGTTGAATAAGCGATACCGTCGTAGGTATTTACTCCAAGTGTTTTTGATCCCGATATAATTGCGCTGTACTGGTCGGAGAAATAAATATGATCAAAATTTGTTGTATGCCCGTTTGAATATGTGACCTGGCTTTTTGCAGAGAAATTTGTTGTCCACGTAGCACCGCCATCCACAGTTTTCAAAACAGCACCGTAATAAATACCCGATGCACCATTTGTAGAATAGCAGGTGGCAACTGCAAAACCATTATTAAGAGACAAGAACTGGACGCTTTTTAATGTCATCACAGAATCAGTTCCGATCACTAATGGAAGAGAAGTCGTGTTCCATGTTAATCCGCCATCAGTTGTTTTATAAATAAATCCACGCGAGCCCCATGGAACATTATCAGCACGTGAGCCAACGGCCCAGCCTGTGCTTCCTATAAAGAAGAGATCATTGATACCACGGTTAACGACAGCATCGTGGGTCAATGTATTCCATTGAGCATGAAGAGAAGAAATGCCAGTCATCAACGCGATGAGGGTCAGGCAGAGGGTGGAGGTGAACGCTTTCATTTGGGTGCGCTTTAGGTTGCTTGTGTGTGGATACTTTATCACGGTACAAACATAAACCGGGAATTGCGTCTGAAAAAATACAAAAAAATCTATTTGTCGGATAGATGTTGATTATAATAATTAGAATGGAAATGCAATCTGTTAGTAAATAAGAATAATTTCAGGGAAAGATAAGTTATATATTTGTCGGATATATAAAGTTGAACCTCATGGCAGGGCAGGATAAAATCACAGGATTGATCAGAGCGTTGGAACCTGCGGAAATTCCCTTGTTTCGCGACCGTCTGAAAAAGGGCACGGGCCAGACCGATAAAAAATTAACGCAGCTTTTTGATGTGATATGTCCGCTTCTACGTGCGGAAGAGACTGCGCCAGATAAAAAGCATGTTTTCAGGATTTGTTTTCCGGGAAAGAAATTCAATGATCAGCAGTACCGGTATCTTTCGAGCGACCTTGCGATGCGGTTGGAAAAATTTATTGCGCTGCGCGGCTTCGAAAAAGACGAAGCGCTTTACCAGCAGGTTTTGTCGCGTGAACTGGCAGCGAGAAAAGCAGTGAAAGCGTATAACCGTCACCGGCTTGTATTCGAAGCGCAAAAATCCGCAGCGGAAATTCTTGACATTTCACACTACCAGCATTGTTATGAATCCGAATTGATTCATCTCGCGAAAGCAACTGCGGGAATGAAACGCGATGAGAAAAGTAATATTGGTGAAGTGGTAGAATACCTCGATCGTTTTTACCTGGCAAGAAAATTACAATTGTGTTGTGAGATATTTAATGTGAAGAATGTTTTGTCGGTCGATTACAAAGTTTTTCTTCTCGACGAAATACTTTCTCATCTGCGAAATAAAAGCTACTCCGATACTCCCGTTATCCTGGTGTATTTCCGCATTCTCATGACGCTCCTTGAAAGTGAGCATGAAGAACATTTTCATCAGCTGCGGATCTTATTAAAAGAACACGAAACAAAATTCACACTGAAAGAATTGCGCGAAATGTATCAGTATGTGCTGAATTATTGCATCAAAAAGATCAACCTCGGAAATATAGACTGGCAGAAAACGCTTTTCGAAATTTATAAGATCACGATTGAAAATAAAGTGCTGATGTCGGAAGGCTATCTTTCTCATTGGGATTATAAAAATATTGTCACCATCAGCCTGCGTCAAAAGGAGTTTAAATGGTCAAAATCTTTTGTGGAAGAACATAAACGATTCCTGCTTCCCGCCGAAAGGGAAAATGCATACAGCTATAATCTTGCAAATGTTTATTTCACCACCGGCGAATATTCGCGTTCTTTAAAATTATTGCAGCAGGTAGAATTTTCTGATGTCTATTACCAGCTCGATTCAAAATCTATTCTTCTGAAAACGTATTTTGAACTGGAAGAGACAGAATCATTTTTGTATCACGCCACCGCTTTCCGCACCTTCCTTAACCGGAATAAATTAGTTTCGGATTACCAGCGAACAATTTATTTGAATTTAATCCGGTATTCTTCACAGCTGATGCGGGCGGATGGATTGAAAAGGAAAATTGTTGCAATCAGGAAGAAGGTGGAAGAGAACAGGAATGTGGCCGATCTGCAATGGCTGCTGAATAAGATTGATGCTGTGAAATAATAAAAAAAAGCCAGGCTACACTTCCTGAATCAAAGCACTTAAAATCCAAACTCTTAAAATGGAGGAAGTATCTGTGTTTACGAAATAATAGCCCGATGCTTCAGCGTCGGGATATTATTTGGGAAAGGAAATTGGCTTTAGCCAAATTACCCACAGCAAACGCACAAAAAAAACGTCCCATCAATAATGATGAGACGTTCATTCAGGATAAAAAGCTACAATGCTATTTATTTGCATCTGCCGGAATCGGAGCATCGCCCACGTATTTTCCGCCTTTGTATAGTTTGATCTGGATCAGCATTCCGTTATTGTCATAGATCCTGCACTCGCCGTCTACAAGCTTTTTAAGATGGAATGTGCCTTTTTGTGTGATCTGCCCGTTACGATAAAGCGTATGCGAACCTTCCCCGGTGAATTCGCCGGTCGGTGGTTTCTCTTTTATATCTACTACCGGTGGCTTGCTTCCTTCACCTACAATTACGTCATCTTTCACAACTTTGGATGCACCTGCTGCCGGTGGATATTCTTTTGTTTTTGCCGGATCAATTACGCCGCCATTAAAGTAAGTTTCGCGAAGTAAATTGCCATTTTCATCGTATTCTTTTTTCCAGCCCTCTTCTTTGCCCGCTTTAATACTTACTTCAATTGCCAATGTGCCGTTTGGATTTTTGTAAACCTGTTTTCCATCGCGCTGGCCAACTGAATTGTAATTGAACGACTGGCGCTCAGTTCCGTCTTCATAATACAAATGAAATTCTCCTACCCAACGAACACCAACCCAAGTACCTTCTTCTGATTTGGTGCCATTTTCATTGTATTTGATGGCATGCCCGTTCGGACGGTTATTGACAAAAGTAAATTCGCTTTTATTTTTTCCGTTTGGATAGTATGCATTCCAAATACCGGTTTTCTGACTGTCTTTGTAAATACCTTCTTCAACTTTAGCTTCAGCTGCGTATGATTTGTCTGACTGCATCCGCCCGAAAATCGTCCAATGTCCCTGGCGCTTTCCGGCTGGATCTGTATAGTTCTCCGTCGTTGATTCCTGGCTGAAAGCGGTCACGACCGAGCATAGGAAAAAAAGTATAAAGAGAGTAGCTTTTTTCATTCGTGGAGCAGGGTTAGTGCGCTTTGTATTTAACGAATCGGTTATAATAAAGTTACGAATTAAGCGTTCGGGACAAGAAAATTTGGACGAGCATGGTTTTTAAGCAGACGAAAGCACAAAAGCCCCCTATAAGGAGGCTTTTGTGTCGGATTTGTCCCGAAAAATTATTTATTTGCGTCAGCCGGCAGGGGACCGTCACCAACATATTTCCCTTCTTTATAAAGCTTAATCTGGCGTAGCAATCCGTTGTTATCATAGATGCGTTCTTCACCATCAACGAGTTTTTTTGAGTGGAATGTTCCTTTCATCGTAATTTGTCCATTCTTATAAAGGATCCAATCGCCTTCGCCGTTGAATGTTCCTTTATTAGGCTTGAAATTAGGATCAGATACTACTTTTGATTCTTGTTTCGGACCGGTTTCTTCGGGTGCTTTATCAGGTTTGGTGGTATCGTAAACCTTTGTTTTGGACGGATCAATAGTTCCGTCAGCGAAATAGGTTTCACGTACAAGGTTTCCGTTATCGTCGTATTCTTTTTTCCATCCCTGCTCTTTTCCGCCTTTCATATCAACGGTAATAGCCACTTTTCCATTCGGGTGGTAATAGTTCTGTGTACCATCGCGCTGTCCGAGCTGGCTGTAGTTGAAAGACTGGCGCGGCGTTCCGTCATCATAAAAAAGCTTGTAATCGCCTACCCAGCGTGAACCGACCCAGGTTCCTTCTTCCGCTTTTTTGCCATTATCATTATACATAATGGCGTGGCCGTTAGGGCGGTTGTTAACGTAAGTAAGCTCGCTTTTTTTACTTCCGACAGGAAAATATTCGATCCAGACACCGGTTTTTTGGCTGTCCTTATAACGTCCTTCCTGCCATTTAGAATCGGGAGGATAATTAGGATCTTTTTTATCTCTGCCGTAAAGCGTCCAGGGACCTTGTCTTTTACCTGAAGCATCAACAATGTTAACACTATCGCCGGCCAACGCATAGGCAGAACCGGTAAAGGAGACGATTAACAGCAGTAAGAGCGTAAATTTTTTCATCTGTCGGCTGTTTGCGGGATACAATACCCGTTTCAACTTTATTAATTTTTTCCAAGTTTACCACAAACCAAGCGAATTTGGTGCGCCGGTTCGATTAATTCTATAAATAATTCGACGAAAATAATTAAAGGAAGAATGTGGTGGTTATTCTAGGGTCTTGTACGTTGACCGAAGTTCAGGGTTTCAGATTTTAACAGTGTTTTTTTGAAGCTGAACGAGCATATCGGCGCTCATTGTTGATAAGTCAAACTCCGGTTTCCAGCCCCAGTCTTTTTTTGCCTCTGAATCGTCAATGCTGGCAGGCCAGGAATCAGCTATCTGCTGGCGAAAATCCGGTTTATAAGTTATTTTGAATTCGGGGATGCTTTTACGGATCTCTTCTGCAATATCATTCGGTGAAAAGCTGAATCCGGCCAGGTTATAGGCTCCGCGGATTCTGATCTTTTCGGCCGGAGCATCCATAATCTCAATTGTTGCCCGAATTGCATCCTGCATATACATCATCGGAAGTACCGTGTTTTCCGATAGAAAACATTCATACGACTTGTTTTTCAAGGCTTCATGAAAAATGTGTACGGCGTAATCCGTGGTTCCGCCACCAGGCGCTGATTTCCAGCCGATAAGCCCTGGATAACGCAGGCTGCGTGTGTCGACACCATATTTATTAAAATACCATTCGCACCAGCGTTCGCCGGTTTGTTTGCTGATTCCGTAAACTGTACTTGGTTCAATTACAGTATATTGTGGCGTATTTTCGCGCGGTGTGGTGGGGCCAAAAACGGCGATGGAACTTGGCCAGTATATTTTTTTGATATGCCCTTCGCGTGCCAGTTCGAGCACATTAAAGAGACTGTCCATATTCAGCTTCCAGGCGAATGCAGGTTTTTGCTCGGCTGTGGCAGAAAGCATGGCCGCAAGCAAATAAACTTGTGTGATCTTATGCTTTTGAACGAGTTCGTATAATTTCTCTTTATCCAGCGCATCCAGCTTTTCAAAGGGGCCGCTTTCCATTACTTCCGCTGCCGCATTTTTCAGGTCGGATGCAACCACATTATCATTCCCGTATTTAGCCCGCAATTCCATCACGAGTTCCGTCCCGATCTGCCCGGATGATCCGATAACCAATATTTTATCCATTGATACGCTCTTTAGTAGAAAGGTGCTAAAGTAGGAAAAGGTCATGAAAAAGGAGCAGTCAAAAAAAGGTGGCAGGTATAGAAAAAAGGGACAGGCAAAAAGGGCGTCTCAATACCATTCGGTATTTCATGCGATAGACTAATTATCTTTGCGGTCCTATGTCTATTCTCTATAACAGGGTAAATCGTGATGAAATGCGCAAGCGTTTGATGGAAGAATCTTTCCGCCGCGTAACGCTTTCTTTTTACCGCTATGTGATATTGGATGATGTGGAACAAATGCGTAATAAGTTGTGGAGGGAATGGAATGAATTTTCGGTTTTCGGCCGTATTTATCTCGCTCGTGAAGGCATTAATGCACAGCTGAGTGTGCCCGAACATTTTTTTGAGCAGTTCAAAGGAAGTCTTTTTCAGCATCCAGAATTTAAAGATGTGCCTTTTAAAATAGCAGTGGAAGATAACACCGAAGAAGAGGGCGCAAGCGGAAAATCTTTCGCATGGCTGACGATTAAAGAGAAAAAAAGAATTGTTGCAGATGGATTGGCGGATGATGCGTTTGACGTAACGAATGTGGGCAATCACATGAACGCTGCTGAATTTAATAAGGCGATGGAAGAGCCGGAAACAATTGTGGTAGACATGCGCAACCATTACGAGAGTGAAGTGGGGCATTTTGAAAATGCGATTTTGCCGCAAGCGGATACGTTCAAGGAAGAATTGCCGATGGTGGCTGAACAACTGAAAGGCAATGAGCACAAAAAAATTCTGATGTATTGCACTGGTGGAATACGTTGTGAAAAAGCAAGTGCATTTTTAAAGCATCATGGTTTTAAAGATGTGAATCAATTGTATGGCGGCATTATTGAATACGCGAAGGAAATAAAACAAAAAGGAATTGCATCGAAATTCCTGGGAAAAAATTTTGTGTTTGATGAACGGCTTGGTGAGCGTATAACAGAAGATATTATTGCAATGTGCCACCAATGCGGGGAGAAATGTGATGAGCATGTGAATTGCGCGAACCTGGAATGCAATCTGCTTTTTATTCAATGCGAAAAATGCGGCTCGAAGATGGAAGGTTGCTGTTCGGCGCGTTGTGTGGATTGGAAAAATCTGCCGGAAGAAGAAAAAATAAAATTGCGGGATGAAGGAAAACCTTTTGTTGCGGTGAGCAGATATCATTCGCGGTTACGGCCGGTGCTTAAAGGGGAATAAGCGGGGTACGATCCGCCGTGGCTGAACGAATTTGAAAGAGATTTTCTTGAAAGAATTAATTCTCCGGAAATAATGAAAAGCAGCAATTGGATTTCTGTTTGTTTTATTTTTAGCCCCGGTTGCAGCAAGTTACCCAGCCTGCAGCCGCGCTGGCTTTGTGCTCACGCAGGCAGGCTTGTAGCGCGGAAAACGGGAAATAGCTCCTTCAAAAAAAAATCGTTCTGCCTTCCTGAAATCACCAGATAACACAATTTATTCCCTCTGTCTGATAATTGTCATTTTCCTTCGCACAGTTATTCGTAAATTCGTAACTATTCGCCACATTCGTAATTCGTACCCATTATGCCTATTTACCACAAACTTGGAACTTTCCCGCAAAAACGTCATACGATCTTTCAGAAAAAAGATGGTAGTTATTATTATGAACAGCTTTTTGGTACGGAAGGTTTTTCAGGATTTTCTTCGTTGTCTTATCATACGCATCGCCCGACGCAGATAAAAGAAATTCTGAGATCGGTGGATGTTACTCCGAAAATTGCAATTGCGAAAAATATAAAACCACTTTTATTGCATGGTTTTAATGTTGCACCGGCTGACGATTTTCTTGATTCGCGGAAGCCGATGCTGGTGAATTCAGATTGCATTATCGGCCTTGCCGCGCCGAAAAAAAGCATGACGGATTATTTCTACAAGAATGCTGATGCAGATGAAGTGATCTTTATTCACCGCGGAAAAGGAAAGTTGCGCACGTTTCTCGGAAATATTCCTTTTGAATACGGCGATTACCTTGTGATTCCGCGCGGCATGATTTACCAGATGGAATTTGACACGGAAGACAACCGCATTTTTTATGTAGAAAGTCATCCGCCGGTTTATACACCAAAGCGTTACAAAAATTCTTCTGGGCAACATCTTGAACATTCGCCCTTCTGCGAACGTGATTTTAAATTGCCTTCCGAATTGGAAACCTACGATCAGAAAGGTGATTTCCTGATCAAGGTGAAGAAAGAAAATATGCTGCACGATATTGTTTATGCAACACACCCTTTTGATGTTGTAGGTTGGGACGGATACAATTTTCCATGGGCATTTTCCATTCACAATTTTGAGCCAATCACTGGAAGAGTGCATCAGCCGCCGCCGGTACATCAGACATTTGAAACAAGTGCGTTTGTAATTTGTTCTTTCTGTCCGCGCCTGTATGATTATCATCCGAGAGCGATTCCTGCGCCATACAATCACAGCAATATCGATTCTGATGAAGTGTTGTATTATGTTGACGGAGATTTCATGAGCCGCAACGATATTAAACAAGGACACATTACTTTGCATCCGAAAGGCGTTCCGCATGGACCTGCACCCGGAGCGATGGAACGCAGCATTGGCCATAAAGAAACCGCTGAGCTTGCCGTGATGGTAGATACCTTCCGCCCGTTGATGATAACCGAAGATGCAATGAAAATTGACGACGGAAAATATTACAAGAGTTGGGTGGAATAATTTTCCATCGTGTAGCTGCTCCATTATATTTTATTGCTGCCAGTGAGCGCTTCTGCCGGCCTGTAATTCGCGACTTACATGTACTGTTAAAGATTTTGCAGATTTCATTTTAATGATAAGCTGAAAGAGGAAAACACTCATTTTAAAAGCATGTTTCTGCTAAGCAACGGGTCAGGAGCCAACGGGCTTTTTTAGTATTTTCGCGCCTTGTATTTATTAACCCAAAATCAAAAAATGAAAAAACAATTACTTTTTGCTGTTGGCTTACTGGCAACGTGCCTTGCGTTCGGCCAAACCACCAACTATAATTTTACAGGAACAGTACAGATGTATGTTGTCCCTCCTTGTGTAAACCGCGTTTCTGTCTCAGCTACCGGCGCACAAGGAAATATGGGCGTACCTGGTGAAAACGGCGGTCTCGGCGGAAGTGTTTCCGGCGAGATGGCTGTGAGTTTTGGTGATACACTTTTTATATATGTAGGCGGGCAGAATGGGTACAATGGCGGTGGCCTTGCCGGTATTGGGGGGATAAATGCTTCAGGTAATGGTGGCGGCGCTTCAGATGTGCGTTTGGGCGATTCGCTCAATGGGCGCATGGTGGTTGCAGGCGGCGGCGGCGGCGGAACCGGATCTCCACAGGGTTCTTGCGGAACCGGCGGCGGTGGTTTGGGTGGAAACGGTGGTGGAATAGCTGGAGTGAATGGAGGAGATGGTCCGGGATGCGGAACTGGTGGAACCGGCGGACTTGGCGGATCACAACTTACCGGGGGTGGTGCAGGAACAGGAAATTTTAATTGTACTGTACCCGCAGGTAATGGTGTTATGGGCAATGCTTCCATAGGTGGCGACGGTGGTGAGGGTGTTCTCGGCTGCGGCGGCTATACCGGTTCAGGCGGTGGTGGTGGCGGCGGCGGATATTACGCTGGCGGCGGCGGTGGTGGCGGTGCAGGTGGTGGCGGTGGAGCATGGTCTGGTGGCGGTGGTGGCGGCGGTGCTTCTTTCACAGCGCCATCTTTAACATCAGTAGCGACAAACACAGGAGTTCAAACCGGAAACGGAACAGTTTCAATTACTGTTACCAATATGTCAGTAGTTCCTGCTCCATCTTCTGTTATTTTTGGAGCAACTGATTTATGTGAAGGTGAAACAGCAACATTTGCAGCTGCCGTTTCTGCTGGTGCAACAACGTATACATGGAATGTTCCTCCCGGTTATTCAATTGTTAGTGGACAAGGAATGGATACTGTAATGATCATGGCTGGTACTGCTTCAGGAACAATTTCTGTTACTGCGGGAAATTCCTGTGGTACCAGTGCGCCAACTACATTTGCAATTAATATCAATGTACGCCCGACGGTGAATGCAACTGCTGCAACCGGAACGATCTGCGATGGTTCATCTGATCAGCTGACAGCCAGCGGTGCAATAGCTTATGCCTGGAGCTCAGGTGGAAGTGCAGCAGTAGAAACGGTTACACCATCTGTCACAACTAATTATTCTGTAATTGGTACCGATGGAAACGGTTGTTCTGATACTGCAATGCTTACGGTAACAGTAAATCCATTGCCGGTAGTTGCAGTTACTCCTGGCACATCAACAGTTTGTGAAGGAACAAACGACACACTCACTGCAAACGGCGCAATGAATTATGCATGGAGTACGGGCGGATCAAGTGCAATTGAAATTGTTTTGCCAACTACCACAACAACATTTACAGTTGTCGGTACCGATGCAAATGGTTGCACAAATACAGCCACAGCTACCGTCAATGTCAATGCAGCACCGGCGATCACGATCTCCGGCGCTGATACAATTTGCAATGGCGGCAGCGATACACTTATTGGCAGTGGCGCGATTACTTATGTTTGGAGTTCCGGCGGAACAACAGCAATTGAAATTGTAATGCCTTCAACCCCTACAACTTATACACTTACCGGAACAGACACTAATGGCTGTACGAACAACGCGACAGCTACAGTTACTGTTAATGCTGTACCGGTTGTGGCGCTCGGCGCGGATGCCACAGTATGTGGTAATATCGTGCTGAATGCAATGAATGCCGGAGCAACTTATCTCTGGAATGATAATTCAACAGCACAAATGTTGAATGCAACAAGCAGCGGAACTTATTATGTTACCGTTACAAATGTATCCGGTTGTTCAGGCAGCGATACCATTGCTGTTATTGTAAATGCTAACCCGACATTAACGGTAAGCTCATCGGTTTCTTCAGTGTGTTTGACAGATGCAAATGTAACGCTCACGGGCATGCCTGCAGGTGGCAGCTGGTCGGGGCCGGGTGTAACAGGCAACAGCTTCAACCCATCAACTGCCGGCGTTGGTACACAGACTGCTTTCTACACATTCACAAGTGTAGATGGATGTACAGCTGTTTCTCCGGTGACAATTGCCGTAAATGCATGTGTAGGTATTGTTACGCAATCGGAAAATGCAGGTATTGCTGTGTTCCCGAATCCGAACGCCGGGCAATTTACTTTTGTTGCGCCTTCTGATGGAACCGTGGAAATTTTCAATAACCTGGGTCAGATTGTTTTCAGCAGCGCGATTAAGGCTGGAAATAATCCATTGATGATCGGAACAGAGGACAATGGAATTTACTTTATCCGTTTTACTGACGAGCTGAATAATGTTCACCAGTCAAAAATGATCTTGCAGAAGTAATCCTTTGGAAATAGATTCAGAAACAGCCGGTAAATCAATTACCGGCTGTTTCTTTTTAAAAAAAGCTGCGGTCATTCAGGTAAGTTATCGCCGCTGTTCAGAGGCTGTGTTTGTTTCCGCCGGAATTTGAAAGGCAAAATTCCGTAAATTTGATACTGCTCAAAATAATGAAATACAGCGCTTTTCATTTACTTTCCGCCCTCTCCATGGCGATGTGGTCGTAATAAGAAGAGATTCTCTTCTTATTACTCGTACGATCATTTTCACAAACAGCATTTAAAAAACTATTATACAATGTCAAAAGAAATTAAAAACGTTGAATACGGCCTCGAAAAAATATTTGAAGGCGCACAGGATTTCCTTCCTTTATTGGGAACAGATTACGTTGAATTTTATGTGGGCAATGCAAAACAAGCGGCGCATTATTATAAAACAGCTTTCGGTTTTCAGTCGCTTGCGTATGCAGGATTGGAAACAGGTTTGCGTGATCGCGCTTCTTACGTAATTGCGCAGGATAAAATCCGTATTGTGCTTACTACTCCGCTCAACAGCAATTCCATCATCGGTGAACACATCAAAAAGCATGGCGATGGTGTGAAGATCATTGCACTTTGGGTAGAAGATGCGCGAAAATCATTTGAAGAAACTACCAAACGTGGCGCAAAACCTTTCATGGAGCCTACCATTGAAAAAGATGAATTTGGTGAAGTGGTGCGTTCCGGAATTTACACTTACGGAGAAACAGTTCATCTTTTTGTAGAGCGTAAAAATTACAAAGGCATTTTTCTTCCCGGCTATAAAGCATGGAAATCCGATTACAATCCATCTTCAGTTGGGTTGAAATTTATAGATCACATGGTCGGTAATGTCGGCTGGGGCGAAATGAATAATACCGTAAAATGGTATGAAGAGGTAATGGGTTTTGTGAATTTTCTTTCTTTCGACGACAAACAGATCACGACCGAATATTCTGCATTGATGTCGAAAGTGATGTCGAATGGAAATGGCCGCATTAAATTCCCGATCAACGAGCCTGCAGAAGGAAAAAAGAAATCGCAGATCGAAGAATACATCGATTTTTACGAAGGAGCAGGCGTGCAGCATATCGCCATTGCTACCGATGATATTATCAAAACGGTAACGGAACTTCGCGCGCGCGGAATTGAATTTTTGTCCGCTCCGCCGCATGCGTATTACGAGGATGTGCCGAAACGACTTGGCCAGCACATGGACATAATGCATGAAGATATTAACGTTCTCGAAAAGCTGGCGATCCTCGTGGATGCTGACGAAGAAGGTTATCTGCTTCAGATCTTCACTAAACCCGTAGAAGATCGTCCGACCTTATTCTATGAAATTATCCAGCGAATGGGTGCAAAAGGTTTTGGCGCCGGCAATTTCAAAGCGTTGTTCGAGTCAATCGAGCGCGAGCAGGAGAAAAGAGGAACGCTCTAACCTATTTTAGGTAACGAATTACGAGTCATCCGGACTTACGAATCATAGAAGCGCGGTCAGATTCGTATATTCGTACTCCGCCGCGGCGGATTCGCAATTCGTTAACTTTTCTATGCCAAAACGAAGAAAAATATTTACCCTCATTTTAGCGTTATTGCTGATCGCTGCAATGATTTTATACTGGCAGTCGCGCAATCAAAAAATGATGCTGGCGGATGTCAGATCGTCAAACGGTGCGCAGTATTCAATGGAGCTTCCCAATGATTTTGTTCCCGCTGATTTTAATGACACACTTCCCGAAATGTCATTGCAATATGAAAATGCTCAGCACGGATTGCATGTTCTTGTAATTGATGAATCAAAAGCAAAGATTATTTCATTCGGCCTCGATTATGATCTTGACACTTACATGAAAATAGCCACGCGCACACAGGATAAAGACGGCGTTTATGTGAATAAACCACTTACGATAAATGGTAATAAAGCATTGCAGACAGAAATAAAAGAAACATCGAATGGTGTAAAGAAAATGTACAAATTAACCTGCATCGAAACACAGAAATTTTTCTACCAGCTGCTGATCTGGTCGGAAGAAGATAAATACACTTCGAATAAGGAGGATATGGAAAAGATGGTGAATTCATTTAAGGAAAGGTAGGGTACGATCCGCCGCGGCGGAACGAATATCGGTGAATACTTACGAATAAGAATTGCCTGTTGACTTGAAATATAATTAGTAACAATTCGTTTCAGATTCGTACCCAATCAAACAAGAATAAAAATTAATCAAAGAGCTAACAGTAATAAATAGCAGATAATGGAAAAAATTCAAATTCTCTGGGCTGATGATGAAATCGATTTGCTTAAGCCGCACATTTTATTTTTAAAAGAAAAAGGATACGAAGTTTCTACGGCTACAAGTGGAAATGATGCTATTGAAATGATCGGTAAGCAGGATTTCGATATTGTTTTCCTGGATGAAAATATGCCGGGACTTTCGGGACTTGAAACATTGACACGCATCAAGAACCAGAAAAATGATATTCCCGTGATCATGATCACCAAGAGCGAGGAAGAAAATTTGATGGAAGATGCGATCGGATCGAAGATTGCAGATTATTTGATCAAGCCGGTGAATCCGAATCAAATTTTGCTGGCGCTGAAAAAAATTCTGGATAATAAAAAATTAGTCAGCGCAAAAACTACTTCCGGCTACCAGCAGGATTTTCGCAACATCGGCATGACGCTGAGCGATCGTTTGTCGTGGGAAGAATGGACAGACGTATACAGGAAATTAATTTTCTGGGAATTGGAATTGCAGAAGACAGCGGATGAAAGCATGCATGAAATTCTTGCAATGCAAAAGCAGGAGGCGAATGTGGCGTGGGGCAAATTTGTGGAACGTAATTATATTGACTGGCTTAACGGAAAAGATAAAAATCCGCCGACACTTTCACACACACTTTTGAAAAACAAACTTGCGCCTGAATTAGAAAAAGAAGGCACCGTATTTTTCCTGCTCATCGACAATCTGCGTTATGACCAATGGAAAGTATTGCAGCCTGTGCTGAGCCAGTATTTCAAAGTGGAGAAAGAAGAAGTGTTTTGTGCAATTCTTCCAACCGCAACACAATATGCGCGTAATGCTTTGTTTGCCGGATTACTTCCGTCAGAAATCGAAAAAAAATTTCCTACACTTTGGAAAAATGATGATGATGAAGGCGGGAAAAATATGCATGAAGAAGAATTCCTTGCTGCGAACTTAAAGCGTATGAACAAGGATGTGAAATTCTCTTACAACAAGATCACGAATCATGCTGCAGGCAAAAAGCTGAGTGAAAATTTCACCAACCTGCTCAATAATAAGCTCAACGTTATCGTTTACAATTTCGTTGATATGCTTTCGCATGCCCGTACAGAGATGGAAGTGATCCGCGAGCTGGCAGATGATGAAGCAGCTTACCGTTCACTGACACTTTCATGGTTCGAGCATTCTCCGCTGCAGGATATTATCAAGCAGATCGCAGAAAAAAAATGCCGCATGATCATTACCACCGATCACGGAACGATAAAAGTTACGGAACCAACGAAAGTGGTTGGCGACAGAAATGTCAATACCAATTTGCGTTACAAGCAAGGAAAAAGCCTCGACTACGTAAAGAAAGATGTATTTGAAGTGCGCAATCCTGCGGATGTTTATTTGCCGAAAAATAATGTGAGTTCCGCTTACATTTTTGCCAAGCAGGATTTATTTTTCGCGTATCCGAATAATTATAATCACTATGTAACTTATTATAGGAATACGTTCCAGCATGGAGGAATTTCATTGGAAGAAATGATCATTCCTTATATAGTTTTGAGTGCAAAGTAAATGTGCAAATGTGCAGATGTGCAAATGAAAAAGTACACGCTACAGTCTTTAGCTGGAATGGAGAAGCTCTCTTCGCAATTGCTTGCCGATTTTTCTTCTTCCCGCATTTTCGCTTTCCACGGCGATCTTGGCGCAGGAAAAACTACTTTCATCAAAGCCATGTGCGCAGCACTGGGGGTAAAAGATGCGATGTCGAGCCCGTCTTTTTCGCTGGTGAATGAATACCATGTTGCGAATGATAATCCTGTTTACCATTTTGACCTTTACCGCTTAAAATCACCAAAAGAAGCGCTTGATATCGGTATTGAGGAATATCTCTACAGCGGAAATTATTGCTTTATCGAATGGCCGGAGCGGGCGGAGGAATTGCTGCCTGAAGAAACCATCCATGTTAGCATTAAGGTCATCAATGCAGAGCGGGTGATTGAGGTGTTGGGGCAACTGGGGTAATTAAGGTAATTGACTAATTAAATTATACCAATTACCCCAGTTACCCTCTTCCTAATTTTCAGTATCTTTATCCTCTATTCCCCGAACGAAAGCACACACTTTCCTGTTATGATGAAAAGCTCCCGCGACGTTATCCAGTCACTCACCCAGAGCGCTATGATGCCTCAGGAGGAAATGCTAGAAGTGGCGAAAAAAAAAGGCCATCTCAACATCGGAATTCCTAAAGAAATAACGTTCCAGGAAAACCGCGTTTCACTTGTTCCTGATGACGTTGGATTGCTCGTTAATCATGGTCATCGCGTAATTGTTGAAACAGGCGCAGGGAAAAATGCAAATTTTCAGGACAATGATTATTCTGAAGCGGGTGCGCAGATCGTTTATTCGGCAGAAGAGCTGTATAAAAATGCGGAGATCATTCTCAAAGTTGCACCGCCTTCCATTGATGAAATTGGATTAATGCAGCCAAAGCAAACCTTGCTTTCTACGTTGCACATTCCAGCTCAGCCTGAAAATTTTCTCCAGAAATTAATCGACAAAAAAATTACCGCACTTGCTTTTGAATGGATCCGCGATGAAGATGGTGTATTCCCTGTTATCCGCTCGATGGGTGAAATTGCAGGAGGAACTTCCATCCTTATCGCTGCGGAATATCTTTCCAATGTCAATAACGGACAAGGCGCAATCCTCGGGGGAATCTCTGGTGTTTCACCAACAGAAGTTGTCATCATCGGTGCCGGAACAGTTGGTGAATATGCTGCACGTGCTGCGCTCGGATTGGGAGCGACGGTCAAAGTTTTTGATAATTCTGTTTACCGTTTGCGTCGTTTGCAAAGTTCACTCGGTGTACGCATTTTCACTTCGATCATTCAGCCGAAAGTGCTGGGCAAACATTTGAAAACTGCAGATGTTGCAATCGGCGCTTTACGCACAACCGGCGGAAGAACGCCATGTGTGGTGAATGAAGATATGGTGAGCGAAATGAAAGTCGGCGCTGTTGTGATTGATGTCAGCATAGACCAGGGCGGATGTTTTGAAACTTCAAAAGTGACGAACCATACGAATCCTGTTTTCCGCAAGCATGGTGTTATTCATTATTGCGTTCCGAACATTGCATCACGCGTTTCAAGAACAGCATCGTATGCATTAAGCACCATCTTCGCACCTATTCTTTTGAATATCGGAGAAGAAGGCGGATTGCAAAATATGCTTCGTATAAACAGCGGCGTCCGTCACGGTGTTTATCTATACAACGGAATTCTCACCAATAAATATCTCGGCGATTCATTCAATTTACCTTCGACAGATATTGATCTTTTCTTATCCGCACTTTAACGGTTAAAGGTTTTCGTGTTGCGTGTTTGGGGTTATAAAAATCCAACCGCAAACCCCGAACCCGAAACTCAGAACCCGAAACTAAAAACTCCGAACTAAAACCATGACGTGGGGAAGAAGAATTAAATTATATCTCATAGGTTTCGGAATCGGAATTTTTGTGTGCTGGCTGATGTTTTTCCGCAATGGCGGAAGAGATCTTGGCGGATGGCTGCCGGGCTCACGCGTGTTGAAATTTATCGGTCTTTCAAAAAATATTGAAGCGGATTCGTTAATGCTTTGCAAATTGAAATGCGAAGGAATTACGATGGATGATATTCGTAAATCAACAATCGATGGCGATGTGGATTTCGGAAAAAGTCAGACCGACAAACAACCGGATCACGAATACGATGTAAAGCTGAAAGTAAACGGGAAAGACATGGAAATGTATTTCGCTACCAATATGAAAGATTCAACGGTGAAGATCCTGCAGGTTTATCCTCCGCTCGACGGATCAAAATGCGGATGTAAGTAAGCGCGATGAACGAAGAAAAAACAAACCTGCATTCACGAAATGCGCACCGTCAGTCGTATGATTTTAAAGCGCTGATTAAAACTTCGCCGGAGCTTGCTCCTTTTGTCGTGATCAATCGTTACGGAAATTCAAGTGTCAATTTCGCCGATCCGAAAGCCGTGAAAGCACTCAACCGCGCATTGCTTTTGCACTTCTACAAACTTACGTATTGGGATATTCCCGATAATTATCTTTGTCCGCCCATACCTGGACGCGCCGATTATATTCATTACGCTGCCGACTTACTGCGTGTATGCAACGATAACGTAATTCCTATGGGAACACGTGTTGCAGTGATCGACATCGGCACGGGTGCCAATCTTGTTTACCCGATCATCGGCAATAAAGAATACGGCTGGCGATTCGTAGGTTCCGAAATTGATCCGCTCGCAATTTTGGCAGCAGAAAAAATAATCAAAGCGAATCCTGCATTGGCAAAAGACGTTGAATGCAGGTTGCAGAAATCAACGTATAATATTTTCAGAGATGTTGTTCAGCCCGGCGAGCAGTTCGATCTTTCTATTTGCAATCCGCCATTTCATGCATCTGCTTACGATGCCGATACAGCATCATTGCGCAAGCTCGAAAAGATGGGTCGTGGCAATGAAGAACCCGTGAAAAATTTTGGCGGACAAAGTGCAGAGCTCTGGACACCCGGCGGCGAAGAAGCATTTATCAATCGCATGATTAAAGAAAGTATGACGTTGAAAAATGACATTTTTTGGTTTACAACACTCGTATCCAAAAGAGAAACGCTCGACGGAATTACTGAATCATTAAAAGCCGCAAAAGTTTTCGACATGAAGATCGTCGGCATGTCGCAGGGACAAAAGATCAGCCGCATCATTGCGTGGACTTTCTTAGATGAAGCCGCGCAAGAGGAATGGAAAATGAAACGCTGGAAAAAAGCAGCAGGTCAGTAGTCCGTTTTTAGTAGTCCGTGAAAAAAAATCATCATTCAACATACAACCGACAATTGAAAACTGACCCTTTGTTTTTAGAAGAGATTTTACTAATTTCACTCTTCTGAAACATTCCCTTCCCATCCCGGATGTTTCTCTCCTGACTAGTACAATTTTTAAAACCATTTCATGAAACATCTCCGACTTATCCTGTCTGCGACATTTTTAGCTGCGAGCACTTTTTCTATTGCGCAATCCAAGGGCGCTCCTGCAATGAAAGAATTTCACGGCAATGCAGCTGCGGCAATTTTCCCTGGCAGCAAAACAGTTTTAATCAATCATCAATCGCGCGTGCCTTCGTTTATCGTGATGCGCCCGGATGTGAATATTCCTGCCACGGAAATTTTTGAGCGTTTGCGCACACCTTTAAAAATGCAGCAGGAAGACAGCTGGAAATTGCGTCGTGCAGATAAAGACCAGCTTGGTTTTACACATTTCCGTTACAACCAGTATTTCAATGAAGTGAAAGTGGAAGGCGGCGAATACCTCGTCCACGAAAAAAACGGGCGTGTTGAATCGGTGAATGGAATGTGGATGGATGGAATTGCATTAAATACAACTCCTGCATTGCCCGAATCAGTGGCGCTGCAATTTGCATTGAATTTTACAAATGCTCAATTGTACAAATGGCAGGTTCCTGCTGATGAGGCAGCGATTAAACACATTCGTAATGATGTAAACGCAACCTGGTATCCAACAGGCGAGCTCGTCATCATTTGCGCTGATAATAATATTTCCAACAGAGATTATCGTCTTGCGTGGAAATACGATGTGTATGCTTTGAAACCTTTCGGACGCAAATACATTTACGTTGACGCACAATCAGGCGCAATCGTTGCAACATCAGATCGTATTCACGAAGCAGATGTTCCCGCAACAGGAACTTCCCTTTACAGCGGAACAGTTAATTTCACTTGTGATAATAATGCTCCCGGACAATATCGCATGCATGAAACCGGTCGCGGAAACGGAATTGAAACGTATAATGCAAATCTTTCCACGAACAGTGCAAATGCTACTGAGTTTACAAATACTTCTGCTACATGGACTGCAACAGCGAACTATGATAATGCTGCTTACGATGCACATTGGGGCGCAGAAAAAACGTTCGATTATTATTCTTTGCTTCACGGGCGTAACGGAATCGATGATGCAGGTTTGCTGATGGTTTCTTACGTGCATTATGATTCCGGGTTGAATAACGCTTTCTGGGATGGCACATCAATGTCTTACGGAGACGGCACGCATACACCAGGAAACTTTAATTCGCTTGTTGCGATTGATGTTTGTGGTCACGAATTTTCTCACGGCGTAACTGAATATACCTGCAATCTTTATTACCAGGATGAATCCGGCGCACTCAATGAATCGTTTTCTGATTGTATGGGAACGGCAATTGAGTTTTATGCAAAACCATTGACAGCAAATTTTCTGATTGGTGAACAGGTCTGCGTTAACGCAAACTCCGCTTTACGCAATATGCAAAATCCAAACCAGTACGGCGATCCGGATACGTATGGCGGCACAAACTGGTACACGGGAACTTCTGATAATGGGGGAGTACATACAAACAGTGGTGTTCGCAATAAATGGTTTTACATTCTGTGCCAGGGCGAAACCGGAACAAATGATTTAGGTGATTCTTACAATGTAACCGGTCTTGGCCTTACAGCGACCGCAGATATTTGTTACCGTGGTCAATCAGTTTATCTCGTGAGCACTTCCGAATATGCAGATTGCCGTGTAGCTGATGTGCAAAGTGCAAATGATATTTATGGCGCATGTTCACCGGAAGTAATTGCAACTACAAATGCATGGTATGCAGTCGGAGTCGGCCCGATTTATAATTCAGCGGTGTATGCAGCCTTTACTGCCGATCTTACCGCATCCTGCAATTTGCCAATGACCGTTAACTTCACCAACAACAGTGTGAATGCATCTACCGCAACATGGTATTTTGGTGATGCCACTACAAGTACTTCTTATTCTCCCTCACACATTTACACACAAGCAGGCACGTATTCAATTTCTCTTGTGGTAAACAGCGCATGTGGAGTTGATTCAATCATTCAGTCTTCCTACATTACCATTAATCCGCCTCCATCTCCAACCGGCGCAGACCAGAACAGCTGCAATGCCACATCATTTAATCTTTCAGGAAGCGGCGCAGGAACATTAAATTGGTATGCGAATCCAACAGGTGGAACTTCGCTGGCTACCGGAACGAGTTATACAACACCAGTGCTGAGCAACACAACAACTTATTATTTAGAAAGCCAGGTGGCACAGCCTCCGGGAAATGTCGGACCTGCAAATACTACTTTCGGCAGCGGCGGACAACACAATAATACGTCAACGCAGTACCTTGAGTTTACGGTATTCACACCCTGTACGCTTGCAACCGGAATTGTAAATGCAGGATCTGCAGGAAATAAAACATTTATCCTTTATGATAATGCAGGTAACCAGTTAAGCACGTATGTAGTAAATTGCCCGGCGACAGGAATACAAACTGTTACGCTTAATATTCCGCTTACACCCGGATCATACAGGATTGGTGGAACACAAATGAATTTGTACAGGAATAATTCCGGTGCAAGTTATCCTTATAATTTAGCCAACACGATCCGCATCACAGGATCATCAGCTGGCAGTGCTTATTATTATTATTTGTACAACTGGGGAATTACATTTCCTCCATGCACAAGCTCGCGCACACCGGTCATCGCATCTATCGGCGCACCGAATGCAACGTTTACAACAGCAGCTTATGACACGGTTTGTTCTGGTCCGGGAACGATCACGCTCACAGGAGGATTTCCTGCGGGCGGAACGTATTCCGGTCCCGGCGTTTCAGGCGGAATATTTACTCCGTCGGTTGCAGGTCCAGGAACACATACGCTGACCTACACGTATACCGATTCTTCCAATTGTACTGCTGTGATAAATGCAAACGTTATGGTGGAAGTTTGTCTTGGAATTTTTTCACAATATGAAAATGCCGGAGTTTCCGTTTACCCGAATCCTGCGAATAGTTTTATGACTGTTGAATTGCAGCTTGGCACTTCGCAGGAAGTTGAAATGAACCTGGTGAATATGCTTGGACAAAACTTGTATTCCTCCAAAGCAGATCAATCAGCGGGGATTACGAAAGTGAATATCAATACAGCATCTTTGCCAAGAGGAATTTACTTGCTGCAAGTGAAGACCGATAGCGGGTTGCAGGTGAAGAAAATTGAATTGCAGTAAATCAAATAGAAATAGAGAAAATAAGAAAATAGGAATCACTTTGGTTCCTGTTTTTCTTTTACCGTCTTAATAAAATAAAATGAAAAAATTGTTTTTCGCAGCAGTTTTTACTTCTGCAATTGTTTTTTCTTCCTGCTCAGATAATGCAGCAGATGAAAAAACAAATGACTCAACCGATCTTGAAGTATTGACCACGCTGGGTGGATCCAACATTCCGACGAACATGAGCTCAGGAATAAATTTCACAGATGAAAACGGCAAGCGCCAGGGAAAATGGGTTATTTATGGAAAGATGAGTGGCGATGCTGCATTCAATCCGACCGCGAAATTTGAAGAAGGAGAATACAAGGACGGTTTGAAAGAAGGCGAATGGACGGAATACAAACCGGATGGAACGGTGAAGCGGAAGGTTAATTTATCCGGTGGAAAAGAAGTGAAATAAATGCGAATTTATTTCTTGATTATTATTCCCGTTACCGGCTCAGTAAAAATCGGTGAGGTGGCAGAAAACGTGTAAGAGCTTTCTTCAGTCGAAGTGATCGTAACAGTAAGCACTTTCATTTTCTTCCACAACTTTTTATCTTTCTTCACAGTGGTTTTTACCAATCGAAGCTGGTAAGTGCAATCGCTTATCCAGGTGATGCTCATTTTTACATACGTTCCTGTAGCAGGATCTGTTTCAATTTGATATTTATCGTCACGCGTAATGATGACGTTGGGCATTTCTTTTACGTAGAAGGTGCCGGTGTGAAAATTCTGGCATTGTGCGGCGGTTGGTTCTTGTGCGAGTAAAGAAGATGTTGCAAAGGCTGATAGTATTAGAAGGAGGAAGGTGAATTTTCTCATTGAAATATGCTGAAGGTTGTTGGTAACGAGTAACGAAGCTACAAGAAAAGAGTGAATTTGAGTTAATTTTATCCCTATCCGTTTGTAAACGGCTAAGCCACACTTTATATTTTATAAATTGTTTACCGTTCTTTCAAACTAATATTACACCTATGAATTCCAAATTATTTACATTCCTTTTAATAATGATTTCAAGCGTTTTGTTTTCACAAACGGCAAAGCAAGATTATTTTTACCAGCAGGGGCGGGTTAGGAGCAGGGCATTTTATGATGTTGGAAAAGCTAAATGGAGTATTTATATGAAATTGCAAAAGTTTGACAGTAACTCTTATGTTTTTATGAAAGCAGAAGAGTTAGATGGCTTAATCTTAATTGTTCAAAAAGAGCAGGAAGGAATTTCAAAATAGCAACTCAATTTTAAATAAATAAAAAAAGGCGATCAATCACGACCGCCTTTCTTTTTATTCATTCCTATATTTCATCCTCTCGCAAGGAGTCACGCTGTCTTGCTCCAAATTGTCAGACCGCGTGTCTCGTCAGAAGAAAAAGCAATTAGAAAAGTAAAATTCTAATTCTGACGAGACAGTATCGAGAACTACTTCCCATGACACTGCTTATACTTCTTGCCACTCCCACACGGACAAGGATCATTCCTTCCGATCTTCGCTTCAACACGAACTACCTGCTGCACTTTTTCCTGCTGCGGTGGCATTGGAGGTGCGCCCGGTGAATTGATCTGCTGTTGCTGCTGCGAACCACCGCCAACTTCTTCGCGTGTGGTCTGCAATTTCGGCTGACGAACCGGTGCACGCTGACGCGCTTCCTGGATCTGGTTGCCGTCGTTGTTGGGAAGGTTTGCTTTGAAGAGGAAGGAAGTCAACTCACGATTCGTTTCATCCACCATTCGTTTGAAGAGGTCGAACGATTCGAATTTGTAAATGAGCAACGGATCTTTTTGTTCGTACACCGCGTTCTGTACAGATGTTTTCAGATCATCCATCTCGCGCAGATGTTCTTTCCATGCATCATCGATCATCGCAAGGATGGCGCCTTTTTCAAATGTCAGAACTAATTCGCGGCCTTTCGATTCGTATGCTTTTTTCAGGTTCGCAACGCACTGCAAGGTTTTGATTCCGTCGGAAAGTGGTGTGACAATGTTCTCGTATTGCGCACCCTGATTTTCATAAACGTCCTTGATTGTCGGAAACATTTTTGCAGCAAGCGCGGCAGACTTTTCCCTATAGTGCGTGTAGACAAGCTCATTGATGCGTATGGAAAGTTCCTGCGGACGCGATTTCATAAATTCGTCTTCATCCACCGGCGCTTCCATTCCGAACACGCGGATCATGTCCATTTCAAACTGCGCGTAATTCTGGCTCTCGTGATTATTCGTCACGACACTATCCACCACATCATGCATCATGTTTCCGATGTCCAACTGCAAACGCTCACCAAACAATGCATTGCGACGACGTTTGTAAATTACTTCGCGTTGTGCATTCATCACATCATCATACTCGATCAACCGCTTACGTGTTCCGAAGTGATTCTCTTCCACTTTTCGCTGCGCACGTTCAATAGAATTCGAGATCATCTTATGCTGGATCACTTCTCCTTCTTCCAATCCCAAACGATCCATCAAACGGGCGATTCTTTCGGAACCAAACAAACGCATCAGATCATCTTCGAGCGAAACAAAGAATTGAGATGAACCAGGATCTCCCTGCCTGCCGGCACGACCACGCAGCTGCCTGTCGACACGACGCGATTCATGACGTTCTGTACCAACGATCGCAAGACCGCCGGCTTCTTTTACGCCGGGTCCGAGCTTAATATCCGTACCACGACCGGCCATGTTGGTTGCAATCGTTACTGTTCCCGCCATACCGGCTTCCTGTACGATTTCTGCTTCCTTCTGGTGCAATTTCGCGTTGAGTACATTGTGCTTGATGTTGCGCAGCTTCAACATACGGCTGAGCAACTCGGAAATTTCTACCGAAGTTGTACCGACAAGAACTGGTCTTCCGGCAGCCACACATTTCGCACATTCTTCGATGACTGCATTATATTTTTCGCGTTTGGTTTTGTACACCATATCCTCTTCATCCTTACGCGAAATATTCCGGTTGGTAGGAATGGTGACCACATCTAATTTATAGATTGTCCAGAATTCCTGTGCTTCAGTTTCAGCAGTACCCGTCATGCCCGAAAGCTTGTGGTACATTCTGAAATAATTCTGAAGCGTAACTGTCGCATACGTTTGTGTCGCAGCTTCGATCTTCACATTTTCTTTCGCCTCGATCGCCTGGTGCAATCCGTCTGAATAACGGCGTCCATCCAGCACACGCCCGGTTTGTTCATCCACGATCTTGACTTTTCCATCGCCAACGATATATTCATCATCGCGTTCAAACAAACAATACGCTTTAAGCAATTGCTGCATCGAGTGAACGCGTTCCGATTTTACGTTGTATTCAAGAATGATCTGTTCCTTTTTCAGCAGGCGCTCTTTCTCATCAGGAAATTGTTTTTCCAGTTCTGAAAGCACGAGAGAAAGATCAGGAAGAATGAAGAAGTTGTGATCTTCTGCGGTGATGGAAATAAGATCAATTCCTTTTTCAGAAAGCTCGATGGTGTTGTGTTTTTCATCAATGACAAAAAACAGTTCAGCATCCACTTTATGCATTTCACGCTGGTTATCCTGCAGGTAAATGTTTTCTGTTTTTTGAAGCAATGCACGAACACCGGGTTCGCTCAGGAATTTGATCAGCGCTTTGTTTTTCGGAAGTCCGCGGTGGCAACGAAGCAATTTCATGCCGCACTCTTTTTCCTTCTCTTTATCTTTTTGAATATCCGGGAATAATTTTTTCGCGTCGGAAAGAATGGTGTTGACATACGTGCGCTGTGCAGAAACAAGCTTTTCAACTTTCGGTTTCAATTCACCGAACATGTGATCGTCACCTTTTGGCGTCGGTCCTGCAATGATAAGCGGCGTACGTGCATCATCGATCAGAACGGAATCGACCTCATCGACAATTGCGTAATGATGTTTGCGTTGCACTAATTCTCCCGGCTCACGCGACATATTATCACGGAGATAATCGAAACCATATTCGTTATTTGTACCGTAAGTAATATCGGCTAAATAAGCTTTGCGCCGCTGTGTAGAATTCGGCTCGTGTAAGTCAATGCAATCAACAGTGAGTCCGAGAAATTCAAATAATGGCCCGTTCCATTCCGCATCACGTCGAGCGAGATAATTGTTTACAGTTACCAAATGCACTCCGCGTGCAGGAAGCGCATTGAGATAAACCGGAAGTGTAGCAACGAGTGTTTTTCCTTCACCGGTTGCCATCTCAGAAATTTTTCCCTGGTGTAAAACAATTCCGCCGATGAGCTGAACATCATAGTGAACCATGTTCCATGTTACATCGTTGCCAGCAGCATCCCATGTATTTAACCAGGTTGCCTTTTCGCCGTCGATGATCACATTCTTTTTACGTACGGCAAGATCACGGTCGAGCTGCGTTGCTTTTACAACGATCTCTTTATTCTCTGTGAAACGACGTGCAGTTTCTTTTACTACTGCAAATGCTTCCGGCAAAATTTCAAGAAGAACATCTTCAATCCGTTTCAACATTTTTTTCTCCAGCGCGTCGACCTCGTTGAACATTTTTTCCTGTTCTTCAATGTCTACGCCTTCCGCTTCCGCAGTTGCTTTCAGTCCGTTTATTTCGTCCTGCTCTTCTTTTACAAATTCCGCAATACGTGCACGGAATTCCTGTGTTTTATTCCGCAGCTCGTCGTTGGAAATGGTTTTATACGAATCAAAAAAATCGTTTATCTTTTTGATGTAAGGCGTAACTTCCTTTACATCACGCTCCGATTTCGATCCGCCGAAGAGCTTTGATATTGATTTGGTGAGTGAGTCAAACATGGCTTATGATATATTTTTAAAGAGGAAACAGCCTCTTTTTTTAAGGGATTCAAAAGTAATGAATTATCGTAAGGGAGAAGGGACGCAGCTACAGTTAAAAGCCGGACAAAACTTTCCTGTAAAAAGAAAGATTGTTCTGCTGAAATCAAGCCGCTGAAAGTGTGCTATTCCCGTTTAAGCCAGGAACGAAGCTCTTCATACTGCAGCCGTTTTACCGATTTGCTGAAGACTTCGGAATAAGAAGAGAAATAGTTTTTCCCAGCAATGAAAGCAGGGTTAGTGTGAAAAGCAATATCGTTTGGAGAAACGGTGAGATGCAGGCTTTCAAGAATGTTCTTTGCATGGTCAGCATTATTCACCACCACACGCAGTTCACCAATATTTCTTCGTGAAAGCTCGTATCCTTTTACAGAAAGCTGCCGCGTAATTTCCGTTGCATTCACCGGAGACATACACGCAAACATCAGCACACAGCCTGTCAGCGTCACTAAAAGTGGCAGGCTTGCTTTTCCGTGTTTGTATTTTCCGAGTAGCATTAGAAGGATTGAAATTACGAATCAAATTTCATTCCGCAACCCTGTTACCTGCCATTGTTGCCGGAAATATGAATAAGGGAGAATTAATTGGCAGGGAAACATCATCGTGCTGACAATTTACTCTGTTAAAGTATGTCATTAAGTTAATTTCATTCTCAATCTGTCTCGAATCAGTGGGATGGGAGAACAGGACGCACCTACGGCGCTTTTTTCCGTGTGCGTTTTCTTTTTACAGGCAGGACGCAGCTACTGCGCTGAAAAAAATGGCCTGCAGAATTTAGCGCAGGTGCGTCCTGTCTATAAAAAAATGGTGTAAAAGTCCTTAAAGCGCCGTAGGTGCGTCCTGTTCTCTCCCGAAGAAAGAGCTTGAAAATAATTAAGGAGCGTGCTCAGTTCGTGCATTATTAATGTGGGTACGCTTAACTTATATCATTACTCTACAGAACTAAATAAACAAGGGAACCTTTTGAGTTCCCCTGAGTTACGGTCTTGTTAAGAATAAAATGCTGTCAGATGAGAAATTAATACTCATCCTCATTAAAGAAGAAATCTTCCTTGGTCGGATAATCCGGCCAGATTTCTTCGATAGTTTCATAAGATTCGCCTTCATCCTCAATTTCCTGGAGGTTTTCAATTACTTCCATAGGTGCGCCAGAACGAATGCCGTAATCAATCAGCTCTTCTTTCGTTGCAGGCCAAGGAGCGTCTTCGAGATATGATGCAAGTTCGAGGGTCCAATACATAGCACAACTGTTTATTAATGTTATTTATAACGTGGAAACCGGGTGATTCTTGCAAGAATTGTCCCACTTTTTCCGGGTACTGTAATTTCTGCAAAAGTATAAATATCTGCTGCCGTTCGACCATCTCTGGAAAATTTTTACAAATGATTATTTTGCTGAATATCAATTGCTTGAGTAAAATATTAACAAAAGATGCATTTGGCACGGAAAAGGAGAAGGCAAAAAAGGCGGCAGGCGGCAGTAAGTAAAAATGGAATTGTGAAAGTTCACTTAATGAGGAAATTTCAATTAAGAATTGCTGATCTGTTCTGGGAACGGGCTAATGCTTAAATATTGCCTGTTGGCAAATTACACTTGTCCTGCCGCCTGCCGCCTTTTTTGCCTGCTTCTCCTGCCTTCACATGCGAGGCTCCCAGGGCGTCTCAACAGCTCCCAAATCCATCGACAATTTCCTCGACAGCGTAAATAAATAATCCGAAAGGCGGTTCAGGTAATGAATCACTGTTTCATTTACAGGTGAAGTTTCTGTTAAATGAATCACACATCTTTCCGCACGGCGGCAAATGCAACGGGTAATATGGCAATGCGAAACAATTTCATTTCCTCCCGGCAGCACAAAACTTTTCATGGGCGCGAGCACGGCATCCATCGCATCTATTTCTTTTTCGAGCAGCGTCACATCTTCTTCTTTCAATTCCGGCAATTTCATTTTCGATTTTTCCGGATCAGCAGCGAGCGATGAGCCAATTGTAAATAAACGATCCTGCACTTCAATCAGGATTGTTTTTACATGCGTGTCAGCAATCGTATCGCGCAAAAGACCAATCCATGAATTTAATTCGTCCACCGTTCCATACGCTTCAATGCGGATATGATGTTTGGGGACGCGTGTGCCTCCTATGAGGGAAGTTTGTCCTTTGTCGCCGGTTTTGGTGTAAATCTTCATGATGGGTACGAATTACGAATGAATGCGGATAGTTACGAATGAAAGTTATGGGTACGAAAAGTTAAATTTTCGGAAAAGGAAATGTATGGATCAATAAAGATAATTTTCTAAAGTCTGATTCATTACGCTCGGGCAGGCGTGCGTTTGACGTTCCATGGGAAAATTAAGCGGAATGTCCGTAAGGATGTTAGGATGATCGACGAATACCTCATCAAACATTCTGGCCTCAAATTGCTGCCATCGATCGTCTTTCCATAAAGGAATAAAATTAGGGTCACCTAAAGGCCTCAGTGTCGTATCAACAGCTAAGGAAATAAAAAGATATTTAAAAGCAGAATCGATTTGCCTATCGATAGAGAAAGCCACTGCAAGATTGTTAGCCGCCAAATGCCTTTGAGGATTCAGTTCGTAATCCTTTTTATATTCTTTAATAGCTCCTGCCAGATCTCCCGAAGTCAAAAGGCTATCTCCAATTGGAAATGGCAAAAAATTGAATTGAGCATTTATCTTGAACTCAACAAACAATACGAACGAGAGTATACAGATTAATTTAAGACTCATTTAGATTTTAATAAAATGGGCTTGAATAATTAAAGATATTTCGATAATTTTTAGAATCAAAGGTTACTGCATTGATCCTTGTTCAATCTGGAGTTTGTAATAACTGATAGCCTTTTCTTTAAGGGGATTTTTATCCCATTCATGCCAAGTTCCAGTAGTAGAAGGATCATATTCCCATTTTAAGGGTATACTGAATTGTGATATGATAGAATCAATCTCACTTTAGCTTTCGTCTCATTCGTAATTCGTTCCCCCTAATGCTCTGAATTCGCCGCAATATTAACTTCACGGATATCTGTATTCACCATGTCATTCTCCACCAAACCATCTTTCATCCTGACAATACGATGGGCATATTTTGCAATATCTTCTTCGTGAGTTACAACAATGATGGTGTTGCCATGTTTATGAATTGTTTCAAAAAGTCCCATGATCTCATAGGAAGTTTTCGAATCTAAATTTCCTGTCGGCTCATCAGCGAGGATAATAGCAGGATCATTCACCAGCGCACGTGCAATCGCAACACGCTGACGCTGCCCGCCGGAAAGTTCATTCGGACGATGAAGCATCCGGTCTTTCAATCCAACTTTATCAAGCGCATATTCCGCTTTTTGCTGGCGTTCTGCTTTTGAAATTCCTGCATACACTAATGGCAACATCACATTCTCCAAAGCAGATTGACGCGGAAGCAAATTGAAAGTTTGAAATACAAAGCCGATTTCTTTATTGCGCACTTCGGCTAATTCATTATCGCTCATACGCGCAACAGAAAGTCCGTTGAGAATATATTCGCCGCCCGAAGGAGTATCGAGGCAGCCGAGCATATTCATCAGCGTAGATTTTCCTGAACCGGAAGGCCCCATCAACGCGACGTATTCATTTTTGAAAATTTTCAGGGAAATATCACGAAGCGCGTAAATGGTTTCGCTTCCCACATTGTACACGCGGGAGATGTTGCTGAGAGAAATTATTTCATTCGCCATGACGGGTAAAGGTAAAGGAAAAGGGGCAGGCAAAAAAGGGGCAGGAGGCAGGATTTTAAAGGAGAATTTTCATTTCAACTTTAGACTGGCAATAAAGAGCTACAGATTACACAGATTTTAAAACCGAATCCGATAAATCCATCTGCGTAATCCGCGAAATCTGTGGCTTAAAACTTCAGCACAAAATGTTCTTTCTCTTTTTGCTCCGCCCTGAAAAAAACCAATCCGAAATGAAAAAGATCAAGCGTTAAACGTACCTGTGAATGCGCTTTGATTTTCCCCCACGCACTTTCCATTTCTTCCGACCAGTGAATATCGTCGAAGATGAAAAGTGTATTGTGATGAATAAAAGGCAAACACATTTCGAAGTACTCCAGCGTCGGCTTTTCCCGGTGATTGCCGTCAAAAAAAACATAATCCACTTTTCCAATATCGTTTAACGCAGTGGGTAATGTTTTTGAAAAATCACCTGTGCGAATCTCTACCGGAAGCCTGTATTTCTGAAACGCTGATTTTGCAACTGCTGCAATTTCCGGGCAACCTTCGAGCGTAATAAATTTTTTGAAATTGGTTGCTGAAGCTTCATGCAAAGTAGTAATGCCAAGTGAAGTTCCCAGCTCCAGCATTTTTTCGGGATGAAAACGTTTTACAATGCGATGAAGTAAAAATCCTTCCTGCGGCGCCTTGGCAGCTTTAGCAGCGATATCAGCAACTTTTCGCGGACCGGAAGTTCCTGTGCCGAGATCTGTAACATTGATGATGGAATTATTGATGCTGCATTCCGTCCGCCAGTCTTCCGCGATATTCTCAGAAATATCTTCTTTCCTGTTGCGTGGAAATATTTTTGTAACGAGATCAAAAACAAAAGGAGAATGCACACCATGTTTGCTCAGCGCTTTTTTGCGGTAAGATAAAAATGCGCTGATGTAATGGAATCCTGACATTTATTTAATGCTCGTGATCATCCACTCTGTGCGTCTGTTCATCTGGCGGTGCTCCGGTGTATCATTCGCAACTTTCGGTTTCGTATCGCCATAACCTTTATAGGTCATGCGTGAAGCATCTACTCCGCTTGCAACAAGGTAATCGTAAACAGATTTCGCGCGATTCGCAGAAAGAAGCAGGTTCGATTTTTTGTCACCGACATTATCTGTGTGACCGGAAAGCTCAATTTTCACCAATGGATTTGCTTTCATCCATTGCACCATTTTATTCAGCTCAACTTTTGATTCCGGCTTGAGATCGTATTTGCCGGTTTCAAAAAATACATTCTTTAATTCATTGCTTCCGCTATCAACAACAATCGGCTGCAATGGAACATCAATCCGGAAAGGTTTGCCTGCGTCAGTAACTTTTTTCAGTTCAAAATTTTCGGAATAAAAAGTATAGCCTGCTGCATTCACATTCAACGCATAATTTTCATTGACCGGCAGACAAACCAAAAACTCACCTGTCACTGCATCTGAAAAAGAAGTGATCACTGTTTTTCCTGTAGAAAGATTGATCAATTCAAAAGAAGCATTTCCGACGGGTCTCAACGTTTTTTTGTTGAACGTTTTTCCTTTCATGTACGTCACCGGAACCGGTTGAAATTCTTTCGGCAGGCTGAACATGTAAATATCATCGCAGCCTAATGTTCCTTTTCTGTCGGATGAAAAATAAGCAACCTTGCCTGCGCCATTTACGATCATTCCGCTTTCATCACCTTCCGTATTGATCGGGTAACCGAGATTGATGGGCTTACCCCATTTTCCTGTAACAGTATCACGGCGACAAACAAAAAGATCAAGTCCACCCATTCCTGTTAATCCGTCAGACGCAAAATAAAGCGTTTGATTATCGGGATGAATGTAAACGGCTTCTTCAGTTCCCGGGGTATTTATTTCTGATCCTAAATTAATTGCCGGTCCCCATTTTCCATCATCACCCAAAACGGCCATCCAGATATCGCTTAATCCGAATCCCCCTTTACGGTGCGAAACAAAATAAAGCGTTTTTCCGTCTGATGAAAAAGAAGGTTGTGAATCCCAAGAAACCGTATTTACCGGCGCACCCACATTTTTCGGATTAGACCAAACGCCATTTACTTTTTGAGAGAAGAAAATATCGCAGGCACCGAATCCCACTTTACCATTTGCATAACCATCGTAACCTGCACATGCAGCAAAAAATAAAAACCGTCCGTCAGCAGATAAGCTTGGTGCGCCTTCATTATCATTCGGTGTATTGATTGGCAGCCCGAGGTTTTGCGCTACGCTCCATTTCCCGTTTTCATCTTTATAGCTGATGTAAAAATCTTCCTGCGTAGGAACCATCACTCCTGTAGCCTGGTCTCTCACCTGTGTGTTGCGCGTAAATAAAAACGTTGCGTCATCTGCTGTTACGTTCGGAAAATATTCGCAGCCTGCAGTATTTATTGACTCACCCATATTAACCGGATTAAAAGGAACGGGATGCTGCAAAGCGTTTAAAGCAAAATTACAGTCTGCAAGTCCTTGCTGCGCAGAAGCGATTGTTGTCGGCGAAGCACCTGGCCGATGTGTATCAATATATGTTTGAAAATCTTTTTTCGCATCTGCGTATCTGCCAAGTTTTAATTCTGCCTGCGCACAATCGTAATAACTGCTCGGAAAAAATCCGGGATTGATTGCAAATGCCTGTTTGAATTGATCAACAGCCAACGCCCATTTACTTTCCGACATGAGCAAATTTGCTTCGAGCGTATATGCTTCCACAAAAGCAGGATCTTCTTTTTTCGCGATAGTCAATTGCTTGTACGCATTAGGAAAATCATAGATCTGCGCATAATCCATTGCCATGTTGTAGGCCTTCTCCGCTTTTTTTGATCTAGTAGAAAGCGTAGAAGGTGGCTGTGCCTTGCAGGTGATGGTGAGGCAGATGATCGAAAGTAGGAGAATTATTTTTTTCATTGAAAAGGTGATTGGTGATTAGTGAATGATAACCTGTGATTGGTAATTGTTGATTGGAAATGAGCCTGGCCTTAACCAATCACCGATCACCTTTAACCAATCACCTTTTTATGGGATGTTCATGAATTTATGCGTTTGCAATGAAATATTCCATTCCGGATGTTCCATTACATAATCGATGATCAACGGTGTCATTTCTTTTGCGCGGCTCCATTCAGGTTGCAGGTAACGTAGCACTTTTTTGTCAATCTTTGCTGCATTTTCTTCGGCCCACCTGAAATCGTCTTTGTTGTACACAATCACCTTCAATTCGTGTGCCCTTTTAAAATTTTCAGGCTTGGGTGGCGATGTTTTTTTCGGTGAAAGACACACCCAATCCCATTCACCGGTAAGCGTATACGCTCCTGATGTTTCGATGAAGGTCAATATTTCGTGCCGTTTCAATGCTGTAGTTAAATAATCCAGATTAAATGCTGACGGTTCGCCACCTGTAACGACAACCGCTCTTGCCGGATGTTGCAGTGCATTCACCACGATCTTATCCGCAGCAGTCAGCGGGTGCGTATTTGCATCCCAGCTTTCCTTCACATCACACCAGTGACAACCAACATCACATCCGCCTAAACGAATGAAATAAGCAGGCTTTCCCGTATGAAAACCTTCTCCCTGGATGGTGTAAAATTCTTCCATGAGCGGGAGAATGCGTCCTTCATCAAGCAGTTTTTGTTGCGTTGAATCCAGTGTTGCGGGAATGATGTTACCTGTATAAGTCATTGGTGAGTGTAAAGGTACAAAGAGAAGGGCTTTTTATGGGGAAATAATCTTTGAGGGAAATTTAGTGTCCGCCGCGGCGGAGGGTGATTTTAATAAAAATCCTCAAAGGTCTTCGTGGCAAGTGCGCTGTGATCTTTGAGGGTTCAAGTGATGTCAGATTTCAATTGAGATTTACTACAACTGAGAGTACGTTTTTCCTACTTTTAATCCGTGAAGCTTACTAACCCGGTTCTTATTTCCGGAATCCATTTACTAATCATTCTGCTGTTTCTGATCATTGGATTTCATGCGGCTATCGGTGATTGGGGAAATTATTATTATGGTTCAACTGCATTCGGCGAAGGCCTCAGAACTAAAATTTACGACCCTGTTTTTTTTAATAATTATGTGGAAGCACAAGGCGCGCACCATTTTTTTCTGAGCTATACGCAGGTTCCGCCAATTAGTTTGTTAATCTATTTTCCATTTACATTTTTGAAAGCGGGGATTGCGAAACTCGTTTTCACCTCGCTGACTTATTTGTTTTGCGCATTTTCTGTTACGCGGCTTTTTAAAAAAGTACAGCTTGATTTGCGCTGGTCCTTGCTTTTGCCGGTTATCTTTTTACTTCCGTTAAAAAGTAATGTGGAGCTTGGCCAATCTTATTTGTTGATCCTTGCTTTGCTTTCCGAAGGATGGATGGCGAAGGAGCAAAAAAAATATTTTGTAGCAGGGATTTGTTTTGCACTCTCCATTCATCTGAAAATTTTTCCTGCTATTGTTTTATTCTGGTTATTATTTGAAAAAGACCGGAAAACGCTTGGTGCTACATTATTGGCGGTTGTTGTGCTTTTTATCGCCAGCCTGCCATTTATTCATTGGGAAACATGGCGAATGTATGTCATCGAAATTCTTCCAAGACTTGCAAAAGGAGAAATCAATAATGCGTATGCGACAAGTTATCAGAGCTTGCAGGTTTTATTAAAACAGCTTTTTGTTCCCGATAAATTACACAATCCAAATACCTGGGATGATGCGCCGTATTTATACACTATCGGAAATATTACCTGGCGTGGAATTGTTCTTGTCATAGCTTTACTTTTTACGTTCGATAAAAAATACAGTTCCTTATTCCGCTTTTCTTTCTGGTTATTGGCAGGGATTCTTGTTAGCGGATATGGAAGCAGTTATGGGTTACTCCAACTGATTTTCCTTGTCATTGCCATTTTTTCATTAAAGGAAATTTCAACATTTAAAAAAGCAACATTATTGGTTTGTATTGGAATTATTGCAAACCTTCCCGTTCATCTGTTTTTTGATCTTTCTTTTCCTTTTAATTTTCCGCGCCTGCTGATCTTGCTTTGCCTTTTATCTTTGCTGGTTATCATCTTGAGGCCGCGCTGGAATTCATTTTCATTATTTTCATTGTTGTTTTGTGCTCCGCTGATATTCGGATCAGGGACTGGAAATGATTCTTCAGAATATGTATTGAAAACGGAGCCTTCACTTTTGATCACAGACTTCTGTGTAAGAAATGATTCGCTGATTTATCATTTCCGCGATAAGAATGGCTTGCATGAATCAGGAGTTGCTTTCAATGAAAAAATTGAAACAGCGGAAGAATTGAAAAATGATGCTCATACTATTTACCTGGAAAGACCATGGTATTTCCCGGATGAACGAATTGCAAATCCAATGCTTATCAATGATAAAGCGTTGATTTATTTGTCTGATCGTGGACGAGGCGTTGGTTTTTACACCATCCGCAAACGGAAAGCAGAAAAAAATGGCGAATGTTATTAATTCGACTTCAACCAGCCCAGGATCGTGGGAGGAAGCCAGTTTCTTATAAGCTCTTTCCTTCGCTTTTTTCCGGTTTTCCTGTTCAATGCCGCGAAAATTTTATCAGCTTCTTTTTTATTTGTTGCTGTAAATTTTTCCAGGAGATATTCCGAAGTACTGAGATAGCCTTTGTGCGCCAAAAGTAATGCAGCTTTTAACACGCGTTTCTTTTGTTCATTTGTAGTAAGCAATTCCATATTCAAAACATAAACAGCATCACCGCCATTTGCAATTCGTGGATTTTCAATAGTTGCTTTTGACTTTGCTGCTGAAAATGCGTACTGGTTTATTCTGTAATCGACCAAAAGAAATCCAGCCTCACGAAGAAATAGATCGATGACAGAAAATGTTGGCTGACCTTTATAAACAGGCTGCATATTCACTTCCACTTCTACAATGCTAATTTGTTTATTTTTCAGCAATTGTGCCGCGCCGTTTAAAATTTCAAGCTCTGTTCCCTGCGTATCCAGCTTTAAATAATCAATGGTTGTATCATGGAACAACTCATCCAGTGTTACACAATCGATTTCGAGTGAACGTTCGGTTTCAAATCCATCCATCCATTTTGCATGATCAGTCATTCTCCCGAAATATTTCAGAAATTCTTTTTCGTCGAATGTAAGAAAGGAGCTGAAGCTTCTTTTCCGTGTAAGATGAAGCATTCTTTTTCCCGCAGCACCAGCAAGCGCAAAAGGATGAACATGATAAGATGCGTAAACATTGCGGGTTTTTTCAAGCCGGTGCGCTTCTTCAGCATCAGGTTCAAACGCATCGGCTTTTATCCATTGTGCGAGAGGGGCAAAATCAATCACACCATTTCGTGCGCCTGCATCTACAACGCTGAATGTGTTTGATTGAAGAAAGGAGAGAATGTTGTCGGGGAGCGTCATGGAAGGTCAGCTTTTCAAAGCATCCATCGCCAGCCACGTCATCAATCCCATTCCTGTTTCCAGCGCTTTTTCATCAATGTCAAAAACAGGAGTGTGTACACCGGCAGTAAATTGTCCGTCCGCCGATGCAGTTCCTAATCGGTAAAAACATGCCGACATCTGCTGCGAGAAAAATGCAAAATCTTCTGCAGTCATTCTTTTTTCCAGCTCAACTACATTTTCTTTTCCTAAATAATCTTCGGCTGCTGTGCGTGCTTTTTCTGTTATGAATGGATCATTAACTAAAAACGGGTAACCATTTTCAACTCTGAATTCGCAATCGCCGCCCATGTCACGTGCAACTGCCTGTGCTGTTTTAATAAGAAACGCATGCGCTTTTGCACGCCACTCTTCATTCATCGTGCGGAATGTTCCTTCGACCAGCACATGATCGGGAATAACATTCGTTGCGCCCATTCCGATGATTTTTCCGAATGCCAGAACAGTAGGATGCTCCGCTGCCGCACGCAACATTGTTTTTTCATCCATGAAGAACTGGTGCAACGCTGCGATGATCGTTGATGCAATTAAAACAGGATTGACATAATCAGCAGGCATTGCTGCATGTCCGCCTTTTCCTGTGACGTTCATGTACAATTCATCTGTTGAAGCCATGTACATGCCGCTTCTGAATCCTACTTTTCCAGCAGGAAGATTTGGGAAAACATGTTGCGCGAAAATGGAAGATGGTTTTGGATTTTCTAGCACACCCGCTTTGATCATCAGCGAGGCGCCACCGGGAGCTTTTTCTTCACCGGGTTGAAAAATCAGCTTGACTGTTCCTTCAAAATCATTTTTAAATTTATTCAGCAAATGTGCAACGCCGATCAGTGAAGATGCATGCACATCATGTCCGCAAGCATGCATTATGCCTTCATTAACCGATTTATAAGGCACATCATTTTTTTCGAAGATCGGCAACGCATCAAGATCACCACGTAAGGCAATGATTTTTGAAGCCGGATTTTTTCCTTCAATGAGCGCAACGATTCCGGTTTCAGTCACTTTTTCGAATGGAATTCCTAATGCTTCAAGCTCGTCTGCAACGAATGCCGCTGTGTTGAATTCCTGAAAAGAAAGTTCCGGATGCGCATGCAGGTGTCGGCGAATGGTAATTATGCGCGGCAGCAATTCACGTGCTGCTTCCTGTATTGCAGTTTTTAAATTGATTTCTGACATATAAAATTTAGAAATCCAGGCTAAAGGAAAGGTAAGTGACCCGCGGTAAAATTATTTTGTCTTCAACACCCCAAGCCCAATCTACGCGGACAAAATATCCCCACAAACGTGTGCGCAATCCAAAACCATAACCACCGACAATCGGCTCGGTATGATTTTTCAGAATTACCATGATCGGATTTCCCGGTGCGCCGATGATTGTTGTGTTCAGAGAATTTTCAGGATCATAAGGACTTTTTCCTGTCCATGCAGTTCCTATATCACCAAAACCAATCACCTGGAAATTATTGATGAAATCGGAACGCAACGGACGGTTAAAGAGATAGCGGAAAAGCGGGATCCGCAATTCACTGTTGATCACTGCGAAGGAATTTCCGTTACGGCCATTTTGCCAGAAACCACGTAAAGGTGTAACCAATGTCTGGTAAGCATAATTCTGATTATCGGCTACATGAACGCTGTTGTCAAATTTCGGAGTGAGCCAGTTGTCCACGCCGCCCATATAATAAACGAGCTTTTCATGACCGAAAGAATGTGCTGCTGAGATCCTGTTGCACCAGATAATTTCACGATGAACGCGCATGTAGTAACGGAAATCAAATCCGACTGCATACAGATCATTTTTCAAACGGTGATTGGAAGAAACTTTAGCCGTGACCAAACTGTCAATACCCTGGAAAGTTTCTGCAAATACTTTGAAACGTACACCGTTGTAAAGATTGAGTCCGCGTTTGATTGTATTGTCAAACACGAGTTCAATTTTTGCATTGGCTGAATTCGTATAGGTATTCCGTTCAAGTAAACTCGCATAATCAGTTGCAAGGAAAATGCGCTGATCATTCCTGTAACCTAAAAATCCGCGCACTGCAAGCACTTCATTGAAGGGATATTTTAATCCGCCGCGCACTTCATGTGTATAGATTTTGCTTCGTGTGCTGTAGCCGGTTACATTAAGAAACGCCTGGCGATGCAGCATCAACGTTTTGTCCCAGCGACGCGTGCGGTCTTCGTAAGACAATACATATTCATTGCTCTTCAGATCACTCGACAAACGAACGCCGCCAACAATTTTATGATCTTCAAGCAAGTCTGTCATTCCTATTTTCAGCAAACCGGTAAACCCGGGATTGAGGTAAACCGGCGAAGCGCCACCGGCGAATTTCTGGTAGCCGGCATTTAAAAAACTATTGTCCAGCTGGCTTACAACATATTCTGTGCTGAATTGAACTTTATAATTCCGGGCAATTGGTAAAACAAATTCATCAACAGGCGCCTTAATAATCGTGTCGCCACTGGTTTCATTATTACCAGTTGTTACTACAGGTGGTGGAGTTGGTTTATTCGGTTTTTGCCCCCCGTCGAACTGGTAATTATTGATGTCAACTTTTGTGCTGTCTTTTTTATTTTTATCACGATCAGAAGGTGACTCAAACACTTTCACCGTCTCCATCGGTTTTCCGGTAGGCGCAGATTTTTCATTCTTCTTCTTTTCTTCCAGCTGAATTTCTTCATCGATGCGCATCAGCTCCAGCATACGATCGCGGTGCACGGTGTTTTTCAGCTTCGAAGCGGTAAGTGAATTAAATTCTTTCAGCTCTTCAGTGTAGATCCAGTACTTACCGTTGTGATAAATTACTTCGGTAAGCTTATGCGCACCCGGAGAAATATCCTGTTCGATAATTCCGTATTGATAATTCGTAACAGGAATGCTTCGCGCGAGGTAACGATAATGTGCGGCAGTATCGATGTAAGAAATTGTGCTGTCGAAATAACCAACGTAGCGATTGTAAATTCCATTCTGATCAGAGAGAAAGCTGAAGTGTGTGGAGTCCCACGGCTGCGCATGCATTTCGTTTATGCCCGGCGTAGAAGTAATACGGCGTAAAACCTGTGAGCGCGTTTGCCAGTTGTAAACGAACAGATCGAAGGAAGTAACCAGTTTTGTATCTGGATTTACATTTACATTCAGCGTATCATTGGTGCGATTCGAGCTGAAAATAATGCTTCTTCCATTGTCAACAAAGCGCGGATTTAAATCATCGAAAATATCATTGGTAATCGGAATGGCAGAACCACCACCGATATTGTAAATGTAAATATCCGTTTTTCCGTTTTGCACGGCCGACATTACAAATGATTTTCCATCCGGTGCATACGCGTAATCGAGGATCTTTATGAAATTGTAAATCGGTCTTACCACTTTTGTTCCGTCTTCAATATCATAGATCACTAAAAAAGTATCGCCTTCTTTCTCGTAGATGTAAGAAAGAATTTTTCCGCTCGGATGCCACGCGATCAATGGATATGAATAATCATTGACGCGATCGAGCTTCTGACCTTTTTTAAATATTTTTTTCTTTTTACCCGTTTGCAGATCTTCCAGCCACAACCTGATCTGCCCCATTTCATTGGTTACAAATGTCATGTAGCGGCCATCAGGCGAAATTTTTGCATCGCTGTAAACTTTCGTGGATTTTGGTTTTGAAATGAAAGGCATCGCGGCAGGCATCACGCGCGAAGTGTCATTGAACGAATAACTTTGCTGGTAATAATTCATCCATTCCATCGTTAGCACACGCATATTCACCCCAAGCACAAAAAGAAAAGAGCTTTCCACATTGCGGCTCACTTTTGTCATGTAAAGAATATTCGGAATTACTGCCGGACTATATTTCTCCGCTATGTAATACCAGATCGATTGACCCGCATAAAGCGCATCTTCCCCTGTAAGGTGATTGAATTTGCGGTAACGCCCTGAATTAATTCCGTCACGCACACGGTTATCTGTTTCACTGTCCCAGCCTTTCGCAACATAAGAGATCAATCCTTTGGTATACCATTCCGGCAGATTCAAAAGCGTGGAATTTTTCACCATATCACGCATATTGCCGCCATACATCATCTGGTTAATGAGCACCTCTGCAATACCGGCGCGAATCTGTTCTTCCAGCGCAATATGATCGTTTTCATAATACAGGAAAACTTTTCTGCCCACAATATGTGTTACGCCGCCAACATTCGTTCCATCGTCTGTATTGAGGCCAACATTACTTTGCTTAAAATCTTCCTGCTTGTTGTAAACAATAAACTGGATGCGATCATCCACCGTGTAATCAAAAAACTTTTCGATATCTGCAATATGTCGTTTTGCTGCGCGTGCTACATATATAGCAAGCTCTTTTCCACCGGTGTTGTAATACACTTCATATTTTGGAAATTTGTAAAAGTTCCATTTGAAATCCTGGTATTGCACGCGGTTCTGCCCGAAATCAGTTTGCGACCCGTTATAGAACTGGCCAAAAGAAAAATACGGAAACAGGAAAGCGGCGAGCAAAAGAAAAGTTCGCTTCACCGCTGCAGTTGAAAAATGTAGCCTTGAAATTTTATTCATAAGTATCCTCCATCAGGCAAAGCAAGTTTTGAGGAGGATGTACTTGCAGTTCCGGTGAACTATAAAGTTAGGGAAAAAAAATAATGTAGATGTAGGAATTACGATGTACGATTTGAAGGAAAATTTATTGCCAGGCACCGGGAAAAGCTGAGTTTTAAGAGAAATCCATCATTTCCCCTCAATTCGTAATTAATGGACTTTCAAATTCGTAACTATTCGCAACATTCGTTCAGCCGCGGCCGATCGTACTCCTTATCTTTACTGACATGATTACAATTAAGACCTTTCCCTTCAACCCTTTTTACGAAAACTCCTACGTGCTTTCCGACGAAACCGGCGAATGTATTATTATCGATCCCGGTTGTCATAATGAAGAGGAGGAAATGGAGCTGAAATCATATATTAAAACGAATAAGTTAAAGCCCGTAAAGCTGCTCAACACGCATTGCCATATCGACCATGTTTTCGGCAATCCATTTGTGGCAGAAACCTGGGCTCTGCAGCTCGAAATTCATCCGCTCGACCTGCTGGTGCTCGAGTCCTATCCGAAAGTTTGCGAGATGTACGGTTTTCCTATGCTAAAACAGCAGCCCGAAGCTGCTTGTAGCCTGAAAGAAGGAAAGCAGGTTACATTCGGCAACACTACGCTCGATGTTTTTTTAACGCCCGGACATTCACCCGGCAGCGTTTGTTTTTATAATGCAAAAGATAAGTTTGTCATCGGTGGCGATGTGCTTTTCCAGGGAAGCATCGGCCGCAGCGATCTGCCCGG
>JBDSHN010000116.1:0-134504 GCA_039918435.1 Bacteroidia bacterium | reverse complement strand
CGGCTCAGGCGCTCCTTATGTGCATGCCGATCATCATGCAATGATTTATACAAGCGCAACAACCATGTATGAAGGTTGTGACGGAGGTATTTTTAAAACAACAAACAACGGTACAACATGGGTGGATATTTCCGCCAACCTTTGCATCGCACAGATCTACCGCATCGGGCAATCGGCTTCCAATGCAACTTTATGGATCACCGGTCACCAGGATAACGGAACCAATTTAAAAAACGGTGCATCGTATGTCGGAACGATGGGCGGCGACGGAATGGATTGTTTTATTGACCGTACAAATAATAATGTCATGTACGGTTCACAATATTCCGGGTCGCTTAACCGCTCAACCAATGGCGGTGCATCATGGAATGGAATTACTACAGGATTAACAGGAAATGCGCCATGGGTTACAGCATGGTACCAGGATCCAACAACAGCGAATACAATTTATTGCGGCCGCACAAATTTATTCCGCTCTACCAACCAGGGAACGAGCTGGTCAGCGGTTGCAAGTGCGGTTCCGGGAACACTGACAATTGTTGATTTTAAAATTGCACCTTCTAACAATCAAATTATTTACGTTGCAAAAGCAAATGCGCTTTACAAAACAATTAATGCCGGCGGTGCATGGACAACAGTTACAGGAACGCTTCCTGTCGGCTCTGCTACAATTACACGTGTTGATGTAAAGCCTTCAGACCCGAATACGGTGGTCGTAACGTTCTCCGGTTATTCATCGGCAAATAAAGTTTTTAAAACAACAAACGGCGGAACAACATGGACAAATATTTCCACCGGCCTTCCGAATCTTCCGTGCAACTGTGTTCGTTTTGATGCCAGCTCTGCGCTTGAAGGTGTTTATGTTGGATGTGATGTAGGTGTGTATTACATGGATAATACATTCTCCTCGTGGCAACCGTATTTTACAAGCCTTCCGAATGTCCCTGTATTTGATCTTGAAGTGTATACACCAACAGGAAAACTTCGTGCAGCATCTTACGGCCGCGGCATCTGGGAAGTGGATGTTTATAATCCTGGAACACTTCCTCCGATTGCACAATTCACAGCAAGCTCATTCATCACCTGCGTTGGTTCGCCTGTCAATTTCACAGATCTTTCTTCCTTCACACCAACCGGCTGGACATGGACATTCCCCGGCGCAACACCACCAACATCAACAACACAAAATCCGGCGGGCGTAACATGGGCAACTGCGGGAACATACACCGTAACGATGGTGTGTTCGAATACAAACGGAACAAGCGCACCTGCATCACAGGTAATCAAGGTGCTCGGATCGCAGGCACCACCACTTGTTGAAGGATTCCAAACGGTAACATTCCTTCCTGCAAACTGGACAGCAAATGATGTAAATAATGACGGCACTTTCTGGACAAGAGCAAATACAGGTGCAGCCAGCACAAACAGTGCAACGTTCGACAATTATAATCTGGATGTTGCAGGAGCAATAGATGAAATGTGGGCACCGCGATTGAACTGTTCTTCGTTCTCTACATTAACAATGACTTTCGATGTTGCTTATGCAAGATATGATGCAACGTATTCCGATTCGCTCGAAGTGCGTGTGTCAACAAATTGCGGATCGACATGGACAACGGTTTATCTCAAAGGAGGAACCAACACTACAGGAAATCTTGCCACAGCTCCGGATCAGCAGGCCTCCTTGTTTGTTCCTACAGCTGCACAGTGGAGAAATGAAACCGTTTCGCTTAATGCTTATGCCGGACAAGGAAGTGTATTGATCGTGTTCCGAAACCACGGACATTACGGTCAGGGATTATACGTTGACAATATCAACATCACCGGAACAGCATCAGCAATACCAAATGCGACTTTCACTGCAAGCGCAACCACTGCATGTATTGGAACACCTATCAATTTTACCGATGGATCCAGCAGCACACCAAGTTCTTGGACATGGGCTTTTCCGGGCGGCACTCCTGCATCAGCAACAACACAAAATGTAACAGGCGTTGTTTGGAACACAGCAGGAACGTATACGGTTACACATACCGCAACAAACGGCTCCGGCACAGGAACAACAACACAAACCATTACAATTACCGCGTTGCCTAATATTACAACCACAACAACAGCAGGAACAATTTGTTCAGGCAGCAGCACAACTTTGACAGGTGCCGGTGGTGTAACGTATAACTGGATGCCCGGAAATTTATCAGGAACAACAGTTACCGTTTCTCCGGGAACAACAACAACGTACACAGTAACAGGAACAAATGCAGCAGGCTGCACCAATACAGCAACGCGAACAATTATGGTTACACCAACACCAACAGTTACAGTTACTGCAACAAGCACAAGCATCTGCACAGGAAATTCTACTTCGCTTACAGCCGCAGGTGCAACAACTTATGCGTGGATGCCCGGAAGCTTAAGCGGCACAACCGTTACTGTTTCTCCGGCAACCACAACAACATACACCGTAACTGGAACAACATCCGGATGTACTTCAACAGCAACACGATTAATTACTGTTACGCCATCGCCAAGCATTACAACAACAACAACAGGCGGAACAATTTGTTCGGGCAGCAGCACAACCATTACCGGTAATGGCGCAACTACTTATTTGTGGATGCCGGGAAGCTTAACAGGTACAACAGTTACCGTTTCTCCGACAACGACAACAACGTACACAGTAACAGGAACAACCGGCGCATGCACAGGAACAGCAACGCGCACGATCACTGTTAATCCTGCTCCAACCATTACAACCACAACCACCAATGCATCCATCTGCACGGGAGGAAGCACAAGCATGACCGCTTCCGGTGGAACATCCTATAACTGGATGCCGGGAAATCTGACAGGAGCAACAGTTACTGTAACGCCGGGCACAACTACTACTTACACTGTAACAGGCACTGCTGCCAATGGTTGCACATCTACTGCTACAAGAAGCATTACGGTTACGCCATCACCAACGGTTACTACAACCACAACAGGTGCAACTATCTGTAACGGAAGCAGCAGCACCATTACTGCAAATGGTGCAACAACTTATTTGTGGATGCCGGGAAGTTTGACAGGTACAACAGTTACAGTTTCACCATCCACAACAACTACGTACACCGTAACCGGAACAACAAACGGTTGCACCGGAACAGTAACAAGAACGATTACTGTTAATCCTTCGCCGAACATTACCACCACAACAACAGCTGCAACCATTTGTTCGGGCAACAGCAGCAACATGACCGCTTCGGGCGGAACATCGTATAACTGGATGCCGGGAAATCTGGCAGGCACAACAGTTACAGTTTCACCTGCTACAACAACAACCTACAGCGTTACAGGAACTGCTGCCAACGGCTGCACTTCAACTGCAACAAGAACAATCACTGTTAATCCAACACCAACCGTAACAGCAACAACATCCAGCTCTTCCATCTGCAACGGTAACACGATTACACTCACTGCAACAGGTGCAACAACTTACAACTGGATGCCGGGAAATGTGAATGGCGCTGTTATTACACGAACACCTGCAGCCACAACCACCTACACCGTAACAGGAACATCAACCGGTTGCTCTTCTACTGCAACTGTTACCGTAATTGTCGGCGCTCCTCCTGTTGTTACTGTCAGTGCGGCAAGCGCTTCCATCTGCACCGGAAGCAGCGCAACGCTTACAGGTTCCGGCGCTGCCACTTATACTTGGATGCCGGGAAGCTTAAGCGGAACTTCGGTAACTGTTTCTCCGGTTGCAACAACAACTTACACAGTTACAGGTTCGACCGGTCCGGGATGTACGAATACCGCAACATTAACGGTTACTGTTAATCCGCTTCCTTCGGTTTCTGCTACAACATCAAATGCAACCATCTGTAACGGAAACACTGCTTCGATTACAGCAAGCGGAGCTTCCACTTACACATGGATGCCGGGAAGCTTAACAGGAACAACGATTACTGATGCTCCGTCGGTCACGACAACTTACACCGTCACAGGAACAGATGTAAATGGTTGTACAAATTCTGCAACGCAACTCATCACTGTTACTACCACACCAACGGTTACAGCCACAACAACTGCTGCAACAATCTGCGACGGAAGCTCCACAACACTTACTGCAAGCGGCGCACCTTCATTCAACTGGATGCCGGGAAACTTAACAGGAACTACAGTAACGGTTTCTCCTTCTGCAACAACAACGTATACGGTTACAGGAACAGCAGCTAATGGTTGTATGGCTACAACAACTTCAACTATCACTGTTGATCCGACTCCCGTTGTTACAGCAACAATTTCCAATACTTCAGTTTGCGGCGGAGCAACGATTACGCTCACAGCAAATGGCGCAACAACTTACAACTGGATGCCGGGAAATATGAGCGGCGCTTCCGTTTCAACTATTCCTGTTTCATCAACCACATACACAGTGACCGGAACCGAACCTACAGGATGTTTCAGCGCAGCAACGGTTGCGGTAATAGTGAATTCAAATCCAACAGTAAGTGCAACAATTTCAAACGGAATCATTTGTGCCGGAACTTCAGTTACGCTTTCTGCATCCGGCGCATCAACATACGACTGGCAACCGGTTAATTTACAAAACGCAACTGTCAATGATGCTCCAACTTCATCCGTGAATTATACGGTGACAGGAACTGATGCTAATGGTTGTATAAATACAGCAATCATTTCTGTTACAGTAAATCCATTACCGGTTGTTGCTGCTACTGTTTCAAGCAATGCTGTTTGTTTCGGAACGCTGATCAATCTTACCGGAACAGGCGCTTCAACGTATACCTGGCAGCCGGTTAATTTAAACGGTGCAACAGTTTCGGATACTCCGGCATCATCAACAACTTACACAGTAACCGGAACAGATCTAAACGGTTGTGTAAATACAGATAGTGCAACTGTAACTGTTTATGCGGAACCAACTATTTCGATCACGGGTGTTGATACGATTTGTGCCGGAAGCTCTACAACGCTAACTGCTTCGGGCGGCTTCACTTACTTCTGGCCGTTGGGCGGTGAAGCAACCGCAATCATCACGGATTCTCCTGTTACAACAACAACGTATACGGTGAACGGAACGGACGCTTCAGGTTGTTCGAATACTACAACATTTACCGTTGCGGTCGGGACTTCACCTGCTGTTCCAAACGTAATCGTAAACGGCAACTTACTTTCTTCAAGTGTAACCGGCGCAAGCTATCAATGGTTCCTGAATGGTAATCCGATTCCGGGTGCAACAAGTCAGACCTATGTTGCGACACAAATGGGATCGTTCACAGTGGAAGTGTATGATTTTGCCGGTTGTGCTTCCGGGCAATCAGCTGCTGTGATTGATCCGACAGGAATTGCAGTTGCAACGAATGTGGATGCGATAAGTGTTATTCCAAATCCGAACGACGGACATTTCCAGTTGAATTTCCATGTAACTAAAACGGATGATTATGTTTTGGAAATTCACAACATGCTCGGCCAGGTTATTTACAGCGAATCGCTTCCTGATTTTAAAGGCGCATACAGCAAAGACATTGACCTGAGCATTTACGAAAAAGGAATGTACACGATTCGACTAAGGAGTTCGGTGAACGAAACAACCATTAAATCGCTTACGTATTAATTTCTCGGAGTTTTTAAAAGGAGAAGGCTTTCATTAAAATGGAGCCTTTTTCTTTTTGTGATTATCGTTTTCCTGAAAGAATCGGCTGCTTTTTTAAGTAATTTAACCGTTAATCTTTCTGAAATTGAACATATCCGCAAACAAGCGGCACACTCAGATTGGCGCCATGATTTGTGAAAAAGCGACGGTTGCTGATCTTGACGAAGCCGGGATGAAAAACTGCTGATTTCGCACAAGACGATATGCATTGCATCAAGGATAAATACAAGTACTGACAATCCCGATAACACCCGGTTGCTTTCCTTATTAGACCATAATGACAACCCTGACCCCCACAGCATTCCAATACCTTTCACGCCCTTTTTGGTCTGATGGTCAGGATATGATCAAAACAACACTTCAGGAACTATGCCTGAAAAAAATCCTCTTGATTCACGAGAGAATGGTCCCTGTGGATAAAAGGGATACACGGTTGAGAAGAAGATTTTTTTTAAAATTAAATACAGCGCATAAGCAATCAGAGCCCTTCTCGCTTGCGGAAAGTTGCATGTTAGCTTCTTTAAACAATAAATCAGAACTAAGCTTTGCTGAGCTGAAAAATTATATCAAACATTATTTCAGCCATGATTCAGATGCGTTCAAGTATAAATATGTTTTACCTGACCTGAAGAAAAAAGGATTTTTCACGCTTCCGAACGTGTTGAGTCGCAAAGGAAGAAGAGAAAAAAATTACCTGGAAAGAAAGCTGGAAAATATAAATACGAATATCGAACTGCTGATTCAAAACAAAACGCTGGAAAGTGAATTGATCACCATCGGTTTAAATGTGATTTTACTAAACAAAGATGTGATTACAAAAATCAAGGGGTTCAAAAGCGATGTTCTTCAGCTGGATGTGATCACGCAATTGAGCAACAATAAGTCTTTCGATAACCTTCATGCACTAACATCGCTGGCTTCTTTCGACATGATAAATTCATTTGATTTTTCTGATGCTTCTGCTGATTTTGGTGACGGAGATTTCGGAGGAGCCGGAGGAGGTGGAGGGGATTGGTAAACGTGCCTGGGAAGCCTGGGACGGTAATTGTATATGGCATCAGCAGTACGAAAAAGCTTATGGTGAATTAAAAGAAAAAAACACTGTGCTTTTAAAACTTATCATTGAAATGAGAAACTTGTTTTTCTTCCATGAATTTATGAGCCCATACGGATTAGATCCAACAGTTTGTGCTGAGGAAAAATGTTCGGTTGGTGATGTCGGTTAGTTGACTTTGGCAACATTACCAAGCACCGTCTCTCCCAACGCTGCATTTTCAAAATCCCCGCATAAAAATTTCAATTACAAAATAAGAAAATGCCACCTTTCAAAGACAACTTTTCCAAACAATCCGACCTCTACGTAAAGTACAGGCCGCATTATCCTGTTGAGCTTTTTTCTTTTTTAGCAACTCTTACCGATGAACACGAGCTTGCATGGGATTGCGGAACAGGAAACGGACAGGCGGCAACCGGGCTGGCAGATTTCTATTCAACTGTTTTCGCAACAGATCCGAGTGAGCAGCAGATCAGCAATGCATTCCCGCATAAAAAAGTAACCTACGCCGTAGAGAAAGCAGAACAGAATTCTTTGGCAACAAATTCCGTGGATCTTTTAACGATGGCAAACGCTTTACATTGGTTTGACTTTGATGTTTTTTACAAAGAAGCCCGGCGTGTATTAAAGAAGAACGGTATCATTGCCGCCTGGGCTTATGGGCTGCCGGAAATAGCTACGGAGATTGATAAAATCGTAAAACATTTTCATGATCATGTCGTAGGTAAGTTCTGGCTTGCTGAAAACCGTTTGGTAGAAAAGGGTTACACAACAATTCCGTTTCCTTTCACGGAAATAAAAAGCCCTGCATTTGCGTATGAGAAAACTTTATCCCTCGATGAGCTCATTGGCTACTTCAACACGTGGTCGGCGACGCAGCGTTTTATCAATGAGAATAATTTTAATCCGACAGAAAAACTCCGGCAAGAACTGAACACGCTGTGGTCAGCAGGCTCAGAAAAAAAGCTGACATGGAAATTGGTTTTAAAGATCGGACGTGCCTGAGTTTTCAAATCAGATTCATTTCCGCGAAATAATAAAACTTCTTTCTGTCAACTGACTAATGAAAACTCCCTCATAAAAACTGTTGAATAATTATCGCGACCAACGGCGGCTAAAAACTCCAAACTGCCTTCTTTTATCCCCCGATTATCACGATCTTTAGATTTGAAATTTACCTGTACGAAATGAACTATCCCATCTTCTTGTCTGCGAAACAAAGGATCCTGTTTTTTGTATTCTCCTGCCTCACCGTTTTTACAATCCTCCACGCCCAGGATTACAACCGCTGGATCGAATTAAAAAATACTGCCGGAACAAACTTCTATACCATCAAACAAGCATTCGATTCTGCATGGGCAGGACGCGAAGCTGAAATGAGAAGCGAAAGAGGCCACGCTGCTGAATCGAGTCGTTCGCACATACGCGAAGAACGCGAAAATGAAAAACTTGATGGCACTTTTTTCCAATACAAACGCTGGGAATGGTACATGACACCTCGCGTTTATCCATCAGGTGATGTGTCGCTCACTACAATGACGTACCAGCATTTCATGGATTACCTCAGTAGTAATCCGCAGGCAATGGCGCAGCACAATGCTTCTGTTGCACGTACAGGGCCTTCTTCTAATTCCTCTGCTTCCAATGCGTGGTCATTCGTCGGACCAACAGGTGCACCAAGTGGTTCCGGTGCAGGACGATTATGCTGCATCCGTTTTGATCCTGTCAATCCGGATGTAATTTATGTCGGCACTCCCGCTGGTGGATTGTGGCGATCACTAGATGCAGGTGTGACATGGACTTCATTGACCGATTTTCTTCCTGCAATCGGTTGTTCCGATGTTGCGATCGATCCGAACAATACCAGCATCATTTATTTGGCAAGCGGAGATAATGACGCTGGAGATTCGCCAAGCATCGGCGTTTTGAAAAGCACCGATGGCGGAGTGACATGGAATCAGACCGGACTTTCTTTTGGTGCAAATTCATTCAAACGCATCGGAAGATTGCTGATCGATCCGGCAAATTCAAATATTCTTTATGCCGGCACATCAAGCGGTATTTATAAAACCTATGATGCGGGTATAAACTGGTATCGTGTTTCTTCATCGAATACGTTCGATATGGAATTTAAACCCGGCGATCCGAATACCATTTATGCCTCTCGCACAGGGTTGTATAAAAGTACAAACGCTGGAGCAACATGGACAATAATTGCAAGCGGACTTCCTTCCAGTGCAAATATTTCCAGGATGGCTATAGCAGTTACGCCTGCTGCACCGGATAATGTTTATCTCGTTACTGCGAATACAGGGTCGTATGGCTTTGACGGCTTGTATGTTTCTACCAACAGCGGAACAAACTTTGATCAGCATTCGAGTTCACCGAATTTAATGGGATGGGATATAAACGGAAATGATTCGGACGGACAAGGCTGGTATAGCATTGCGATTGCCGTTGCCCCTTATGATCCGAATGTGATCATCGTTGGTGGCGTGAACGTCTGGCGTTCGGATGATATGGGTTATTCGTGGGCGCTTAATGCACATTGGTATGGCGGTGGCGGTGCGCCTTATGTGCATGCCGATGTTCATGATATTGTTTTCCACCCTTTATTGAGCGGAAACTATTTCATTGGTTGCGATGGCGGAATTTTTGAAACCGTTTCAGACGGCGCCGATTTTTTTGACATCAGCAATAACCTTTCCATTGCACAGATTTATCGAGGTGGTGTTTCCGGTTCTAATCCTTCAGTGGTTATCAGTGGCCACCAGGACAACGGAACGAATGTAAAATCGGGCGCAAGTTATTTTTCGGGGCTGGGCGGCGATGGAATGGATTGTTTCATTGATCGTACAAATGATAATATCATGTTCGGCTCTATTTATTACGGCGATTTTTACCGTTCGAATAATGGCGGGAATAACTGGAGCGGAATTACAAGCGGCACTCCCGGTAACGGAGAATGGGTAACACCATGGGAACAGGATCCTGTTAATCCAAACATTATATATTCGGGATTTAACCAGCTGTATAAATCTACCAACCAGGGAAATTCATGGTCGCCTGTCAGTACACAAACATTCGGCGCAAATCTTACTGATCTTGAAATTGCTCCTTCCAACACAAATTACATTTACGTTTCAACCGGAACATCTATTTCACGATCGACAGATGCAGGGCTTACATGGACATCCGTCATTGGTTCTTTATCCGGTTTTTACATTTCAAAAATGGCTGTAAGCTCTTATGACGAACGAAAGATTTGGGTAACCGTTTCAGGATACACTGCAAATTCAAAGGTTTTTTTCAGCACAGATGCAGGAACAACATGGACGAATATTTCTTACGGACTTCCGAATCTTCCTGCCAATTGTGTGGTCGCTGTTCCCGGAACTTCAAGCGACGCAATTTTTGTCGGAATGGATGTTGGTGTTTATTACCGTGACAATTCCAGTCCTTCATGGATTCCTTACTTTACAAGTCTTCCGAACACACCCGTTTTCGATCTCGACATTTTTCTGCCAACCATGAAGCTCACAGCATTCACTTACGGAAGAGGTGTTTGGGAAGCATTGATCGATCAGTCAATGCTCACGCCTTATGCCAATTTTTCTGCATCGCCATTAATTCCATGCACTGGTCAGACAGTTCAGTTCTCGGATCTTTCTACATTCGGCGCATCTGCATGGTCGTGGAGTTTTCCCGGCGGAACACCCTCTTCTTCCTCCGCGCAAAATCCTGCTGTTGTTTATAACACGCCCGGAACTTATCATGTTACACTTGTAGCAACGAATGGCGCAGGAAGCGGAACAACAACACGCACTTCTTACATTACAGTGAATGGCGCACAACAACCACCTTACATCGAAGGATTTGTTTCAACTACATTTCTTCCTTCCGGCTGGTCAGAGGTAAACGCTGGCAATCCGGCTTATTTCTGGAAACGCAGCGGCACTGTCGGACATAACAGTAACGAAAGCGCTTACTTCGATAATTTTAATTACACCGTCAATAGCGACCAGGATGAAATGCGCACAATGGGAATTGATTTTTCCGGCTATACTTCTTTGTCCATGACTTTCGATGTTGCTTATGCGCGTTACAGCAGCACAAGAAGTGATACGCTGGAAGTTTTGGTTTCTACAAACTGCGGTGCAACATGGAATTCAATTTATAGCAAAGGCGGCGCAACACTTTCAACAACGGCAGCTAATCAAACTACTGCATTTGTTCCGACAAATGCGCAATGGAGAAATGAAAACGTAAACATCAGCGCTTATGCAGGCATGAGTGATGTGTTGTTTGCTTTCAAAAATCACGGCCGTCACGGAAACAATTTGTATGTTGATAATATCAATATCAATGCTGTTGTTAATGCCGTTCCTGCTGCTGCATTTACAACTTCCGGAAATGTGTGTGAAAATGCTGCAATGACATTCACTGACCTTTCGGTACCTGCAGCAACAGCATGGAGCTGGACATTCTCCGGCGGAAATCCGGCAACATCAACCTTGCAGAATCCAACAGTGAGCTGGAATGCAGGCGGAACATACGCGGTGTCGCTTGTTTCTTCCAATACATTCGGCTCCGATTCCATTTCACAGTCGGTCGCTGTTCTTGCTGCGCCTGTTGCGGATGCCGGCGCCGATTCTGCTTATTGCAATTCAACGTATGTGCAGTTGAATGCAAGCGGCGGATTAAATTACAGCTGGGCACCTTCGACAGGAATAAGCAATTCATTCATTGCCTCTCCCGGTGTGAATGCAATTAATTCTGCAACGTACACCGTAACTGTTTCTGATATTAACGGATGTTCGTCACAGGATTCTGTACATATCACCGTTTATCCGAACCCGTTTTTCTCAGTAAGCGCAAGCCCGGCTACAATTTGCTACGGCGATTCCACCTGGATGTATGCAAGCAATCCTTCACATACCTACACATGGTTGCCTGCGTCATCGCTTGACGTTGCCCTGGGCGATACGGTGCATGCATTTCCTGCAATGACAACTACCTATGTGATCACCACCGTGGATACAAACGGCTGCACCGGCACTTATAGTAAAACCATCACTGTTCAGCCACTCGTTCCAACACCAACGGTTCTTGTTTTCGGCTGGACGCTTGTTTGTTCAACTCCGGCAGCATTCTATCAATGGTATTTGAATGGCAATCCGATTAGCGGTGCAACATCACAAATCTATACTGCAACAACAATTGGAAATTATTCTGTTGAAGCGCACAGCACGCAGAATTGTTTTTCAGGAATGTCGCCGATGGTTTTAGTCGATGCCATACAAGAACAAACAGACCCGGAGTTTTTCATCGCGCCGAATCCGAACAACGGAATTTTTGATGTTTCGTTTACTTCAGCGAAAGCAACAAATTATGCTGTTCATATTTTCAGCGCCGATGGTAAGCTCGTTTATATCGAAGAGCTTTCCCATTTTGCAGGAACGTATAAAAAGCAGATCGATCTTTCTGCATTCGGCGCAGGTTTGTATCTAGTACGGCTTTCAAATGAGAAGGAGCAGAGTATTCAGCATGTTATTGTTTATTGATGACAACTCTCCCCAACCTACACATCGACAAATCATGGACGCTTTTCCTCGACAGGGATGGCGTGATCAACGTGCGTTTTCCCGGCGATTATGTAAAACGTGTGGATGAATTTGAATTTATTCCCGGTGCTGTTGATGCGATTGCGCGTTTTTCAAAAGTATTTGGAAGAATTATTGTCGTTACCAACCAGCAGGGAATTGCAAGAGGATTTTATACGCATGAAGATCTCGCCGCCATTCATGCACACATGCAATCGGAAGTAGAAAAAGCAGGCGGAAAAATTGAGCGTGTGTATTATGCACATCAGGCCGCAGCCGAAAATTCTCCCATGAGAAAGCCCGGAACAGGAATGGCGTTACAAGCACAAAAAGATTTTCCTGCAATTGATTTTTCAAAATCCGTCATGGCCGGCGACACACAAAGTGATATGGAATTCGGAAAAGCGCTCGGAATGAAACTGGTTTTTGTCGGTGATGAATCTTTACAGATTGAAGTCGATGTAAAAGTGAATTCCATTTCAGAAATAATGTTCCGCATTTAATTATTCCAACGACAAATAATTGATTCTTAAATTCAGAACTGCCTGATAAAATAAACCTGTTTCATTTTCCCTATTGAACCTGAACAGCAAGCTGCTCAGAAGGATCGGAAGAATGATAGCCACAGGTAAAATAATAAGTTCCCGGATCTGTAAACGTATATTCAAACGTCTCACCAGATTTTATTTTCCCGCTCGAAAACAAAGTTCCCTGCACGGTATGAGAAGGATTTCCTTTGTTGATAAATTTTACGGTCGTTCCAGGCGCAACCGATAATTGTGCCGGACGGATTAATTTGTATTCCAGCCATACTTCATTCACTCCCGGGCTTCCTTCTACTTCTTTCCCGCAACCCGAAGCGCAAACCCATAAAGCAAGGAATAAAATAATTGTGTTTTTCATTGGTGCGAATTTCCCACTAAGATACGACATCTTATCAGCAGTGCTGAGTTTGCATTAGCTGCGTGGAAATACAATTAATCAGAAAAGTACTTCCTGTATGTTCGGCTAAAGCCGGATAACCGCTTAAAATTAATATTCATAAATAGCAGCTTATGAAAAACTATTCTTTACAATCAGGTTCTTTCAAAAATAGCATTGCTTTTAGCCGAACCATACAGCAAACCCCTTAACGAGGAAATGTTCAACTCAAAGACATGCCCGCTATTGTAAGAAAAAAGCAGCCAGAAAAATATATTCCCGATTCATGTGACTTTTTGCGATTAACGGTATTATGACTTAAACATCATAATACGCTACCATGAAAACAACGTTGCTTACCCCCGCAAGGGCCTTTTCTGCTGCCCTCGTTTTACTCTCGCTTGCCGCGTGCAACCCGGGTTCAAATCTTGCAGATAATACACGCCGGCGCGCTGTTGATCCAGTGCTTGAAAACAATGTGCCCTTTCGTGACTTCACCATTCGTACTGAACAGGACGATACAATAACCCTTGCAGAAGGAACAAAGATCTTTATCCCCGCAGGAATTTTCGTGGATACAAAAGGTGCGCCTGTAAAAGGAGATGTTCAGATTCATTACCGTGCTTTTTATTCGCCGGGAGAAATTATTGCGTCCGGTATTTCCATGTTTTATGATTCTGCTGGAACAGAGCATGTTTTCACATCCGCAGGCATGTTTGAAATAAAGGGAACACAAAACGGAAACCCGATTGCCATTGCGCCGGGAAAATCGATCGATATGGATTTTGCTTCTTCGCGTGACGATGCAACTTATTCATTCTATCAAATGGATACCGCGAAGGCAGAATGGAAGTACCTCACTACTAAAGGAAAAGCAGAAACAAATGCGCTTCGTGATAAGTTGGTTACAGAACTTGCGAAATCCTTTTCCAAACCTGTCGAACCAAAATTATATGATCCATCAAAACCGGTGATTAATATTGACGTAGATGTGAAAGATCATCCAGAGCTGGCCGGTTACGAAGGCCTGGTATGGCAATATGCAGGAAGCGGAAATGATCCGGAAAAGAATAAATGGATCTACGATACCGATTGGAAAACAGCGCGGCTTACAATGAAAGACAGTACTACTTGTATGTATGGAATGAATCTTACCAACCCATCCAAAAGTTTTACCACCAATGTATTTCCCTCTTTAAAAGGGGAAGACTTCACGAAAGCGATGACTGAATTCCGTACGAATATGGAAAAGTTTACAGCAGCGGAAAATATCCGCCAGCAAAAAAGAAAAGAAGTTGAAACGGCCAAACCTTACGAGCGCAAAACACGTGTCAGCAGCTTTGGACTTTGTAACTGGGATCAATGGGCTCCTTATGGTATACCGGAACAAATCTTCGCAGAATTTCATTTCGACGATCCGGAATTTGAAAATCACCGTCAGAATGTTGCGATCTATTTTGTTGCTGTCGATGGCCGGGTAGTGTCGGCACATAATGGCGCTTCAAGCCCTACCCTGACCTTTATTGGAAGCAAAAATACCTGCATCATCGGACTTTTACGCGGCACAAACAAAGTAACGATACTCGGCAACAGTGATTTCCTTTCCTCCCTTTCTAAAAAACCTTCCGATCTTTCTGTTTTCAGGTTGCAGGCTACCTCACAAACCGTTTCGAACAGCCAGGAATTGGATGCACTTATTGACAGATTATGATTTTAAAGTCCTTCTTGCGGAAAGGCTTGTTTTGTATTTTAATACTACTTGCTGATTTTGCTTTAGCGCAAAAAGCAAAAGACGTGGGTGCTCCACGTCTTTTGCTTCCTGTGCGTGTAGGACAAAAATGGGGTTATGCAGACACCACAAAGAAAATAGTCATTGCCACTGAATACGATGCCGCTACTCCTTTCAATAATGGAATTGCCATCGTAGAAAAAAACAGGAAGGCATTCGCTATCGATCATTCCGGAAAAATTCTCACTCCGGGTTTTGATAATATGATTGTCCTGGAAGACACGATCCTTTCAATTTACCTCAACCAGGTTTCTGATACGCTTGGCGGCTGGGGAATTTGTACCCGCTCCGGTTTCTTAATTCTTCCAACAGCTTACGATGAAATTGTAAAGCTCGACGCTAATCTTTTTTCCTTCCGCAAAGATTCGCTGTGGGGCGTTGTCAATCGCGATGGAATTATTTATTCACCGCCAATATATGATGCGATCGGATTAGCATATACCGATTACCTGCAATTGAGAAAAGGTAAAAAATCCGGTCTGATGGGTCGCGACGGAAAGCGCTATCTCGATGATATTTATTCTGCTTTATATGTTCCGAATAAATGGATCGTTGCTGGATATATTGACAAAACAAACGGTGCGCTTGAAAAAGGATGGTGTGCCTATGATCATACGCCCGAATTGTTTATTCCATACGGAACAGACAGCATCTTTCGTGTAAATTCATATTTCGTAGGTGCGGAAGAAAAGGATTCGGTCGCATGTTATTTTTCGCGCGCTGCAAAAAATTCCACACCATTTCAATATAAAACGATTACCGCGCTCGATTTATTCTGGGTAAAGCTGATTGATCATTCTGGAAAATGTGGCTTGGCAGACACCTTGGGCAAGGTGCTTGTTCCTGTAAATTATTCTAATGTCGTTGTTGGCGGAAACGGAACTTGGTTTGTTTCTGACACAAGCGGGAAATGGGGATTTTATAATGCAAGCGGCGAATTAATGCTTGCACCGGCATACACCAGTATTCTTCCCTTCCGTGGAAATATTTCCATTGTGTTCGATGGAAATAAACAAGGCGTCGTAAATACTTCCGGTGAGCTGATCGTAATTCCCGGATACCAGAAAATAATTATCCGCGGAAATACAATCAAAATAATCCGCCCCGATAATTCTGCCACTTTTATCAGGCTCGATGCAAATGGAAATGTGATAGACAAAAGTGATTATGATGAATTGCGGGTCGTAAAAGTCAGCGGGAGCGAAGGACGGATCAATCTGCAAAATACGGGAACAGGAAACAACAATCCGGCAGGAATAGATCCCGTTTATTTTCCACCAATTGATTCGCTCGACTGGTTTATGGATCCGAAAACAACATTGTGGGGTTTATGGAATACATTCACAAACGATACTGTTATCCGCGCTCAATTTAATTCCGTCGAAACAACAAAAGATGGATTTTCAATAGTGGAAATGCGAAAGCCATCTACAGGAATTGTCATTGACGGGAAAACGTCCATAACGAAAGAGCAGTACGGACTCGTTGATAACCGCACGGGAAAAATTGTTTTAAAGCCCATATATGCCTGCATCCGGAAAGAAGATTTACGACCCGGCGGCTTTAAAGGATTTGTGCGCGCCACCTTACCGAACGGAGCAATCGCACTCGTCACCACCGACGGATCTGAACGCACCATGTCCTACACATTCATAGATAATGTGAAGAATGGTTACGCACGTTTTTGTACCGGAGGAAAATGGACCATTGAAGATCCCGGTGAACAAATCGCAGACATTACGCACTTTACCTTCCAGCAATCTATAAATCCGGCAAAAACATTTGGTGTTGCTTCTACCGTTTCCAAATTCATGGAAAAAAATGTTTGCATCGCAGGTGGAAAATGGGGCTACCTCGATTCTACAGGCCATGTAACTATTGCAGCAACCTACGATGGTGCAAAAAATGTAATGAAGGAAACAGGAATTGTTAAAGTGGAAAAAAAATGGGGCATGATTGATATGAAAGGTGCTATACGCATACCGTGTGCATACGATGGCCTTTCCTACATGGTAACGGATACCAGCACTTTCATCCTCGCACAGATGAACGGAATTCGTTATGGTTATGTCAATAGAAATGGCAACATTATTATTCCTGCCGATCTGAAACAAAGCAAAGTGCTTGGAAATGGTTTTATCGGATTTTCAAAAACAGGAAAATGGGGCGTGATCAATTCGCAGGGCCAGCAGATATGCAATGAACGGTATCACGAAATTCTTCCTTTCTCAGAAGGGATTGCAGCAGTGCGGCTCGGAAATAAATGGGGATTTATTGATACGCTTGGGACAGAAATTATTGCGCCGCTCTATGAAAAAGCCGGGCAATTCAAATCCGGCATTGCACGCATCGCAAAAAATCAACGCTGGGGATACATTGATAAATCGGGAGCAATTATCATCGAGCCGAAATACATGCAGGCAGGAAATTTTTCAGGAAATACTGCACCGGTTCGCACGCGTGATGGCTTTGGATTAATGAACAAAGAAGGAAAATGGATTTTCAAACCTGTTTACGCCAGTATAAAACAATTGGATACTTCACTCGCCGGCTATTTTGTTGCACGTAACGATTATGGAACTTCGGTTTGCAGATCAGATGGAAAAACGGTTATTCCCTCGAAATATGAAGCCTATAAATATCTCGGCGAAGGAATTATTGCATGTCGCAACGGAACGCACTGGGCCATTGCAGATACAACAGGAAAAATAATTTCCAACGTCATTTTTGAACAGCTCAAGCCTTTCTCCGAACATTTAGCAGCAGCATCGCAGGAAGGAAAATGGGGATTCATTAATAAAAGCGGAAAGTTTATCATTCAACCTGCTTATAGAGTTGTTGGAAGTTTTATGGACCACCATGCTTATGCATATTCGAATGCGAATCCGTTAATCATCGATACAACAGGAAAAATAAAAATCCGGTTTGAGCGTGGAAAAATAACCTATCTGGGCTACAGCGAAGGAAAATACCGGCTCGGCGAGCTTAATGTTAACAAAGAAATTGATAATGAATATTACCTCACGCGCCACGGTGTTCGAATTAACCAGAGTAAATACAAAGAGGCCTTGCTTTTCCAGGACGGCGCAGCCCGCGTACGAACCGACGGCCCGACATGGGGATTGGTCAGCTTCACCGGTTATTTTCTGATCAAACCACGCTTTTTCGTGCTCGGCCCCTTTGAATACGGACTTGCCCGCTTCCAGATGCGCTATACACTTGGCGCATTTACATTAACAGGAGAGCCGGTTTTGCCCGTTGGTTATGATGCAATTTATTATGATAATCAGTTAGGAAAAATCCGTTTTGAAAGAGGAAATGCTTTAGGCTATTTGTTTCGCGATGGGACTGTGTGCTGGCCGGAAACGGAGTGATCAGTCATTGGTTGGCAATCACACCGCAGTTGGGACAGGAAGTGAAATTAGCAATTCCAAAAGAAGGAATGCCCTTTTTTGTCCGGAAAGAGGTGGAGGAAACTATTCGGTTTTACAGTAAAACATCTTACTGTATCTATTTCAAAAAAACATCAAATTCTATTTTTTAGGAGTTCTTATCTGGGTAAAGGATGTAACGCCTGCTATTACTCAGTGGAACACTTTCAGTCCTCAGCAGCGAGTTCAACAAGCCGCCAGTCAATCAACTCCCTAAATTCATTACAACAAATATCACCGCAATTCAAATAGAAATCCATGCTAACTAAAATAGGAGGTTTGATTAATTCGTTGTGAGTCGGACATCTTAGTTCTTTTATAGCGTCGCCTATTCTTTTAGCTTTTTCATATCGCCTTTTCATTTCAATTTCTTCCATAATTTTATTTTAGTGAATTAATAACAACAACATGAATACATCGTCGGACATCAAACAGGGATTAGGAGGGGCTAATGATTAAAGTCCTGAAATTTTATGATCCAGTAAATCACAGTTCTGTTGACGGAGTGAAATATTATCCGAAAACCACGCGCATTTATTTATTTGGAATTCTGATCTACAAGTCTAAACTTGACGTAATGAACATAAAATCAGATCGGAAATTTTAAACTCCCTATAGCAAACCTTGTTGTTTTCAACCCATGTACAACCAGCATGTTCCTCATCGTAGAAGGCGTTTTCAGCCGGAATTTCATCAATTTTCATTTGTTGGGTTCCGCCTTTTAACTGAACACAATCTCCTTTTTTAAATTCACTCATAGTTTTTCTTTTTAGTACGTTTAATTCTAGCCCTGCTCTAACAGGGCTTTTTTCATTAGTACTAATATAGCCAATTCCCCTTATTTAGAATCATTCTAAGTAGTGGAATTGCCCTGTTTCGTTACTTTGGAGCATGAAAGTAACCGTGCCAAAAGGAGCGAAAACGAAGATTACCGAGTCCGGCGACATTTATAAAATTATGCACGCGATTCTGATGCGTCAGACGAAGCTGCGCCGGAAGGCAGAATACTTCTGGACGATTGGGCTGAACGTTTCCAATGACATTATGTACATCGAATTAATCGCTATTGGCGCGCTGAATAAGGTCGGTGTTGATCCGGTGGAACTATACAGCCTTGCAGTTGGTAAAAAGTGTAAGAAGATCATTCTGGTGCATAATCATACAGGCACGGCAGTAAAACCCAGTACAGCAGATATACGCCTTACCAAAAGGCTTGAACACGGCGGTGAAATATTGAATATTGAAATTGTAGACCACCTGATTATTTCTGAGAAACACGGCTATTATTCATTTGCTGACGAAAGACTTTTATAAATACGGATATGGAAGTTGAAGCCGAAACAGAAAATCCAGTTGTTGATAAACACCCACTTCGAACACTTGATAAAATTCTGGAATTTCTCAGAAACAATAAAAATCCAATCCCAGAATCAGTCCTATTGTATAGTTGCAATTTAAATAAGTATATGTGGAAACGCCAATGGGCGGTTATGCAAAAATTAGAAAAAGACAATTTGATTGAAGTGCATGATCAAAAAGTATCACTGACACTTGAAGGGTTGATTTTTGAAGGATATGAAAAAAGAGAAAAAAGGAAAAACAGAGAAGTCTGGAAATATTGGATTCCTGTTTTAATATCTCTCGCTGCAATCATTATAAGCGTTATTAGCCTACTTAGCGAAAAAACGCCCCCCATATTGAAATTGATAGTGCCACAAGAGACAAAATCAAGGCCAGTGCAAAAGGCGGCTCCTCAAAAATAAAATCATACACTTCAACTGCTATGTATTTAATCTTTTTGAGCCAACCTTTAGATTCCTGTCCCTTGTTCGATGTGATTGCCCATTGGTTGTCAGTAAAACTTGCTCCCGCTGAAAATTGACTACCGACTTCCACTCATCGACCCTATTCACACATCCGTCTATTTCCCTTCAAAATCAGGTTTTTCATAACGATTTATGATTATTTTTGCCCCTCTTACGAACAGGTTTGTGAAGGGTAAAAAATCTTTAAAAATCGATCCATGGCAGGAACTGCTGCTGATTATCTTCCAATCGTTTTTACAGTGCTTGTAGGTGCTGGGTTTGTAGTAACAACACTGTTTGTTACCCACAAGCTCGGCCCGATGCGTAAAACGAAAAAGAAACTTGAAACTTTTGAGTGCGGCATTGAGCCACAGGGCAATGCAAGGTCACAATTCTCCATCAAGTATTTCCTTGTCGCAATCCTCTTCGTGCTTTTCGATGTGGAAGTAATTTTCATGTATCCATGGGCCGTAAATTTCCGCGATCCCGATGGAGCTGGTCCTTTGCATGGCCTTGGAATTGTTGGATTTATAGAAATGCTCTCGTTCATCGGCGTTTTCCTTATCGGGTTTTATTACATCCTGAGAAGAGGCGCTTTGAAATGGGAAGACTGAAATAAGTTAAGAGTTTGGAGTTTTTAGTTCGGAAATTAAAAAACTAAAAACTCAGAACTAAAACTAAATGAACTATGGCAATCGAAGAACCGAAACGAAGCAAGCTGGACATCTCGCATTCACCTGCGGGAATTGAGGGACCCGGATTTTTTGCTACTTCGCTGGAAAAAGCAGTGGGGCTCGCACGTAAAAATTCCATCTGGCCTTTGCCATTTGCAACCTCCTGCTGCGGAATCGAATTCATGGCCACCATGGCTTCCAATTATGACCTTGGCCGGTTCGGCTCCGAGCGTTTAAGCTTTTCCCCGCGCCAGGCCGATCTGCTGATGGTAATGGGAACCATCGCAAAAAAAATGGGTCCTGTGCTGAAGCAGGTATACGAACAAATGGCTGAGCCACGTTGGGTTTTGTCAATGGGCGCTTGCGCTTCGAGCGGTGGAATTTTTGATACTTATAGCGTATTGCAAGGCATTGACAGAATTATTCCAGTTGATGTTTACATTCCCGGATGCCCGCCACGACCAGAACAAGTGCTCGACGGAATCATGCAGATACAGCGTTTAGTAGAAACAGAATCTCTTCGCCGCCGCGATTCTCCGGAATACAAAGCGATGATGACAAAATACGGAATGGAGTAAGGGTGGAGTTTTCAATTAAGAAAATCCCAATCTCTCCGAACTCAACACATCGAACCAAGAACTAATGTTAGCAACTGCAGAAAATATAAAATCATTGCACGATACAGTTCTTGCAGGCTTGCAGGAAAAGTTCGGAGAGGGAATTATTTCTTCGGAGATCGATTATGATTTTCCTGTTTTTATTGTGAATCATGAAAATATAAGTGACATCCTGAGGTTCTTGAAAGAAGATGCAGAAATGAATTATCATTTTCTCACTACCCTGTGCGGATTGCATTACCCGGATAATAAAGGAAAAGAATTCGGCGTGATGTATCAATTGCATAATATGCCGGAGAACAAACGCATTCGCATCAAAACATTTTTTCCTGAAAATAATTGCGAAATTCCGACTGCTACCAACATCTGGCCAACTGCCAACTGGATGGAAAGACAGGAATATGATTTCTTCGGAATTAATTTCAAAGGACATCCTGATCTGAAACGCATTCTCAATATGGATGACATCACCTTCTTCCCGATGAGAAAAGAATTTCCTTTGGAAGATCAGACACGCGACGATAAAAACGATGCCATGTTCGGACGATAGTACAAATTACGAATAAACCGAATCTACGAATACGACAAAAAATGAAAATACGAATATTCAAAATAATTGCGAATCTCTAATCATAATCAATTCGTAACTATTCGAAAAGCATTCGTTCCGCCGCGGCGGATCGTACCCAACAAAAAATGAACGAACAACCTGATAATATAACAGCTGCGCCACCCGAAGAGAAAGTCTATTCAACGCTTAATCTCGGGCCAACGCACCCTGCAACACACGGCATTTTTCAAAACATCCTCACCATGGATGGAGAAACGATCGTACATGCAGAACCTACCATCGGATACATTCACCGCGCATTTGAAAAAATTGCAGAGCGTCGTCCGTTCTACCAGATCACCACGCTCACCGATCGCATGAATTATTGCTCCTCGCCGATCAATAATATGGGATGGCACATGACCGTTGAAAAGCTGATCAACGCAAAATTGCCGAAACGCGTTGAGTACATGCGCGTTGTGATCATGGAGCTTGCGCGTATCGCCGATCATATTATTTGTAATTCAGTTGTTGGCGTAGATACCGGCGCTATGACGGGATTCCTTTACGTTTTCCAGTGGCGCGAATTCATCTATGAAATTTTCGAAGAATTATGCGGCGCACGTCTCACAACAAACTTCGGCCGCATCGGAGGATTCGAACGCAACTGGACAACAAAAGCCTGGGAAAAGATCGATCACTTCATGAAAGAATTCCCTGCGATCTTAAAAGAGTTTGAAAAATTATTGGTGCGCAACCGCATTTTTATGGACCGCACAATTGGTGTTGGTCCGATAAAAGGAGATCGCGCACTTGAATACGGATTTACCGGTCCTAATCTTCGCGCTGCGGGAGTTGATTATGATGTTCGGGTAATGAATCCGTATTCTTCTTATGAAGATTTTGATTTTATCATTCCTGTCGGACAAAACGGCGATACTTACGATCGTTTTATGGTTCGCGAGCAGGAAATGTGGGAATCATACAGCATCATCAAACAAGCGCTTGCAAAAATTGACCGCAAGGATCCTGTGTTTCATGCAGATGTTCCTGAATTTTATTTGCCGCCGAAAGAAGATGTTTATAATAAAATGGAAGCGCTCATTTACCATTTCAAAATCGTGATGGGCGAAACCGATGTTCCGAAAGGCGAAGTGTATCACGCTGTAGAAGGCGGAAACGGTGAGCTCGGATTTTACCTCATCAGCGATGGCGGACGTCAGCCTTACCGTTTGCATTTCCGTCGTCCGTGTTTCATTTATTACCAGGCGTACCCTGAAATGATCAAAGGCGGAATGTTGTCTGATGCAATTCTGACGATGTCAAGTATGAATGTAATTGCAGGAGAACTCGACGCTTAAAAAAACAACTAATGTGCAGATGTGCAGATTAAAAAATGTGCAAATGCAAAAATTGAATAAGGTAAATGGTTCTGAAAACAATCTGTGAAATCTGTGGCTAAAGAAATAAAATTTACGGATGAAACGATGGCGGTTGTGCAGCGCATGATCACGCGTTACCCGGAAGGCCGCCAGAAGTCTGCGGTGATTCCAATCCTGCATCTTGCGCAAATGGAATTCGACGGCTGGCTCGATGCTCCCGTGATGGATTACGTGGCTTCGATTCTGAACATCAAACCAATTGAAGTTTACGAAGTCGCATCATTCTATTCCATGTTCAACCTTAAGCCGGTTGGAAAATGCCTGGTCGAAGTTTGCCGCACCGGACCTTGCTGGTTATTAGGCGCCGAAGATCTTGTGCGTCACATCGAGAAAAAATTAAACATCCGCGACGGCGAAACAACTCCTGATGGAATGTTTACGCTCAGAACTGTAGAATGTTTAGCAGCCTGCGGAACGGCTCCTGTGATCCAGGTGGGTGAAAAATATCACGAGAATATGACATGTGAATCGGTTGATTCGATGTTGAGCGATTACAAATCAAATGGTGAGCGCAAGACACATTACGACAAAAAACATATTAAAGCGTAATAGGATGAAGAGCGAAAACATAAAATCAAGTCAAATTGATATTTATGATAATCTTCCCCGGGAAGTAAAAGATGCGATTACAGAAGGCTTGGCTCAAGCTGATCGTGGTCAAACGATGACAAATAAAGAATTCAAAGAGAAGTTTAAAAAATGGTTCTCTCGAAATTGAAAATATAAATGGCAAAGCAAATTCTTCTTGAAAATATCAACACGCCGGGAATCGAAACACTTTCGGTTTACCGTTCACTTGGCGGATATCAGGCGCTTGAAAAAGCGTTGAAGATGCAGCCCGCTGAAGTTGTTGAAGAAGTAAAAAAATCAGGTTTGCGCGGACGCGGTGGCGCAGGATTCCCAACCGGAATGAAATGGGGATTCATTGCAAAACCGGAAGGCGTTCCGCGTCACCTTGTTTGTAATGCGGACGAGTCCGAGCCGGGCACTTTCAAGGATCGTTTTCTCATGGAGAAAAAGCCGCATCTTCTTATTGAAGGAATGATTCTTTCGAGCTTTGCCCTTGGTGCAAATGTTTCTTACATCTACATCCGCGGTGAGTTGATGTACGTGTATCACATTCTTGAAAAAGCAATCCAGGATGCTTATGATGCAGGATTCCTCGGAAAAAATATTTTAGGTTCAGGATTTGATCTTGAACTCTATGTGCATTGCGGTGCAGGCGCTTACATCTGCGGAGAAGAAACGGCATTGATTGAATCGCTCGAAGGAAAACGCGGCAATCCAAGGATCAAACCACCATTTCCTGCTGTGTCGGGCGTGTGGGGAAGACCAACTGTTGTCAATAACGTTGAAACGATTGCAGCAACCGTTCCGATCATCAACATGGGCGGTGAAGAATACGCGAAGATCGGAATCGGAAGAAGCACAGGAACAAAATTAATTTCCGCTTGCGGACATATTAATAAGCCCGGCGTTTATGAAATCGATCTTGGACTTCCGACGGAAGAATTTTTATTCTCCGATGAATATTGCGGCGGAATTAAAAATGGCAAAAAATTAAAAGCAGTTGTTGCCGGCGGATCATCAGTGCCAATTTTGCCCGGCGAATTATTTTTGACAACAGCAAAAGGCGAGCCCCGGTTAATGTCATACGAATCACTTGCCGATGGCGGATTCGCGACCGGAACAATGCTCGGCTCCGGCGGATTTATCGTGATGGATGAAACTACTTCCATCGTGAAAAATCTCTGGAACTTCACCCGTTTTTATCACCACGAAAGTTGTGGACAATGTTCACCATGCCGTGAAGGAACAGGTTGGATGGAACGGATTCTTCACCGCATTTTAGACGGCCACGGGAAACAAGCAGATGTTGATTTGTTGTTCGACATCCAGGGAAAAATTGATGGAAAAACAATTTGCCCATTGGGAGATGCAGCAGCATGGCCGGTAGCAAGCGCGATTCGGCATTTCCGTGCAGAGTTTGAAGAGTACATCAAAAATCCGCAGAACATAAAAGATCAAAAGCATTATTATAACCTGAGAAATCTTCAGCCTGCATAAATGAATTCGCTGATCACAAATAATATTTCGACAATCCAGGAAGTTTGTAAAAAATACAAGGTGAAGGAATTGTATGCATTTGGCTCGGTAACTGATGAACAAAGGTTTAATGAAAAGAGTGATGTCGATTTGTTAGTTGAGTTTGGCGATGTGTCTATGAATGATTATGCTGATAATTATTTTCATTTTGTTGACACGATGGAAAAATTATTCGGAAGAGAAATTGATTTAGTAACGGCAAAATATTTGAGGAACAGGTTTTTTATTCAACGGGTCAATGAAACAAAAACTAAAATTTTTGAAGCATGACGTGTTATCAAATAGCCGACTTCCTTGTAAAATTTATTGCTATTGGGGCAACGGCTATTGGGGCTATTATTGCGGCTATAGTATTTAGAAAAAACGTTCGTCTGGAAAAACATAAATGGCTAATAGTTTTTTTGACTAATTATTCCGAAAGTGATTTTAAAAACATCCCTGCATTGATTTCTGAAATCGAAATGTTAGAAAAATGAAATTAAAGACTAAACATCCTGAATACATCTTCGTATACGGCTCCCTTCGCCGTGATGCGAAGCATGATGTTTTGTCCGAAGTGAAAACACATTTGCAATATGTTGGTGCAGGATCTTTTTCAGGAATACTTTTCGATCTTGGCGAATATCCCGGCGCAATCGAATCCAATGACGATTCAAAAGTGAAAGGCGAAGTGTATGTCGTGGAAGATCATAGAAATGATGTGTTCAGAACACTTGATAAATATGAAGGATTCAATCGCGAAAGCATAAGCAAATCCTTATTCATCAGAAAAAAAACTGCAATCCGGTTAAGAAACGGTAAAACCATTTTAGGTTGGATTTACCTTTACAATAAGCCGAAACGAATTCAACGCGCAAAACAAATTTCATTCGGAGATTATATCCGGTTTAAAAAACATAAAATAACGCATGCCTAAAGTAACCATAGACGGAGTTGAGATTGAAGTACCGAAAGGCACTACCATTCTACAGGCCGCGCGCATGATCGGAAGACATGTTGCTCCACCGGCAATGTGCTATTACTCCAAGCTGAAAGACAGCGGCGGTTATTGTCGTACCTGCATTGTTCGCGTCACAAAAGGTTCTGCCGCGAACCCAACGCCAATGCCAAAACCGGTTGCATCTTGTCGCACAGAAGTGCAGGACGGAATGGAAGTCGTGAATTTCACTTCGCCGCAAGTGCTCGAAGATCGCAAAGGTGTGGTTGAGTTTTTATTGCTCAATCATCCGCTCGATTGCCCTATCTGCGATCAGGCCGGCGAATGCGATCTGCAGAACCTTGGTTATGAAAATGGCCCTGCTGCGACACGCTACGATTTTCCTCGCCGCACATTTGAAAAAATTGACATCGGCCCGTACGTGCAATTACACATGACACGCTGCATTCTCTGCTATCGTTGTGTGAACACCGCAGATCAGCTGACAGAAAAACGTGTTCATGGTGTAATTAACCGCGGAGAGGTTTCTGAAATTTCTACTTACATCGCTGCGAATATCGAGAATGAATTTTCAGGAAATGTAATTGATGTATGTCCGGTTGGTGCATTGACAGATAAAACATTCCGTTTTAAATCGCGTGTGTGGTTTACAAAGCCTGTAGATGCGCATCGTGATTGCAAAAAATGCGCCGGCAAAGTTCGTCTCTGGTTCAAAGGAGAAGATGTATTGCGTGTAACCGGAAGAAAAGATCAGTGGGGCGAAGTGGTGGATTGGATCTGTAACGATTGCCGTTTCCACAATAAGAAAATCACCAATTGGGAAATGGAAGGTCCAAGTCATATTGATAAGCATTCCGTCATTTCACAAAACCATTACGAGCTTGCTCAATTGAAGTTCGATACAGTAAATCAATTGAAACAGCTAAAAGGTAAAAAACAATCTTTGGATAAATAGTAGTTGAAGGGTTTTCACTATGAGCACATACATTATATATAAATTGATTCTCGTTGTTGCAGTCTTCGCAATATCATTGCTTATCGCGATGTATTCGACTTATGCAGAACGAAAAGTTGCGGCATTCCTTCAGGATCGTCTCGGACCAAACCGTGCAGGCCCTTTCGGTCTTTTCCAGCCACTTGCCGATGGACTCAAAATGTTCATGAAAGAAGAAATTATTCCGAACGTTTCGAATAAATTTCTTTTCATTCTCGGTCCCGGACTTGCCATGCTCACTTCACTTTGCACGAGCGCAGTAATTCCTTGGGGGCCTCCGCTTGTTATCAACGGTGTAAAATATTCACTACAGGTTGCAGATATCAACATCGGCGTGCTTTATTTATTCGGCGTTGTTTCCATTGGCGTTTATGGAATTATGATCGGCGGTTGGGCTTCGAATAATAAATATTCACTGCTCGGTGCATTACGCGCTTCTTCCCAAATGATCAGCTACGAAGTGGCAATGGGAATTTCTGTGATCACGTTAATTATGATCACCGGATCGCTCAGCACTTCGGATATCGCTACTCAGCAGCACGGATTTCATACTGGCGAACACTGGTATTCCTTCACCTGGAATTTTTTCAAAAACCCGCTCACCTTCCTCATTTTCTTCATCTGCGCATTGGCAGAAACCAACCGCGCACCTTTCGATTTACCGGAATGTGAAACGGAATTAGTTGGTGGTTATCACACCGAATACAGCTCCATGAAGCTCGGCTTTTATCTTTTCGCAGAATACGTGAACATGTTTATTTCCTCCGCAGTAATGGCGCTCTTCTTCTTTGGAGGCTACAATTTTCCGTGGATGGATAAGATCGCAGATCCGAATGTGCTCGCTGCCGTCGGAACTGTAGTGATGTTCTCCAAAACAATATTTTTCATTTTCCTGTTCATGTGGATCCGCTGGACCATCCCGCGTTTCCGCTATGATCAGCTCATGAATTTAGGCTGGAAAATCCTGATACCTTTGTCACTAATAAACCTGATTGCAACCGGGTTTTTATTGTGGGGAACAGGAAGAATTTAAAGAAATAAAATCGCGCCATGCAATCGCTGTCGAACCGATCGAAAGTAGTTTCAAACAAGGAGATGTCATTCCTCGAAAGAATGTATCTCCCTGCTATTCTTGGAGGAATGCGCATCACTATGTCGCACTTCTTCAGGAAAAAAGTTACGCTCAATTATCCGGAAGAAAAACGTCCTATCTCCGAAACATATCGCGGGCAGCATGTGCTCAAACGTGATGAGATCGGTGCCGAACGTTGCACTTCCTGCGGACTCTGTGCTGTTGCCTGCCCGGCAGAAGCAATCACCATGACTTCCGCCGAACGCAAGAAAGGCGAAGAACATTTATACCGCGAAGAAAAATACGCTGCAACTTACGAGATCAATATGCTGCGTTGTATTTTCTGCGGATTATGCGAAGAAGCCTGCCCGAAAGAAGCTATTTTCCTCACCGACCGGATTGTTCCTTCCGATTTTGAACGTAACGATTTTGTTTATGGAAAAGATAAACTGGTAGAAGGCATTGAACCTGCTTTGCGGATTGATGTTACAAAGCGTCAATCAAAAGAAGTGCTCGATTTCAAAACACATCCTGAGTTTACACACAACCAGCTCTGGGATCCGAAAAAATCTATTCAATCTAAAAACGCGGGTCATTAATTTTTCGCGATAGTATATGGAGATTACAAAAATAATGTTCGGCGTTTTATCCTTCATTGCGATCCTCAGCGCAGTGCTGGTGATATTCAGCAAGAATCCCGTTTATAGTGTGCTTTATCTGATCGTGACCTTCTTCGCAATCGCAGGACATTATATTTTATTGAATGCCCAGTTCCTCGCTGTCGTTCACATCATCGTTTACGCCGGCGCGATCATGGTGCTTTTCCTTTTCGTTATCATGATGCTCAATCTGAATAAGGATACCGAACCGCACAATCCGGCCTGGGTGCAGATCATTGCAGTAATTGCCGGCGGAATTATGATGGTAACATTGGTAGGCGCATTAAAAGTTGCGGATACATCAATGGCCAAAACGCACGATACACAAATCGGTCTTGTCGGAAATCTCGGAAAAGTCCTGTTCACCGACTTCCTTATTCCATTTGAACTTTCCTCCATCTTATTTCTCGCCGCAATGGTAGGAGCAGTAATGATCGGCAAAAAAGCAATTCATTAACCCGGAACACGAAACCAAGAACACAAAACCAATGTCAGCAATTCAATCTGTTCCGCTTAACTGGTATGTCACACTCAGCGCAGTGCTCTTCGGACTTGGCGTGCTTGGTGTATTATTCCGCCGCAACGCAATTATCATTCTCATGTGCGTGGAATTAATGCTGAACGCAGTCAATCTTTTGCTTGTCGCTTTCTCGGCGCATCACAGCGATCCGAATGCACAGGTATTTGTATTTTTCATCATGGCCGTTGCTGCAGCAGAAGTTGCAATTGGATTAGCAATTCTCATGATGATCTACAGGAATTCAAAAACAACTGACATTGATTTCCTGAATAAATTAAAACATTAAAAAAATTGTCTGTTGCCACTTATCAGTAATCAATGCTGACAATTGACAACCGAAAACTGAAAACCGAATATGATTCAATTAGCCTGGTTAATTCCCATTCTGCCTTTGATCGGTTTCCTGATCATTGCATTTGGAGGGAAAAAACTTTCGAAAAGTCTCGTCAGCATTATCGGATGTGGAAGCGTTCTTGCAGCATTCGGTTTATCACTCGGAATTTTCTTTCAACTGCATGGCACTTCACAAACAGTAAAGTTGCTCGACTGGATGCATGTCGGCAGATTACAAATCGATTTTTCATTCCTGATCGATCCGCTTTCTGTTTTATTTATGCTCATCATTACCGGGATCGGTTTTCTCATTCACCTGTATTCAACAGGCTACATGAAGGAAGATGAAAAATACGATCGCTTCTTCGCTTACTTAAACCTGTTCGTCTTCTTCATGCTCCTTCTTGTAATGGGAAGCAATTACATCGTGATGTTTGTCGGCTGGGAAGGTGTCGGTCTTTGTTCGTATTTGCTCATCGGTTTCTGGTTCAAGAATACCGAATACAATAATGCCGCGAAAAAAGCTTTTATCGTTAACCGTATTGGTGATCTTGGTTTTTTGCTCGGAATGATTGCGATTTATTTCACTTACAACAGTTTGAATTTTAGTAACGTTTTTTCAACTGTTTCGGAAAATCATCTCGATACCGGCGCGCTGAATCTCATTGGTATTTTACTTTTCATCGGCGCCTGCGGAAAAAGCGCACAGATTCCTCTTTACACCTGGCTGCCCGATGCGATGGCCGGTCCGACTCCTGTATCCGCGCTCATTCACGCAGCGACAATGGTGACCGCAGGTGTTTATATGATCGCTCGCTCCTCTGTTATTTTTGTTTACGCACCGGTTGCAATGGAAACTGTTGCGATTGTTGGATTGATCACCGCTGTATTCGCAGCAACGATCGGTTTGTTCCAGAACGACATTAAAAAAGTGCTTGCTTATTCTACTGTTAGTCAGCTTGGATACATGTTCCTCGGACTTGGAGTCGGCGCATTTACAGGCGGCGTTTTCCATGTAATGACGCACGCATTTTTCAAAGCACTTTTATTTCTTTGTGCAGGAAGTGTTATTCACGCGATGAGCGGCGAACAGGATATTCGAAAAATGGGCGGATTGAAAAAAGCATTGCCAATTACACACCTCACTTTTTTGATCGGAACAATTGCCATTTCCGGTCTTCCTCCTTTCTCCGGGTTTTTCTCGAAAGATGAAATTCTTGCACATGCGTATGAGCACAATAAACTTTATTGGCTTTTCGGAATTATCGCTTCTATGATGACAGCATTTTATATGTTCCGTTTATATTATCTCACTTTCCACGGACCATTCCGCGGCACAGAAGATCAAAAACATCACCTGCATGAATCGCCGAAGAGCATGACTATTCCATTGGTGATTCTTGCAGTTCTTGCAGCTGTCGGTGGATTTTTCGGCATCCCTGATGAACATAAGCATTTGCTGCATGATTACCTCAAGCCTGCATTCACTTACGCATCGGCGCAAATTAATGATGCTCCCGAAGCATTTAACCTGCAGGAAGCTTTGCTGATGATCTTCGCTGTCATCGCTGCTGCTGCATCCATTTTTGCAGCGTGGTACTTATACAAGAAAAAGAACATGGTGCCGATAGCGAATGAATCCGACCTTCCGGAACTACAGCGCTTGGTTTACCATAAATATTACGTCGACGAATTTTACAACGCAATTATCCGCAAGCCGATGGATTGGATCTCGGATAAGGGCTATAAATTCATCGAAATAAGATTTATTGACGCGATCGTAAACGGAATGGGGACAATGGTAAAATGGTCTGGCTCGGTAGTGCGTTTGGCACAATCGGGAAATATCGGCTTCTATATGTTTGCCATGACGCTCGCGATCATCGTGATGTTGCTCGTTAAATTATTCTGATAAAAAGTTTTTGCCCGATTTATGGTTACAGCTTCGTTAATTGGTCTGCCGCTCGCATTTGCACTGCTGCTTCTTTTCACAAAAGGAGAAGGTGTAAAACGCATCGCCCTGATCGCTTCTGTTATTGAATTCGCACTTTGTATTGTTGCGTATGTTCTGCTTCATAAATCGCAGGTGGCACAGGTGGCTGATGCACGCCTTTCAATGAATGTTCCGTGGATTGCTTCCCTTGGTGTAAATTTTAATGTGGCATTGGATGGAATAAGCATGGTGCTTGTATTTCTCACCTGCTTCCTTGTTCCGCTCATCATTCTCAGCGGTTTCGGAAAAAATCATGAAAATCCTTCTCTCTTTTATGCGCTGCTCCTTTTTATGCAGATGGCGCTTATAGGCGTATTCGTTGCGCAGGACGGATTTTTATTTTACGTGTTCTGGGAATTGGCTTTGCTGCCGATTTATTTTATCTGCTTGATGTGGGGCGGAGAAAATCGCGGAACAATTACATTCAAATTTTTTGTTTACACAATCGGCGGAAGTTTGTTCATGCTCGCTGCTTTAATTTATTTATACCTCAACACTTCTCTTGGTGAAACAGGTATTCACACCTTCGATTTACAGGCGCTGATCAATGCAGGTCACGGCCTGAGCTTAACGGAACAGTCATTCGTATTCTGGGGCATTCTCCTCGCATTCGCAGTGAAAATGCCCATCTTTCCTTTCCATACCTGGCAACCTGATACGTATCACACTGCGCCAACGCAAGGCACCATGATGCTTTCCGGTATCATGCTCAAGATGGGAACGTATGGTTTGCTCCGCTGGCTTTTACCAATGACACCTGCTGCATTCGAAAGCTGGGCGCCGACTGTTGTGGTGCTTTCCATCATCAGCATCGTGTACGCTTCCTTAATGGCGATTGCGCAAAAAGATTTCAAACGGTTGATCGCCTACTCTTCCATCGCACACGTCGGATTGATTGCTGCAGGTATTATGGCTTTTCAACCCGGAAGCGGAAACACAGAAGGAATTACCGGTTCGATCATGCAGATGTTCAGTCATGGTATCAACGTTGTCGGCTTATTCCTCATCGCGGATATTATCTTCTCACGCATGGGAACATTTGAAATGTCAAAGCTCGGCGGAATAAGAAATATCGCCCCGAAATTCACGTCACTGTTTCTTATCATTCTAATGGGATCTGTTGCGCTTCCTTTGACCAACGGATTTATCGGGGAATTCCTTTTGATCAGCGGCGTTTTTAAATACAGCGCGATCGCAGCAGGTTTTGCAGGATTGACAATCATTCTCGGCGCAGTTTACATGCTCCGCGGATTTCAAACCATTATGCTCGGCGAAATAAAAAGCAACACGTCTTCCTTCACTCCATTAACAGCCAGTGAAGGCGCTGTTCTTGTAATCATTGCTTCGGCCGTTATTTTCTTCGGTGTATATCCGAAACCGGTGCTCGATCTTATTCAAAATGATGTGCAACAATTAGTCAGTTCTCTAAAAGTTATTCATCCTTAAAATCACAATACGTGAAAAATAGCAATTCGTATATTCGTTTGATTCGTAATTCGTACTTCCTGTGAAAGTAATTCTTCTTCTTTCCGGACTCGGATTGCTGGCGCTCCTCGCAGAGCTTTTCCGGTTCAAGAAAATATTGTACCCGCTAATCATGATCGGGTTGCTTGGCGCTATTGCAATGGCCGCATCCTATTGGTATTATGATGATGGAAACCTCACGCCTTATTTCAACGGAATGGTTGGAGCGGTGCAGGATGCGAATCACAATGATGTAAGCAATCACATTATTCCAAATCTTTCTGAAATTGCACCGGGCCATTCCTTTTTCCGGATGATCGATTTTGGTCCGTCGTCAGTAATGCTTTCGGTGATCATGCTCGTTACAACCTTGCTCTGGTTTGTAATGGCAAAAGGATTTTTCAGCGATAACAATAATAACACGGATCATTATGCAATGATCATTTTCGCTTTGGTAGGCGCTATTATTCTCACCTGCTATACGAATATGACGATGCTGTTTTTAGGAATAGAAATTTTATCTATTCCTCTGTATGTACTCGCGGCAAGCCGTAAAAATGACACGCGCTCAAACGAAGCCGGGTTCAAATATTTCCTGATGGGCTCTTTCGCTTCCGGATTTTTACTCTTCGGAATCACGCTCATCTATGGCGCAACTGCCTCGTTTGATTTGAATACAATTGCGAATTACATTCATTTACACACCGGAGACAACAATACATTCATCTTCGCAGGAATTCTGATGATGCTTGTAGGGTTGCTTTTCAAAATCGGCGCAGCACCATTTCACTTCTGGGCACCCGATGTATATGAAGGTTCGCCAACATCAGTAACCGCTTTCATGTCGACAGTTGTAAAAACCGCTGCTATTGTTGCCATCATGCGTTTATTCCTCAGCACAACAGCATTCGGTGGCGCCGATTCGTTTTGGGTGCCTGTCATTGCAGTCTGTGTCGGACTTACATTTATTGTCGGAAACGTTACTGCTGCTGTTCAGAATAATGTGAAGCGCATGCTTGCTTACTCGAGCATTTCACACGCAGGATTTTTATTGCTTGCGGTGGTTGCTTTCAGCGGCTTCTCTGCAAAAGCAATTGTTTTCTATACCGCCGCTTATTCTGTTGCATCCATCGCTGCGTTTACTGTGCTGCTGAATATCATGCAGCAAACAGGAAGCGATGCAATCGAAAATTTCAACGGCCTTGCAAAGAAAAATCCGTTGCTCGCAGTTTCTATGGCGATTGCATTATTATCGCTCGCAGGCATTCCGCCAACGGCAGGATTTTTCGGAAAATATTATGTGTTCAACGCCGCATTATCCTCCGGACATTACTGGCTCGTGATCCTTGGAATTCTTGCTTCACTTGTTGGCGTTTATTATTATTTCCGAATCATCATTGCCATGTATTTCAAGCCGGCAGTAAATGACACACCGGTTATTGCAACAGGCGCTCACCAGGCATTGCTGTTCATTACCTCGGTAATTATCATCGTGCTTGGCTTAATGCCTGATTTGATTTTGGAAATCGGCGTTCCGGGTACCGCGAAATAATTCTATCCCTTACTAAACTTATTGATTTTTAGCCATACGCCCGTGTGGTCAGAATCTCGGCATCAAATGGATCACCATCAGCACTGAATTAAAATCGCTCCTGGATGATACGTTGTATTGGATTGAAAATAAAACGCATTCTCCTGATGAAATTGCAATCCGGTTCAAACACAGGCTTGTTGCTATTCATTGTTTCCCAAATGGAAATGGAAGGCACTCACGAATAATGGCGGATATAATAATTGAATCTATATTTGGCAAAGAAGGATTTATCTAGAAAGGATTAAGGCAGATGAAATACGTAAAAAATATATCGCTGCAATAAAAGAAGGCGAATAATGGAAACATTCATCCGCTTGTAGAATTTGCAAGAGGTTAATTATCCATCAACAGTAACGAAATGAATGAAACAGCAACAAAGAAAAAATTTCCCGGACTTTCAACATGGATTTTTATCGGCCTTGTGCTTGGTGTGATCTTTGGCGCATATTCGCACAATAAGATCTGGGGAAATATCGATATCGATTCACTTACTCCTTACATGAAGGATAAGCTGAAAATTTTTGCCGGCGGTGAAGTTGCCGGATTCAAATTACTCAGCGATATTTTCCTCAACCTCGTAAAAGTAATTGTTGCTCCACTCGTTTTTTCATTGCTGCTTGTCGGATTAACCAAAACCGGGAATGTCGGTTCGGTTGGAAGAATCGGTTTAAAAACAATGATCTATTTCACCAGTGCTACATTGATCGCACTTGTAATGGGTTTATTGATCGTTAATATTTTTAAACCCGGTGAAGCGCTGGACGTTTCTTCGGCAACAGAAAAAATTCTCTCTCCGCCAAAATTCAACATCAGCGATTTTATCCTCCACATCTTCCCGAAGAACATTGTGGATGCAATGGCGCATAACGATATTCTGCAAATCATCGTATTTGCCATTTTCTTTGCCGCAGCTGTTTCTGCCATTGGTGAAAAAGGAAAAGTAATCATCAGCTTCTTCGATGCCGTTTCACATGCTATGCTGAAAGTAACTACCTACGTAATGTACTTTGCGCCGCTTGCTGTTTTTGGTGCAGTGGCGGCAGTAATTGCAGTACACGGATTAGGAATTCTCCTCGGTTATGTAAATTTAATTCTCTGCTTTTTCGGCGGACTGTTTGCATTCATTTTCATCGTACTTCCTTCCATTTGCTATTCGTTCAAAATAAATTATTTTCATTTATTGAAACTGATCCGCGAGCCCATGCTGATCGCTTTCGGAACATCGAGCTCGGAAGCGGCAATGCCAAAAACAATCAACGCGCTCGAAAAGTTCGGTTGCCCCGATCGCGTTATCGGTTTTGTTTTGCCATTGGGTTATTCCTTCAACCTCGACGGCTCCATCATGTACATGACATTCGCCACCGTTTCCATCGCACAAGCTTACGGAATGAATCTCTCGATCGGCGAGCAAATAACCATGATGTTGATGCTGCTTGTTACGAGCAAAGGCCTCGCAGGAGTTCCGCGCGCTTCACTGGTTGTTATCGCAGGAATGCTCACCGCGTTTCACATTCCCGCAGAAGGACTTTCGCTCATCATCGCCATCGACTGGCTGCTTGACATGGGACGTTCAGCAACGAATGTGGCAGGCAATGCTGTTGCAACCGCAATCGTCAGCAAATGGGAGGAGAAAAGGAATTAATAATTAGAAAATTAATAATGAATAATTTTATGCGGGAAGGTAGAATCGCTTCGCTATTTAATTGGTAAATTGTCATCGTGCTTTAAGCGATTCTCTCCCTGCGGAATTATTATTTTGCATATTATTAATCATTATTGCTTTGGGGATGTTTGAATTTCTAAAAGAGCTGACCGACCCCGCCTCCATTATTCAGTATGGCGGAATTTTCCTGCTGATGTTTGTGGTATTCGCAGAAACAGGTTTGCTCATCGGATTTTTTCTTCCGGGTGATTCGCTGATTTTCGTTTCAGGAATGTTATGCTCAACACAGCCGGAATTGCTCGGCGTTGGAATTGTTTCTGTGCTGCTGTTATTAATTCTCTCCGCAGTAATAGGAAACATAGCAGGTTATTGGTTCGGAAAAAAAGTCGGGCCTGCCTTATTCCGGAAAGAAGATTCACTCATTTTCAAAAAGAAATATCTTGAAACCACCCGTTCTTTTTACGACCGGCATGGGGCACGCGCACTGATCCTCGGAAGGTTTCTTCCCATCATCCGCACCTTCGCACCCATCCTCGCAGGAGCCATTGTGTTGGATTTCAAAAAATTCCTCGTTTTCAACATCATCGGCGCTGCTGCCTGGATTACCTCTATGGGTCTGTGCGGTTATTTTCTCGGCAAAATAAAATGGGTAGAAGAAAATGTGGGATGGATCGTGCTCTTCCTGATCGTTGTTACCCTTATTCCGGTCATTCAAACATGGCGGAAAGAGAAAAAGCGGAGGGGTTCGGGCAATTAGATGAATAAACGACTTCCTGCATAGTCCCGGCTCCCTTAATTACCTCAGTTAACCCAATCCCTTTGTTCTTATTTCCACGATTTGCCACAAGTTACCCTAATTACACCCATTTCCTCTTTGGGAAACGCCAATTATTCTCTTCAACCCGCCACTTGCCAAAATGCAGCTCATCCTGCACAATAAATGCCAATCTTCGCGTTAATAAACGTGCGTTCTGCAACGGTAATCGCTCGAAAAAGGGTTTCTTAATTGAAACTGTTTTTGTAAGTTTGACACCCTTTGGCATCGTGCGTTAGCGAAACTTAACATACGTTTCATCCATACAAAAAACGATTTCGCTAACATTACGCCCGGGAAAAAAACGCAACAATTAATTTAACCAAATACAAACCAACAACACAATTATTATGAGCAGCAAAAAGACCTCTAATCTTCAGGCCTACTTCACCGTCGCGGTGATGATCATTGAGCTCGTCATCTCGATCGTTATTTACAAGATGATCCTTGGCGATGGTTCTCACTTTGAAAATGGAGATAACATAAAAGGACATCCACTTGATATTCTCGGAACTGTTTACAAAGGCGGATTTATCGTTCCTATCCTGATCACAATTGTATTGATGGTTTTTACTTTCGCAATTGAGCGATTGATCACGATCCTCCGCGCACGTGGAACCGGCAACATTTCGGGTTTCGTTCATTCTATCCGCGAGCTTGTAGAAGCTGAGCGTATCGACGAAGCGCTTGCTGCCTGCGACCGTCAGAAAGGTTCAATCGGCAATGTTGTTCGTGCAGGTCTTGAAAAATACCGCATCGTGGCAAACGATACCCAACTTGACAAAGAGCAAAAGCTTTCTGCTATCCAGAAAGATCTTGAAGAAGCAACTTCACTTGAGCTTCCAATGCTTTCTAAAAACCTTGTTATCCTTTCCACACTCGCTTCGATTTCCACACTTGTGGGTCTTATCGGAACTGTAATGGGAATGATCCGTGCATTCTCTGCGCTTGCAAGTTCAGGCGCTCCTGATTCAAACGCACTTGCTACCGGTATTTCTGAGGCACTTGTAAATACATTCATCGGTATCACAGGCTCTTGTTTTGCTATTATTTTCTTCAACGTATTCCAGACACAAATTGACCGTATCACTTACGGAATTGATGAAGCAAATTTCAGCATCCTGCAAACTTTCTCTTCAAAGAAGCACTAAGAAAAGCAGCATTGTCCTGGTCTGCCCCGGCAGATCAACAGGGTTGAAATATTCATTAATACCAATGAAAAATGTCTAAAATAAAAATGACGCGCTCAAGTCCGGCATTGGATATGACTCCAATGGTGGATCTTGCGTTTTTGCTGGTAACATTCTTCATGCTTACCGCAACAATGCGCACTCCCGAGCCTGTTATCGTGGATACGCCGAGCTCTACTTCCGAGATCATTCTTCCGAAAAACACGATGCTGCTCACAATCGATACAGTGGGCCGCGTGTTCATCAATTACGAAGGAAAAGAAGTTCGTATCAATGCACTCAGGCGGATCATGAACAAATTTCCCGAGGTAAAATTCTCGGAAGAGCAGATTCAACAATTCGGTTCTATGCAATCTTTTGGCGTTCCCATCAAACAGCTTCCTGCATATATTGATGCAAAAGCCGATGAGCGCAGGAAGATGGATGAAGCCACGAAAGGAATTCCGATGGATACGCTCAATAATAATGATGAGCTTTCCTTTTGGGTGAATTTCATTCGTGTGGAAGGTTTTATCTGGGCTGACGCTCAGAAAAAAGACGGAAAAACAGTTGAAACTATGCGGATTGCTTTAAAAGCAGATGGAAATGTTTCCTACAAAAAGATTGATGGCATTATTGAGATCTTCAGGAAACAGGACGTCTTTCAATTCAACCTGATCACAGACCTGGAAGCAGATCCGAATAATCCAGCTGCTGTGACAGAACATTAAAAAATAATTCCGGTTGATCTATGGAATCCTTTTTGCGCTTGCATCTTTATAGCGAAAGAAGGATGAAAAAGATCCCGGCCAACTATTAACCAGTTAAAACTGTAAAAAAATGGCAGATGTAGGCGGTGGCGGTGGCGAAGACCATGGTAAACATGGTAAGAAAGGCCGTAAGAAAGGCGGAAACCCGCGCGTAGATATGACCCCCATGGTCGATCTTGCGTTTCTGCTCCTTACCTTCTTCGTTCTAACGTCAAATTTGAACAAAGCAAAAACAATGGAAATGGCGGTGCCGAAAGAAGACACTGAGGTAAAAACCCAGGTGGATTCTTCTCTTGCAAATACCATTCTCCTTGATGGAAATAAAGAAGGCGTTTTATATGTCTATCATGGAAAATTCAATTCAGATCCGGCACCGGCATTGAATGAGTTTAAGTTCGATGCGAAAAATGGAATTCGTCAATACATCCTTTCGCAAAATACGAAGGTATCAAGTGAAATGAAATACCTCCGTACAGTATACAAAAGCGGAAAATTAGGGCAGGACGCGTATGTAAAGGTGAAAGGAATTCTTGCCGAAAAAGCACAGGCCGGCCCTCTTGATGATTCTATCATTGTGAAACGTAAAAAAGAAGATTACGCAAAAGCAATGACGCGTCTCGACAGGGATTTAATAAAGAATGAAATGACGGATACCACCTTCAAAATTGTTGCTGCAAATATCCGGGATGATGCAAAAGCACCTTTTTTCATTGTGAAATGGTGCGGTGATGCTAAATACGGAGACGTAATCAACATTATTGATGAATTAAAAATCGCAGACGTTTCAAAATATGCAATAACAAAAGTGAGCAGACCGGAATTACAGGCACTCTCTGGAAAAACGGGAACCAAATATCCTGAACTTTCAGAACCGGATCCTGGCGCACAACCTGCTGCACCACCGAAGAATTAATTTAAAAACAAATAATATGGCTACCTGGAGCAATGAAATTACCTCTGAAAGGAACGAGCTGGTTTTCGAAAACCGAAACCGTTCGTATGGCGCCTTCCTTATTCGAAGAGACTATGGAAAAGCGGTCCTTATTTCGGGCGGACTTGCGACAACCGCAATCTTGTTTTTCCTTTTCATTTTTGTGGTCGCCAACAGACCAGAAGAGATTAAACCCGTGAAAAAACTGGCCTCAACCGAAGTTGTGCTGACTGATCCACCACCTGTAGATCCGACAGTGCCGCCACCACCGCCACCGCCACCACCACCGCCACCGCAAATAAAAATGGCTGTATTTACCGAGCCTGAAGTAGTCGACGAAGCGCCTCCTGTTCAAACACAAGAGAAACTTGTAGACATAAAAATCGGCGAGGATAACACAGATGGTGATGCAGACAATGCCCCGACGGTGATTGCGCCAACAATCGTAAAGGATTTGGATACAAAACCAGAAGAGGTTTTCACGTTCGCTGAAGTCATGCCTGATTTTGCCGGCGCTGGTTTCCAGGCTTACCTGAAAAACAATATCAAATATCCTGTTATTGAAAAAGAAGCAGGAAAACAAGGAACTGTTTACGTTTCTTTTGTTGTGGAGAAAGACGGATCAATCACTAATGTGCACGAAGCTAAAGGTGTTCCCGGTGCTCCCGGACTCACAAGAGAAGCGGTTCGTGTAATCAGCGCAATGCCAAAATGGAAACCGGGTCTTATGAACGGTCACCCTGTGCGCATTGAAATGAAACAACCGGTTCGATTCGTTCTTCAATAACTTATTGTCTTGAATCAGAATAACCCGGGTACAGGTAAAATCAGTCTCATCATTGCTTCAATGATGCTGGTGGTTTATCTTGGCCTGGGTTATTTATTTATAGCCACGCCCATGTGGATCGATCGTTTTCCGAAACCGAACCGCATTTATATCGGGCTGGTATTGATAGGATGGGCGTTATTCCGCGGCTTCATGGTATGGCAACGCTACAAACGAATGAAGCAGGATGATGAAAATCAATAGTGTATTATTTCCCGTATTAATTTCTGCTGTTATGTTCACTGCGTGCTCCAACGCCCGCACAGAAAAAGATCTCGACACTCCGATTTCAGGTAGAGTGACCCTTTCCATTGACGAAAATATCCGCTCGCTTTCTGATGAACTGATCGATGCATTTGAATCTTCTTACCCGGATGCATTTCTTATGCAATCGTATAATCCGGAGGGAAAAGTGATTCAGGAATTATTGGACGATTCTTCCCGGCTCGCTTTGATGATGCGTCCACTCAAGCCGGATGAAATAAAATGGTTCGAGGCAAAAACATTCCTGCTTGAGCAGATCAAAATCGGTTCTGATGCGGTTGTTTTATTAGTCAACAAAAACAATCCCGACAGCCTTTTTACCGTAGACCAGGTCCGTGATATTATTTCCGGCAAAGATTCGCTCTGGTCACAGATTCGTGAAGGTTCAACGCTTGGCAAAATCAATGTCGTTTTTGATAATCCGTCTTCCTCAAACCTGCATTACCTGACAGATACTTTATTGCCCGGAAAAAAAATCGGGTCAAATTGTTTTGCAGTCAACTCCAATGATTCGGTCGTTAATTATGTAAGCCATAATCCGAATGCGATTGGCGTTGCCGGATTAAACTGGCTTGGCGATAAATACATTTCCGAAAATGTTGCGCGCAAAAACCAGGTTGCAATGGCGCGGATCGGAGCGGATACGTTGAACTATTATTATCCCTCACAAAGTTCGCTGGTAGCGGGAAAATATCCTTTTACACGCGGAATCTGGATCGTTAAAATAGGCAAACGTGCGGGCCTTGGCACGGGCTTTGCCTCCTTTTCATTGGGCGAACGTGGACAGCTTATCGTACAACGTGCCGGCCTTTCTCCTGCAAAACCCGCAGAAAGAAAAATTCAAATGACCACCTACTAGCAAGAGATACTTATTTTTGCACTTATGAAAACGCCACTTAAGAATTTTATCGTCATTTTAACTTTGCTGATCAGCTTTACTGCTACAGCACAAACGCTGCAGGAAGGCATTCGTTTAACCGATAACGAGCAGTATGAAAAAGCCCGCCCAATATTTAAAACGCTTTTAGCAAAAGAGCCTACGAACGGAGATTATTTTTTCTTTTTCGGCGATCTTATGCTGAAAATGGATAATGCAGATTCTGCAAAAGTTTTATTCCTCAGGGGCGTTGAGATCAATCCGACAAATCCGCTTACTCATATTGGATTGGCAAGGTATTATTTCTTCGCTGGCGACAATGTAAAGGCGCAGCAGGAAGCCACTTATGCCAAGTCACTCATTGCAACAACAGCCGGCAAAAAAGGCATGAACATGGAAGTTCCCCGCCAGGCTTTAATGTATAATGAAATGGCAAGAAATCACCTCTACGCTGCTTTACCGGATTATGGCGAAGCGCTGGATCTGATCAACTCTTCTATCAAGCTGGATGCGAAAAATCCTGAAACATACCTGATCCAGGGCGATTTGCTTTACGGAAAAGATCCAGTGAACGGAACTCCTGCTATCAACGCATACTTGCAGGCTGCAAAGCTCGACCCGAAATCGGTGAAAGCTGATGTTCGTATCGGGCGTTTGTATATCAATGGAAAGAACATGCCGGTAGCGATCGGTTATCTCAACAAAGCCTTAAAAACCGATTCCTCTTTCGCTCCTGCATGGAGAGAAAAAGCAGAAGCACAATACCAGGTGGCAAAATTTGATTCTGCTCAAAAATCAATGAAGCGTTACCTCCAGCTGAATGACGGACCGCTTGCCCGTTACCGTTATTGCCTTTTCCTTTACAAAAGCGGCAATTTCGATGAAGCGATCAAGCAAGGAGAAATTTCTCTTGAACAAGACAACAGCACGATCGTCATCTACCGTATCATAGGCCGTGCTTACCTCGACAAGCCTGATGCTGACCCGGTTAAATCGATTGAGGCTTTTGATACCTTCTTTGCGCGTCAGAAAGTTTTGGGAACACCTCCGATCATTGCCGAAGATTATGTTTACCGTGCAAAAGCATATTCGCGCAACAAGCAGGATTCTTTAGCGATCTTTGAGTTCGAGAAAGCAATCGTGCTCGATACCAGCCGCAAAGATGTTTATTTTGAAATGGCGACTTCCTACTTTATCATGAAGCAATATGATAAAGCGGCGATCTATTACAAAAAGAAAATCGACACTGCGCCTGATAAAGCAAACATCAGCGATTGGGTTGCTTACGCACGTGCACTCCAGCAGCAAAAAGAATACAAAGCCGCTGACGAAGCTTTCAAAAAAGGGATTGAGTCTGATCCGGCTAATCCCGCAGGATGGCTCTACCGCGCAAAATCAAGTGCAATAGATCCGAAGTCTAATGCCGACAGCACAAAGCTTTTCTATGAGAAATATTACAGTCTTGCAGCTAACGACAAAGAGAGAAACAAAAAAGATCTTGTTACTGCCGGAAGGTATCTTGCAGGATATTATTTCATCAAGAAAAATTTCACCTGTTCTAAAGCCTGGTTCACCTACGTTCTTGAACTTGATCCGACACAAACAAAAGTGAAAGAGCAGCTGGATAGCGATAAAGATATCAAAGCTGCGGCGGTTGTTGATTTAACTACTTGTGCGCCGGTTATTGTTATTCCGGCAGATGAGCAGCCGAAATAAGATTTGTTTTAATTAAGCATGAAAAGCCTTCTCGCGAGAGAGGGCTTTTTTTATTGCAGGGAATTACCTTATGGCCTGACCAGCTTTTGCGTATAGAAAATTCCGTTTCCTGTGATATACAGCAAATAAATTCCTGGTGGAAGATTATCAAGTCCGTCGAGACGGTTAGATATTTTTCTCTTTATCACGCAAGCGCCAACGCTATTGTACAATTCGGCAGTATAGGGTGTATTTGTTGCGGGAAATCCATTCAGTTCCAGGTGATCATTTACACAAGTAGGAAAAACGGAAAGCTGGTTTGCTGCGGGTGCTACAACATCCAGAATAACGCTGCAAGATTGAGGAGAAAATAAGGGCTGGTTGTTTTGCAAATAAGAAGAATCATTTACGCTCATACATCTCAATCCGTTATAGGTAGAAATGCTCAGGTACGGAATTGTTCCTATCAGTCCATAATTACCACCAAAACGTTCGTACCATATTACCTGAGTTAATACTTGCGGCGGTGCATCGCAATAATATGGATCGAGTGTGTATTTGTAATAATAGATGTTATTCAATTGGACGGAATCAATCGAAGTAACAACAGCATGATATAACCAGTGTTCCGTATTAACATCAGGGCTGGCTAAAACATTCCTGATTGTATCTCCAACTTGTTTTGAAAAATCATACAATAAGAATTCCCGAAGCGAATCTTTAGGATAATAATATACCTGTTGCAATGGAATATCTTCCCGGAGTCCGCCGATAAACCCTACAGCATCATCATATACCTTATGATATACCCCGGTTCCCAGAATAGTATCATTTCCATTTCCCGCAGGAATAATTACAGATCCATTTCCAAAATTATTCGATCCTTGCCAGTAACTAATTTCCCATGATGATGCAGAGGCCGCAAAAGGATGATAGGCATGCTGTGCTATCAAACAAGATGTTGATAGTAATGCAAATAAAAGTGCGCTTGCTTTTTTCATGGTTAGGGTTAATTTTTGTATTTGTTAAATATAATCCGAAATCCTGATGTGAAAATTAAATGATACAAATACGTGCGGCCTCTTTGGTTTATAGGACAAGCATTGCCTATTTTTAAACAGCGCGTTCGCTTGTAGGTACATTAATTCAATAATTATTGTCTTTCAGACGGGCAAAAAAAATTCCTTCTCACAATGAGAAGGAATTTTTTAATTCAATGCTTATCTAAAACCCTATCGCTGGATCATCACCTTTTCAGTAACAACTCCTTCAGTAGTAATAATTCGTACGAAATACATTCCCGATTCAGCCGCTTCCAATCCGATCTGTTTATTGTACGACATGATATCGTTTTCCATATCTGTGTAAATGATGCGGCCACTCATATCCAATACCTGGATCGTTACATCTTTCGATTTTGTGAAATCAAATGCAAGTGTGAAGTTTCCGTCATTCGGATTCGGGAAAAGGCTGAGTGTTTGTGAAAGATCATTGTCCTGCAAACCAACCTGTGTGATGACAACCGTTGCGGTAGATGTTGATGATCCGCATGGTCCTGTTACTGTTAATGTAACCACAAATGTTCCGTTGGTTGCATAAGTATGGACCGGGTTTGCTGATGTGCTTCCAGGGCTTGCATCACCAAAGTTCCAACTGTAGCTTACTGCGTTGGTAGATTGATTCATGAACACACCTGTTGCACCAACTACCGAGCTTGTAAACGCTGCATTCTCCAAAGGAATTACTACAACCGAAACCGTAGAGGAAGAAGCGCAGCCATTCGCATCGTAACCTGTTACATAATACACCGTATTGATTGTTGGGTTCACTGTGGTGTTTGACGTGTTAGCTCCGTTGCTCCACACATAAGTTAATCCGCCGGTTGCAGTAAGCGTTGTGCTTGCACCTGCACAGATCGTTACGTTAGAGCCTGCACTTATTGAAGGGGTTACATTGGTTGTAACTGTGATTGTATCTGATGCTGCGCAACCTGCTGCGTTGGTCACACGAACATAATGCGTACCGCTGCCAACTACACGGGTTTGTGTTGTTGCAGAATTATTCCAAAGGTAACTTGCACCAGGATTTCCTGCGTTGAGTAAAATTGTGTTTCCGCAGAGTGAAGTGTCTGGCCCGAGATTGACATTCGGCACGGCATTGATAGTGATGTTTACCGTGTCAGAATTTGTGCAGCCTTGTGGGGTGATAACCTGTACAATATAAGGTCCGGTTGTGGTTGCGTTTGTTGTTTGTGCGCTGGTGTTGTTTGACCAGAAATAAAGTGATCCGGGGTTCTGTGCATTAAGAACAACAACTCCTCCGCAACGCACGCTGTCTGGTCCGAGATTTACAACCGGTGTCGGGCTCAATGTTACGTTTGCTGTATCTGTAGCTGTACATCCGTTTGAATCGGTGATAGTAATGGCTACTGGTCCTGTTGCAGTAACTGTTGTCATTGTTGTTGTATCGCCTGTGGTCCAGTCGTACGATGCAAAACCTGAAGCCGCCGTAAGCGTAACTGAAGGAGAGCAAGAAGCTGTATCCGGTCCGATAGAAACGGTCGGGTTTGGATTAACTACAATATTTATCGCGTCTGTTCCGATGCATCCGAAAGTATTCTGAACGGCTACGGAATATGCTCCTGTAGAAGAAACAGGCAGCATTTGTGTGCCCGCTCCTGTGCTCCAAAGGTAGCCGCTACCTATGTTTCCTGCGTCGAGAATGATTGGACCGCCGCAAATTGTTGTGTCATTACCGAGGAAAACGGTTGGTGCCGGGAGGACAGTTACAAGCACCGTATCGATTGCTTTACATCCGTTCTGGTCTGTAAGCGTAAGTGCATAATTTTGTGTTGCTGTAACGTTTAATACGCCGGTTTGCGTTTGTGTCGGGGTGGTAAGATTTACAATAGGGTTCCATCCAAAAGTGTAAGGAGGAATTCCACCTGATCCGTTATTCGGCAGGCCAATCGTGACGTTTCCGCCGCTACAGGCTTGCTGGTCAGGAGCAGCTGTTAACATTGGAACTCCTGCACCGGCAGTATTCATTGTCATTACTACGTCGATACTTGAAAAGCCGGTGTTATTACAGGAATACTGATCGATAAGCACACGTACATCTCCGCAGAAAGTTGGCGTAAAACTTACTTGTGAGCGGAGTCCACAGAAATCATCATTGTAAGCAACAAAGGTTCCTGTCAGGTCTTCATAAACGGTAACCTGCGTATCGAAAGAAGAGTTGCTGCAAAGCGAAACAGTATAGTTTGCACCGGCAATAACATTTGCCAGCATATACTGACCGGCGCCATAGCTTTGGGTGGTTGAAAGTGTGGGTCCGGGAGGAGTAAGGTTTCCTGCTACCAGCACGTTATCATTTGCGCATTGAGCAAAACCTTTAGTCATTCCTGTAAAAGCAAAAATCAGAACAATTAAATGGGTAAGTAAGTTTTTTTTCATGTGTGCGGTATTTGAGCCGGATCAAAAATAATCATTTTCATTCATTCGGACAAACGTTTAGACTTCGTACTTTCGGTTCGGAAAAATTATGGCTCAGAAACCGAAATCCATACTCAAGCCGTCAGTGCCCAAAACTGCCGCAAAGGCCAAAAAACCCATTGGCCAAGGCTTTCTTAAGCGGAATTCTTTCCAAGTAGGGCTTTTTCTTATTGCTTTTCTGGTTTTTGCGAATGGAATCGGAAATGATTATGCGCTTGATGACGAGTTTTATACTGCCGGCAGCAATACGTTGACCCAAAAAGGCATAAAGGGCATCCCGGCAATATTTAAAAGCCACACATTTAAAAATAATGACAACAGCAGCTATTCCTACCGGCCGGTAACGCTTACCACATTCGCTATCGAGACCCAGCTCTTTGGTGAAGATGCGCATGTAAGTCACTTTTTTAATGTGCTGCTTTACGCACTAACAATCGTGCTCATCTTTTCCATTTTACGAAAGTGGTTTGTAACGCAGGGCGATTGGTTCAACTTTTTTATCTGTCTCATCTTTATTGTTCACCCGCTGCATACCGAAGTGGTTGACAATATCAAGTGCCGTGATGAATTGCTGGCGATCCTTTTTATGCTGCTCACCATTCACGCGATCTGGAAGCATCTTGAAACCAAAAAAATTTACTGGCTCATTTTATATCCCATTCTTTTCTGGGCAGGAATGCTTTCAAAGCATACGGCTGTTCCATTCTACGTACTCATTCCATTGTCGATGTGGTTCTTCACCGATATAAAACTCTGGAAGATCATTTTGTACATCGCACCGCTTCTTATTACAACCATACTCACTTCACTATTCCAGAAACATAACCTGGAAGTGGAAACGCGCGAATATCTTCCTTTTGAAAATCCGCTTGCAGGGCATCCGGGATTCGGTCAGTTGACGGCTACTTCCTTTTATGTGATGGGGCGTTATTTATTCCTGCATTTTATTCCTTATCCGTTGGTCTATTATTACGGTTCATTTTATGTGCCCGATGTTACTTGGAGCAATCCTATTGCTATTGCATCGCTCATTATTCACCTTGCTCTCGGACTCTGGGCTTTAAAAGAGCTGCGTAAAAAAAGCATTCTCGGCTTCGGATTACTTTTCTATCTCATCAATGCGGGCGCTTATTCGAATCTATTGCAACGTGCTCCCGGAATTATGGCGGAGCGTTACACTTATGCGGCATCGCTTGGATTCTGCATTGTGGTTATTGTTCTGCTTGCACGTTTGATGAAAGTGAATCTTGCAGATTTTCGCTGGAAGTCGGAAGAATTTAAAAATTTCCGCTTTGTAATGATTGCCCTTGCTTTATTATTTGCTGTGCGTTCTGTGTGGAGAACGGAAGACTGGAAAAATAAAGAAACGCTCTATGGCGGCGATATGGAATACCTGGAAGAGTCGGTGAAAGCGAATATGCTTTATGGTGCGCTGCTTTCGAAAAATGCGCTTGAATTAAATTTCCAGTCGCGTATGTCGGACGGAAAAGGCGGTTACATTATCAACAGTGAAACACAGAAGCAGGCCATGAACCGTTTTAAGGAAGCGCGGATTTATTATGGCAAGGCGGCAGAACTTGCTCCTTATTATCATACGGCATGGAGCAATTTAGGAACTACTTATTTTTTCACCGGCGAAACCAGGACAGCGCTTAGCTATTTTAATAAGGGCGTTTCCCAAAAAGATGATTATGCCGAAGGATGGTTCAATGTCGCAATGGCTTATGATAAGCTGGAAAAACCTGACTCTGCCATTTATGCATTCAACAGATCAATCCGGGCCGATTCTGCTTATGTTTCAAGCTACGAGCAGCTGAGCAGGATCATCATGCAACAGGAAAAAGATCCTGATAAGGCGCTCGCTCTTTTACGCGTAGCGGCAAGAAAAAAGCCAGATTCGGAAGTTCCCTGGAATAATATGGCGAACATTTATCTTCAGTTGAAAGATACTGCGCAGTCGGCAGCTGCAATGGAACGGGCTGCCGAAATTAATCCTGGCAATGTACAACGGCTTTATAACCTGGCGCAGTATTACAGGATAAAGCAGAATATGGCTAAATACAGCTATTATAATTCGCTTGCGGAAGAAGGAAAGAAGAAGATGCAGGAGGAGCAAAAGAAGAACGCGAAAAGAGCGAAATAGAGAACTTGCCCAAACTAACGTATGATCTTATAAACGGTTTGTTTCCCGTTATCGAATGTAACCTCGAGCATATAAATTCCCGCAGCCCACGCATCTGTATTTATTCCCTGCGATGGATTATCTGAAACGGTTACAATCTTTCCGGCTGCGTCGCGGATAAGTATACTTTTTATTACCAGCATGCGACTGGAGCTCGTTACATATAAAGGTCCATTTACAGGAACCGGAAAACACCGTACTTCACCTCCCGCTTGTTCCGGACCGGTACTGATTCCATCAAGGATTACTACGTTAACGGTTACCGAATCATAAATACCGAAGTTCGGATTTGTCGTGATGGGCCAAACCACAATTACATTATTGCCGATATGAAATCCCGCAGGAGTACCGGCGTCGAATACAAATGGTAAAATAAAGAATGTATCATTCCCTGGTGTAAGTGAAATTCCGCTTACAGGCGGAAGCGAAAAAGGAGTAGTCGGTCCTGATAAAGTATCAATATAACCAACGATCTGAACGACATCGTTGCTTAATGAATCTGTCTGAGAAAAGTTTTTTACAAGTGCGCCCACAAGGTATCCGTCACCATCTGCAACTGTATCGGGCATTCCAATAAATCCAATCGAATCAAACCCGATGAATGACTGCGCAGATAAATTTGCATTGGAATTCATGCCTGTTAAAATGAGCATTGCTATAACGAGCATCGTCCGGATATTCCTTCCCAGACGACCTTGCATTAAAAGGCGAATGATATAATGTTTAAGCGTAGGTTTCATAGTTCACAGTTTATTGCCAAACAAAAATAGCTCTGTTTAACCGGAAATAACAGTTAGATTTGAATAAATCTTACGCGTTCAAAAAACATGAAAATCCTTCAGCAGATTATCGGAATGATGAACAAAGAAGAGGTTCGTCATTTGAAACTCTTCATGGGCCGCACCAATGCAGGTGAAGAACGGAAAGACATTGAGCTTTTCGATTATATCCGGCAGCACAATGAAGAATACGATGAAACCAAGATCCAGCAAAAGCTTTATGGATCGAGAGATAAAAATGCGCTCTACCGGCTAAAAAACCGCTTGCTGGAAGACATTGGAAAAAGCATCACGCTTCAATATATTGATGAGAGTGATTTTAATGCTGTTGTTCATCAATTGCTGCTTTCCCGTTTTTTCCTTTCCAAATCACAATCGCAGATCGCGTTTCATTACCTGGGTCGTGCGGAGAAAAAAGCGATTGCCGCAGACAGTCCTGAGCTGAAGGATCTTGTTTATGGTGAATTTGTCCGTTTTTCACAGGAGACGCTTGAAATAAATCCGACCGAATACATTAAGAAGCGACGCGCCAACCGCGAGCAGCTGAACGATCTCCAGGAGATTGACGACATTCTTGCGGAGGTTGTTTATAAAGTAAGAACCACGCAGAATTTCACCGGGCATGATTACCGCATTATTGAAACATTGCGCAAGCGTGTGAATGAATTTTCAAAACAAAAAGCCACGCACAACAGCACACTGCTTCGCTTTAAAATTTATCATTCGCTCAGCAGGATCCTTTTACAGAAACAGGATTTTGTTTTACTTGAAAAATATCTTGAACAAACATTTGACGAGTTTACGCGCGAAGGTTTGTTCAACCGCAACAAACACGATACAAAATTACAGCTCCTCACCTATCTTGCAAATGCGCAGTTCAAGAACAAAAAATTCGAACAGTCGCTTGCAACAGCTGCGAGATTAAAAACCGCAATGAATGAATTCGGTGGATTGCTTCATGACAAATATTTGTTTTTCTATTACAATATTCTTGTCATTGGCTATTCCGAAAAGAACCGCGACAAGGCGATTGAAATCCTGAATGAAGCGAAGGATAATGCGGTGATCAAAAAGCTTCCGTTCTACCTCGTTTTTGTTTTCCTGAATCTTGCTGTTCTTAATTTTGATAACCTGAATTACAAGCTGGCCATCCGCAACCTGGTGAAGCTAACGATGGAGCCTGGGTTTGCCGCGCTTGACCGCATCCTGAGAATGAAAATTGCGGTCGCTGAATTGATTATCCGTTTCGAGCTCCAGGATATTGATACGCTCGAACGGAGACTTGAACAAGTTAAAAAAGAATTTGCCGACCTCCTCCGCACAAAAGATGGCCGCCGTCAAAACGAAATGATCGGCATTCTTTCTTCTATGTGTACAAGTCCAAATGTACGCCGTGATAAAAATCTTGTCAAAAAGATTCTCAAAGTCACTGGTGCGCCTTCTGCAAAAACCAATGATGTGATTGATTACAAAAACTGGCTTACTTCAAAAATCAGTTAGCCATTATTTCATTCTCCGGTTTTTCCGCTCAAACAACTATAAATAAAAAGTCCCTCCGGATATCAAGAGGGACTTTTTATTTATAGTTGTTTGTGTATTCTATTTCAACACATGAACGAAACCGGCATAGGAGTAATCTTTTGTGTCGTATCCTACTGCACTGATCACATAGTAATAAACGCCGTCGTCAGAAATATTTCCCCCGTTTGTTTTACCATTCCATAATTGTAAAGATTGTGGCGATGGAGAAAGGCCGGTTTGTTTTGCTTCGAATACTTCAGCTCCCCAACGGTTGAACACTTGTATGTTCACTTCTTTCACGCCACTTATATCTGCATTAAATGCGTCGTTTGTTCCATCGCTGTTCGGCGTGAATACATTCGGAAGCACTACGACAGCTTCTTCAACTACTTCGATCCAGAGCGTGTCATAAACTGCACAACCGAAATTGTCGTTCCATGCCGTGAGCACTACTGTGTAATGGCCTGGTGAAGTGTAGGTAAAGGTCGAGTTCTGTGTGTTAGCTGTATTTCCGCTTCCGTCGCCAAAATCCCAGAACCAATCTGTCAATCCGGAAGAGCCTGTTGATGTAAATCCAACTGGAAGCGGATACGTTCCGAAGATCGGATTAGCTGCACCATTCACGAAAGAGGTATTTATTGTTTGTACCGGAACAACTTGTGTGGAAGTACATCCGTTTGCATCTGTCGTTACAATGGTATAATCATCTCCGATAAGATTTGTCGGAAGCGTTGTGTAATTGACAGAGTTGATTGTGAATACAAATGGTGCTGTTCCTGTTGTAACTCCGCTGTTAATCAAAGCACCGGTTGTATCACCGCATTCTGTTGGTGTGCTTGTGATATAAACCGCAGGAAGTGGATTTACAGTAATGATAATTGAGGCAGTATCCATACATCCGTTTGCATCTGTTCCTATCACCTGGTATGTTGTGGTGGTAGATGGATTCGCTGTTGAGCTTCCTGCTGTTGGTGATCCTAACCCTGTTGTCGGGATCCAGGAATAGCTTGATGCACCAGTTGCGTTTACAGTTGTGCTCAAACCAACGCAGATTGAATTATCAGGAGTGGTTGCATTTACTGTTGGAAGTGTGTTTACAGAAACATTGATCGTATCTGTTGAGATACATCCGCCAATACCACTTACTGCAACCGTATAAGAAGTGTTTACAGTTGGCGCTGCGATAATGGTTTGTGTGGTGTTGCTGCCTATAATTCCGCTTGTTGGCAACCATAAATAAGAGTTTCCGGTTGTCGCAACGTTCATTGTTGCCTGTGAACCTCTGCATACAGAGAAGTCTGGTCCTGCATATACGTATGGAGGCGGATTGATACTAACCGTAACGCTGTCGTAACTGATACAGTTATTATTATTTCCTGTTACAGTGTATGTAGTGGTCGTTCCCGGATTAACAGTAATAGAAGAACCTGTTCCGCTTCCCGGCTGCCAGGAGTAAGTTGTAGCTCCTGAAGCTGTAAGCACTGCACTTCCTCCAGAACACATTGATGTGTCATTAGAAACTGTAAGCGGAGGTGCCGGAGTAATTGTCACCATCACTGAATCTGTAGCAGTACAGCCAATTGAATTGGTAGCTGTTACTGTATAAGTCGTGGTGGATCCCGGTGTAGCTGTCGGATTTGCAGTATTTGCACCTGTCAGCGAACCGTTATTCGGTGTCCAGCTATAGGTAGTACCGTTCGATCCGGAAGCGAAAAGAATTGTGCTTGCTCCTGTGCAGATGTTCACATCAGGGCTCGCGGTTACGTTTGCGCTGGAGGTAGAAACCAGCACATCATCCATTGCTGTACAACCGTTTGAATCTGTTACAGTAACTGTATAGGTTGTTGGAGCCGTAGGACACACTGTAATTGCAGATCCGTTTTGGTTACCAGGCTGCCAGGTATAACTGACGCCGCCTGTTGCGGTAAGATTTGTACAGGATCCATTACAGATGGTGGTGTTCGCACCTGCGTTTGCCTGTGGTGACGGGGTAACAATTACTTGTACGGGGGCAGAAGTGGTAGATCCGCATCCGCTGCCGGGCCACCAGCCACTGCCGTAAATAATTGCATGATAATACAACGACGTGCTTAATGGTCCTGTATTATAAGTGCTGCTGTTCGCGCCGGGAAGATTAAACCAACTTATTCCGTTTGGTGAAACTTCCCACTGTATAAGTGAGTTCGGATCTTGCCCGCTAACGGTGACTACGGAGCTTCCTCCCGAACATATTGACGCAGGAAGTGCCGAAGTAGAACCAGGAATTGGCGGCGGACCGACATTTATTCCGACGGTATCATCTGCAACTGTAAATGGGTTTCCGCACTGACCAGTAATGGAAACAGTATAAATCGTATTTGAGTTTTGAACAACCAGGTAAGGATTCGCAATATTAGCATTACTCAAACCGGTTGTCGGAGCCCATGAATAGTTAAAGCTTGTTGTTGAGCAGCCACCTGTTGCAGAGGCGTTAAGGTGTACTGTATCGCCAGGACAAGCTTCGTAACGATCGGATATTGTTGTAACAACTACAGGCACGGCTACTCCAGGAGTAGTGAACGTATAAACAAACGACCATCCCCCTGCGGAGCTGGATTGGCAGACAAATTCGCGCACCCGCACCACATAGGATGTTCCGGGGCAAAGATCGGCGTAAGGAACCGTTATGTCGTAATAGGGTTCGAGCACACAGTTTTCCGTATAATTCGGCGGACCATACCCTGGCACGTTTAATTCGCTGTAATACCATGGAAATGAGTTCCATGAAGGTGAACCGCAGGCAGGGGAAAGGCCTGTAAAGCAAGGAGTTGTAAAGGCAACTTCAACTTGCATGTAGTACGGTCCACATCCGCAGGTAGCAGGATCGGAAGAACCGGTAACAACAATGCCAGAGGCTGTTGGTGTAAAAGTTACGCCCACAAGCGCAACTCCGTGACATGCTTTTGCGTTATAGGAAAGACCCATAACCAGAAACAATGCCAGCGCTGAGATTTTGAAAATCCGAGAAGAGAAAAAGTAGGTTTTTGCCATTGTATTGATATAACGTGTTTGCCCATTTAGAGCGAAGCGTACTCCTACGCATTGCCCCGGTTTTTACCTGTTAATAATTAGCTGGTTTCTTTGCTGTTAGCAAAAATAGGTAAATCAAGTCACTCTTCACAATTCCTTTCGATACTTTTATCTCTAATTTCCGGAAAAAAGCGTATTTAACGACGATATTTTTAAAAATGAGTAAAAAACAATCCTCAAAGCAACCTTTTTTATTTGAAGAAGTTCTTAAGCTTTTAAACAACAACGGTGGCAAGTCGTTGAATTACAAACAAATATCTGCATCGCTTAACCTGACAGATAAAACTGAGCGTAGCCTCCTGAGCTCGCTTCTGACCGATCTTTCAAAAAAAGGGTTGGTTGAGGAAGTTGAAATCGGGAAATACCGGGGGAAATCGGGACCCAAATCGGCAGAAGGGGTCATTGATATTACCCAATCCGGGATGGCTTATGTTAAATCGGTGGATTTGCCGGAAGAAGTCTGCATTGCGCCTTACAACACGAATGGTTCCATGCACGGCGACAAAGTGAAGGTGAAAGTTTTCGCGAAAAAGAGAAGCGATGGTCGTCCAGAGGGAGAAGTGCTGGAGGTAATTCAACGCGCACGAACAGAATTTGCAGGAACGATCCGCATTGAGCCGCGTGTTGCTTTTGTAATTCCAGACAATAAAAAATTCCGCGATTTTTTGGTTCCGAAAGATAAAATCGGGAATGCGAAGGACGGACAAAAGGTTGTGGTGAAATTAACCGACTGGGAAGATTTTTCGGATCTCCCGCATGGCGAAGTTGTAAAGGTACTCGGCGACGTTGGAAATAATGACACGGAGATCAACGCAATTATGGTGGAGTATGGATTGCCTTATGAATTTCCAAAGGATGTAGAGAAAGTTGCTGAGTTGTTGCCGACGGAAATTACAAAAGAGGAAATTGCTAAGCGCCGCGACTTCCGGGAAATTACTACGTTCACCATTGACCCGTTCGATGCAAAGGATTTTGACGATGCACTTTCTGTGCAGAAATTAAAAAACGGAAACTGGGAAGTAGGTGTGCATATTGCTGATGTTTCTCATTATGTAAAACCGGGATCGATCCTCGATAAAGAAGGATTGGTTCGCGCTACTTCCGTTTATCTTGTAGATCGTGTTGTGCCGATGTTGCCTGAAATTTTATCGAATAATGTTTGTTCGCTTCGTCCGAATGAAGAGAAGCTTACTTTCTCTGCAGTATTTGAATTAAACGAAGAGGCGGAAGTTTTGCATGAATGGTTTGGCAGAACGATCATCAATTCAGACAGAAGATTTACCTATGAAGAAGTGCAGGAAATCATTGAAGGAAAAGAAGGCGAATTCAAACCCGAAATTCATCTGCTTGATGCGCTTGCAAAAAAATTACGTGCTGCAAGAATGAAAGATGGCTCGATAACATTTGAGCGCGAAGAAGTAAAATTTCATCTCGATGAAAATGGAAATCCAACCGGGGTTTATTTCAAAGTGATGAAAGATTCCAACCAACTCATTGAAGATTTTATGTTGCTGGCCAACCGTCGTGTTGCGGAATATGTAACGCTTGCAAAAAAAGCTGGTGAAGAAGCAAAAAGAAAAGCAGATATGCGCAGGCCATTTGTTTATCGTGTTCATGCTTCTCCGAGTCCTCAAAAAGTTTTAGAGTTCAGCACCTTTGTTGCTACGTTCGGTTACAAAATGAATGCTGGAAATGATAAATCTGTTTCTACTGCGCTGAATAAATTATTGAAAGATGTGCAGGGAAAGCCTGAAGCGAACATGATCGAAACACTTGCGATCCGCACAATGGCAAAAGCAATTTACACAACAGAAAATATCGGCCACTACGGATTAGGCTTCCGTTATTACACGCACTTCACCTCCCCGATCCGTCGCTACCCCGATGTGATGGTGCACCGTTTGCTGCAATATTATATTGACGCTGATGCGGGAAGAAAAGTTGACAAGCCTGCTGATCAGAATGAATTGGAGCAGGAATGCAAACATTGTTCTGAAAGAGAAAAGGCCGCTTCAGAAGCAGAACGTGCGTCAATTAAATATAAACAAGTTCAGTTTTTACAGGATAAAATCGGCCAGGAATTTGACGGCATTGTTTCCGGTGTAACTGAATTCGGATTTTTCGTGGAGCTGGAAGGAAATAAATGTGAGGGAATGGTGCATGTTAGAAATCTGCACGACGACCGTTATGTTTTTGAAGCAGAAAAATATTGCATGCGTGGATTACGCACAGGAAAAATTATTTCGCTTGGCGATAAAGTCCGTGTAATAATTAAAAGCGCGGACCTTATTAAAAAACAGATTGATTTTGAACTTGCGGGAGAAATAGAGAAAAGGGACGATAGAAAAGAGGGACGAAGGGGCGAAAAGGGAACGGGAACGGGAAAATATATTGGAAAGTTTTCTGAGACTTCGGGGAAATCGGATTGGAATCCAGGGGCTGGAGGTGCTCCGGAAAAGAAGGGAAACCGTTCCGGCGGAAAACGTGATGAGAAGAAAAAATCGCATGGCAGCTGGGGAGAGAAAAAGAAAAAAGGTGGTGGTGAAGGAAAGGGCGGAGGGAAAAAAAGGAGATGATGTGTGAGTTACGGGTTGAAAAAAAATTATCGTTAAGCCACGAATGCTTGGTTGGTTTTATTTTTGACTCATCACGATTCGTATATTAGTACTATCCGTAATTCCTCCGCCTCCGAATGACCCTTTCTGAAATTGATCAACTGAATTCCGATGCATGGGAAAAACGGCGCACTGATCTGCGCGCTTCGTTTGATCTTGCTATGAAAGCAAAGGAAGCTGCGGAAAGCTGCGAATACATTAAAGGAATTGCGGACAGCAGCAAAGCGCTCGGTTATTGTTACTGGCGTTTTTCTGATTATTCGCTTTCTCTTACTCATTCCCTCAAAGCATTAAAAATTTACATCGAACTAAATGCGCAGAAAGATGAGGCGGATACACTAAACAGCATTGGCGCAGTTTATATGTTTCAGAAAGATCATGCGAAGCGGTTGGAATGTAATATGCGCTGTTTAAAAATACGTGAAGATGTTGGCGATGAAGAAGGCGTTTCCGGTTCTCAAAATAATATCGGCGAAACGTATTTTGAAATGGGCGATCCCGACAATGCGCTGGTCTGGTTTTATGAAAGCCTGAATAATCCAAAAGTTTCTGAGCAGATAAAAGCATGGGCAACGCACAACCTTGGTAAAGTTTATTTTTCACAAAGAGCCTCTGAAAAAGCGATTGAATTTTTCACTTCCAGTCTCGCCGTGAGTGAAAATGCTAATTACGATGTATTGTCTGCAGTAACCTGCCTTGAACTGGCGGCAATCTATTTCAAGACGGACAACTTTTCACAGTCGGAAGTTTTTGCCACGAAGGCGCTTGTCATTGCGGAAAGAATTGGTTCGAAAGAAGGTATCAAGAATGCCCTTTTCCTGATTGCGCAGATAAAAGAAAGTATTGGTGATTTAAACAACGCGTTGATCTTTTACAAAAAACATCATACGACACATATTGAGATCTTCAATGATGTAAACACGCAGCGCATCCGTGATATTGAATTTCAATACGAAATTGAACGCATCACCAAAGAAGCGGAAATCGAACGTTTAAAAACGGTAGAGTTGCGCGCAGCGAACCTGGAAATCGAGCATCAGAAACGTTTGCTTGAAGAGCGTAACATTGATATTATTGACAGCATAAAATATGCAAGGCGCATTCAGCAGGCATTGCTGAAAGATGAAGAGAATGTTTCACAGCACCTGCCTCCGCATTTTATTCTGTACAAGCCAAAAGATATTGTAAGCGGCGATTTTTACTGGTCGATTGAAAAGGGTGGGCATGTGTATGTGGCAGTGGCAGATTGTACCGGCCACGGCGTTCCCGGTGCATTCCTGACGATGCTCGGCACTTCCTACATCAACGAAATTACGAGTCGCGACGATCTTCCTTCACCGGCACAGATCCTTGATGAGCTGCGAATAAAATTTGTAAAAGAGCTCGGCGCCGACGGAGAAACAAAAGACGGAATGGACATTTCGATGATCCGCATCCATAACAAAACGCGCGAAGTGTTGTGGGCAGGCGCAAATAACCCGTTGTGGATCATCCGTAAAAATGCTTCAGAGGTCGAAGAAATTAAAGCAGATAAACAGGCGATTGGTTTAATGCATGCGCCTTCGATGTTCACTGATCATGCATTGCAATTGAATGAGGGAGATTCTGTTTTTTTATTCACCGATGGCTATCCTGATCAGTTTGGTGGTGAACGCGGAAAAAAATTCAAATACAAACAATTGAAAGATGTGTTGCTTGCTAATATTCATCTTTCGCCTGCGCAGCAAAAACAAATGCTGGAAAAGGTTTTTTCGGAATGGCGCGGAGAGCTAGAGCAGGTGGATGACGTTTGTGTGATAGGTATGCGGCTGGGGTAATAAATGGGTAAATTTCAAATGGGCAAATGTGCAAATGGAATTGGGTAATAAATGGGCAAATGGAATGGGCAAACTTTATGAATGCGCTAATGTATGCGGGGCGGATAACATTAGTGAACTGTTCCGCGCATTGCCACTACTGTTCCGCCTATTATAATCGAAAGGAATAACAGGCAGATTGAGAGGTTTCCGAATAAGCCGATCCTGTTCCGGATTTTTTCGCGTCTTGTTTCATATTTCTTTGTTGCAGCGCTAAAAATTCCGATAACCGAAAACGTGAATAAGAATATTGTTGGAGGAGCTGATAAAACAGCATATTTTCTATATGCGGGGTTGCTTACTAAAATCGTGGCGGTAACAAATACGATAAGCGTTACGCATAAACTGATGATGAAGATCCTGAAAGATAACGGGCTTTGGTTTTCCATCGCTTAACTGTTACTGCGTTGTATTATCACGAAAGAGAAAGCCTCGCAAATAGCAAGGCTTTCTCTTTATATTTTCCATACCACTATTCGCATTTTCGTCTGCATTCCTCCCGCCTCGGCGGATCGCACCCTTTAGACCTGGTTAATCTTTTTCGTCAGCTCATCTTTGTAAGAACCTCCGATCGGAATCGGCTTCTTCTCGTCTTCCAGCATCAAATTCGGTGACTCGATGGCGGTGATCTTGTCGATGCGTACGATGAAGGAACGGTGAACGCGCACAAATTCATTCGGAGAAAGCTTGCGCTCGATATCTTTCATTGTGGAATGAATGGTGTAGCGTGCGTTTAACGTATTGATAACAACATAATCTTTCAACGCCTCAATGAAGTAAATATCTTTTGTACGCACTTTCACCAAGCGTGAATTTGATTTCACGAAGATGATGTCTTTGCTGTCTTTATTTTCTACAATGCTGTAAAGAAAATCACGCTCTTTACGGATATCGGTTTCTTTCTGGTGTTTGTAGAGCGCCATTTCAATGGAAGTGCGCAGGTCGATCTCTTTGAACGGCTTGATGATGTATCCGTAAGGTTCGGTGATCTTGGCTTTGCTGAGCGTGCTTTCGTCGGCGTAAGCGGTGAGATAAATGATGGGAACATTAAACCGTGAGCGGATCTGTTCTGCGGCTTCTATGCCGCTCATCTCGCCTTTCAGCATAATGTCCATCAATACCAGTTCCGGCCTGTACTCCTCGGCGGTGCGAATGGCATCTTCGCCGTTAGAGCAGATTGCAACGACATTGTAGCCGAGCTTTCGCAGGCTCATCTGAATGTCTTTTGCAACAATGCTCTCGTCTTCAACAATAAGGATATTCGTTTTTGACATGGGTGTAGCGTTTGCGGACTAGGTCGAAAATTCGATGGTGAATTTAGTTCCTTTTTTCGTATCAAGCTTTATTTTCCCGTTGATTTGCTCCACAAGGGATACAACCAACTGTAATCCCAGTGATTCGGTGTTCCTGAAATCTATTTCTTTGGGCAGCCCTTTTCCGCTGTCAGAGATGTCAATTGTAATGTTTCCCGCGTTTTCCCTGATCACAATATCGATCTTTCCCTGCTTACCGACAGGAAAGGCGTATTTGAGTGAGTTGGTCAATAGCTCATTGATGATCAGTCCGCACGGAATCGCAGTATCAAGGTTCAGCTGAATATCGTCCAGGTCAAGATTCAAAAGCGGTGGAGAATCTGTTGCTGCATAAGAATGAACCAGGTTGCGGCTTATATTTTCCACGTATTCGCGGAAGCTGATGTTTGAAAAATCTTTTGTCTGGTAAAGACTTTCGTGTACAAACGCCATCGACTTGATGCGGTTCTGGCTCTCAAGCAGGATTTCGAGTACGCGCTTGTCTTTAACATAAGACGATTGCAGATTCAAAATGCTGGAGATTACCTGCAGGTTATTTTTTACGCGGTGATGCACTTCTTTGAGCAGTACTTCTTTTTCTTTGAGCGATAAGCGGATCTGCTCATCCACCATTTTTTTATCGGTGATGTCATTTGCAATGCAGGAAATTTCTACTACACGATCGTTTTCATCGAATATCGGGTTAAGGTGAATTTCTCTCCACGATTTTTCTCCGTCTTTTTCTGTGGCTACCTCAAAGCTCTGCGAGGCTCCCGAGAATGTTGCTTCGATCTTTTGATTCCAGAAATTATTATGCTCCTGGGTAGAAATCATTTTACCCGAAGCCATCAGCAAACCTACATAAGCAGTGATTCCGAAATAGCGTTTAATCCAGTCCGCCTGGTTCTGATTGAACGAGGTAAGTCGTGAATGCTGATCGATGGTCCAGATCATGTGCGAGCTGCTTTCGAACACCGCATTAAGCTTTGCGCCTTGTATGCGGATCTGCTCTTCTGCACGACGCTTTGGTGTAAGGTCTTCGTATACATACACAAAATAAAGCGGTTTCATGTCCTCGCTTCTCACCAGCGAAATTGTTACGTTCACAATGACAATACTTCCGTTTTTGTGTCCGTAACGATGCTCATCAATAATTCTTTCAAATCCTCTTTCAATAAATTCTTTTCCCGCAGGAAGCCTTGACAGGTCGCCGGGTTTGCGTAATTCGTGTACAGTTTTCTTTCGCAACTCTTCAGCAGAAAAACCAAGCATATCACACAAACGCTGATTTACGTCGATATAAGAATCGTTATTGGTTCCAACGAGCGCAATTCCTATATATGCCTGGTTATAAATGGCGCGGTATTTTTCTTCGTTAAGTCTTAATTGGTTTTCTGCATGTTTTGAAGCAGTAATATCACGGGAAACGCCCATAGCGCCGATGACATTTCCTTTTTCATCTTTGAGAATACTGGCGGATAAAAGCGCGGTGAATGTGTTTCCGTCTTTTTTCCGGTTCACCACTTCGCCCTGGTAGTTTCCTTCGCCATGGGTCAATTCGTCCATTACATCAATGCGCTGATCCGGATTGAGGTACAAAAAAGAAAGGTGCTTGCCAATTACTTCTTCGGGAGCATACCCGAATGTTTGTTGCGCAGCCTTGTTAAACTCGGTAATGTAACCTCGCTTATCGGATGCGCAGATCATATCAAGCGAGCTGTCGATAAGCAAGCGGAGATTTTTCTGTGCGGCAAATAATTCGCTTTCTGTACGCTTTCTTTCTTCTACTTCTTTAGTCAATATCCTGTTCGACTCTTCTGCCAGCTGTGCACGCATTTGCTCTTTTTCAAGCTTCCGCTCAGCATTTATATTGCGAAGGAAAATAAGAATTGCCGGCTTTCCGAGATAATTATAAACGCTTGGCCTGGCTTCGGCTTCTGAAAGTGTGCCGTCGCGTTGTTTAATTTGTATGATCTCGAAAGGAACATTCTGCCCTTGCTGTATTTTTTTTAGTCTTTCTGATGTCTTTTTTTGTTGTTCCTCAGAAACAAACTCAGTAAAACTGTGGCCAATGATTTCCTTAATACCGGAAATTGTGCTGGCCGCGTTATTCGCATAAAGCATTTTCAGGTTAAAATCCGCAATGATAATTCCATCTGGATTTTGTTCCACGAGCGATTTATAGCTCTCGCGGCTTTCGATCATTTCGAGCTCCGATTTTTTGCTCGCAGTAATGTCGCGCGTGATGCCATCGATCGCAATGATTCTTCCTGCTTCGTCGTAAGTAGGATTATACCTTGTTTCGGTCCAGATGTTTTCTCCGTCCTTGCGCATATTACGCAGGATCATAGGCGAATTTACTTCTGGATGACCGGCAAGAATTTCATCTGTTGATTGGTGCAGCAATTCAACATCGTCGGGCAACGTCATTTTCTGAAGAATGAGCGGATCAGCATAAAATTCTTCTGGTGTATAACCGGTAATTGTTTCTGCCGACGGGCTTACAAATACATAACGGCGCTCAGGAAAAAAACGATAACGGAAAACCATGTCAGACGCATTTTGCGCAACAACACGAAACCGCTCTTCGCTTTTGATGAGTTTTTCTTCCGCTGTTTTCTGCTCTGTAACATCTCTTGCTACACCAAAAATTTCTGTAAGTCTTCCTTCTTCGTCGAACCATGGCGTAACACGTTCTTCGATCCATATATAATTTTCCGTCTTCGGGTGACGAAAGCGATAGTAATAAAGTTTCGGTTCTTTTTCATTCTTAAGATCTTCTGAGGTTTGTTTTATTTTTTCGAGATCTTCAGGGTGATAATATTGGAGGAAAATATCTTTATCATTCAGAAACGCTTCTTTGGTAATGCCGAAAACGGTTTCAATGCTTTCGCTCACAAATTTTATCCGCATTCCGGAATCTTTGCGCATGTCAATATGATAAATTGTTTCGTCGATGGTGTTGAGCACTTTCTCGAGCGCCATCCTGCTTTCACGAAGTGCATTGTCCGATTCAATCCGTTCGGTAACATTCCGGATAATTCCAAGGTTTGCAGTATATTTTCCTACTGCATCGAATTGCGGAAAAACCGTTTCTTCCAGCCACACGTATTCATTTAATTCTGCGTGAAGGAAGCGATAAATAAATGTCTGCTGCTTTTTCTCCATCCGCAGCTTTCTTGCCACATCGTAAACTCCCGGAAGGTCATCAGGGTGACAACGGTCAATAAGCGCAGTGGCATCAGCAAGGTAAGTATCTGTGTTGATGCCCAGGATCTTTTTCAACTGCGGTCCAACATAACGCACCAGCTTGGAGCCGTCGGAATTTATCTCGATAAAATAAACAAACTCTTCGATCTTTCCTAGAACGGTGTTTACAAGATCGCGGTCGGAAGAGAATAGTGTTTCGTTGAAGTCCAGCTTGACATCGGGACGATAGTTTGCGTCTGTTGTTTCAAACCGGTCAATTCTTTCCTGCAACCGTTCGATTTCTTCGAGGAGTTCATTTTTTGTACAGGAAGCATACTTTTTTTTCACGGGTCTTACTGGGGGAACAGTTCAATGCAAATTACGTCAATTGTTTGCCCCTTCGGCATCACGGCCTCGGGGGTCTTCGAATCTTAATCTCACACCATCAAATTTTATTTCAACATCATCCTGGTAGGTCACAGTGAGTACTATATAACCCTCTTCGTCATAATATTTCCAATCGCCGTCTTTTCTTCCATACACATATTTTCCTTCCTGCCACACTCTGCCATTGTCATACCACCAGGTTTGTTTTCCGTCCGGCTGACCATTGATAAAATTTCCTTCAAATCTTTCTTTTCCGTTTGCGGTATACGTATGCTTCCATACACCATTACGTTCACCCAGGCTGTAATCTCCTTCTTCGCGGTAATCGTCAATCTGGAAAAACCAATGGCCTTCTTTTAATCCATCTACATATTCTCCCTGCGTAATTATAACACCTCTTTCGTTATATTCGGTTAATGTTCCATTGCGAAGTCCATCAGTATATGTTTCTTCGCGCAGCAGTTGTTCGTTTTCATAATACCATTTCCATGCTCCCACAGGTCTTCCTTTTGTATCGTATTTTCCAAGCTGGTCTGTTTTTCCATTCTCATACACATATTTCCAGCTGCCCACTTTTACACCGTCCTTATAATCTCCTTCACCTTTTAATTCTCCTGTGTCATAAAATTCCTGCCAATGCCCCTGCTTGATGCCTGCCTGATCATAAATTCCCCTGCCTACTAAAATTCCTTCCAGATAAATTTCTGCGCTTACAATTGTTCCTGAATCAGAAAACAAACGGAACACACCTTCAGGAACGCCGTCTTTATAATTTCCAATTTCTTTTGGTCTTCCGTTTGGATGATAAGTAGTGATGGTTTCAATCTTTGCAAGCTCTGGCGGATTTTTTACAAGCACGCCATTTTCCCATTTCGTGATCGTAATTAAATTTCCAACTTCATTGTATTCTTTGAAATAGCCGTTCTTTTTATCGTTGAGATAATGGCCTTCATTTTTTACTTTTCCATTGGCATAAAAATCTTTCCAGGCACCTTGTTTTAATCCATTGGCATCACGGCGGTTCAGGCGTTCTGTATTTTTTACAAATCCTGCTTTGTATTCTGTGATTGTAATAATTACTCCGCTGGTATCATACTCATAACCTACACCTTGCTCTTTTCCTTCTGTAAACGGGATAATTTTCTGCAATTTTCCGGATGAATAAAAATTTCTCGCGTCGCCTTGCTTCATATTATTGACATACGTTTCTTCCGTTACAAGTTTCCCTTTTTCGTCAAAGGTTTTTAACGGTCCGTTTTTCTTTCCTGCGCGATAGGTATATTCAAAAGTGATTCTTCCCTGTTCATTATAAAATTTCCATGCGCTGTCCAGCTCAAAATTTTTCCGGTTTCCTTCCGATTTTATTTTTCCGCTTTCATAATATGTTTTCCAATAGCCATCCGGTTTTCCTTCGCGCATAGGTCCTTCGCTGGACAGTTTTCCATTGGTATAATAGAATTTATTGTACCCGTTCGGATCGGTTGGTGTTTGTGTCGTTTGCGCGAATGAAAAGCTGACAAAAACAAAACTTAAATAAATAAATAATAATATGCGTTTCATTGATGAATCAATATTTTTAAATCGCTAAAAACAAACCGGTAAATTTTTCGCCACTAAAATTCTCATAATCCGAACTGCGCCGATAATTCCAGCATACGCCGGATGGGTTTTGCTGACTGCTCAATCAGCTCTGGCGACATAGTAATTTCGGGTGATTCGTCCCTTAAACAAATATACAATTTTTCAAGGGTGTTCAGCTTCATGTGAGGGCAATCATTACAGGCGCAATTATTCGTTGGTGGAGCGGGAATAAAGGTCTTTTCCCGCGATTCTTTTTCCATTTGGTGGAGAATGCCTGTTTCTGTTCCGACGATGTATGTTTTTGACGGATCTTTTTTTGTAAAGTTTAACAATGCTGTGGTAGATCCTATAAAATCCGCAAGTTGTAAAACGGCTTCTTCACATTCTGGATGCGCGATAAATTTTGCGTCGGGATGTTGTGCTTTTAATCGCGTAATTTTCTCCAGGGAAAAAATTTCATGCACCATGCATGATCCATCCCACAGCACCATATCTCTCCCGGTTTGTTTGCTGATGTAGCGTCCTAAATTTTTATCGGGCGCAAAAATTATTTTCTGATTTTCGGGAAGACTTCTTACAATTTTTTCTGCGTTACTTGAGGTGCAGATGATATCACTGAGGGCTTTTATTTCAGCTGTGCAATTGATGTAAGTGATAACAATGTGATCGGGATGCAGTGCTTTGAAGGCGGCAAATTTATCCGGCGGACAGGAATCGGCGAGTGAACAACCTGCGCGGAGATCGGGTAATAAAACTTTTTTGTTTGGATTTAAAATTTTTGCCGTTTCGGCCATGAAGTGAACGCCGGCGAAAACGATAATATCAGCTTTGGTTTTTGCAGCTTCCTGGGCAAGCCCGAGACTATCTCCGATAAAATCGGCCACATCCTGAATATCCCCTTCCTGGTAATAGTGCGCAAGCAGAACTGCATTTTTTTCTTTTTTGAGTTTTTCGATCGCTGCAAATATATCCAGATTAGGATCGATTGGCTCCGTTTTTTTTTCAGGAACTAAATTCACTTTATACATACATCTTCTTTTTAAAATAAAATCTATTACTACTATTAGCCTGTTAGTATGGTTTAAAAAATTACTTCAGTTGTCTTGTCTTCTTCACTTATTACCCGCTGATAACATGATTTGAACAGGCATATTTTTGTAAACGTCTGAGTGCCTGATTTGTTTTGAGGTTATGAACATACTGTTAATTAAATTTCATGGCCTACTTTGTTTATTCTTTTTTTGAAAATTAGGACTTAGTATATGTTGGTAATTTGTCTTTTTAATTTTTTACACAATTGCGTCTTACTGTTTTAATTATGCTAAGGAGAAATGATTTCCATTAAAACAATATTTTTTTTGCAGAAACAATACACCGCTTTTTAATCTTTCAACAGGTTTTATGTTCATAACCTCTAAGCTAAAAGGTTAATGGTCAAGGCTCATTTTAAATGAAACGACTTGCAATGTTGGTATCCATTCAGTATAAAATTAGTGTTGAACTTTAAACAAGTTGAAAGCCCTTACCTTTAGCAAGCTTTTTTACGGGAATTCCTTTCATTCAACAAAAATAACAAGAAAGATGGCTGCTATTTCTATTGCAATCGGTGCCGATCATGCAGGATTTCAATTAAAAACTACTTTGATCACCTATTTGAAATCGCTCGGGCATGAAGTGGAGGATTTCGGCGCATATTCAGATCAAAGTGTTGATTACGCTGATTTTGCTCATCCTGTTGCCAATGCAGTGGAAGAAGGAAAAGCGAAATATGGCATTCTGATCTGCGGCTCGGCAAATGGAATAAGCATGGCTGCCAATAAACACAAAGGAATCCGTGCTGCTATTGCCTGGAATAAGGAAGTGGCAGAATTAGCACGCCTTCATAATGATGCAAATATCCTTTCCTTACCTGCACGATTCATTACTGAGGAAGAAGCAAAAGCATGTGTTGATATTTTCCTTGAAACAAGCTTTGAAGGCGGACGACATGCGAACCGAGTAAATAAAATTGCGGCTGGCTGCTAACCGGCATATTTACTGTCAAGAATAGAATAATAATATCTGCACAATGAAGCTCTGCAAGCCTTTTGTAATTTTTCTTCTTTTTTGTTCGCTTTCTGCCCGGTCGCAGGTGATTTTACCTTACAGTATAAATAAACCAGGGCTGCCGGCTGATACAACCCGGCTCGGATTTTCGGTCATTGAAGACGGAATTAAACCAAGCGTTTTTGCTGACTGCGGAATTGATGAAGGCGATATTGTTCCCGACTTCATTTTATATGATACCGCCGGAATAGCTTGTCAGCTCAGTCAATTGCTAAGCGACGGAAAACCCGTAATTCTTATTGCAGCTTCTTTCACTTGTCCGCAATCGCGAAAAAATATAGGAGACAAGCTAAAAAGTCTTAATGACAGGTTCGACGATAAAATAAATATCCGCATTATTTATACCATCGATGCACATCCTGTTGCGCCAGACCTATGTCCGTATACAGGATCCATTTTTACGACAAGAGCAAATTTTCACGACAGTATTTTATTTCGTCAGCCTGTTACTTACGCAGATCGCAAAGCAATGGCAGGCAGGCTCATTCAGGAGTTTGACATTACCGTGCCTGTGCTTATTGGTTCGCCTTCGAATGAATGGTGGCTTACGTTCGGTCCGGCGCCAAACAATACGTATTTGATTTCCCCGCGGGGTGTGGTTTATAAAAAATATGCGTGGCTAGAGTATATTGATTTCAACAATGATATTTTTTCGTTGCTTAACGATAAAAGAGCAATGAAGACAGATGTTCAAAATGAAGTTGCTATTGAAAAGGACAGCAAAACAGGCAAGACAAATTTGCTCGTTAAAGACGGAAGCCATTGTGAACTTACCTTCAGAAATGCTTCCGGCAAAATTGTTTTTAACGGGCATAATGAACCGCCGGTATTTGATCTTTCCACCGTCAAACTTTCCCCTGGCGAATATTCTATCACCATAAAAACAAGCGGGAACGAGTCTTATTGCCTGCGTTATCTCCGTGAATAACGCGCAGCGATAATTAACAAACGGACTGTGCAAAACCTTTAGCCGCTCTTCACTCTGCACACCTCATCGGCTTTATCTTTGTTAGAGATGAGCAGAAATTTTTTCTTTCCGGTTTGTATTGCGGTTTCAGCAACTTTATTTTTCGCGTTCAGTGAAGACGAAGAAGCTGCGAAAAAAAAATACGCCGCTACCATTACTGCCGCTGATCTTAAAAAGCATCTTTCCGTTATAGCTTCCGATGAATATGAAGGAAGAGAAACAGGAAAGAAAGGCCAGCACATGACAGCTGAATATATTGCGAAACAATTTGCCTCATTCGGTATTCCACCGTTACCAGGCAATCTATCGCAGGAGCCAAATTCTTACAAAGATTATTATCAGAATGTTCCGCTTGTTCAGTTTAAGCCGGGCAGCGGCTCCATAAAAACCCAAACCCAGAGCTTTTCTTTTGGCAGTGATTTTTATTATACGAATGGAATTGAAGATCAGAAAGTGCATGCAGAGAATATCGTTTTTGCGGGTTACGGCATACAGGAAGGCAGCTACCGCGATTATGACAAGCTGGATGTAACCGGAAAAGCAGTGATGGTGCTTTCAGAAGAACCTACTGACAAAAAAGGAAATTCACGCATTACCGGCACGCAGGAAGCTTCAACATGGACCACTAATCGCAGGAGAAAATCGGGCGAGGCAAGAAACCGTAAAGCAAAAGTATTGCTGATCGTTGTTCCTGATTTCCAAAACAGGTACAATCAGAATCGCAGGGCAATTGAGTCGCCGACGTTGCAGCTCGACGAAGCTCCGAAAATGAAAGGCGACCCGGATATGCCGGTTGTTTACATCAGCAAGGAAACGGCTGATCGTTTGTTGAAAGAAGGAAATCAAAAACAAACCATTGAACAGCTGATCGCGAAATCAAAAAAGAAGAAGCCAGGTCCGCGATTTTCATTCCCGCAAGCCATTGATATTGTCATAGAACGAACCTCCGAAAAGCTGAACTCCGAAAATGTGCTCGGTTACATTGAAGGTACCGATCTGAAGAAAGAGCTTGTTGTTGTCACAGCGCACATGGATCACCTGGGCAAAGACAGTTTGATCGTATTCAATGGCGCCGACGATGATGGAAGCGGAACGGTTGCGGTAATAGAAATGGCGGAAGCATTTGCGATTGCGAAAAAAGAAGGTCATGGCCCTCGGCGGAGTATTTTATTTATGCTTGTCACAGGAGAAGAAAAAGGGTTGCTCGGATCAAAATGGTATACCAGCCACCCTGTTTTTCCATTGGCAAATACTGTTTGCGACCTGAATATTGACATGATCGGACGTATTGATCCAGCGCATAAAAACGATACAAATTATGTTTACGTAATCGGCTCCGATCGTTTGAGCACGGAGTTAAAAACGATCAACGAAAAGAATAATGCGCGTTATACCGGAATGCTGCTTGATTATAAATACGATGTTCCGAACGAGCCCAATAATTTTTACGGACGTTCTGACCATTACAATTTTGCTAAAAATAATATTCCGATTGCATTTTTCTTTAACGGAACGCATGCCGATTATCATAAGGAATCTGACGAAGTTTCAAAGATCAATTTTCCCCTGATGGAACGACGCACGCTTTTGGTTTTTTACAATTGCTGGGAGATCGCAAACCGCGACCAGCGATTGATTGTGGATGTAAAAAAATAAAAACTCATGGATCCAGCAGAACAGTTTCTTATTACCGCAGAAAAAAATGTTTTCGATTCTGCGCATCGTGCCAAGCTGCAATACAATATTGCTCAATACGATAAAAAGGTAGTTCAGGGGAAAGAGCAATATTCCAACCTGGAGCTGGCAAAAACACGCGCTGCCGGAATTCGCAACAAAACCATCGAGCATCTCGATAAATACCTGATCGAATTCGAATCGAACTTTATTAAACGCGGCGGGAAAATTATATGGGCCCAGGATGGTCCGGAAGCACTGAGAGAAATTTCGCAGGTGTTGAAGAAACACAATGTTACCTCCGTTGTAAAATCAAAGTCGATGGTGACCGAAGAGATTGGATTAAACCAGCATCTTGCCGGCAGCGGAATCGAATCTATTGAAACAGATCTCGGAGAATTTATTCAGCAACTTGCCGGTGAAGCGCCTTATCATATTGTAACGCCGGCCATGCATCATTCGAAAGAGGATGTCGCTAAAATTTTTCATGAGAAAATGGGCACGCCGGAAAATCTTACGCCGACGCAACTCATGGCCTTTACGCGCGATCACATGCGTGCAAAATACCGTGAAGCAGGAGCAGGAATTACAGGCGCAAATTTTCTCGCTGCTGATATCGGCGCTGTTTCTATTTCGGAAAATGAAGGCAATGCATTAATGTCAATGGCATTTCCTAAAATTCAGATCGTTGTAACAGGAATAGAAAAAATTATTCCTTCTTTCAAAGATCTTGATCTCTTTGATGCATTGCTCGCTACTTATGGAACGGGCCAGCAAATGACAACGTATAATTCGCTTATAACAGGTCCGCGCCAGGCAGGCGAAACAGATGGGCCGGAAGAATTATATCTCGTGCTGCTCGACAATGGCAGATCAAATGTATTGGCGCAGACAGAACAACGCCGTGCGCTCAATTGCATTCGTTGCGGCGCGTGCCTGAATGCATGCCCGGTTTACGAAGGTGTTGGCGGACATGCTTACGGCACCGTTTACAGTGGCCCGATCGGCTCCGCGCTGATGCCGCACATGGGAGGAATGGCAGCTTATAAACATCTCGCTTATGCTTCCACTGGGTGTGCGCGTTGTACAGAAGTTTGCCCCGTAAAAATTGATGTGCACAAATTATTGCTCTATAACCGCCGCGATGCTGTTAGCGCAGGTTTTGTTTCCAAAACAGAAAACATGATGTGGTTTTTCTGGAAAGGCGCAATGCTGAAGCGCAATAAAATGGATAAGGGCGGTGCGAAGCTGAAGAACTTTATGCTTCGTCAGTTCTTCCGTAAATCGTGGGGAGAACGACGCGAACTTCCCGGAGTAGCGCCAAAATCTTTCAACCAATTATGGCGGGAGCGCAAGGGCATTAAGTAGGGTACGATCCGCCGCGGCGGATCGAATACTTCGAATAGTTACGAATTCTCACGTTGGTTTTCATTCGTAATCCTTACCCCTTTTACAAATTGAGGTGGATTATTTTTTCAGAATTTCTTTTGAGAAAGATTTTTTGTAAAGGAGGTTTAAATGTTTGAGTAATTTTTTCCCCGGGAACTGCATTATTTCCCCCGGTCTTCATAAAAAATTTCGGTTGATGGTTGGTGGTGTATTGTTATACTAGGCAAGTTGTTTGCCCATTACAAAAAAAGCCCCGCATCGTTTAAAATGCAGGGCTAAGGAAATAAGTTTTAAGTGTTAGGAAAGGCAGACGATCAGCGCGAAAATTATTCCCGGAAGGAAGAATAAAAGCGTCAGGATAACGTCAATCCAAAAATTGGTGGTAATGCCTTCTGAGAAAAACACAGCCAATGGCGGGAGCAGAAAACAAAGAACAATGATGAGTACAAGTGATACATCATCTGTTGCAGATTTTGCTTTTTTTCCTGCGTGACGAATCTCTTTATTTTGTTCGGCAATTGTGTTCTTTTTGATGGTGCGGTTTGGTTCGGCAACCACTTGTTCAGCAACCACATTTTTTGAAGTTGCCGCAGATTTTTCTACCGGGACAGCAATCGTGTTTAACGGTAAAACATCAACTTTAGCAACGACAGGTTCGGGCGCTAAGGGTGCACTAACTGCATCTGCAACCTGTGTTTGATCGATTGCTGCAACATCTGCTGTTTTTGTATCGTTTGTCAGCACGCGCTTGCCGTTTGCATGAACGTAATAGCCTTTTCCATAATGGCGTTTTTCGATGGTGAGATTTCTTCCGTTCGAGCAGGAAGAGAAAAACAGGACAGCAAGAAAAATAACTGATAGCGTAGAGATTGTCTTTTTCATAAAGTGTTTTTAAGCGTGTTTAATTTTAACCCCGGAAAGATCCCGCAAAGTTAGTTGATCGGCTGCGATTCTATCAAGTGAGTTCACAAAAAGCAAAATAGATGCCACACGTCAAAAATAGCCCTTCAGCACACCATTTGGGTGGTTTCTCCGGTTAATTGTTAATAACAACTAACACAAGATCAAAACTGTTAAAAAGTACGGCAACTACAATTGTCTTTTTGACGTTTTAATATTGAACTTTGAGAAAAGACCCCCAACTATGACCCATACTGAATTCAGGGCTTTTAATGATCAGCCATGTCGTTTCCGGTTAAAATCCGGCAAGGAAGTGTTTGGTGTCATTTGGGAAAAGCCACAACCGGGAAATGTGTCTTATTATTTCGCCAGCCTGAGCGAACGTTATAACCGGAATCAACGAGTTTCTACAATCGGAATGATGATCAATCTCGAAGATGTTATCGGGGCAGAGTTGCTCAGCAACAGCGGTACGCTGGTTGGCTAAAGAGGCAGGCTTTGTGCTTGCATTTTCTTAGAAAGAGGGGCAGGAAAAGAGACGGCAGGAGTAGGAATTTCCCAGGAAAATTTCCCGGAATTTCAGCACAAAAAATCTTTCATAGCTAAAATTTTGTTGATGGCTTTTTTTTCGTCTCCCGCCCCTCCGCCGCGGCGGATTCCGTCCCCCGTCCCCCTTTTCCGTCCCCCATCCCATTTCCCCTAAGCTCTCGTCTTCACAATCGCAAAGCGTCCTTTCAGCTTCATGAATGGCTTTTCTATCAGCTCGTATGAAAGCACAGGCACAACGAGAGAAATACTTATTACGATAAACCAATACACTTTTCCGGCACCTAAATGAGCAATCATCCAATCCAGTTTGGGATGACTTGGCGAATTATAAATTTTCAGGATGATGATCTGCAGCAGAATATTTCCCCACAGATAAATTCCGAAACAGCACCTGCCTAAATAATTGAAAACATGATTTGACCCGAGGCGTATTTTGATATCAGGATTAAATACAAAATTCATCATCGCAACGCCAATCATTGCCAGGTAAATCAACTTTTTAAAGCAAACGGCAAATATGGATGACCAGTCATGCACATTATCCACAGTCAGCATCCAGATCAATACGGTGTAAAAAGCCATCCGTCCCCACAAAGGAACACGCAGGTTAAAAGCATGATGATAATGCCACCATGCTGCAAGTCCGCCAACAGCCAGCGCATCGATGCGCGAAAGCGTGTTGAGATACATAGTGAACCACGCCTCTTCAACATTATAATATGCGTATGCACGGAAAGCAGTGCTGCCGACAATGATTAGGATAAGCACGACTGGCATGCGTTTTATCGGAACAAGCGCAACGAGAAATGGCCACACCAGGTAAAAATGCTCTTCAATACTTATTGACCAAAAGTGCGCAAAAGGAAATGACCACACATGCTCAGCATCTGTTTTTATCTGTGAAATCTTGAAAAAGTTATCATAGAAAAAGAGTTCGGGTTTGTAGTGGACAATAGGCGCTTCCATCTTCATGCGGACGTAATCCGGACTCAACCACGGCACAAACCAAAAAAAGCAAATGGCGATTACAAAAAAGTAAAGCGGCCAGATGCGTAAAATTCGCCGGAGAAAGAACGCAGGAATATTAACCTTTTTCTTTTCGGTTTTTTCGCGGATCAATAAATAAGTAATGAGAAAGCCGCTGATCAGAAAGAAAATATCAACGCCGAAATTGAGATTGTGGACAAAATTATTAACCTGGCCGCCAACCCACGACCACCCACCTTCTGCATTGGTAAATTTGGGTGGAATGCCGAACCAGCCTGTCCACGCATCAAACGCATGCACGGCCACCACCATAAACGCGGCAAGAAAACGCAGCGCATCGAGGTGCACAAAATGAATCGGTTTTTTATTTACGGAGAGATCGGTCACGAGAGTTCCCGAAGGTACTGGGATTTAGAGGAATTAAAAACCGGGGCTATTTGAGGGTTTCCATTATCTCCCCATACTCAATCTCAGAATGCGTAGCAGAATAAATACATTTCCCATTCCTGATCAGCAATACCTGTGGCGACTCATGCTGAACTCCAAAACGCTGTACAATTGCATCTGAAACATCGCGGTGCTTCAGCAGGTTCAGAAAATAAGGAACAGCTTTTTGTTCATCCCCGTCTTTCCATTTTCTCTCAAGGCGGTCGAGCGACATTTTGCTGATGCTGCAGCGCGAGCTGTGCTTGAGAATAAGGACAGTGCTCGTTTCAGATAAAGCAATCAGCTCATCCAACTCTGCAATTGATGTAAGTTCTTTCCAGCGCATAATTAATGGTGTTGAAGCATGGTGCGAAAGGTCAGGTTTATTCGCGCTCGTTTTACTTTTGTTGTTGGCGGCAGACGATGCATCCAGTTCATTTGTGTTTCATCTTTCATTACAAGAAGACTGCCATTTTCGAGAATTATGGAAACCGTTTCTTTAGTTCGCTTGTGCTTAAAGAGAAAATTTCGCTCTGCTCCCAAAGTAACGGATGCAATCGGTGTTGATTTCCCCAATGCTTTTTCATCGTCGCTGTGATAGGCCATTCCTTCCCCGCCAGTGTGGTATAAATTCAACAAACAGGAATTATAAGTGGCACCTGTTTTTTCTTCTATCATTTCCTTCAGCGCGGATAATTCAGGAGTCCACAGTAAAGCCTGTTTCGTTGTTCCTGAATACGTGTATGGAAATTCTTTATCCGCATACCAGGCCACTTTTCTTGGCGTAATAAAATGTTTTCCGAAAATTACCGCCTCATCATTTTTCCATTGAATGCTGCGGAGAAAAGTTTCATAATAAAAATCAGATTTTTCCCTGCTGAGAATTTTTCCATAATAATTTGCCATACCATCATAAGGCAGGATATTTTTAATTGTGTCCGTATTAAACAGGTCCATAATTATGCGGGCTTATTCAATAGAAAAATAAATAATTAACGCATTCGCTGGCAGGATAAAGTGCGGCAAATTTATTACCGTTATCAATCAAAAAGAAAAATCCTCCGTAACATTTGTTACGGAGGATTATCGAGGTCCCGTCCAGATTCGAACTGGAGTACGAGCTTTTGCAGAGCTCTGCCTAGCCGCTCGGCCACAGGACCTTTTACTTTTTCCTTGATTCAAGGGAGACAAAAGTAATAAAAACGGGATGAATGCCGACGCTTAAATAAAACCTTTGCAAAAAAGACTGTTAAGTAATTGTACGTTGAATTTGAACGCAATAGACCCGGTTGCGAGCAATTAGGGATGAATTATCATCATTTTTAATGAAGAAGAAGATTGATTGTTTTCAAAAATGAGAAAATAGATGCCGGAAGAAAATCCGGAAGTGCTGATCTCCAGTTTTTGTGTCATGTATGGATAAGCCTGTGAAAAAACGGGTTGACCAAGCGCATTAATGCATCTGAGAACTCCTCCGTGACGCGCATGTTCAGAGAAACTGATGGTAAGCAGTTCATCAACCGGAGCGGGAGAAATACTGAAGGAAAAATCATCCAAGCCAAATTCAATACCAGTAGCCAGCGTATTGCAGGGCCTTGTATAATTGGGATTTGTGTTGGTGTCTGATTCACACACTTCGCACATCACCCGCTTGAAAAAACAGGCTGTGCGCTCTACAATCGTTTGTGGAGGAAAATAACAATGCCCCGTGCTGCCCAATAATGTATTCAGCTCTGTGCACCCTCCTGTTGCCTGCATACGCTCATGAATAAAACCAGCACCATAAACTTTATAAAACGAGCTGCAGTTGCATCCGAAAAGATGCCCTTGATCCGACGGCATGACGCAATCGTACTCATCAGAAAAACTGATAAGCGGAATGGTTAATTGCGAAACAAGATTGCTGTCATCTACAACCGCCCCGCAATTATCGGAAATTCCCCTGATCGAATAATTAACCGGGTATGCGTTTCCTGCCGTATCAAGCAGCCCCACCATGCCTGCTGCAATCGGTGAAAACTGGTTTGCCTGCGCCTGCGTCCATATTGCGGCTTGAAAGGTTGCAATTGATCCCGCGCTCGCGCCGCCCACAAAAAACCAGTCAGGATCCAACTTCCAGCCCGTTGCATTTCCGGCCATAAAGCGCAGTGCAGCGCGAACATCTTGCACTGCCATGTAAGTTGCAACGCGGAGGCTCGAAGTGTCATCCACGCAGTAGTCGCATACGGTAAATGGATTGAGGCAATTCCATCCCTCCCGGTAATTGATGGAAGCGGAAACAAATCCACGCTTTGCATATTCTGCGCATAAATATTCCTGTGTGTTTATATTTCCGTTAATAAACGAACCGCCGTGGGCAAGCAGGATAAATGGCCTTTTCTGCATCGTATCAAGTGCTGCAAGCGGATAATAGATATTCATCGTCAGCAACTTGTACGAGTTTGTAAATGGATTAAAAGAATATCCATAAACAATATCCGTGTCTTTCGCTATCTCAAGGTCTGTGAAAACTTCGTTTTGGGAAAATCGTTCGGGAATGCAATAACGCATCTGTTGTGCATCAACAATTCCTGAAAGCAATATGAAAAGAGGAATTAATAGCCGGGGGAAATGCATAAGTAAAACTACAAATTTATAGGAGCCGGTTAACTTCCATCACTTCATGTGATCTGCTTCCTTCATCGATTCCCGTCTCCGGTTTTTCAGATATATTTACCCAAACGAACGACGCAAGGATCAGATGATTTTTAATTCATTGCAATTCATACTTTTCTTTTTCGCGTTCTTTCTGATCCTGTTTGCCATTCCCCAAAAATTCCGGAAAGGATGGCTGCTGCTTGCGAGCTGTTATTTTTACATGGTTTTCAAGCCGGTTTATTTGCTGATACTCGTTGCAGTAATTGTGATCGATTACGCTGCGGGAATCAAGATAGAAAAGAGCAAAACAAACAAGCGGCGCTGGTTAATTGTAAGTCTTGTTTCTAATATCGGCATTCTTGTTTTTTATAAATATTTCAATTTCTTAAACGGAAATATTTCAGGATTACTCGGCTGTTTTCACATGGAGAATCCTATTCCTGCGCTGGATATAATTCTGCCGATCGGACTTTCATTTCATACGTTCCAGGCCATGAGCTACACGATTGAGGTGTACAGGGGAAAACAAGCTGCCGAAAAGAATTTCCTGACGTACAGCATGTATGTACTTTATTTTCCGCAGCTCGTAGCCGGACCAATTGAACGGCCACAACGGCTTCTTCCGCAGCTGCACAATCCTGTTTATTTTAATTATGAAAATATCATTTTCGGCCTCTTCCGTATTGCCGCCGGATTTTTTAAGAAAGTAGTAATTGCCGACCGGCTTGCACTTTTTGTTGATCCTGTTTTTGATCACATCGGAAGCAGCAATGGACTATCGGTATTGCTGGCAACTGTTTTTTTCGCATTCGAAATCTATTGCGATTTTTCAGGATACACAGATATAGCAATTGGAATTTCGAGGATGATGGGAATTAATCTTGTTGAGAATTTCAGGAATCCCTACCTCTCTTCTTCCATTCGCGAATTCTGGAGCAGGTGGCATATTTCACTCTCGGGCTGGTTCAGAGATTACGTTTATATTCCATTAGGCGGAAACAAAACAAGCAACGCAAGATGGATGCTGAATATCCTTATCGTTTTTTTTCTAAGCGGTTTATGGCACGGAGCAAGTTGGGGATTTGTGATATGGGGATTGCTGCACGGAATGCTGCTGATCATTGAGCGCCCGCTTCAAAATCGTTTTAAATTTCCTCACGCGTTTAAAGTCCTCATCGTTTTTATCTGCGTCTGTTTTGCATGGATATTTTTCAGGGCAAGGGAAGTTCAGGATGGCTTCGCGGCAATAAAACTATTAGGTAAAATTTCACCGCTTGATAAATTACCCGATGCATTCAACAGGAACGAACTTATTTTTGTTTTTGTTCTGATTGCGGGATTGTTATTAACCGAAACATTCATAAAAAGAACAGCGTTTAAAAAACAAGCAGTAATTATTTCGCTCACCATACTTCTTTTCCTGCTCAGCTATTTATTCGGAGAATTTAATTTCAAACAATTTATTTATTTCCAGTTCTGATGAAAATCGTTTTGAAAATAATTTCGTTTACGCTGGGATGTTTCTTTATCCTGTTAATGGCAATCGCCAGCAATTCGAAATGGATGGGAAGATGTGAAAAATATTTCCCCAATCCCTACCGCTACGGCGATTTATATTTGCTTTCTTCCATGCCCGGCTTCAGAACAAATGACGATGTTGCTTTTGTATCTCCACCACGAGCTAAAAACAACAACATCACACTTACAATTATCGGCGACAGTTATGTAGAAGGATTTGTTCCAGAAAACTTTTCTGCAGGAGAATACCGTTTTATTCCGTGGGGAGAAATTCCGCATAAGATTCAACCGCTTGATGGCAGTAAGAGAAATATACTGATCCTGGAATCCACCGAGCGGAATGTAAGATGGCGGTTTATAAGCCAGGATATTCTCAGCATCGGCACGAATGCTCCACAGGAGGAAGAAAGCGGTTCAAACGTGAAACTTGCCGCGGAAGATAATTTGCAGTTTATGCTCACACACCTTGAATGGCAACTTCCGTTTAAAGAAGCAAAGACAAAAATTTACCTGGATTATTTTGGTAAATTTTCCACGATGGTCGACAAGCCCGACGATTCAGGTCGGCTTTATCTCAATGAAACAGTTGATACCGCAAGCGGCTCTTCCTCCTTTGCAAGAATTAATGATGACGAGATAAATAGAATTGTAGGATGGCTGAATACAGAATGCGCCACGCTGCAGGCAATGGGATTTGATGAAGTATATGTTTCCTTCATTCCCAACTCATCGAGCCTGTATAAAAAAACCAGCTTTCCCTATAACCGCCTTATCGAACGGATAGAAGATAATCCGCAAGCGCAATTCAAAACGATTGACGTTTATAAAACATTTAAGACGAAAAAGGAATCGCTTTATCAGATCAACGATTCCCACTGGAATGGTTCAGGAAAAGAAATATGGTGGGCGAAAGTGGATAGCTTGTTGAATAAGCAATAAAAGAAAACGATTATCCTTCGATCGTTACAGAAACTTTATCGACAGCGCCATTCATCGGTGGAACAATTTTCGTAACGGTTACTGAAAACGTTTTTACTTCCGGATATTTTTCCCTTAAAGCATTTACAATCCGCTGTGCAGCATGTTCGATTAATTTGGAACGAATTGCCATTTCCGCTTTCACGCAATCGAACACCACGCAGTAATCAACGGTATCATGTAACTCATCCGTCAGTGCTGCTTTCGAAAAATCGGTATCAATAATTACATCCACAACATACTCGCCACCAATGATTCCTTCTTCCGGAAGACAACCGTGATACGCCCGAATTCTGATTCCGTTCACTGTAATTATTCCCATGGAATTTGCTAATTTGTTAATCTGCCAATCTGCTAATAAGGTCGGGATAAAAGTATTGGCACATTAACCCATTAGCAAATCAGCACATTTTTTCACGCAGGTAATTTCTCCAGCGCAGCAGTAAGCCTGCGCACCGTCGTTTCTTTCCCCAGCAATTCCACCATTTCAAAAAGCACCGGTCCCCCACCCGCGCCGCTCACGCACACACGGAAAAGCTGCATCACATTTCCCGGATTTGTTCCTGTTGCTTCAGCTGTTGCTTTGAATGTTGTTTCAAGGTCAATGGCTGTCCATAAATCAAGTTTTTCAAATGCAACTTTCACTGCTTCGATAAATTTCTTCGAATCGGCATTCCAGCGTTTTTTAATTACGCCCTCATCATAAACCGTTGGCTCCTCGAAGAAAAATTTTCCATGCTCATAAATTTCATTGACAAAAAACACTTTCTCTTTCATCAAACGGCACACTTCAACGAGGAAAGGAGTGTTTTCTAATTTCAAATTAGCGGAAAGCAACTCTGCGAGTTCAGCATCAGTTCTCTTGCGCAAATATTGTTGATTAAACCATTTTGTTTTTTCCGCATCGAACTTCGCACCCGATTTGCTCACGCGGTCAATCGAAAACGCTTCGATCATTTCATCCAGCGTATACAATTCCTGGTTGCCGCTTCCATGCCAGCCCAAAAGCAACAGCATGTTGATAAACGCTTCCGGGAAATAACCGCTTTCACGATAGCCGGTAAATTTTTCAGGAATGCCTGTTTTAAGATCCGGCATTTCTCCCGACAAAGGAAAAACCGGAAATCCTAAACGGTCGCCATCGCGCTTTGATAATTTTCCGTTTCCATCCGGGCGAAGCAATAAAGGCAAATGCGAAAACTGCGGCATCACCTCTTCCCATCCGAGAAAACGATAAAGCAAAACATGCAGCGGCGCAGAAGGCAGCCACTCTTCACCACGGATAACGTGCGTGATTTTCATTGTATAATCATCCACGATGTTTGCCAGGTGATACGTTGGCATTCCGTCGCTTTTGAACAAAACTTTATCATCAAGCTGCGAAGTGTGTACCACCACCCAGCCGCGTATCAAATCATTTAAACGCACTTCTTCATTGCGCGGAATTTTCGCACGCACCACATAATGATCACCGGCATCAATTCGCCTTTTCACTTCATCTTCCGAAAGCGTCAGTGAATTTTTCAGGTTCTGGCGCGTGATTGCATTGTAAGAAAAGCTTGCTTTCATCGCCTCGAATTTCGTGCGCTGCTCATCGAGCTCTTCTTTCGTGTCAAATGCGTAATAAGCATTTCCTGAATCGATCAGCTGCTTTGCATATTGCGCATACACTCCCGCTTCTTTCCGCTCACTCTGGCGATAAGGCGCATGCGGACCATCACCAAAACCAATTCCTTCATTCGGTTCAATGCCGCACCATTTCAATGCATCAATGATATAATTCTCCGCGCCCGGAACAAAACGGTCGGTATCGGTATCCTCAATGCGCAGGATAAAATCACCGCCGTGTTTCTTCGCAAATAAATAATTATACAAAGCCGTGCGCACACCGCCCATGTGAAGCGGCCCCGTCGGACTAGGCGCAAAACGCACTCTTACTTTTCTCTCGTTTGTCATCGTTGATTTAGATTTCCGTGGCAAAGATAGTATTGGGTATTGAGTAATAGGTATGGAGTAAGAATCTTTCCTTTTTTCCCCGCGTTCCTCCGCGCCTTATCTTCCTCCGCGTTAAAAAAGCTCACCAAGGAAATCTTTCCCGAAGCCACATCACCCTTCCCGAACCGCCCATATTCAAAATCAAAAATTTGTTACGAATGAATCCCCCGATTTTGAATCTTGAATCTTGAATTTTTCAATCTTTGCACAATGCTTTTACTCCACCCAATCAACTGGAAAGATTACGAACTCCTCGACACCGGCAATTTCGAAAAACTCGAACGTTTTGGTCAATACATCACCATCCGTCCCGAGCCACAAGCCGTTTGGGACCGCACGCTCACCGAAGACGAATGGACGAAAATGGCGCATGTGAAATTCGTGCCTAAAAGCAGTTCCGCCGGCGAATGGAAAAAGCTAAAACCAACTCCTGATCGCTGGAATATTTCCTACGCCATGGAAGGCGGAAAAGAAATTACATTCCGCCTTGCGCTGACATCTTTCAAGCACGTGGGCGTATTCCCCGAGCAGGCCGTGAACTGGGACTATATTTTTTCTTCCATTGGTGAAATGAAAACGCCAAAGCCGAAATTTCTCAATCTTTTCGCATACACAGGTGGCGCATCCTTAGCCGCACGTGCAGCAGGAGCAGATGTAACGCATGTCGATTCCATCAAGCAAGTTGTAACGTGGGCAAATAGCAATATGGAACTTTCTAAGCTTGATAATATCCGATGGCTGGTGGAAGATGCGTTGAAGTTTGTAAAGCGGGAACAGCGCCGCGGAAACAAATACAACGGCATTATTTTAGATCCGCCGACTTATGGCCACGGACCAAACGGAGAAAAATGGAAGCTGGAAGAAAATATAAATGAGATGGTGAAAGTAGTAGTAGAATTGCTGGATGAAAAGGAACACTTTTTAATCCTCAACGCCTACTCGCTCGGATTCTCAGCAATGATCTTAGAGAATCTTTTTCCGAAAATGAAAAATTCAAAATTAGAAACCGGAGAATTATTTCTGAAAGCGAAATATGGCTCTACTTTGCCGCTGGGTGTATTTGGAAGATTGAAAAATCTGTAGTTCAATTAAAAGGAAAATACAACTCAAATACAACTCTATGTCCTATCCCGATGAAGAGAACGAGAAAGTGGTTATATCTAAAAAGGTTGCCTTCGCAGCTCTTGAGGTGTCCGAAAAATATTATCGTGAAATAACCTTGGTTTTAAATAATCACCTAGCCGAATGTTTGTATGATTTTGAAAAGACAAAACGGGGACTTTTTGGAACGGTGATTGAAAATTTGAAAAATAAATATTTCCGCGGTTCGTCCGGAGCTAATACATACAAATCTTGGTTAGAAACAGCAAGAATAAGGAGTTATTCGAAACTTGCAATTCTTGACATTTCCCGAAAAATTGGATCAGATTACACGCTTGAAAAACATCTTAAGCAATTTCCTAAAGATGACGAAATATTAAATGTTCTAGTCAAAAAAATAGAAGCAATTTTAGGTTCAACTATTCCATTGGATTTTTGAACTTCGATTCAACCCAAAAGTTTCCTTCCCGCTGATCAACTTAGAATTCGTCTTCGACATTTTTTTACACTGCGACTGACAGCCCTGGCCCATTAGAGAAAAAGTGAAAACTCCAGCCAAGAACAACGTGCGTAACATAATGTTTAAAACGGTTTTTATATCATTTTAGTATGGAATGCCAGTAAGACGGTAGACAATGAAAACTCCAACTTCCTGCCGCTGCCGCCTTTTTCCTGCCGCTTTCCCGCATGGATATTTCTGATTTCACTTTCAATGTATGGAATCCCGGATATCATCGCATCTTTTAACAAACTATTCCCTCTAAAATGGTAACCAACCAATAGGGAATCCGTTATTAATAAGTTAAATTTGTTTCCACGCATTCTTTTTTTGGAAGCACGTGGATTTTAGGAAGGAAAGAAGATGGAAAATAATAGCAGTTATGATATCCTGATTGGTAAGCTTGATGAGTTTATCAGGAAGTTTTATAAAAATCAACTGATCCGCGGATTACTTTACGCGACAGGAATTCTTGTGAGCGGATTTTTAGTGCTTACCGTCCTTGAACATTTTGCGCATTTCGATATCATCGTCCGGACGATTTTATTCTGGAGCTTTATTGTTGCTACAGTAGCAGTGCTTTCACGGTTTGTATTTTTCCCGCTGTTTAAACTGAATCGTATCGGCAAAATTATTTCACACGACGAAGCAGCAAGCATTATCGGGCGCCATTTCAATAACGTTCAGGATAAGCTGCTCAATGTTTTACAGCTGCGCCGAACAGAAGCCTCTGGCGGGACATCGCCCGCGTTGATCCAGGCCAGCATTAATCAGAAGATTTCCGAATTAAAGCCTGTTCCTTTTTCTTCCGCAATCGATCTGCGTCAAAACAGAAAATATGCGAAGTATGCATTGATTCCCTTGCTGATCATTATTACAATCATTTTTACCAACGCCGGAATTATCACAGACAGCGCTCACCGCCTTGCAAATCCGGGAGAGTTTTTTGAAGCAACTGCACCATTCAAATTTGAAATTCAGAATAAGAACCTGAAAGCAGTTGAGAATGAAGATTTTCCGCTGGATGTAAAACTTACCGGACAGGAAATTCCGCAAGCGGTTTCAATTCTTGTCGATGGAAATGAATACCCGCTCAACCGCGAAGGAACAATTAACTTCAATTACATATTCCGTAATCTTCAGAAGACAAAAACATTCCGCTTTTACGCTGATGGATTTACTTCAAAAGAATACACGCTTGAAGTATTGCCTAATCCGATCGTGCTGAATTTCGATGTGGAATTGCAATACCCAAAATACACAAAGAAGAAAAATGAGCTCCTGAAAAATACCGGCGATTTGGTTGTGCCCGCAGGAACAAACATCATCTGGAAATTCAATACGCGCGCAACAAAAAATTTCCGTTTTGCATTAACCGATTCTTCTTACACGCTCAAACAAAGCGGCGACAATTCATTTTCATTCACCCGTCGTTTCCTCGAAAGCAGAAATTACTCATTGCATACCGAAAATGAATTTATCAAAAGCAAGGATTCCATTCGCTACAGTATCAATGTAATTCCCGATTTATATCCTGCAATTTCTATTGAGGAGAAAAAGGACACCATGTCGCGGCTCAAATTATATTTCACCGGAGAGGTGAAGGATGATTACGGGTTTTCCCGCCTTGCTTTTGTTTATCATATCCTGAGCAAAAAAGATTCTACCGGGAAAGAGATCGGTGATAAAACGGCTTCGGTTATTATGCCCGTAAACAAAGAATTGCAGCGCGACCAGTTTTATTATTACTGGGACCTTTCAAAGCTGGGCATCGAAGCCGGCAATGAAGTGGAATATTACTTTGAGGTTTCTGATAATGATGGCGTTCACGGGGCTAAAACAACACGTTCTCAAAGAATGCTTTACCACGCGCCTACCGAGCAGGAATTAAAAGATCAGAACGAGCAGAATAATAAAAAGACGGAAGACGAGCTTGAAGCAAGTCTTGCAGAATCGCAGGCATTGCAGAAAGACATTGACGAGATGTATAAAAAGCTGATGGAGAAAAAAACCCTCAGCTGGGAAGACAAAAAGAAAATCGAAGAGCTGAAAAACCGCCAGAAAGAGTTGCAGGAGAAAATTGATAATGTAAAACAGCAACAAGCTCAGAATGCGCAGCAGCAATCAGAATTTATGCCGGCAGATCCGGAAGCGGCTGCAAAACAAGACGAGATCAACAAACTTTTTGAACAGCTCGCTACCGATGACATGAAAAAGCTCATCGCGCAGATGGAAGCGCTCATGCAGAATGCGGATAAAAACAAAGTCCAGAAGAATCTCGATGAGATGAAGCAGGAAAATAAAGACGTAGCGAAAGATCTCGACCGCACGCTCAACCTTTTCCGCGATATGCAGGTGCAGCAAAAAATGGATCAGGCAATCAAGGATCTGAACGAGATGCAGAAGCAACAGGATTCGCTTTCTAAACAATCTGCGGAGAAAAGTCAGACAAAAGAAAAGCAGGCGGAAAATAAAGCTGCGCAGGATTCGCTGAATAAAAAGTTCGATCAGTTCCGCAAAGACATGGACGCGCTCCAAGAAGAAAACCAAAAGCTAGAAACGCCGCATGATATTCCGAATACCGATTTGAAGGAAATGGAAATTCAGCAGCAGCAGCGCGAAGGAAGTCAGAATCAAAATGAAGGCTCCCCTAAAAAAGCAGCTGAATCGCAGAAGAAAGCGTCTGATAAAATGAGTGAACTTTCTTCGCAGCTTCAAACCGCCCAGCAGAAAATGCAGGAAGAAGAAGCTACAGAAGACATGCAGGCCATTCGCCAGTTGCTGAGCAATCTCATTCAGCTTTCCTTTGATCAGGAAGCATTGATGAAGAGGGTAAAAAGCACCAGTGTCAATGATCCGCAGTACACTTCCCTCGCCCGCGAACAGAAAAAGCTGCGCGACGATTCGAAAATGATCGAAGACAGTTTATTGGCATTAAGCAAACGTAATCCGAAGATCTCCCCGCTTGTGAATAAGGAGATCACGAACATCAATATGAACATGGAGCGTGCAATGACCTCGCTCGGTGAACGAAATACATCCGAAGCGCAAAACCGGGAGCAGCAGTCAATGACCTCCATCAATAATCTTGCGTTGATGCTGAATGAATCGCTTGAGCAGATGATGGCGCAGGCGAATGCAGAGAGTAAAGCACAATGTTCGGGCGGCAAATGCAATAAGCCAGGAAACGGGAAAAAGAACAAGCCCGGCATGTCGAGCCTGCGTTCCATGCAACAGGGACTAAACCAGCAAATGAAGGCTCTCCAGCAAAGCGGTAAGCCGGGCAGCGCAGAACAATTGGCGAAGATGGCAGCACAGCAAGCCTACATACGCCAAATGCTCCAGGAAAGCATGAAAGGTGGCAAAGAAGGCGAAGGCGGACCAGACCCGGGCGGACAAACCCAGGGAAAGATGGAAGAAACCGAAACCGACCTGGTGAATAAACAGATCACGGCAGAGACAATTCAGCGACAGCAGGATATTTTAGATAAAATGTTGGAGTTCGAAAAGGCTGAGCAGCAGAAGGAACAGGACGAACAACGCCAGTCAACTGAAGCAAAAAATCAACAAGAGAGTAACCCTGAAGGCTTTTCTGAGTATAACAGTCAGAAACAGAAAGAAGCCGAGCTTCTGAAAACCGTTCCCCCGGCGCTTTCACTGTTTTACAAGAATAAGGTAAATGCTTATTTTAACGGGGTAGAACAAAAATAAATCAACCCCCTCTGAAACATGACCCATGCTGAAGAAATGATTAGGGAGCAAAAAATATCGTTCCCGTCCGTTGCCGATAATATCGGACTTGTGGAAAAGCTGATTAACGAAATCTGTGCCGCATACGGCATTTCCGAAGACCATTACGGCAATATCCTCGTTGCTGTAACCGAAGCGGTTAATAATGCCATGCAACACGGCAATAAGCTTGATCCGGGCAAAAAAGTAAACCTTTCCTTTTTAGCGAATGATGCTTCCCTTTCGTTCGAAGTAACTGACCAGGGACCCGGTTTTGATTATCAGAATCTTCCCGATCCTACGAACCCTGAAAATATAGAAAAGCCACATGGCCGCGGTGTATTTCTGATGCGTCATTTAGCTGACAAAGTTGAGTTTTCTGACAGCGGTCGTTCTGTGCTGCTGAACTTCATGATCTCGGATAATTAAATGGTTGAATCCGGGAATGAAATCCTGTTTTTCCAGGGGGATATTAAATTCTCATTGCGTAATAAAGCTGCCATTGCCCAATGGCTTCACTCTGTTTCCAAAAAGCATAAGAAACGCGTTTCCTCTTTGAATTACGTTTTCGTAAGCGATGAATACCTGCTGAATATCAATAAGCGTTTTCTCCGCCACAATACCCTCACCGATATTATCACCTTCAATTATTCTGCTGATAAAAACGGCAAGAATGGTAAGGATGGAATTATTGGGGAAATTTATATCAGCATTCCGCGCATAAAAGAAAATGCTAGAATCTTCAAGGTTTCTCAATCCGAAGAGCTGCACCGTGTAATGGCACACGGATTGCTGCATTTATGTGGCTTCGGTGACAAAACCCCTGAAGAGATAAAACGTATGCGTACCGAAGAGCAAAATGGGTTAGATTTACGTAAGTTTTAAAACCATCAACTATGAAAAAGGTTCTTACCATCGCATTGTTTTTAGCAGGCACTACCCTATTTGCTCAGGCTCCTGCAAGCACAACTCCAGCCCAGACTTCTACTGCCCCGGGCGCAAAAGCAACAGCGCTTTCTAAATCGTGGATTCTTTCCTCTACAGAAAACTTCGGTGATAAACATGCGCCAACTGATATTCAGAAAATTGATTTATTGAATCTGATGGAAGGCGGCCATTACCGTTTAATTATGAATGGCGTTGCAGAATCCGGAACGTGGATGTTGAGTAAGGACAACCTTTGGATTACTTTAACTTCCAGTACGAGCGATGTAAAGAAATTCAAAATCCTAGAATCAACAGAAACAATGTTGAAAGTGGATTACAGGGATGCTGACGATATTCATAATATTCTGGTGTATTCTTTAATTAAACGATAGTAGTGAAGGAATAAATCTGATCTTTTTATTTGCCGTTTCTTGAAAGAGAGACGGCTTTTTTATTTGGTTTTTTGAATTTGCATGCGTTGATACTTTGCCTGGGATTTTCTTGGAATTGTCCGCGAATACCCCCTGCGGTAAGTTTGCTTGCAGATTGACGCAGATTCCGCAGAGAATGTTCAAAATTCAGGGAAGTGTTCTTGATAAAAAATTTAGTGCCTACCCTTCCTGCTTTTTTACTCAAAAATTCAGGCAAGTTTTTCCTGCCACGTGCCGCCTTTTTTGCTCTTCACTTTCTCTGGAGGAAAACAAAGTGTACAATTATTTTCCCCCTGCCCTTTTTCCACGCCACTCCCCTACATATAATGCAAGCGTGCGATTAAAAATCCGCCTTACCTTTGCAGTATGTTGAAAGAATATGATGTAATAGTTGTTGGTGCTGGCCATGCTGGATGTGAAGCTGCAGCAGCAGCTGCTAACCTTGGCTCAAGTGTTTTGCTTGTGACAATGAATATGCAAACCATCGCGCAGATGAGTTGCAATCCTGCAATGGGTGGTGTGGCAAAAGGGCAGATTGTTAGGGAGATTGATGCACTGGGCGGATACTCAGGAATTGTTTCTGATAAAACGGCGATCCAGTTCCGGATGCTGAATCGTTCTAAAGGTCCTGCCATGTGGAGCCCTCGCGTGCAGTCTGACCGGTGGAGGTTTGCCGAAGAATGGCGTCTGATGTTGGAGCGTACTCCGAATGTTGATTTCTGGCAGGATATGGTGAAGAGCCTTATTGTGGAGGAGAAAAAAGTTGTTGGAGTTGTTACCGGAATGGGAATGGAAATTCGTGGAAAGTCTGTTGTGTTAACAAATGGAACATTCCTGAATGGATTAATACATATTGGCGAAAAGCAATTTGGAGGCGGAAGAACAGGGGAGAAGGCAGCGACCGGAATTACGGAACAATTGGTTTCTCTTGGATTTGAAAGTGGCCGGATGAAAACAGGAACACCTCCACGCGTGGATGGCCGTTCCTTGGATTATTCTAAAATGGAGGAACAGGCAGGAGATGAATCACCAGAAAAATTCTCCTACCTCGACTCTACCAATCCGCTTGAAAAGCAACGACCTTGTCACATTACATTTACGAATGAAGAAGTTCATGCTATACTGAAAACAGGGTTTGAACAATCGCCTATGTTTACGGGTCGGATTCAAGGGCTTGGACCGCGTTATTGCCCTTCCATTGAAGATAAGATCAATCGGTTTGCTGATAAGAGCAGGCACCAAATTTTTGTGGAACCAGAAGGCTGGGATACAGTAGAAGTTTATGTGAATGGATTTTCTACCTCACTTCCTGAGGATGTTCAACTGAAAGCGCTGAAGAAAATTCCGGGATTTGAGAATGTGAAAATGTTTCGTCCGGGGTATGCCATTGAGTATGATTATTTCCCGCCCGTTCAGCTGGATCTTTCTTTGCAAACGAAGCTTATTCAGAATCTATATTTTGCCGGGCAAATCAATGGAACCACGGGTTATGAAGAAGCTGCTTGCCAGGGATTGATGGCTGGGATCAATGCGCACTTGAAGGTCAGTGGAAAGGAGCCGTTTATCCTTTCGCGCTCGGAAGCTTACATCGGTGTTTTGATTGATGATCTTGTAACGAAAGGAACAGATGAGCCTTACCGGATGTTTACTTCCCGTGCCGAATATCGGATTCTGCTCCGCCAGGACAATGCCGACTTGCGGCTTACTCCCAAAGCTTACGAACTTGGTCTTGCTTCTGAAGAGCGTTATAATCGTGTTCAGGAAAAGCAGGCCAATACGAATGCCATTATTAAATACTTCAAGAATGAGAGCATTGCCCCGTTAGATATAAATCCGATTCTCTTGCAGAAAGAATCAGCACCAATCAACCAGCTTGTAAGGATGTTCGGTGTCTTATCCCGCCCCGGGGTTTCTATTTATGACTTTATGAAAGCGAGTCCGGCGGTTGATACTTTCTTGTCTGCTTTTCGTCGTGATGAGATTGAGCAGGCTGAGATTCTGATGAAGTATGAAGGATACATTCAGCGAGAGCATGAGTTGGCCGACAAAATTTCAAGGCTCGACAGTATGCGCCTGGAAGAAGATTTGAATTATGCCCAGCTAACATCTTTGTCACATGAGGCGCGGGAGAAGCTTACCAAAATCCGCCCTGGCACCCTAGGACAAGCTTCCAGAATCAGCGGAATCAACCCTTCCGACATTTCTGTTTTGATGGTTTACCTCGGTAGATAACATTACCGGACTTACTATTGAGCCCTGCATCTTTTGATGCGGGGCTTTTTGTTTCACGTGAAACATTCAAGGACGCAAATCTAGTATTGATAAGTAACTCCGACTCTTAATTAACAATTTTGATTTGCAGAGGGGATTATAAACCACACACCTCTGGTTTTTTGCCAATGATAAGCTTATCACTTTTGATATTTTCGATTGCTTTGAAGGAATATTCTGAGCTCATCCGTGAGAATACGTACTGATTAATGGATTAGAAACTCAAAACTACTTGGTTGCCTTTTGTCACACTTATAGCTGGTTTTGTGGCTAGACAGCCAGGAAGAATTCTGAGATATGTGATCGGTAAGAGTTGCCTGATTAACTGGAAATGCTTCAAGACTCTGATAAGATATTGGTTCTGTAATGGTATCAATCAAAAGCCCCCTGTCCGATATTGGTGATGCCTTTTTTTCATAAACTGTTTTCCTATTGGTTTTACTGGCATAAACTCAAAGCTTTGTTGCACGAGAAACTTATATGGTGCTATTTCTTCAAAGATTTTGGAGCGCCTTTAATGGGAAGTATGAATCAATGAGAATTGTTTCTTGGTGATTTGTACGATGCAGCCAAACCAACTTTCCTGTAAAAACTTGGTGTAAACATTAGCATCTCATTTGAGGTTAATCTACCATGGACATCTAACCTGGACTCACATTAATATATCGTTATGTGAGTCGCCTATATTTTTGCCTGAAATTTATCATTGTTGTAAGAATACCAAAGCCCTTTTCGTAGAGCAATGAAGGAAGAATGATTTTTTCCGAACGGGGTTGCTTCAGGGAGTTTAGCATCATATCTGTTTTAGAATTAATATGCACGTATTTGTCTGTTTATAGAGATAACTAAATCTTTTGTTATTACGGAATTTAATTTTAATGTTTTATTATTGATAACCAGTTATTTATGTAGTTATTACCATATTTTATTTCTTTATTTTATTACCAATTTTTGTTCCACGTGGAACAATCAAAAAATGTTTAAAAACTGTGAATAAATTATATCTAAAAAGCATTGAATACTATTGATAATCAGTATATTTATATCAAATTAAAAATAAAAAAATGCTTGAAAATAGCAAGAGCTTTGTTGAAGTAAAAAATTGCCCAGTTTGTAAGGAAATAAACCACCGGCCATACCTTACTTGTAAAGATTACACGGTTTCAAAAGCTTCTTTTGCGATTGTAGCGTGTAAAAACTGTTCATTCGCATTTACAAGTCCAAGACCGGCTGTAAATGATTTAGGATGGTATTACCAATCGGACGATTACATTTCTCACTCAAACACTTCAAAAGGTCTTATCTCCCGACTTTATCAAATGGTTCGTAGGCACACATTGCGAAAGAAATTGGGGCTGATTAACCACGAAGGAAAAAAGGGAGTTTTGCTCGACATCGGTTGCGGGACGGGAGAATTCATGAGCACCATGAAAAAGGATAATTGGAAAACGATTGGAATCGAACCAAGCCCGTCCGCAAGAAAACAAGGCATAGAAAATTACAAACTCGATGTCCGCGACGAAAACGAACTTGAGAATTTGCTGCCTGAATCCTTTGATGTAATCACGATGTGGCATGTGATGGAACACGTTCCGGATCTTAACGAACGAGTTCAAACACTCTGCAAACTTTTAAAAGACGATGGCGTTCTTTTTGTAGCAGTGCCAAATCGTAATTCGTATGACGCTGCTTATTACAAAGAAAACTGGGCAGCTTACGATGTACCCCGTCACCTTTGGCATTTTCGCGCACAGGATATGCGTACGCTGATGTCAAACGGCGGACTCGAAGTGAAAAAAATTCTTCCCATGAAATTCGACAGCTATTATATTTCTATGCTGAGCGAGAAATATAAAACCGGGCACAGCAATCTCATCGCCGCAGTCTGGCGCGGATGGATCTCTAATCGCAAAGCCGGCAATGAAGGATCTTCAAGCCTCATTTATATTATCAGTAAAAAATAGAAACGCATTTGTCAACAAGAGGTGATTCCACTTTATTCTCACACAAAGCCACGCCATGGTTTCCAATAGAGAATTGATGTTGGAGTCACCTTTTTTCTTTGGGGCGTGTGCTGTAGAAAAGGCGAAGGGCATTTCTTCGGCACCGGGTTATCCGTTATAAGTCCTCGTCATTCATCGCGCAAAACCTCGAAGGTTTGCAACGCGCAAAAGCTAACTCAAACCTTTCGAGGTTCTAGTCCCACACCTCCGGGCTTTCCACTACCATCCTCCGAGGGAGTTCCTTGGACCTCACAAAAAAACTTCCAACACCCGCCACAAATCAAACCGTTTTTATCCGCCCAACACGCGTCATCCGCGTTCTATTTTTAACGAAACTTGTAATCAGCAATCGCATTAATTTTCAAATCTTTCTTTCCCTTTTTTCTATCACCCTCCGCCGCGACGGATACCAAAACACCCTCCGCCGCGGCGGACATTAAATCCTTCCTCATGGACACTTCTTACATTCTGAATCACCTCGGCGAAGAGCGCGAAAATTATTACAACGCCGTTACTCCGCCAATGATGCTCTCGTCCAGTTTTTGTTTCCCTTCCGTTAGCGATATGCGCGAGAAGCTCACGCGCGAATTGGAAACGCCGTTTTACACAAGAGGATTTAATCCGACAGTGGGAATCCTGCGACAAAAAATTGCGGCGCTCGAAGGAACGGAAGACGCATTGGTTTTTGCAAGCGGAAGTGCTGCGGTTGCTGCTGCAGTAATGTCGGTTCTGAAAGGAGGCGAGCATGCAGTGTGTGTGACAAAACCGTATTCATGGACAAACATGCTGCTTTCAAAATACCTGGCGAAGTATGGAGTTGAAGTAACTTTCGCTGAAGGCGAGACTGCCGAAGATTTTGAAAAGAGTATTCAGTCCAACACAAAACTCATCTATCTCGAAAGTCCGAATTCACTTACGTTTGAGCTGCAGGATATTTCTGCCATTTGTGCCATGGCAAAAGCGCGAGGCATCACCACCATTTTAGATAACAGCTACAACTCACCGCTCAATCAGCAGCCATCAAAAATGGGAGTTGATATTGTGGTACATTCTGCAACAAAATATCTTAACGGACACAGCGATGTGGTTGCAGGCGTTGTCGCATCTTCTAAAGAACGCATCATGAAAATGCTTGCCGAAGAATACATGACCATCGGCGCTATCATCGGTGCGCACGATGCCTGGCTCATGATCCGCGGACTTCGCACACTTGAATTGCGTGTGAACCGTTCTTCTTCTTCCGCGCAGCAATTAGCAGAATGGCTGGAGCAACATCCGAAAGTGGAGAAAGTGAATTATCCGTTCCTCAAAAGCAATAAAAGTTTCGCCCTTGCGCAAAAACAAATGAAGCAGGGAGGAGGATTAATTTCCATTCAGCTCAAAGCAGAAAATGTGGAAGCAGTAGAACGTTTTTGCGACAGCCTGAAAACATTTTTGCTCGCTACTTCCTGGGGCGGTCATGAATCTCTTTGTTTTCCTGTTTGTGCATTGACACAGTCGACGAGCTTCAAAAATCCGTTGCCGTTTAACTTAGTGCGGTTGTATATCGGGTTGGAAGATCCGGGATATTTGAAAGCGGATTTGGAAAAGGCATTTGAGAAAATGTAACCTGGAAAAGCTCATCATCAATTCCAATTTTTATTTATCGCCACCAACAGATGCGGACATTCCTTGGACAGCAACGTTTAATGAAATGGCAACAGCTAAAAAGCCAAAACAGGGAAGTTGTAATATATAATTACAATAGTATACCCGGGAAATATACTTACCTTTCTTAAAATCTTAACTCAATTCAGGGTTATCTTAAAAATGTGCATTAGTTATTGAATAGCTAAACAGCCACATTTATCCCAATCCTTGCCTATCTACTGCTCTTGGTAGGCGATCTCCTCAAAAATATAGCGGGAAATATTGCTATTTCTAACTGTTAGCACAGGCGTAAGAATTGGTTAAGCCTTTTCTTATGATTTGCCGCGCTGGGATTTTTATTAAAAAACAAATTTTTATGGGGATTAAAAAAGACAGGCCTATTTCTCAAAAGAGTCATAATAATAGCAGGAAGGAAGACAGCGTTGTTCCAATGCAGGAATGCAATATGGAAGAAGAAAACAGCGGACACCTGGCGGCAATTGTAGCAACCTCTGAAGATGCGATTATCAGCAAGTCGCTTGATGGAACAATAAAAAGCTGGAACAAAGGCAGTGAAAAAATGTTTGGTTTCACATCACAGGAAGCAATCGGCAAGCACATTTCTTTGATCATTCCGCCACAGTACAGCGATGAAGAAAAAAATATTGTAGAGCGAATATGCAACAATGAAGTTATTGAACATTACGAAACCATACGGAATAAAAAAGATGGTGAACAATTTCATGTTTCGCTTACTGTATCTCCCCTTAAAGACAGCACAGGAAAGATAATCGGCAGCTCCAAGATTGCACGTGATATAACAGTAAGGAAAAGAGCGCAGGCTGAAAATGTCAGGATGATTGAAGAGCTTATTTATCAAAATGGAGAAAAAGAAAAACGTGCCGCAGAATTGGTGATTGCCAATGCAGCGCTTGCTTTTCAAAATGAAGAGAAAGAAAAGCGAGCGGAAGAGTTGAGGATTGCCAATATTGAACTGATTTATCAAAATGGGGAGAAGGAAAAGCGTGCTGCAGAGCTGATAATCGCCAACAAAGAGCTTGCATTTCAGAACGAAGAAAAAATAGGCCACGCGCTGCAATTAGAATCTGTAAACAGGGAACTCGAATCTTTTTCCTATTCCGTATCACACGATTTGCGTTCGCCGCTCAGGGCTATCCAGGGCTATACGGAAATGCTTAAGGCAAAACAAGCTGACGGCAATACAAATCCCGAAGCAGATCGGTTGATGAATAACATCATCAGCAATGCAAAAAAGATGGGGCAGCTTATCGACGATCTTCTCGGCTTTTCACGAATCGGGCGAAAGGAGTTAGTAATGACCGAAGTTCAAATGAATGATCTTGTAACATCGCTTTGCAACGAATTAAAAAAAGAGCATCAAAACCTGAATTTAGAATTTCAGATCGCTCCTTTATTACCGGCCAGCGCCGACTATATCACCATGAAACAAGTTTGGGTGAATTTAATTTCCAATGCAATTAAATACTCAAGATTTAAAAACCATGCGATCATTGAAATTAATTCTGAACGAATGGAGGATGAAACTATTTATTCCATAAAAGACAACGGATCGGGGTTTGATATGCGTTATGCGCATAAACTATTCGGCGTGTTTCAGCGGCTTCACTCCGATGAAGAATTTGAAGGCACGGGTGTGGGTTTGGCAATTGTACAGCGAATTATAAACAAGCATGGCGGCAGGGTTTGGGCAGAAGGAAAAGTAAATGAGGGAGCAACATTTTTTTTCACACTAAAAACCGGATAACATGAATCATGGGGAAGTGATCTTATTAGTGGAAGACAGCGCCAGTGATGCTGAGATGACAATTAATGCACTAACAGAAAACAACCTGACCAATCAGCTTGTGCATTTAAAAGACGGAGCAGAAGCATTGGACTACCTTTTTGCAGAAGGAAAGTATATAGACAGGCGTATAGAAGATCTGCCTAAACTTATTTTGCTTGATTTAAAATTACCTAAAGTTGATGGCATTGAAGTACTTCAGAAAATAAGGGAGAACGAGCTTACGAAAACGATTCCTGTAGTGGTGCTTACGTCATCTAAGGAAAATCCTGATATAAAACGGTGTTATGAATTAGGCGTAAACAGCTATGTAGTAAAGCCGGTAGAGTTTGAGCAGTTTCAAAAAGCAATCACTAACGTAGGATTATACTGGATGATAACTAATCAGCCCCCGAGTTAAAACGATATCTATTCAACCCCGCATCATGGAAAAAAAAATATTAATCATTGAAGATAACCTGCATGATATTGACCTTATCCGTTACGAGCTGGAAAAAGGCGGAATTAAATCTGAGTCCAGGATCGTTTATGATGAACAAACCCTCAGGAATACGCTTAAAGAATTTGTTCCTGATTTGATTTTGTCTGATTATTCGCTTCCGTCATTTGATGGTGAGCGTGCTTATAAAATCAGCGAGGAGATAATTCCTGGCATCCCTTTCATTTTTGTTTCCGGGACCATCGGTGAAGAAAAGGCAGTAGAGCTTATTAAAAGCGGCGTTACCGATTACGCATTAAAGGATAAGCTATACACGCTTGTGCCAAAAATTCAGCGCGCACTAAAAGAGGCAGAAGAGAAAAAGGAAAAGATAATTACAGATGAGAAATTAAGAAGAGCGACACACCTTTATGCATTCCTGGGCCAGGTAAATCAAAACATAGTTCGTGTCAACGACGAGGCTACGCTATTCCGGAATTCATGCATGCTGGCAGTGGATTTTGGAAAATATAAAATGGCGTGGATTGGTTTGTTTGACACAGAAGGCAAAACCATTTCTCTTATTGAACAGTATGGTATTGCAAACGAAGACCTGAAATTATTCGATCATACAAATTACGATGCCAATGGTCCGCAGGCGCAAGTGATCCGTACAGGAAACTATTATGTCTGTAATGATATTCAGAATAACCGGGAATTGATTAACTGGAAATCGTTTGCTTTGGCGAATGGCATTAATTCATGCCTGGTATTGCCGCTTAAAAGATCGGGAAAGATCATCGGCACATTTAATTTGTATTCAGCGGGGATCAACTTTGCTGCCAGCGAAGAAATTAATCTGCTCGAAGAAGTTGCGCGCGATATTTCGTTTGCCCTCGAACTCTTTCAGAAGGAAAAAAAGCAAATAGACACCGATAAAAAATTATTAGAACGAGAAGCATTATTCCGGACGCTGATAGAAAAAAGCGTGGATATGAAAATGCTTTCCAACATGGAAGGAAAATTTATTTATGGAAGCCCTTCAGTTACCCGGACTTTTGGATATTCTCTGGAAGAGTTTTTAAAAAAATCCGCCTTTACCTTTTTTCACCCTGACGACCTTCCCGACCTGCTTAAGAACCGGGCAATTATACTTGAAGTTCCCGGATCCTTCTTTTCCTTTCGATACCGCCTTAAGCATAAAGACGGCCACTGGATCTGGTGCGAAGGAACCTTGACCAACATGTTTCGTGAGCCGGAAATACAAGCTTTTGTATCGAACTTCAGGGATATTACAGAAAAGAAAATAGCAGAAGAGCATCTTGAGTTTGATAAAAATAATCTCAATGCGCTGATCAATAATACAAAAGATCTGATGTGGAGCGTTGACAAAGATTTTAAACTAATAACATCCAACATACCCTTTGACAAATCAGGAAAAACGTCTTTCGGTGCGACGATTAAAAAAGGAGAGAACGTTCTCCATGTTTCATACACACCTGAAATGCGCAATCATTTTAAGCAGCTGTATGAAAGGGCATTTAAGGGCGAATCGTTTACAGAAATAGAACATTTTGATTTACCATTTGAGATGTGGCTGGAATTCTCTTATTATCCTATTCGTAAAGGCGACGAAATAATCGGCACCGCTTGTCATTCCCGCGACATTACGATGACAAAAGTTGCAGAACAGCAACTCAGGAAGAGCGAAGAATTCAGCACTGGAATACTTAGCTCGCTAAGCTCAAACATTGCAGTAGTAAATTTTACAGGAACGATCATGGCCGTTAATGAATCATGGAAACGCTTTGCCAAAGAAAACGGAGCGACAAAATTATTGGCAAATGGGGTAGGGGTTAATTATTATGACGTGTGTGAAAAAGCAGGCTGCGAAGGTGCGCCGGAGGCAGGATTGGCAATTCAGGGAATAAAAGACGTAATGAATGGAAAGATCAGCACTTTTTATACTGAATACCCTTGTCATTCACCTGCTGTAAAGAGATGGTATGGGCTGCGCGTTGTAAAATTTGACAGTAGAGAACCAATGGTAATTTTAGCACACCAGGATATATCCGAACGCAGGCTGGCTCAGGAAGACCTGGAGCAAAGTGAATTCAGATTGAATGAAGCACAGGCAATAGCACATCTTGGTAACTGGGAGCTTAATTTTCAAACCCAGGATACTGTATGGTCAGAAGAAACATGCAGAATTTATGGAGTTGCGCCGGATAAAAAAACGCACAAATACGCAGTATGGGAATCATTTATTCACCCCGATGACCTGGCGGAAGTTAAAGCCGAAATCAAGAAGGCCGGGAAAACGTTAAGCGATATTATATTAAATCACAGGATCCTTTTGAAAGACGGAAGCATTAAGCATATCTATTCAAAAGCGAAGTTTAAACTTAATCAGCAGGGAATTCCCTTAGGGTTAATAGGAATTATACTTGACGTAACGGAAAGAAAGATTGCCGATGACGAACGCGAAAAAATGACTTCAAATTTAATACAGCATGCTAAAAACCTGGAACAATTTGCAACCATTGTTTCGCACAACCTGCGTGCGCCGGTAGCTAATATTATAGGCCTGGCCGAGATCCTTAAAAAAAAGATTTCAGAGGAAGACCGGGTGCGCAGTGAACAGTATTTGTTTGATGCCACAATGAGACTTGACGAGATGCTGAAGGATCTGAACAAAATTTTAGAAGTAAGATCAGAAATCAAAGAATATAAAGAGACGGTGTATTTTGATGAATTGGTGAATGTGATTAAATCAAGCATTCACAATGTTATTGAAAAAGAGAAGGCGCAGATAATCTGCGATTTTAGCGCAATTGATAAAATCACTACAATCAAAAGTTTCATGCACAGTGTTTTTTTCAACCTGATTTCAAACAGCATTAAATACAGGACTCCGGGAATACCACCTATTATTAAAATTCAGAGCGAAGTAACCAAAGAAGCCATAATAATTTCATTCAAAGACAACGGTGTTGGCATCGATCTCAAACGGCACAACGATAAAATATTCGGACTTTATAAACGCTTTCACGCCCATACAGAAGGAAGAGGGTTGGGGTTATTTATGGTAAGAACCCAAATCGAAACGATGGGCGGAAAAATAAAAGTTGAAAGCAAACCCGAAGAAGGTTCAGAATTTATTATTGAAATGCCATTGAATTCCAATTAAGATTAAAATACGAGCAACGTCGAAATCTATCACAAAAAAATGTCCCGCCTTTTTGGGGCGGGACTTACTGTGACCCCGGAGGGATTCGAACCCCCAACCAACAGTACCGGAAACTGTCATTCTATCCAGTTGAACTACGGAGCCAATATTTTACTTTCATTTCATTCTATCCATCCGCCGTGGCGGAGAACTACGGAGCCGGTAATTTTATTCCCGAACAAGAAGGAAAAATTTTCCTTTCGGGCCACGAAGATACGAAGGCTGACCTATAAAAACCCGCATTTGTACAATAAACAACCGGTTTTGAAGTTATTATCCCGCACGAATTCATTAAATTTGTTCAAATGCGCTGCGGCAAGTCCACCACAATTTTCTCTACACTCTTTTTGATTTTCTTCTTCGCACTCGCGAATATCGGAAAAGCACAAAATCTGCCAATCGGCGGATGGCGGATGCACCTGCCTTACCAGAAATGTAACCTGGTAACGGGATCTTCTGAATTTGTGTGGACTGCCACAGAAAACGGACTCTTCCGGCTGGCCAAGGCAGATAATTCCATTCAGCGGATCACCAAGATCGATGGTCTCAGCGATTTAGGAATCAGCGCGATTTCGTATAATGCTTCAAACGATGTGCTGCTGATCGGCTATACGAATGGAAATATGGATCTTATCCATCAAAACGTAATAACCAACCTGCCGGACATCAAACGCGCACAGATCATCGGCAACAAAACCATTAACGGCATTCATTTCGTTGGCGACATCGCGTATCTCTCCACTGGTTTCGGGATTGTGGTGGTTGATACCTATCGCAAAGAAGTAAAAGACACGTATCTCATTGCACCCAATGGCGGTTACCTCGGGGTGAATGATATTATTACCAGCGCAACAACTATTTATGCGGCAACAGCAAATGGAATTTATTACGCGCCGATCAATGATCCTTACCTGTCCAACTTTGTGACATGGACAAAATTCAATAATGTACCTAATGGGTTTTCCAACAGCTTTTTCCGAACAATTATTATTTATAACAACAAACTGATTGTTGAAAAAGCAACCCCATTAGCTAATCCAGGCCAAGACTCCCTTTTTGCTTATGACCTGATAAATTCAACTTGGGTACATATTTGGGGTGATGGTTTTGATATACGGGATATGTACGTTTATAATAACAAGCTTTACCTGTGCGGCCTTTACAATGTTTTTGTAATGGATACAACGTTTGCTGATCCGAATGCAACAGGAAGCTTTTATTACCCGTATAATATCATTACGGGCGCAACAACCCCTTCTGTGCCCAAACAAATTTATGTCGATAATAATAATGTTTGGTTTGCGGATAATATTTATGGCCTTGTAAAAATGACCAGTTCCGGGGCAGGAGAATCATATTTTCCGAACGGCCCGGTTTCAACAGACGCCTATTGTATGACGCAAGACAAAGGAACACTTCTGGTTGTTCCCGGCGGGCATAATGATGCATGGGGAAATATCGGCATCCGCTCTGGCATTTCTGTGTTTAATGAAGGTTTTTGGAAGGATTATGATAAGATCGCAGTTCCGGAAATTGATACGATCACCGATTTTTTAAGCGCCGCAATTGATCCGCATGACAATAATCACTTTTGGCTGGCGTCCTGGGGAAATGGGTTGATGGAGATGAATGATGGTGCATTTGTAAAGCTTTGGAATAACAATAACAGTTCACTGCAAACCAATGTTGTTTATCAATGGGTAGCAGTGGGCGGAATTCAATACGATTCTTCCGGAAATCTGTGGGCTTCGAATTCACATGTCCTGAGGCCTCTCAGTGTATATAAACCCGACGGAACATGGCAATCGTTTGACTTCACCGGCATCATTCCTATTGGTACAACAATAAGTAATTTGCTGGTTACAACAAGCGGCCAAAAATGGATGATCATGCCACGTGGAGGTGGAATGCTTGTCTTTGATGATAACGGAACGCTTTCAGATGTCTCAGACGACAAAAAGAAAAAACTAGGATTCACCGCTGGCATCGGAAATATTCCTGGAACCGAAGTGTATTGCATGGCCGAAGATGACGACGGTGAAATATGGATCGGAACGGATAAAGGCATCGGTGTTTTTTATTGCGCGGAAAATATTTTCTCTACAGCAGGTTGTGATGCACAGCAAATTTTAATCACGCAAGATAGTTACGTGCAAATTCTTTTAGAGACACAAACCGTTACCGCAATTGCTATTGATGGCGCTAACCGAAAATGGATCGGCACAGAAGGCGGCGGCGTGTTTTTAATGTCGGCCGACGGACAAACACAGATTCAGCATTTTACGGAAGATAATTCACCCTTGCTTTCAAACAATATCACAAGCATTTCCATCGACCAGGCAAGCGGAGAGGTTTTCTTCGGCACAGCAAAAGGAATTGTTTCCTACATGGGCGATGCAAATAACGGCGCAGAAACAATGGGCGATGTGTATGCCTATCCGAATCCTGTTACACACGAATACGATGGTCCGATCGCAATTACAGGTCTTGTGAAAAATGCAGATGTAAAGATCACCGACATCCGCGGACAAGTAGTTTTCAAAACAACAGCATTAGGTGGCCGTGCAATCTGGGATGGAAATAATTTTGCAGGAGAGAGAGCAGCCAGCGGCGTGTACATGGTATTCATAACAAACGCCGATGGCACACAAAAAGCCGTTACGAAGATCCTTCTTATTAATTAACGGGGAGTACGAAATACGAAGTTGACGAATAGTTACGAATTGAAGAGCATCCTGATTGGTAACTATTCGATTTGATTCGTAATTCGTACCCCATGCATTAGTACTATACGCCGTATTCGTTCCGCCGCGACGGATCGTACCCTATGAAATTCGTTTTGATTCGTAATTCGTACCCAAGATGCTGACCACTACCAAAGGAATTGTCTTTCATACTATTCCTTATTCCGACAGCAGAGTGATTGCTAAAATTTACACGGAATTTTCCGGAGTGGAATCTTTTATACTTACGATTTCGAGAAGTAAAAAAGGGAAGATCAAAAACAATTTACTCCAGCCATTAACACAGCTTGATCTTGTTGTTGATTATCGCGGCAAGAACAGTCTGCAAAGCGTTCGTGAGCTTTCCTGCCCGATTCCGTACAGACATTTGCAGGAAGATATTATCAAAACGAGCATCGCACTTTTTCTTGCAGAGGTGCTTTATAAATCAGTGAAAGAAGAAGAGGCGAATGAGCAACTGTATTCATTCATTGCCAATTCACTTCATATTTTAGACTTGCAGGAAGAAGGCGTGGCGAATTTTCATTTGGTTTTCCTGCTGCAGCTCACAAAATTTCTTGGCTTTTATCCACAGCCGAATTTCTCCGGCGCTAAAAGCATTTTCGATCTACGCGATGGCGTGTTCCGCGATAAATTTCCTGATCATCTTCATTACCTCGACGCAGCAGAAGCGAGAATGTTTGAAAGTTTATCGCTGCTGACGTATTCAACGATGGATGCATTCCCGCTCTCCGGAGAAACGCGTCGCATCATGGTGCGTCATATTTTGCGTTATTATGATCTGCATTTGCATAATATGCATGAAGTAAAATCGCACCAGGTGCTGGAGGTGGTTTTGGGGTGAAAAAACGGGGGCTTTTTTTATTTCTTTTTCACATGCACAACATATCTGAATCCAACGGTGCAATGCTGTTCTGAAGGATCAATGAAACGTTTTGGAGAAATGCCTGCTTCATTCCGCAGTGAGCCGGGGCGCGAACTAAAACGCTCATCGTACCAGTTTGCACCGCGCACGAGTCTGCCGTTTTTCGCATTTCCTTTATCGTAAAGCATTTCTATTTCTTTTGCAAGAGCAGAACTTTCGGATGAATCTGCATCAAGTGTTAGCAGGTGCAACTCAAAAAATGGTTTCCAGTTTTCGGAATAACTTTCCATCATCCATTCCGAAACATTTCCATCCATCCAGGAAATTCCAAGTTGATCGAGATGTTTTGTTCCCATTTCCTTATCCGTTACTTTTTTGCCACCAATCAATTGGCCATTTGACAAATCCGCAGGTCCCGTATGAAAATAGCCGTCACTGATATAATCGCCTTCATAATATTCATTCTTCGTAAACATATTTTTCAGATAATTCGGACGCTGATACGGATCATCGTGGCCGGGCCAGCTTATTCCGAGATCCGTAATCCAGTCTTCTGTTGCTTGTTCTTTCGTATCAAATTCAATGCTATTGCCATTCATTTTTGAGATGGAAGCTATTCCCCATTCAATATCAGAAGGCAATGTGTATTCGATTTCATACGATACGTTTTCAGCATCGAGTTGTTTTTGGTGAATATGCGTTTTCCAATCGAGAAACGCCATTGCCTGATACCAGCTTATGCCAACAACAGGATAATTATCATAAGCAGGATGCCATCCATACATATTCGACATGGGTTCGTTAAAAGAAAAAGAAAAATTATTTACCCAGCAAAGGGTATCATTTACAACGTATACTGAATTTTTCCCTAACGCTTTAACAGCAGTTGAATTTGAATTGAAAAAAACATAGTTGAATACATCCTTATAATCTTCTGTAGGAATTGATTTTGTGTAAAGCCGGTATCGTTTTCCCGAAGCCGTAGTAAATACATTCTGCACGTCATTCGGATTTTTAACGTCAATTGTATCCGTCTGTACAGCATATATCGGTCTATTTGCATAACCATTTGATGCACGCACCCAATTCAAAAACTCACGGTATTCTTTATTAGTAACTTCGAATTTTCTGAAATAGAAAGGCTGCATGGCGAGCTCAATTCCATTTTGCGGAATTTTAAAAAGATACAAAAAGGAATGTCTGTTAGTCAGGATTTTCACCGTTTCATTTTTCACATCTACAGGGTCTGCATATTCAATTACAGCGCAGGGAAGTCCCCAGGAATGTTCTTCACGGGCCTTTTCAGCATAATTAAAATAAACAAAATCTTTCATTCCGCTTTTGAATGGCATACCTGTATAATAAACGGCGCTAAAAGAATCCTGTTTGCAACCCATCATGTTTCCATCTGAGCGACCAGGAAAATTTCCTTCTTTCTTTTTATAATTTTCAGGAGAAGCTTTTGCGTTGAAAACAGGTCCGGCCACATCAGGAACAATATAGATTCCTGCATACCAATCGGCTTCAATCGGAATATGTGAATCCGGTGTAACGAAATGTTCTTTTGGATGAACAGGATTTTCTGCTTGAGAAGAATCTGCATACAGCGAATCCTGTTCTTTCAAAATAAATATTCCCTTAACATCTGCCGCCGCTGAATCAGAACCATTTTCAGTTGTATCGGAACCAGTGCCTGTTGCAAACGTATTGGTTGTATTTTCCGGATCGGAATGCTGTGATGCGGGTTGATTTCCATTTCCCGATTTATACATCCAAATAGCAGCGGAAATAAGAAACAGGAAAATAATTCCGTTTAGCCAAAAGCGTGAAAAAACGGTTGTTCTTACGAATGCACGTTCAAGCTTACGGAGTAATTCGGTTTCGCGGTGAATAGCCGGCATCGTTTCACCCGGGCTGCTGAAAATAAAGTCTGCGTTCATGTTCAAATTATTTTGTGTGAATTCATCGGGGCCGCCGTCCAGCACAAATTGCCGGAGCAGCTGATCCAGTTCGTTTTCTTCTATATGCAAAGGAGTATTTTTCATCCTTTTAATTTTTCATTCAATCGTTTTGTCAATGCCGTTTTTAATCTTGAGAAATAAATTTTCAGTTGTTCTTCCGGTTTATTAACGAATTCCGCAATGGCTGAATACGGCATATCCTGGCTGCGCAACAACAAAAGCATTCGTTCCCAGTCTTGTAATTTTTCCAGTTCTTCTTTCAGCAAAGTCATTTTTACTGAATTTGTTTCAGGAATTTCTTCTGCAACTTCATGCTCACCGTAATGTTCATTTGCATGTACAATATCTAAACTCTCTTTCGCTTTTTTAGTATCGCGGTAATATTGTCGCAGGTAATTGACAAAGATTTTAAAAATAAAAGAGCTGTAATTTTTTTCCGTTTCAAAAGAATAATTTTCCGTGCTGTCGAGAACTTTATAAAGCGTTTTATAGATCAGATTCCACGCTTCATCTTCACTAAGTTTCCAGCTATGCACAGCATAAGCGTACAGTTTTTTCCCATACCGCTCATACAGCAGCGCAATGCTTTGTTTATCCTTGCGGACTACAACTTTGTATGTTTCCTTGTTTTCTGACTTCACGGAGCAGCGGCCTTTAACTATATAATCCAAACAGGTAACAAGGGAAGGAAATTGTTCTGGCAGGAAAGTCTGTAGTGAAAATAGGTCGTTTGCATTAGAAAGCTGCAGGCAATCCGCTGCGGTGGCAGGCGGCAGGAGAAAAAAACAAAAATTATTTTCCGTTAAAAGGAGGTAAGACCTCTTGTGAAAGACGGTCAAACGTATACGACATCATGTCTACCGAAGGATTAATATGGAATGTAATAGACATTAATCTTCCGTTTTTGATTTCAAACGTTGCCATATTAACGCCCCACATGGAAGTATTAAAAGTGCAGAGGAAACGATTATTGCCAATGTATTCTAACTTTCCGAACATGGCAGGGTGATGTTCAAACGTCGCGCCGATTTTTCCGCCGTCGGTGGTGATCTTCATCATTCCGTACACCTTGTTATAAAACTTTCCAGTAACATTTGCCAGCGGAATAGGAAGCGGCAGTTTCAATGCAGCGCTATCCTGCCATGTTTTAATTTGCTCAGCATCTGCCAGCATACCTTTTTTAGTACGCGCCGAAGAGATTGCAGAATAATTCTGGTAAGGCAAATTCATATATGCATCAATGATCTGTTTTCGGAGATCGGAGTAAAGTGTGCTGTTGTCGCTGTTAATTAATATGGTTATTCCAAGATTCAGTTCAGGAATAAAACAAACAGTAGAAAGAAATCCATCTGCGCCACCGTCATGATAAAAAACCTGCCTGCCATTATAATCATTCGAAAACCATCCGAGGCAATAGGTTGTAAAATGCGAAGTTGCTGAGCGGTTATCGAGAATAGTTTGCGACTTGCGTGTTTCTTTCAATACAGAAAAAGGAACAATTTGTTTGCCATCATATCTTCCGCTGTCGAGCTGCATCAATAGCCAGTGCGAAAGATCTTTCACGCAGGAATTAACCGAGCCTGCCGGACCAAGATTATCGATATTATCAGGAGTGAACGCGAAAAATTTTCCCTGGTAAAAAGTATGCGGCTTGCAGGCGTTTTTATCGGATAAAATAGCGGCATGTGTTGTAGAAGTCCGGCTCATTTTTAGCGGATCAAAAAAAGTTGCCTTTACAAAAGCATCCCACGACTGACCGGTAACAATAGGGATAATTTCTCCGGCAGTTAAATAAGCGGCATTACAATAACCGAATTTAGCACGCAGGCCGAATAGCGGTTTTTGCATGGCCATTGCTGCAATGATCTGTTCACGGGTAAGATTGGAATTCCAGTTCAGAAAGTCGCCCTGGAAGGTTTGCAGACCAATGCGATGACAAAGCAAATCACGGATCGTCACCTGTTTTGTCGCGAGCTCATCGTACAGCCTGAAGCCCGGCATCCATTTCAGTACAGTATCATCAAGCGATAATTTTTTCTGCTGTGCAAGCAGGGCGAGTGATGTAGCTGTAAAAGCTTTTGTACACGATGCGATCTGGAATAAAGTGGAATCGTTTACTTTATTTTCTCCGCCGGTTTCCGTTACACCAAAACCTTTTGAAACAACAATCTTTCCGTCTTTCACGATGGCGATTGCTAATCCCGGAAGATTTTGAGCAGTCATTTCGCGGAGGATATATTTCTCAAGAGAATCGGTGACAAAAACGGGATGTTTCCTAGTCTGGTCGAGCTGTGTTTGTGCGAAAGAAGCAGCTGAAAAAAGAAAAGTAAAGAATAAAAAAATGTTCTTCATACCCGGATATTTTTTACAAGAAATATTCCTGGTGAAGTTACATCAGAAAACAATTCGTCGCGCAATGCGTTAATCGTGAAAAATTTTATTGCGTACATTGTTGTTCCAAATAAGAATTCTTCCATCCGATTAATCGCTGCATTTACCGCCCGAATTAAAAAGCGCCAATTTGAGTTGCGAAATGGCCTGCCCCTGCTTTTTTTCTTTTTTATGCAGGGAATATTTGCTCAACAGGCTAACTATTTTATGCTGGGCGAAGAACAATTCCGCGGCATTCAGATTTACAATATCATTCAGGATAAATCTTCAGATTATTGGTTCGCTACCAATAACGGCATTTATCATTTCGATTATTACAACTACACCAAAGTAGCATGTGAAAAATCGAAAAGTAATTCTTTTTTCAATTTTGTGATTGATAGTGACGGGACTATTTATTGCCACAATCTGAATAACCAGATTTTTCAGATCCGCGATAAAAAGTGCACGCTCTTCCATGAACTCACGAAGGACGAAGGCGCATCAGATATCAGTCTTGCAATTACCGAAGAGGACAAATTAATCATAGGAGCAAAACAAATTCTTATCCTGAATAAAAATGGCAGTATTGCGAACAGGTATGATCCTGTCAGCTATCTAGGTCCTGCATTTATAACAAACGAGCGGGCGATACAGTATCATTTAAGCGGAACAGATTCGGTACTGACTTATTCCAAAAATAAATTTTCAAAACATAAGCTGAATATTCCCCTCACGATATTCCAGTTTGATTTTATTTTTAAATTTTTCCGCGTTGAAAACCGTTATTACGCGATTGATCTGACAAGCAAGTCAGTATACAATTACAATCCGGAGAATTTTACGATGCAGGCAGTAACAGGCAATGAACTGTTTTCCCGAAGCGAATCGGTTCGGATCTATGAAACGGGAAATGAAATCTGGGTAGCAGGAACTTTGCCGGGAATTTTCAAACTGAACATTGATTTTGCTGTAACAAACAACACAATTTATTATCCCGATTATTTTATTTCCGATGTTTATAAAGACCGGGAGGGAAATATTCTGCTCTGTACTTTTGATAAAGGGATCCTTGTTATCCCAGACCTCAATATGCCTGATGTTATCAGCACATTTTCGGGCGATCCTGTTTCATCTCTTTATGCGGACGATGACCTGGGATTGATTCTCGGCTCTTCGGAAGGAAAATTAATGAGCTACAGCAAAGGCCTCCTCACAACAATAAGCGATAAAGGAAAACGACCTGTTGAAAAAATATACGGCTTTCCCGGTAGTGAATTGATTCTGTTCGATGATGGTCAGATTCGCGCGTATAATAAATCAACAAATGAAATGGCCGTTGTGACAGGAGGCTCGTTAAAAGATGTCGCTTTTATTACGGGACATTTATTTTATGTGGGAACCAATAGTGGAATTGCAAAATGCCGTTGGGAATCTGGAAAAACATTTTCAACTGAAAAACTTGCGGAGCTGGATTACCGCATTTATGCACTTGAATTCAATAACAGCGACAAGCTATTGTACGCCGCCACTTCAAATGGATTGTATTGTATCGATTCGACAGGTGCAAATCGGCCGATTATCTACCAGGGAGAAAGTATTTATCCGAATGATTTGTTTTATGACAATGGGAAAATATATGTCTGCGACAAATGGAACGGAATTTTAGTTCTTGAAAAGGGCATGGTAAGAACAACGATTCAGCCGATTGTGAATGGAAAAGTTGTGGCTCTGACTAAAATGATCATTCACAACGAAATGATTCTTGCAAAATCTGCCGATGGCTTTTATGAATTCGACCTGAATGGAAAATTGATTATGGATATTCCGGCGCTCTTCGGTTTTTCATCAAAACGGGCCATCGATTTTACTTTTGACAAAACCAGGCTTTGGGTCAGTCACACCGGCGGTGTCCAGCAAATAGATCTGAATTATCTGCAACATAAAAAAGTTGTTCCGGGAATTCAGATTAAAAAAATCTTTGTGAATGAGGAAGAAAGATCGCTTACAGAAAAAGGAAATTTTACCAGCGAACAACGGAAAATAAAATTCGTTCTCTATTCTGGCGGTCTTCGCAATCGCGAACTGCTTCACTACTATTATAAGCTGGAAGGATATGATGCAGATTGGAACAGCAATAACTTAGAGTCGAATGAAATAATGTATAATGCGCTTGCACCGGGGAATTATACTTTGCTGGTAAAGGCGGAGAAACAAGGAGTATTCAGTGACATTGTTTCGTATTCGTTTTCTATTGCCAAGCCTTTTTATGCACGTTGGTGGTTTATTGCTGCTTCCATTATCCTGTTTCTGCTAATTGTCATTTTTGTATATAAGACACAGTTGAATATTCAACGGAAAAAATCACAGCAGCTGCAGGAGTTAAACGCATCGCGACTTACAGCGATTCAATCGCAAATGAATCCGCATTTTATTTTTAATGCACTTAATTCAATTCAGGATCTGGTATTAAAGGGAGATGTGGAAAACTCATATTCCTATATTACCAAATTTTCGAACCTTGTGAGGCGCACATTGAATTATTCTGAAAAAGATTTTATCGATTTTGAACAGGAAATCAAATTACTGGAATTGTATTTGTCGTTAGAAAAACTGCGTTTTAAAAAGGATTTCGTTTATACAATTGAAGCACATAACGTAGCGGACATTCAGGTTCCGCCACTGTTAATTCAGCCCTTTATCGAAAATGCATTAATTCATGGATTGCTTCATAAGGAAGGAATGCGGAATCTCAAAATAACCCTTGAACTGAAAGATTTTTTGATTTGCATCATTGAAGACAATGGCATTGGAAGAGAAAAGGCAAAAGCAATTAAACAAAGGCAGAAACCGGAGCATGAATCATTTTCCGGAAAAGCAATTCACAGACGTTTTGAAATTCTTGGAAATTTGCTGGATGGAAATTTTGGTTATCGTTATGAAGATATGACCGAGAATGGCATTCCATCAGGAACCAAAGTAATTCTGCGCATTCCCGTAAAACACAAATTTTAACTATTGCTGAATTATTTCGAGCTGTTGCTGAAAGGAATGCCGTTTACAATTAAAAGATAAGTACGTTTGAACAAAGTGAATAAAATCAGGGCTGTTTTAGTTGATGATGAAGAAAGTGCAAGGGATGTGCTGGAGAATTTATTGCTCCGGTTTTGCCCGGAAGTGGAATTGATTGCGAAGTGTGAAAATGTTCTCCAAGCAGTTGAAGTAATAAAAAGGGAAATGCCGGACCTTGTCTTCCTGGATATTGAAATGCCGAATTATGCAGGGTATGAAATTGTAAATTTTTTCAAAGCGGTAAATTTCGAAATTGTTTTTGTCACGGCTTATGATCAACATGCCGTCAAAGCATTCGAAATTGCCGCGATTGATTATTTACTCAAGCCGATTGACATTGACAGATTAAAAAAGGCGGTTGTAAGAGTTCAACAACAACGCAATGCTGAACAGCAGGCAGAACGCTTGTCTCTTTTAAGCAGTTCCATGCAAGAAAAGCAATTTAAAAATATTGTGGTCAGCGATAAAGGACAACAACACATCATCCCGGTTGAACAAGTGATCGCGATTGAAGCACAGGAATCGTATTGTATTATTTATACCAGCGATAAAAAAATTACCGCGAGTAAAAACCTCAAACATTTTGAAACGATTTTAGAAACGGCAAGTGATTTTTTCCGTGTTCATAAATCCTGGATCATTAACAAAAATCATTTGCAGAATTACTCGAAATCAGAATTAACAATTCAACTGTCCAACGGATTGATCGCCAAACTTTCTAAATACAGGAAGGCAGAGTTCGAAGCGGCAATTTTAAGGTAGCGGTTTCCGGCTTATTCATCCAATCAACAATGCCCGCCGAAAGACCGGGCTCTTTTTTTGTCCGTTCCTGAAGCCAATGGGCTGTTGGTGAAGAATAAGCTCTCACTGTTCCTTCTTCGACTTATTCTTGTACTGGTAAAATAACCCAATACTATGAAAAAAGAACTTCTTCCTATCCTGTTTGTATTCTTGTTAATCATCAATGCAAAAGCGCAAATCAATACTTATCCTGCTTCAGTACCGAAAGCGCAACAAACGGAGACTGTCACTTTTACAGAGAATAAAGGACAGATCAGCGACCAGAATTACAATCCACGCCCTGACGTTTTGTTTGGTGGAAGTGTAAACGGTATGGCATATCACTTGCGCAACAATGGCATCAGCTATCAGTTGAGCCGTGTTGAAAGCTGGAAGAAGGAGGAGCAACCAGGAGCTGTTCCTGTAATGGGTGCATCGCCGCGAATGGTTCCTGACCAGACGACAATTTATCGATTGGATATAAATTGGTTGGGAATAAACAAAAACGTCATGATCCAAACTGACAATATGCTGGAAGGCAGTTCGAATTATTACCTGGATGTATGTCCGGATGGAATTACCGGAGTTAAGGCATACGATGGCGTGGTGTACCATAATATTTACAACAAAATTAATCTGCATTATTACGAAAAAGACGACAACTTAAAGTATGATTATATCGTAGCCCCGGGTGGCAATTACAGCGAAATACAATTGCAGGTAGAAGGTGCAGAGAACATCAGTGTACAGAAAGATGGTTCATTATTGTTTACTACACCCCTTGGAATAATACAGGAAGGTGCGCCTGTCGTTTATCAAAACGGAATACAATTAGCGGCAAAATGGATGATCATTGGAAACGTTTTGAGTTTTGATATTGAAAACTACAATCCGGAACTACTATTAACGATCGATCCATTGGTCAGGACCTGGGGCACGTATTATGGTGGAACAGGAACAGATGCGGCACGAACATGCTTTACCGACGTCTCCGGAAATGTTTTTCTTCTGGGCACAACTGCATCAGCAGCAGGTACTGTTATTGCAACAACAGGAAGCCATCAATCAACTTCAGGAGGTAATGATGATGCTTATCTTGTGAAATTTAATTCTGCTGGTGTAAGGCAATGGGGCACCTACTTTGGAGGAACCGGAAACGATGTAGGAGTATCTGGTGCAATTGATGGACTAGGTAATGTTTATGTCGCAGGGTATACTGCCACATCAACTACAGGAATTTCAACAGTAGGATGTCACCAGGCTGCATCTGGTGGTACAACAGATGGCTTTTTAGTGCAATTTAATAGTACAAGCGGTGCAAGACAGTGGGGTACATATTATGGTGGCGCCTTGTCAGATTTTGCGTACGGTTGTACATGCGATCCAAGTGGAAATGTTTTCATCTGTGGTCAAACAGGATCGAATACTGCAATTGCTACAGGTGGTACTCAACAGCCTGCATATAATTCCGGGGGAGGGGATGCCTTCATCGCGAAATTCAATAGCAGTGGAGTCAGGCAATTTGGAACTTATTGTGGAGGGTTGGCTAGTGACGTTGGCTACTCATGTGTTGCTGACCCCAACGGGGATGTGTATTTGGCAGGATACAGTAACTCTACATCATTCATTGCATCCGGACAAGGTTTTCAAACCAATAACGCAAACCTGAACGACGCTTTCCTGGTAAAATACACCACCAATGGTCTCAGGATATGGGGAACATGGTACGGTGGCGGAAATGATGATTATGGACTTGGATGTGCTGTGGATGGTGCCGGGAATGTATATCTCGCAGGATATACAGGATCATCTTCAACTCTGAATATATATTCTCCTGGTTGCCATCAGACGGTAAATAACGGCAGCAACGATGCCTTTCTGGTAAAATTCGACGGCGCTACTTCTGCCCGGTTTTGGGGAACTTATTACGGTGGCACAGGTACAGAATATGCATACGCGTGTAAAGTTGATGCCAGCGGAAACGTTTATTTGTCGGGACAGTCAAGTACCACAGCAGGCACCACAGTTGCAACTGCCGGTAGTTATCAACCAACTATCGGAGGAGCAACCGATGCGTTCGTCGCTCAGTTTAATTCACTTGGTGTAAGGCAATGGGGCACGTACTATGGTGGCGCCGGCAATGACTATTCTTACGGCTCTCACATAACCCCAAGTGGAGATTTTTATTTAGTAGGATCAAGTGACTCAAACGTGGGTACAATTATTGCCTCGGCCGGGAGCCATCAAGCAGCAAACGGTGGAGTCGCCGATGCATATTTAGCCAAATTCTTTATTTGCAATCCACCATCGGCGCCAACGAATACTACTGCAATAGCTAATCAATCTGTTTGTTACAATAGCAGCACCACTTTAGCAGCATCCGGAACCAATACATTAGGCTGGTACTCGGCTTCTGTTGGAGGAATCTACTTGGGTGGCGGCACTTCGTATGCGACAGGAAATTTAATCGCAACAACAAGTTTCTATGTTCAGGATAGCTCTTCTTGTGGCGGAGGTACCCGAACGCAAATTACGGTTACAGTTGATCCGCAGATAACTTCGTCTGTCACTTCACAAATAAATGTTTCCTGCAATGGTGGCAACAACGGTGCGGCAACACTAACTGTTGGTGGTGGAACCGGGCCGTACACTTATGCATGGGCGCCATCAGGAGGAACTGCAATATCCATTTCCGGAAGAACATTCGGAACTTATACTTGTACCATTACGGATGCTACTGGTTGCGCAAGAACGCAAACCGTTTCACTTACACAACCCACAGCAATTGCCTCTTCCGTTTCTTCGCAGACAAATGTTTCCTGCAACGGTGGAAATAACGGAGCCGCAACATTAAGTGTTGGAGGCGGATCACCAACCTACACGTATGTGTGGGCACCGTCAGGCGGAACCGGAATCTCCATTTCCGGAAGAACATCCGGCACTTATACTTGTACCATTACGGATGCCAATGGTTGCACAAGAACACAAACCGTTTCGCTTACTCAACCCACAGCAATCGCCTCTTCCGTTTCTTCGCAGGTAAATGTTTCCTGCAATGGCGGAAACAATGGCGCGGCAACAATTGCTGTTAGTGGCGGAACACCTGCTTATACTTACGCCTGGGCACCATCAGGCGGAACCGGAATCTCCATTTCAGGAAGGACATCCGGCACTTACACTTGTACCATCACGGATGCGAACGCCTGTACACAAACACAAACCGTTTCGCTTACACAACCAACCGCAATTGCCTCTTCTGTTTCTTCGCAGACAAATGTTTCCTGCAATGGCGGAAGCAATGGCGCGGCAACACTTACGGTTAGCGGCGGAACACCAACCTATACCTATTTATGGGCGCCATCAGGTGGAACCGGAATCTCCATTTCAGGAAGAACTTCGGGCATTTACACTTGTACCATCACGGATGCGAACGCCTGTACGCAAACACAAACTGTTTCGCTTACACAACCAACCGCAATTGCCTCGTCTGTTTCTTCACAAACAAACGTTTCCTGCAATGGCGGCAACAATGGCGCGGCAACAATTGCTGTTAGTGGCGGAACACCTGCTTATACTTACGCCTGGGCACCATCGGGTGGAAATGCAATTTCCATTTCCGGAAGAACATCAGGTACCTATACCTGCACCGTTACCGATGCAAATGGTTGCACAAGAACACAAACCGTTTCGCTTACACAACCATCTGCAATCAGCCCTTCCGTTGCGGCACAAACAAATGTTTCCTGCAATGGCGGCAACAATGGTGCTGCAACACTTAGCGTTAGCGGCGGAACACCTGCTTATACTTATGCCTGGGCACCATCAGGTGGAAATGCGATTTCCATTTCAGGAAGAACATCAGGCGCTTATACCTGCACAATTACCGATGCCAATGGTTGTACTACAACACAAACAGTAAGCCTTACCCAGCCAAGCGCGATTACCTCATCGGTTACAACGCAAACAAACATTTCCTGTAACGGCGGCAACAATGGCGCAGCAGGAATAACCGTTACCGGAGGTGCAGGCGCTTATACTTATTCTTGGGCACCAACAGGAGGAACCGCAGCAATTGCGTCGGGTTTAGGCGCGGGAACTTACACATGTGCAATCACAGATGCAAATGGATGTAATTCAACGCAGAATTGTACCATAACAGAACCAACAGCGCTTAATACAACTTCATCAAGCAGTATAATCGCGTGCAATGGCGGAACGACAAACGCAAGTGTAACTGCTTCGGGAGGAACACCCGGTTACGCTTACGCATGGCTTCCTTCGGGTGGCACAAGTGCAACATCTTCCGCTATCGGAGTTGGCAGCTACACATGTACCGTATCAGATGCAAACGGATGCACATCAAGCCCAACAATCAGCATTACTGAACCTACAGTATTGGCCGTAAGCGGTGTCGCAACAAATCCTGTTGGCTGTACAACAAATGATGGCTCAATTGATATCACACCAGCAGGCGGCACACCCGGCTATTCTTTCCTTTGGAGCAATTCAGTTGTCACAGAAGACAACAATACACTGGATGGCGGTTCATACTCGGTAACAATCACAGATGCAAACGGATGTATCGTTTCTGCTTCATTTACCTTAACGGAACCCGGCGCACCAGTTGTAACTTACGCTGAAGTAATGGATACGGTTTGTCAGGCAATGACAGGTTCATTTGCCCTCAGTGGAGAGTTTCCGACAGGCGGAATGTGGGTCGGGCCTGGTGTCAGCGGAAATAATTTCGATCCGATGAATGCTTCTATTGGCTTCAATAACATTACCTATACCTATATCGACGGCGGCGGCTGTTCCGGAACTGCGATGGATTCTATTTACGTTGATCTTTGTTTGTCTATAAATGCGTATGAAAATCTGGGTTGGAAAATATATCCTAATCCAACCAGCGGATCAATTACAATTGAAACTGATATGGTAATCGAATCGGTGAGTATTTATAACGTATTAGGAGATTTAATCCAAACTGAAACAGAAAAGACCTTTTCAGTCGAGCATTTGTCTGCAGGTGTTTACGTTTTGCAGATTAAAACAGCAACCGGTAATAAAACAACCCGGATTGTAAAAGATTGATTCAACAGCGACCTCTACAAAAAGCCCGTCAATAATGATGGGCTTTTTTGGGTCTTTGCAAAACCAGCAAAGGCGGCCAAAATAAATGAGTTAAAAGATTTGAAAAAGGAAACATGATTATGAAAAGAATTGCGCTGATTTTTATTTTGCTTCCTCTTTTAGGCTTTTCGCAAAGGCAGCAGAATAGCTGGTATTTCGGAGACCAGGCAGGAATTGATTTTAATAGCGGCGTCCCTGTGGCTATCACAAATGGACAAACGACCTTAGTCAATAATGCAGGAGAAGGTTCTGCTGCTATTTGCGACAGTTCCGGATCACTCTTGTTTTATACAAACGGAGACAACATCTGGAATAAGAATCAACAGGTGATGATGAATGGAGATTCACTGTTCTCCGACTTCTCTTCCACTCAATCATCTCTTATTATTCCGTTGCCTGGCAGTAACCAACTGTTTTATCTGTTCACGACAGATGATTGGGATCTTCATAATCTTCAATATGGTTTACGATATTCTGTTATTGATATGTGTCTTGACAACGGACTGGGAGGAGTTATTCCGGGGCAGAAAAACATTTTAGTGCTTGACACGGTAGCAGAAAAACTTACAGCAGTCCGGCATAAAAATGGAACAGATTATTGGGTCATAGTACATAAATATTATTCCGATGCATTTTATGCATATCGTTTTTGCGGCGGAGGAATTGCTGATACAGTTATAACACAAATTGGTTCTGTGCATCATGACGACTGTATGAGCCCGCCACCTGATTCAAGCAGAGCAGCAATTGGTTATATGAAAGCATCTCCCAATGGGAAAAGGTTAGCATTGGTTTCAACAAACACTTGCGACAACATAAAGGAACTATTTGATTTTAATGACAGTTCAGGGGTAGTATCAAATTATATCGACCTGGATTTGCAGCAAGATACTTTTGGAGGTTACGGACTTTCTTTTTCTCCAGACAATTCGAAATTATATTTTACCGATACGAAAAATGTGTATCAATATAATTTAAACGCCGGAACAGGAAATGCTGATTCAATCAGAAACTCAAAAATGCAAGTATCTGCTTTTACATTTTTCACAAATGATGCATCTGAAGCGCTGCAAATCGGCCCTGATGGGAAAATATATGTTGCAAGAGCAAACAGACCTTTTCTTGCGGTAATAAATAACCCTGACCTTCTGGGATTAAGTTGCAGTTTTCAGGATAGCGCTGTATCACTCAATAATAAAATGTGCAATATGGGACTGCCTAATTTAATAGACAGCTATTCATACTCAAATTCAATCGTTTCATGTTCATCGGGACTTACTGAAACGATCATGCGCGACATTTTTTCTGTTTATCCTAATCCCGCAAGCGCATCAATCACAATTCAAACAGACATTGTAATTGAATCGGTGGATATTTATAACCTATTGGGAGATTTAATGCAGACCGAAATTGAAAATACTTTTTCAGTAGCAAATCTGTCAGCTGGGGTTTACATTTTGCAGATTAAAACAGCAAGCGTAAATAAAACGACACGATTTGTAAAAGATTGATTCAACAGATCGCTACTTTAATAATGATTATCAGTCAGGATTTTTTTGTCCGTTGCTGAACTGTTTTGGCTGTTCATAGAGATTTAAAACACAGGGGCATACATTCAAATACATTTGCCGGAACCAAAACAGCAAAATATGAAAATTAAAAACCTATTCATCGGTCTGTGTTTACTTTCTCAATGTCTGCTTGTTGCGCAAGAAGATCAAAATGCAAAAGCAACGAAAGTCGGGGAAGGAAAATTTATGAGTTATGTCATCAACCATACCGACGGCAATTATACGTATGCCGGAATCAATGAAGACATCTGGACATTAAGTTTCGCTCCCTTCCACCAAACCTTTAAGGAAATCGGCGTTCAGGAATTCGAAGGCTCATCAACAACAGTTCATTATTATCCTGACGAAGAAGCATTTCCTTGTACCTATGTGCTGGGAGCCAATAAAACTCGAAAAGAAATGGCGGGATATGAATACATAAATTATTCACCAGATAAGCGAATGGTTATTCTGGACGAATGGGTATACTTTCTTGAGAATTGGAAAAGCAAAGACAGTTATGTTATTACCCATTGTCTTAAAAAGGGAGAATTAAAGGGAATGAAACTGATGAAGTCTGCCATGGGCGCTGCCGCACAAATGGAAAAGGCAAATCATAAGGAAACTTTACAAAAATATTTAGACGAGGCTTTTAAGAAACAGGCTGAATTATTGCTCTTATCGGAATGGCAGGCAAAAAGCAAAGCAACGGTTGAAAAAAATAAATTGGGAGAAACGAGATACCAGTTTGTGGTGGATTCAATTAATGGAGGGTACTGGAATTCTCCTGAAGGGAAAAGGAAGCAGGCAGAAATGGCCCAGGCGAAAGTGACGCTCGTAAATAATACGGCCACTGATTTATTGCTATGTTATGGGCAAGGAGCTTACACAAGATTGAAGCCAGGAGAAAAACAGGAATTTCCCTGCACTTCGGGAAAGGTTTACAGAGGGACTCCACGTGTGAACAATACGATGCAATTTGATCAGACCACAAATGTTTTATTGGATCTGAATGGAACAGGCTGCGGAAATAGTGTGAATGCATCCAGCGTCGTTAAATAACAACAGACATCTTTGAATGCGACATACGGAAGAATAATTCTTCAGATTGCCCAACAAAAAAGCCCATCCGCAAGAATGGGCTTTTCGATTAAACATCAAACTATTTTACTTAAGAATAAAAGAAAGGATAATCGTTGTTGATTTTGACACAAAGAATAATGTTGTGAAAAAGGACAACTATAAAAACAGGTCAATCAGTTCCCGCACGCAACCTTCACCGCCTTTTTTTGTGAGCACAACGTTCACAATGTTTTTCACCGCATCCACCGCATCGGCAGGACAACAACTGAATCCAACCGCGCGGATAATTTCTTCGTCATTGATATCATCCCCGATGAAACACACCTGCTCAGGAGAAATCTGGAATGCTTCGCACCATTTTTTTAGCGTTTCGATTTTCGGAACAAGCGAAACTTCCACATGTTCGATAAACAAACGTTCTGCCCGGCGTTGAATTAAATGCGTATTAAATCCGTGCGAAATAATACCGGTGTTCACTCCACGCTTTTTTAAACGTCGCAATGCAAGACCATCTTTCGCATTGAATTTTTTGAATTCATCTCCCGCCTCAGTGTAATACATTCCGCCATCCGTCATCACGCCGTCAATATCAGTGATGAATAATTTAATGTCTTTGCTGCGCTGACTTTCGCGTAATTCAATGTCTGTCGTGAGTAAAAGATCAGTCGTCAGAGCAAAACGAGACGCCACAAGCGGAATCTCATCCGGGAACGGACGCGCCAGATCTTTTATCCCGAGATCGGAAGAAATTTTTCCAGCCTCAAGATTATTCTTGTGAAGGAGATAGGAGATGTTTGCAGCGTAAATGCTCATTGTCAGTTTTCAGTTGTCGGTTGTAAATTATAACAGTTATCCCATTTAAATTATTTTTCTGCCGATTGCATTTGCAACAGCATTGAGCGACCCTTTCAATGCGCGGAATTGATCGTGATCCAGCTGCTGCGACGCATCTGATTTTGCAACCTTTGGATTCGGATGCACTTCGATGAGCAAACCATCAACGCCCATCGCTGTACAGGCACGTGCCAGATCAGGCACGCCATACGCATAACCGATCGCGTGACTTGGATCGAGTATGATAGGAAGGTTGCTGTATTCTTTCATCCACGCCGCGCCGCAAAGATCGAGCGTGAAACGTGTTTTGGTTTCGAATGTGCGAATGCCACGCTCACATAAAATCACGTTTGGATTTCCGCCGGCGAGAATGAATTCAGCGCATTGCAAAAATTCCTGTAGCGTGGTTCCGAACCCGCGTTTCAGCAAAACTGGCTTCTGTGTTTTTCCGCAACGCTTAAGAATTCCATGATCGTACATCGCCTTCGCGCCGATCTGAATGATGTCCGCGTATTCAATAATATCTTCAACGTTTGTCGCGTCACGCACTTCGGTGATGATTTGCAGACCATATTTCTCACGCATTTTTGCAAGCAGCTTTAATCCTTCTACGCCCATTCCCTGGAACGTGTAAGGAGAAGTGCGCGGCTTGAATGCTCCTGCGCGCATGATGGAAATGCCCAGCTCTTTCAGCAGCAGCGCGCTCTGCTCAATCTGCTCTTCCGACTCCACCGAACAAGGTCCGGCGATGAGTGCAGTGTTCATGGTGCTGCCGCCAATTTTCACGCCGTTGATGTCGATGGTGCGGGTTTCTTTTTTCCACGAGCGGCTGGAAAGTTGCATGTCGTCGTTGAGCACGGTGACGCGTTCTGCTTCTTTTTCAAATTTTGCGTCAAGCGATTTTGTGGAGGAAGAAGTGATGAGTACATAGCCGCGATCGTAATGAATGCAGAATGCTTTTACTTCTTCTGCAATTTCCTGTGCACGTTTTTCGCTGATGTTTGATTTTAATTCAATGATCATATTTTCTTTTGGGATAGAGTGTTATAACAAGTTTGTTTGTCCATTCTTCGACAAACTCAGAACGTCACAGGACACCGTTTTTTTACTGGCAATTCTTTTTTTCGGGAGCATTACGCTTCTCCTTTCACAAGATTAAAGAACGTCAATGCACCGGTTACATCATTATCATTATTCACCACCGGCAAATACGTAATTGGAAATTTTTTCGATTTGATCAAACGTATCAATTCCACCACCGTTGCATTTTCATTTACTGTCACGGGAGTACGGTTCGTCATTTCATTTTCAGAAATAGTATTCAGCGCATGAATGTGTTTCAATAAACCTTTCCGCACATCCGCATTGCTGATAATTCCTTCGAGCTTATTTTTTTCATCCGCAAGAATGGTAAAGCCCATTTGATAATCTTCAATGCTGCGCAGGATATTTTCAAAGCTCCGTTTCCCCGGACGAAGAAGAGGAATCTCATCAGTATTCATCATGAAATCTTTCACTTCAAATTGTGAATCATTCTCCATCGTTTTCAGGTTCAGCAATGCATACCCGATGCTTTCCGCTTTGAATAGAAACGAACCGGAAACAGAAGCATACACGCCCATGTTGCGCAGGATGAAAGAAACTTCTCCGTTCACTCCGCCATCCACGTGAATGCGTTTTTCGGGATAACGTTTTTTGAACATGCGGATCTTGCGGAAAATATCTTTGTTGAATGCGCCACCGCTTTTTCCGGGAATCGTTGCCATCATTAAAATAAAATCAAAACGATCGGCATATTGATCGAACACATCAATTTCAGAAGCAGCAGTAATTGCGAGTCCGAGCTTTCCTTTGATGGTGGAGGGAATTTCTAATTTGCCCCGAAGATCTTCGTATTGAAAAGTGACGTAATCGCAAGGTGTTTTTTCCAGCAGCGGAAAATATTTTTCCGGAGTAGATGAAATGATGTGCAGATCGACGGGCGTTTTGCTCCATTGACGGATCTTTTCAATATCATCAAACACTTTAGGATCGTCGTTACAATCGACATGAAGCATTTCAATACGATGCGCGTCGAGATCGCGAACAACCTGTTCAAGATCTTTTGTTGTGGAATAAATGGAGGCCGATATTTTCATAGCATGAAATCGGGCGTAAAGGTAAGGGGAAAATGGAGAAGAAAGCGAAGCTGAAAACGTGGATGATTATGATTTGGAGTGGGAAACTGATCAATCGGTGGCATCCGTTGGAGAGGGAATATTTGTTAAAAAGACTTGGTAAAATGTATCCAATTAGATACATTTATAGTATAAAGTTATGGCACCTGTATTAGTTGATAAAGATGGAGTTCGTATTTATGTAAGAAGCAGGGAGCATCTTCCTCCTCACGTTCACGCTTTTTGCGGCGACGATGTGGCTTTAGTTAACATCAGGACAGGTGAAATTGTGGGAGGTTATTTGTCAGCAAAAAAACTGAGAATCGTTCAACTTTGGCTTGACGAAGGAGAAAACAGAAAAGTGACAGAAGAAAATTTTTATGAATTAAATCCTCGTTTAAGACTGGAACAAGTAAAAGAATTAAAAGCCACCAAGAAAGTGGTAAACAAAAAGGAAGAAAAAAAATAAAATGGGAAACAAAACTCACAAGCGATTACCCAAAATCCTAAAGATTAATCGCATTGATAAAAAAAACCTTGTAATTTCTGTTTTGTTCAGCAATGGCGAGGACAGAATTCTCGACTTTAATCGTATTTTCAAAAAAGATTGGAAAGTGACTAAAACCGATCCGGAATATAAACTCTTCAAACCAACTGAATTTGCCAAAGTAAAAGTAGAGAGCCATACTTTGTGTTGGGATAATATTTACCATGTTATGACAGGATTTGATGGAAAGAAAAAGAAAGTTTCTTTTGATGTTGGTGCTGATACATTATACGAATTAAGTGATGTAGATGAAGAACTAAATCTTCCAGTCGGCACGTTAGTAAGAAATGCTAGAATAGCAGCTAAATTGTCTCAGGAAAGAGTGGCTGTTTTATCGGGAACTTCGAGAACTTACATTACTAAGTTGGAAAGCAATAAACAGGATATTGAAGTCATGACACTCAAAAAAATTGTTGAGGCCGGACTTAACAAACATCTTAGTATTTCAATTAAATAAGCGACGAAACCAAAGTAAGCTGAAAAACGCGTTCATTAGTTGTGAAGAAAACAAAGGTTGAAAAGGTTTTTTCCGATCTATTCAAGGAAAGAGTTTTGTTTCTAAGCGTACAGAACTATCGTTAAGAATTCTATAGGTTTGAGGATATCCGTCTGATGGTTTCGCACAGCCTCAATCCGGCAAACTGAACGTTTCGATCTTGCGGTAATTGCCTTTGTCGCTTAGACTCACGATGTTTTGACCAACAACGAATGTTTTACCAATCTTGCCATCCGGCAAACGATATTCTTTAAACAAACTGGGCTTGCTGCTCCATTCGTACACATGATTTTTAAAATCGTCTGTTTGGAAACTTAATAAGTAACTGTTGTGCGTGATATTATAGCCCATACCTAGCGAGCGATAAGGCAATACAAAGTTCATTTGTTTGTAATCTGCTGATAACCGTGCCATGTTGACGTTTGGGAAATCGGAAACTGCGCCCTTGGGAAGCGACAACACCTGTGGAAGCATCTGGTAATAATATAGCAATGTATCCGGAGTTGATAGAAATCCTGCGCCAAGGAAGTTGTAATCGAAATGCTTTTCACGAAATAAATTTGGGATTTCAAACAGCATTGTATCGAGTTGGAAAATGCCGTCATGATCGCGGTCTTCAAATCCGCCTAATGTATACCGTACAGGAACTTCTACAGAATCAAGAAAGATGCGTTTCCAGCAGTAATTATTTTTTGAATCGTAAAAAAGATTGTTGTAATCAGAAGTCCAATATTCGCCCATTTTTTCACGGGAAAAGAAAAACTTTTTTTTAATATGGAAATCCTGATCGAGTAACAGCAGGATCGGACGTTTATTAACACCGAAGGAATGTTCTCCGTCCCCAATATTCATAAAATAAGTAATGTAAAGTGTAACACAGAGAAAGCTATCGCATGCCGAAACGTTTGTCAACAAGAAGTGTGGATAGCTCGGGTTTTTCGTGAAATAGTTTTCTTTATGACTAAGCAGCAACTGCGTAAGGCGAATGGATGAAGTGTCATCTGAAACGGCGTTGGTAATACATTCGGAATAATCAAGTTGCGTGGTTAATTGATCAAGCCGGAGGGAGTCGATGGCTTTTCCCGAAGGAAACTGGAATGAATATATTTTTCCAAATTGATGGCTGGAAGCATAAATTTTGTTGCGGAACAGGACGTAATCTTCATCGGCATAATGCTTGCGGATGTAACCAATAGAATCGCCGTTAAGCATTACTGGCTGTTTGTTTTTCAAGCCAAAAGCGCGGTAAAGTTGTTGGCGAAACGTTGCAGCGTTGTAGTCAATAAAAGAAACTTCGTACACGCGTTTGTTGCCGTGATAAATACTTACCGAAGATGTTGGAATGCGGCCAAGCTGCCGGAACAACGTATCGTTATTAATGATGGTTTTATCGGTAGAGTGATCGCCAAGAACAGCAGTAAAGAATTCATCTTGTTGGTAGGATGGTAGGTAACCAGCGAGAAAGACGATATTTGCCTCTAAATTTTCATTGTGGACAGTAGAAAGAATATCCTGATACGCGACGTAACAATTAATGCAATCGGTTCCGGAAACACGGACAAGAATAAAATCTTCCGGAATTTTACGCTTCGCTTTTTCGCGCAGTGCAGGTAACGCTGTCGAACAACTCAGCAGGCAGAAAGTAAAGAAAAGGAGAAGGAATCGGATAGCGCAGAAAAATTGGTTAGCAACCAAAGTAATCGTTACCCGATTAAAATCCGAATTTCCGGGAAAGATTTATTACCCCCAAAATAAATAACTCACTAAAATCGCAGCTACAATTCCTCCAAAATCAGCAATCAAACCTGCTCCGATTGCGTAACGCGTGTTTTTAATTTTCACAGCGCCGAAATACAGAGCAACAATGTAAAATGTAGTATCGGCCGAAGCGTAAATGACCGAAGCCAGTCGTCCTGCGAAAGAATCGACGCCGTAGGTTTTTATTGCGTCAATGGCAAGACCTTCTGTTCCGCCGCCACTTAATGGTTTCATAAACGCTGTTGGTAAAGCCGGAACAAAACGCGTATCCACGCCGAGGAATTCAAAAAACAAAGTAAAAGCCTCAACAATATAATTCAGTGCGCCGGAATTTCTGAAAACACCGATAGCAACAATCATTGCGACGAGGTAAGGAACAATTCGGATCACAGTTGCGAATCCGTCTTTAGCACCTTCGATGAAAGCTTCGAAAACATTTATTTTTTTAATCAATGCCGCAATGACAAAGGCGCATACAATCAGGAGAATAAAAAAGCCGCCGCCAACTGTAGATATTTCCTCTTTTGCTAATGGCGAGAGTTGCATAAAGCCATAAATCAACAAGCTGAAAATAGCAAGAGCAGAAATCAGCCAGGTGAACAGCACGCGTTCAAACAAATTAATACGCTGACGAATTGAGACTGCGATCATTCCGATAAAGGAAGCGCAAAAGGATGCAATAAGGATCGGAATAAAAACGTCCGTCGGATTTGCTGCTCCATTTGCTGCTCTTATTCCCATGATCGTTACAGGGATCAATGTAAACCCTGCAGTATTAATTGCAAGGAACATGATCATGGGATTGGAAGCCGTTTCTTTATCGGGATTTAATTCCTGCATGCTTTCCATCGCCTTTAAACCCATTGGTGTAGCAGCGTTTGAAAGCCCGAGCATATTGGCAGAAAAATTCATCATGATCTGTCCCTGCGCAGGATGTCCTTCGGGAATTTCAGGAAATAACCTTCTGAAAAACGGGCCGATAATTTTTCCTATAAAATTAATCGCACCAGCCTTTTCACCCACCTTCATAATTCCCATCCAGAGGGTAATTACCCCGCCAAGTCCGAGCGCAACATTGAATGCCATTTTCGCCGAATCAAATGTGCCAAGCCCGATGGTAGAAAACACATGCATATCAGCAGGGTTGTGGCTGATGAAATAGCCAATGCAGGTGCGGACAATTGCAATGATAAATCCGACAAGAAAAAATCCGACCCAGATATAATTCAGAAGCATGGACGTAAATGTACAATTTGTACCCAAAGGTTTTTCTTAATTTTATCCGCATGAATGACATCTACAATGATGAAACGTATTTAAAAAATAATCCCACCTGGCACGAAGAAGGCGCTCTGTTTAAGACAGAAAAAATCATCAGCTTATTAAAACGTCATTCTATTCCGCTCAAAACCATTTGTGAAATAGGATGCGGCAGCGGAGAAATATTGGTGCAGCTTGAAAAAAGATTACCGGCAGAAATCCAGTTTACCGGGCTGGATATTTCTAAGGATGCAATGGCCATTGCAAAGAAAAAGGAAACACAGAAAATAAAATTCGAGCTCAAAGATATTGCACAGGAAACCAGCGTGTTCGATTTATTGCTAGTGATTGATGTTATCGAACATATCGATAATTACTTTCAGTTCCTCGATACAATTAATTCAAAAGGCAACTATACTTTGTTTCATATTCCGCTTGATATGTCGGTGTGGACGCTTTATCGTGAAAAAATGCTGATAGAATCAAAAAACAGGGTAGGGCATATTCACAATTTCACCGAAGATTTTATTCTGAGCATTTTGGCAGATCACGGTTTTCAGCCGGTTGATAAAATGTATACAGAGCCTGTGTTTGAATCCAGCTCATTCAAGCAGAAAATTGCAAACGCTATCCGCAAATTTCTTTTCTTCTTCAATGAGAAATTTGCAACAAAATTTATGGGTGGCTATTCTGTTTTGGTCTTGTGTAAAAATAAGCATTCATAGTATAAAACCAAGGTAATATTTCAGGTGCCATGTGTACATTATTCCTCATAATGTGGTAGAAATTATTATTCTCCTGTCTTTATCAATTAAAATAAAAAAATCATTTTCGGAACCTTTTCCCGGCATTTAGCAATGAAAATCACTACAAAAAATATTTTCCTTCTTTTGTTAATGTTCTTGTTTTAAACTGGATCAAACTTTGTCTGATACAAACAAACAGGAATACTATGTACGCTTCATTACTCAGGCAATTAACGCTGACTTTTTTTATGTTGATTTTTTCCATGGCAGGTTTTTCACAACCGCTCTTGACAAGATCGACATTCAGCGGTGCATATACTCTTATATCAATAGCTGGTGGCGCTACTTTATCTTCTGCTTCCGGTGATAATGCTTTCCAAGATCTTATCCCGATTGGTTTCACATTCAACTATTTGGGAAATGCATATTCAACTATTGGCGCGAGCACAAACGGCATAGTGGCTTTTACGGGCATTTCTGCTAGCGCGAATAATATGGATTTGTATTCATCATCAGCACCGAATACAGTTTTAGCGCCTTGGTGGGATGATCTGAATGTGCAAAGCGGAACAGGCTCCATTTTGTACCAACTTCAAGGTACCACAGGAAACCAGTCTTTTACTATTCAATGGACAGATGTCAATTCCTTTTATTCGGGTTCAACCGCGTTGTTGAATTTCCAAGTTATACTATACGAGCAAGGTGACAAGATCGAATTCCGTTATGGTGCAGCTCCGACAGGAATTTCCAACACAAATGAATCCGCATCAATAGGAATTAAAAGCGCAATTGGCGGAAACGGTGAATATATAGATGCAGTAACTGGATCTGCCTATACCGGAAATGGAATGTTGTCTGCGTTTAATATGTGGCCTTCACGCTTTTTCCGCTTTTTGCCCGGAGCGCCTCCTGCACTTTTTGCTCCTGTAACTTTTACTGTCGGAATCAACGGCGACTATTACAACCTAAGCGAAGCCGTTGCCGATCTGAATCATAGAGGCGTAAGCGGAACAGGTACGGTTGTCTTTTCTCTTATTGATTCCGTGTATGATGAAACGCCACAGCATGGAAACAATTTTTTTCCAATACTTATTGGATCGGTAAATAATTCGAGCATTCTGACAAGCATTCATTTTGAACCTTCGGGAACATCAGCAATTATTCGCTCACCTGGAGCAACAGCAGGATATTGTGCCACGCAAAGCTCATTAACAGCAATTGGTATTACCAATGAACCGGTGATCGGACTTATCGGCACACATCATACTTCATTAAGTACATCTACAGGCAAGATTGTAATTGCTTCATCTACGCCAAACGTTGACCGCGGTTTATTGATCACCAATTCATCGTCTGTAAAAGGAACAAGGAATTGTGGGTTCATAAATCTTACTATCATGCTCGATCGCCAGAATGTAAATTCAATAGCAATAGAACAAACGACAACAGGGATATTATCTACCTCTTGGGGATCAAATTCATTCAACCTTTTTCAATCGCTTAATATTTCTAATTCATATTCCGGAATCGTTCTTTCGGGTGATGCATCCTTACCAGATTCGAGTACGTCCATTACCGATTGCATCATTGGCGGTATTATGGCAGATGATATTGGAAACGGATCGTCTCTAGCTTATGGTATTTATGTGGGAAATCAATATGCTGTTGGAATTATTAATAACCTCGTGAGGAATGTGAGCGTGAATGGAAATGCAGTCTGTACAGGAATAGGCGTAGAAGACGCGTGGGGCATGGCCAATATTTATGGAAATAAAATCCGCAATATTCATAACAACAGTTTAGCTGCAACCAACAACGTAACCGGAATTTCTGCTGCTGTACGCACGAGTGGAACGCACCAGCTTTATATTTTCAACAATTTCGTTTCAGGTATTTCTTCATCGTATAACGGTGCAGGCTCAGGAACAAACCAGGTAATAGGAATTTATGTGCAAAGCACTGGTGGTGGTTCTGCTGCAAGCGAAATAAATGTTGATTTTAATAATGTCAGCATCAATACCGCCTCACTTCTTATTTCAAGCGCTTGTTTTGAATCCGGAACAACTTCCGGCCCGGTAATCAATATACGAAACAATGTTTTTTTAAACAGCGCCGCAGCACAGGTAAGTCCGGCTTCGCATTATTGCATTGTTGCACCAACGGCAAACATGATCGGAAACTCCGGTTCTGTTTCGGATTACAACGATTTATTTATTACGTATCCCACACGCGGATTCATTGGAAAAGGAAACGCAACTGCTTATACAACATTGGCCAATTGGCAAGCTGCTATGTCTTCTGATGCGCTTTCACTTAATGTTGATCCATCTTTTGCTACTGCATCCGACTTACACATTTTGAATTCAGCGTTGAATGCTGCTGGTACATCGCTTCCATGGGTAGCAGTGGATATTGACAATCAGGTGCGTGGCACTATCCCGGATATTGGTGCAGATGAAATTTTTCCTTCGGATCCAAGTCCTATAGCCTTAATCAATCCACTACCACAAAGTTGTTATTCAGCCAATGAGCCGGTGATTGTAAGAGTGCTTAATGCAGGCAATTCATTTATAGATTTTACAGTCGACACAGTGACGGTAACAGTTGAAATTACCGGAGTAATAACACAAACATTAACGGTGTTAATCAATGATAATTCCAGGAATAATGGCGATCCACTTGCACCGGGCAGTTACGCTGATGTAATGATGGGAAACATTAACATGACTACAAGCGGAACTTATAATTTCACTGCTTTCACCTCATTCCAGCTTGATGGAAATCCGGGAAATGATACACTTGGCTCTGTTTCCATTACCGTTTCAACTCCGCAGGTTAACATTACAGGAAACATGCTTATCTGTGACGGCGCTAATACAACGCTCAATGCAAACGCAACAGGAGGCGATGGAACTTACAGCTACCAATGGTCAAACGGACTTGGAACAAACAGTAGTGTAATGGTTAGTCCATCGCAGGATAGTATGTTTTATGTAAGCATTACGGATGGGTGCGGAGCTTTTGCAAATGATTCAATTCTCGTGCAGATCTTACCGGATCCAACCGCAGCATTCACATACACAGTTACGGGTTCTTCAGTTGCATTTATAGACAACTCTCAAAATTCTTCTGCATGGGCATGGGATTTTGGTGATATGCAAAATTCAATGCAGCAAAATCCAACCCATTCGTATGCAAACGGAACATACACCGTCATACTGACTTCATCAAACGGCTGTGGATCGGATACTGCAACTGTAGTCATTACTATTCTTACAACGGGCATTGATCCATTTTCAAATGCAGGTTCAATAAGCGTTTATCCGAATCCGGCGAAAGATGCTATTACAATTTATTTTCCGGTAACAGAACACGATGTTGTAATTCAGATAGAAGATGTGAATGGAAAATTACTTGAGAAAAAAGAGATTGGAAACACAATGGGGGGAATGAGTTTCGCGACGGATATTAGTGGGTTTGAAAGCGGAATTTATTTCCTCCGTGTTTCCTCTTTGGAGCAGGTGAAGGTTCAAAAACTTTATGTGGAAAATTAATGCTGCATTTAAATTGCAGATACAAGCATAGCCACATCTTTCATTCTGCTCAGCTCTTCGCCATGTTGATGCAGGAGTGTTTCGCCAATTTCTCTTTTCATCCGGATATCGAGTGGGTCATTTGCGAATCCGATCATAGCATACACTTTGTTTTCTGTATACGAAATGGCGCATGCGGTGGAAAATAATCTGTCCACTTCCACCAGGTTTTGGCGGCGTTTTGGCGAAAGAATATCCATTACCCTGGAAACATCATTTGTATAAACGGAAAAATGCTCGTCAAATTCGGCATCCCCTGTTTTGATATTTTTTCTTGCCGTGCTGTGTGCATATTTTCCTTCCGATAATTCTGCCCAGTCATCTACTTCTCCGTCAATTTTTCGCTGCCGTGGAAAAACCCAAACGTCACACGGAAAAATTACCGGGCAATGCACACGATAAAAAAACCCATAGAAATGATTGTTCGGCAATTCCATAATGCCGATTCCCTTTGCGCTTTTATTGTTCGACTCCACCTCAAGTGCAATCTGGTAAACTTCAGCAACAACCTTTTCTGCCGGCCCGAATAAATAATCTTCCCGTGCAATGCGATTTGCCTTGTCACGAAACAGACCACTTTTCCGAATATCTTCGTTCATGAGGCGATGCGAAGAAGAAGAAACCCATCCTGGTAAAATTTTAGGAACGAGCCTGCGCAACATCATGCGTTTGTATTTCCATGAAATTGTTTCGCGTTCAGGAAATTTAAAAGAAAGCCACGCTACACTACCGAAAAACCCAAGCGTAAAAATGAGCATGATCACAACTGGCCATGCAGCATCCTGGTATTTTGTCATCTCGTGCACCACAATCATAGACCCGATGACAAGGATGAAAACAACAGAGCAAACTACCCATAAAACTGGCTTACGACGGAGCACGATACGTTGTGTCTCCAGCTTCTGAAGCATTTGTTTTTCGTCAGCCGAAAACCAGTCCAGTATTGACGCAGGGTCTGTCATGGACTAAAGTTGCGAAATTTCCGATGAATGAACGGTAGTTTGGTATTAATCAGGTAGTTTTTAGGGGGATCCCAGCTCGAAAAACAGTTGAAATCTGCAAAATGGAGGCTTTAATAGAGGAGGGTGGAAAGATCTGAAGCTATTTTTTCTTCCCGCCTGAATCAATTGCCTTTTTCTTTTTCGCTTCCGGCAAATAGTTGGTTTTGGTGATGATGTTTTTGCCGGTTTTTAGCTCAAGTGCTTTTCTCGCATTTCCGGCAATTTCTCCGCCTTGTTTTGCGGCAACTTTATTTTTAATAAATCCGGTTGGATGCTGTGTCTTGACAATTTCTGTCGTCGATGCTTCGCCGAGCATTGAAAAAAGCAATTCAAGATCCGTCATGTGATCGCGCAGATTCTGACTTTTCAAACCTTTCAGATCTTTATATTCTTTCGGTGTTAATCCGAATGCAGCTTTTGAAATTTCAGAGGTAAGAATAGCGTAATCCTTATGCTCTTTTACGCCATGATTTTTCCATTCCTCAGTTAATTCTTCATGAATGGCAATACTGCGCATTCTTTTTTCGATCCAATCATCCGGATAACCTTTTAATTTATAAAGTTCTCTTGTACGTTGTGTTGCTAATTCCGGGTTTTCAATTTCTTCTAAGCGTTCGTATCCGACTTGCGCCAGCCACATTTTAAATGGTTCTGCTTTTGGGGAGGGAATGGATTGGATGATGCGCAACATGGTCTTCGTATCCGCAACATCGGTAAGGTAAAACTTCCCGTCAGCAGATTGCATTTTCAGTTGTCCGATTTTTTCGGACAACTCATTATAACCTTCCTGTAACAGTTTCTTTTTCAGGTCACTCCAGTATTTTCTCGGGCGACCATTGTCTGTTAAAACCTCAATAATATCAATGATAGAAAAATACCATTGCTCTTCTTTTTGATTCCATTCTGAACGTACCTTTTGATTTTCGAAAAGTTTAATGTTTGACATAGATATATTTATTAATAAAAAAAAGAAAAGAATTATAATACAACTTGTAAGATATGGGTAAAGATAGAAATATGTGGAAAGGAGAAAGGAGTTGTTGATAAAAAATTCAGACAGAGAAAGAAATCAAATTCTTATTGGAATCATTGGGGATCATTAAAAATTTTATTTACCTAAATAATTAAAAGCCATTTGATTTCCCAATTTAACCCATTTTCCCTACCCTCTAATTTTAAATAACAAATCTGCGCGTTTTTCCAACCTATTTAGCCCCAATCTTTTCAACATTTCACCCGACTTTTCACCCGATAACACAGACTATTAACAACATTTCAACATCGCCTGAATCCCTCGCCAATTCTGATATTTTTGTATGCTTATGGAACAATTGTCTCTTATTCCACCCGCCCTCCGCACAGGCCGGCAACTGCACTTCCCGAAAATCCTCCGCGACAGATACGATTTGTTGGTTCCACGACAGGAAGATGGACTTATCGTGCTTGCGCTTTTTCAGAAAGTACGCGCCGGCACCATCGAGCGCACGTTTCCTGAACGCATCATCGTCGACACCATCAAGCAGGTTTATATTGATCTCGGAATGGCTTCGGCGCGGGGAGAAGAAACGCAGAAGTACGATGAAACGCTTCACCGCTTGTTGCGCCATTTTCTCGACAAAAATATAGAGGAAAAAACATACCAGCTCAGCTCCTATGCGGAAAATTTCTGCGACATGCTTGAGCGGGAAGTGCATACTGCCATCAATCCTTCGCAGATCCAAAAAACATTCAACGATCTTGTTTTGCTGCTTGGATTGAAATTGGAAACGATGGAAGATTTTCGCCATTGGTACCACACGCAATTCTTCAAGCACAAAAGCGATATCGGCTCACAGCTGCGCGGATTACAGGCGCAGATCGAAGACACGATCGATCAGCTGAATGAGCTGGTGAAAAATGAGCAGGATAATTTCCGTGAAATGCTCATTGGTTGCGAAGCGCTTCTTGATCGTATCAAAGAACAAGCGGATAAACTTTCCAGCGCGTTCTCTTCGAAAGATGATATCAAACAATTGCTCGACGACGCGACGCTTGCTGAAGAATTTGAATTCCGCGAAATGAAACGCGAAGTGCGTGTTTATTTCAAAGATATCGAGCAGCGATTGATCAACGTTTCACATACGATTGACAGAATTAAGCCGAAGATCAATAAGCTTTACAACGATTTCGAGAAACG
>JBDSHN010000115.1:0-62994 GCA_039918435.1 Bacteroidia bacterium | reverse complement strand
TGAAAAATAAAGTGTTTTGCCATCAGCAGCCGGAAAAATTCCGCCTTCATCATATTCTGTATTGATAACCGGTCCGATATTTACCGGTTCATTCCAGGTGGTTTTATCTTTTTTCGTTGCCACCCAGATGTCGCTGTGGCCATAACCTTTTTGTCCTTTATAGGGAAGATCCTGTCCGCGCTCGCTCATGAAATAAAGTGTGTTTCCATCCGGTGAAAGCACAGCGCCATCTTCAAAATAGCTTGTATTAATTCCTTTACCAATATTTTTCGGTGTGCCCCATTTCCCTGAAGAGCTTTTTTTGGAAACGTAAATATCGCCTGCGCCACCATCCTGCTCATTATTGAGATAGCAGAACATTTGTTTTCCATCAGGCGAAATGCTACAGGCCGCATCGTGTCCTTCGGAATTTACAGCGCCTTTTACAAGCTCCGCATCACCCCAACCACCTTTTACAGAATCCCAGTTTGCAGTATAAATATCTTCAAAGTTTCCGCCATCACCTTCTGTGTCCTGGTTAGCGTTTTTTCCATCAGGGCGGCGTGAAGTGAAAATAAGCGTTTTCATATCCGCAGTAAATGATGGACGTTTATCATCATAAGGCGAATTTACGCCAGCGCCCAAATTGCTAATAGTAACCGGTTTTGGTGTTGCCATTAATGATTTTGCAGTCTGGCATTGCGCAAAATAATAATCGATCTCCTTCAAGCGCTGCACATTTCCAATATTCGCCGATCGCGCTGCTGAATATTCCGTCATTGCTGCATCGGTTTGTCCTTTCATCTGGTAACAACGCCCCAGCATAAATCGAAGCGCCGGATTCGCATTCTCATTGATGGATTTTGCTTTTTCAAATTGCTCCTGCGCTTTGTCCGGCTCGCGCATGTTGAAATAACATTCTCCTATATGGAAAATGATATTTGCATCGTTTGGCTTATTAGCCAGCACTTCCTTATACAGGTTTACAGACTTCACATAATCGCCCATGTTAAATGTCTGCGAAGCGTTGAAAAGCTTTACCTCATCGGTGCTTTTATCAATTACATTTTGCGCCGACAGCGTGGCAGCGAAGAGGAAAATGAAAATTCCTAAAATTGAGATTGCTCTTTTCATAAACAGGTATTGAGGAATGGAAAACAAATATAATCAACAGCAGCGATATTTTTCAGGGCAGGGGTGGCAGCTGTTTCATTTTGTCTAGGAACAGGGCAATCGCGGCCTCACCTTGTTTGTTCAGTCTGAGCTTAAGAGACCGGAGCAGGTAATTTTCAACATCAAAAGGCAGGTATTTTGGTGATTCTTCTTTAATAACGGTGTCAATATCCTGTAAACCCGCATCTAAAGCTTTATTAAATTCCAATTTAAAATTTTCGTCCAGCGCTTTATTACTTACCCAGCAGGCAAACACGAAAGGCAGACCGGTCATTTTTTTCCATTCTCCTGCAAGATCGAACTCATAGTTGAACGTACCATTCAGCTTAAAGGTTCTGTCGCCGATAATTACTGCTGCCGTAGTGCCCGAAACGGAAGATTCAAAACCGGCTTCTGCTTTTTTCCAATCCGGAGAAATTTGCCAGTATTCATTGGCCAAAACCCGCGCAAGTGTAACGGAAGTACGCGAATGATAATCCAGGATTATGGTTTTGATTTCAGCAAGTGGCACCTGCGAATATAATTTCACTGATTCAACAGGGCCATCTGCGCCAATGCAGAAATAAGGGAGAATATGCGCTTCTTTTAGCTGCGGAATAACGGCCACAGGAATTAAACCAAGATCAACTTCGTTTTCGAGCAGTTTGCGTGCACATTCAGACGGAATATCAAGGCTGATGGAAATATTTTTTACAAGAGAAATTTCAAGTCCGTGTAAAAATGGTTTTGTGTTGAGATAAGAAACGGCGGAGATGCGAACCATAAAGCGACTTTTTAAATGTGCAAATTTTTAAATGTGCAAATGTGCAAGTTCGCAAATTTGCAAATGGGATAATGAAAATACAAAGTTAATGGTGTTGAAAGAACCTTGGTACATTAACTCATTCGCAAATCAGCACATTAATTCTTGGGCGAATCTTTTTCCATTGCATTAATGGTAGCTAATGTTGCTGCAACTACAGACAGAATAGGAGCGAGGGAGATTCCCAGAAACGGAATCCACAGTAAAAGGGAAAAAATCATTCCGTTACCGATTGCGATTCCTTTATGGCTTCGTGTGAATTTTGCTCCTGCCGAAATATTCATTTTACGGCGTTCATACGTATAATCCATCATATTGAAGCCCATAAAATAAAAGCCGGTAATCCATAAGAAAGGAACAACGATGGCGCCGATAACGGGAATCCATCCGATGAAAATGCACACGATAAAAATCAGCGTTTGGAAAAATAAAGTTCTGAATGTAACGCGCAGACTTCTGAAAATATCAAGGATTAATTGTCTGAAGCTGAAAGGAAACTTATTGCCGGAAAGTATTTCATCTACACGCTCCGATAATAATGCCATGATTGGTGAACAAATGATGAGCACGATAAATTTAAGAAAGGCGCTGAAAATAAAAAACAACAGCACTTTCAGAATCAAGCCGATCGCAAAACCGAGTGTGATATTCAGCCAATGCAGCCAGCCTTCTCCCGGATCGTCTATTTTAATGAGTGAAAGAATATAATCTGCAAGTTGCCTTCCCAATGAAAATGTAGACCAAAACCCGATCAGCCAAAGCACTACCATAAAGGCGATGGGATAAATAAAATATCCCCACAACTTATGTTGTGCGATGAATTGAAACGCTTTGAAGTGGAAGGTGATTCCTTTGCCGAAGTCGGAGAAGAATTTCATACAAGTAAAATTAGGGCTTATAATCTGGATATATATATGATGCAACTGAAACCCGTTAATAATTCTTAACGGGAAAACCATCGCAGCGTTTCTCCTTATCGGCGTCCAGCAAAAAGTCATTTTCCCTCCCGGAAGAAAGCAAAAAGAAGACGGATAATGACTCATAATCTGATCTGCTGCGCGCGTTGTTTTTTTTAATGAAATATATTATATTTGCCGCATAATTAAACAAGAATAAATGTTCTTGTAAAAACTAATCTAAAATCTTAACCCCATGAACACAACAGGATTTAAATTTATCATGAGCGCAACAATTGTAGCAGTAATTTCAATTGTAGCTTGTAAAAAAGAAGAACCAGAAGCTCCCGTAACACCAGTAGCTCCTGTAGTAAACACGCTTTGTGCCGGTAATGGCGGAACAACATTTTTCCCTTTGGTAGCTGCGGATAACTGGAATTACAGCTATGTAATTGCCAATCAATCACAGTCCGTTCATCCTTCTTTAACGGTTGGCCCGACTGTTACGCATAACGCTGTTGTTTATACAAGTGTCAATGAATCATCAAGCACGATGTATGGTGTTGCACTTGAACTGCGTGACAATGCTTCGAACCATGATATTTATTATTACGACACAAATAACAATACAGAATACCTGTACATTCCGAATACTCCGACTTTAAATCAGAGCTGGACATTTGGAAGCAATACACGAAAAGTAACGAACGCCAGTGCTTCTGTTACAACTGCGAATTGCACTTATACAGGTTTGATTGAAATTTCTGAATTTAACAGCAGCAATGCATTATTGCAGAAAGAATATTACAAAAGAGGTTTAGGATTAGTTTATCGTGAGGATGTTGATACATTTTTCAGCAGCGTTGATAAATTTACTCTTACAAGCGTGACATTGCACTAATCGGTTGCAACAGGAATAATAAAAGGAGCGAATTTATTTTCGCTCCTTTTTTATTTATGATCTTCAGTTTTCAGGCCGGATTTTTGCAAAATCGTATCTTGTACATCTTATCAGAACCTACTTTGGAATTTGTAATGCTGGAATCTCTCAACAATTTCGATCATTCCCTTTTCTTAACCATTCATCATTGCAGAAATGGTCTGCTTGATGTAATTATGCCTTACATAACCGGAAGAATTCTGTGGATTCCGCTCTATGCATTTCTGCTTTTTTTACTCTGGAAACGTTTCGGCAAACAAACAATTATGATCGCAGGAATGATTATTGCACTCACCATTCTCTGCGATCAGTCAGCCAATATTTTAAAGACCAATGTCAAACGTTTACGCCCTTGCCATGATCCGGCCATCACAGAACAGGTGATCACACCAGTTGGTTGTGGAGGCAATTACGGATTTGTTTCCAGCCACGCTTCCAACACCTTTGGACTCGCCACATTTTTATGGCTGATCTCCGGAATTACAAAAGGATTTCGCCCGGTAAAAAAACGCTGGCCTTGGTCGCTTTTATTTTTCTGGTCGCTGCTGATCTGCTGGAGCAGAATTTACGTCGGCGTACATTTTCCGTTTGATTTGCTGGTCGGATGTTTAATCGGCGCGTTTTGGGGAATTATTTTGTTTTTGCTTTATGAAAAATTTATTCCTGTTTGGAAATAAGAGGCACTTTTATCGCTTAGAAACTTCTCATTAAGATTTTTCCTGCTTCCTGCCCCTTCCGCCGCGGCGGATTCCTGCCCCTCTTGTCAAGGAAATTCAAACGTCTAATTATAATTTCCTACCTCCTCCCGCTTGCACTTCTTTTCCTGCTGCCTGCCTCCACCTTTTTCTGCCCCTCTTTACAAAGCATTTTCCCTACTTTTACAGCATGCTCCAAACAATAGCATTGATTTTTCTCGGTGGTGGACTCGGCAGTCTTGCACGCTTCGGAGTTTCATTGGGCGTAAAGCAATTTTCCGAATCAACATTTCCGATCGCAACATTAATTGCAAATGTATTGAGCTGTTTGATTATCGGAATTGCTCTTTCAGTTTTCGCAACAAAACTGCACGATAATAATCTGCGCATGTTTGTTGTTGTCGGATTTTGCGGGGGCTTCAGCACATTTTCAACCTTCAGCCTTGAAACGGTTGAACTATTCCGACGCGGTCAAGTCATGATCGGCGCTGCAAATGTTTTAATCAGCGTAACGCTATGCCTTTTAGTTTTAGCCTTCCTCATCAAAAAAAACTAAACTCCTAACCTAAAACCCCGAACCCAAAACTCTCCGTAGGAGTCCTACGGACCGAACTCCGAACTAAAAATGAGGTACGCATTTACATTTATCGTCATCATCGCTTTCACTGCAGCCATTCTTGCGCAGACCGGAAAAACATCTTCTGCTACAGCTACAACTGATCCTGCAAGACCAAAGCTTGTAGTAGGACTTGTTATTGACCAAATGCGTTTTGATTATGTGTATCGTTTCTGGGATAAATTGGGCAATGACGGATTCAAACGGTTGCTGAATGAAGGTTACAATTGCAGGAATACGAATTATAATTACGTTCCGACATTTACTGGTCCTGGGCATACTTCTATTTATACAGGAACAACACCGAAAGTGCATGGCATTATTGCAAACGATTGGTACGACAAAGAAAAAAATGGATTTGTGTATTGTGCCGCCGATGAAGATGTAAAACCAGTTGGCACCGATGCCGAAGAAGGAAAACGCTCACCTAAAAGAATGCTTACAACAACAGTCGGCGATCAACTTCACCTGGCAACAAACAATCAATCAAAAGTAATTGGCATTGCATTGAAAGACCGTTCTGCAATTCTTCCTGCCGGACATACTGCGAATGGCGCATACTGGTATGATGATTCTACAGGATATTTTATCACCAGCACTTACTACCGCAAAGAATTGCCACAATGGGTGAAGGATTTTAACGGCAAAAAACTTTCTGACCAATATTTATCAAAGAATTGGGAGCTGATGATGGATTCTTCGCTCTACACAGAAAGTATTGCTGACAACAATAAATACGAAGGCCTTTTTGCCGGCGAAACAGCTCCTGTTTTTCCGCATATGCTTCCTGAGCTTTTTCTTAATAAGAAGAACGGAAAATACGGATTGATACGTTCTACCCCATCTGGAAATTCTATTACCGAAGATTTTGCAGAAGCTACAATTGCAGGAGAGAATCTCGGAAAGAATGAGTACCCGGATTTTCTCTGCGTCAGCTTTTCTTCTACTGATTATATTGGCCACAAGTATGGTCCGACGAGCAGAGAAATTGAAGATACTTACATACGTCTTGATAAAGAGCTGGCTGATTTTTTACGTTTCCTCGATAGCTGGGTGGGTAAAAATAACACAGTGGTTTTTCTGACGGCAGATCATGGTGTAGTGGAAACTCCGGAATTTCTAAAAGATCAGCGTATTCCTGCCGGTTATTTCCAAGAAAAAAAATGCATCGATTCATTGGAGAAAACGCTGGTAAAAAAATACGGCGATTCGCTTTTGAGCTCTTTCAGCAACGACCAGGTTTTTCTTGATCATAAAAAAATGGAGGCAAAAGGAATTAAACGAAAAGAAGTGGAGGAATTTGTTGCTGATTATTTCATGGGTTTTAAAGGAGTTGCCTGTTGCCTGACAGAAGCTGATATTTCCGCAAATCAATACACCGAATCGCCGAAGATGCAGGTGCAAAACGGTTTTAATTTCCGCCGTTCAGGAGATGTTTGTGTCGTGATGGAACCTGGCTGGCTCAGCGATTGGGGAAGAAAAACCGGCACTTCGCATGGATCAGCGTGGAATTATGACACGCATGTTCCGCTTTATTGGTGGGGCTGGAAAATAAAAAACGGTAACAGCGAAGGCAATCAAAACATCACCGACATTGCGCCCACACTTTGTATGATGCTTAACATTCAATTTCCCGATGGCTGTACCGGTCAGCCAATCACTGGTCTTCTTAAATAAATTTATTTACGATTCATTTTTTTATTTTCAATCACCCTCCGCCGCGGCGGACACCAAGTCACCCTCCGCTGCGGCGGACACTAAATTTTTCAAACGATGTCAGTAAACAGAAGTGAGAAACACCGTTTAACAGTTTTGCAACGCCAGGTAATGAAGTGGCTGAAGATGGAAGGCGGCGGCGTGTTAGATGCGGATCGTTTATTTACGACGATGGTTGCAAATCACCAGGTGCCGGATGCAGATCCTTCATTAATGGGAGAACGGCTAAGCGAGGCAGTTGATAATCTCGTGCGCAAAGAATACGTGGAAGTGCGTATGGAGAGTATTGCAAAAAATAAAAAATTCCTTTCACTGTATGATTTTGGATTGTTCGGAAAAAATGTGCAGAAAAAAGGAAAAATTTTTAAATGGAAAACCGGTGAATGCCCTGTTGTAGCATTGACAGATGAGGGTCTTCGTTACGTGGAGATATTATAATTCAAACCTGCCGGAAATTGCAAAACAATAAATTAACGGCAGGCCGGGATTATGCAGATTATACGAGAATCATTCCGCACTTTTTACTTTAATTAAGCATTAATTCACGGTCTTTTTTCTTAATTTCATGCTGCTCTTTCAGAAAAGAAAGTAAGTAATCTCATGTCTAAACGGAAGTTTAAAAATAATCAGGCGAATGAAATTGCGGGGAAATATAAATCCCGTGAAATTAAATTTTTTGGCTCTTTTGAGGAACAGGAAGCGTATGAATTGCAGCAAATGGCGTTGCTTACCTCACAAGAGATATTGGAGCAGATGCGGCAATCAATTAATATCGCTTACGGTATGCATGGATACGATCCGGATAACCTTCCACAAGTGCATACAGTGAGAATAATCAGCGGTTCAGATGAACATATTTGATAGTTACACCGCTACACTGCTTTCCGAATTGAATAAATTAAACGTTCAATATTTGGTTGTAGGCGGATATGCCGTCAACTTTTATGGATACAGAAGAACAACCGGGGATATTGATCTCTGGCTCAAACCGGAAAATGGTCAGAATAAACAAAAATTAATACAGGTACTGAAAAGCTTGAATGTTACCGATGATGTATTAGAAGCTTTGGAAAAAATTGATTTTACTATTCCGGTAGTTTTTACAGATGGCGAAGAGCCGTTTAAAATTGATTTTATGACGCATATTTCTGCTGTTAAATTTGATGAAGCCTGGGAGCAAAGGATTTCGGCAGATATAGATCGTATAGCTATTCCGTTCATACATCTAAACCATTTAATTTTATCCAAAATTTCAACCTCCCGTTTGCAGGATAAAATCGATGTGGAAAAACTACAGAAAATTCAACAAGCGAAAAAGAAATAAATCGATAAATAATTTTTGAATCCGTGAAGAAATACAAATCGAAAGAATTGCGCACGTTTGCTTCTGATGAATGGATGGCAGGCTCGACAAAAAAATACCGGAAAGTTTTTGATAAAGCAGAAACCACTTATATCCGCGTTGAATTTTCATTTTATAATAAATTATTTGATGAAGAAGCATGGTCCTGCACCACGATGCTGAAATGCTTTGACCTCGCCGGTGGAGTGAAAAAAGAAATGTGCTCGCTCGAAACCACACGCGATGTTAAGATGGATGAAAATATAGTTTACATACGCGATGGATGGGGCAATGCAGCAGAAGGAGCGTATTGGAAAAAAGGAGAATATTCCTGGGAAGCATATATCGATAATGAGTTGGTTTCGGAAACAAAATTCGTGATCAATGAAGTTGCAAAAGTTACAGTAGAAACAAATCCATATTTCGAGGTGGAATATATTAAACTGTATGTGGGTGATTTTAATTCGTGGGAAAAACCGGAGCGTCGCTATTTAAAATCGATAAAACGAGAAACCACACAATACGTTTGGGTTGAAGCGAAAATTAAAAACAAAGTAAACGTAGACTGGCAGTACGAATTATTCTTTAACTTTTTCGATGATGCCTACCAGCTGAAAGGACAAGTACAGCGCGAAGGAAAGGTAGAAGCTTCAAAGCTGGATTTTTCATATACGTTTGATGTTGGCTGGGGAAATGAAGTTCCGGGTTCGTGGAAAGATGAAAAATATGCTGTGGAAATTATTTTCATGGATACGATGATCGCCATGGTGGAATTTGCTGCCGGAAGTGAAGAGGAGGAAGGTGTGCCGCAATTAATTCTCGGCGGACAACGATTGGTTTCTACCGGTGGTGATGCAACTACTGCAACGGTGCAGACAGAAACAAAGCCTGCGGAAGAAACAATGGATGAGCTGCTGGCAAAATTGGATGGACTGACTGGATTAACCGAGATCAAAAAAAATATCCGCGATCATATTAATTACCTCAACTTTATCAAGCTTCGCCAGGAAAAAGGTTTTGAAGAAAGCGGAAAGCTGAGCCTCCATAGCGTATTTACAGGAAACCCGGGAACGGGAAAAACTACTGTTGTAAATATGCTCGGAAAGATTTACAAAAAAATGGGCATGCTCAGCAAAGGACATGTAGTGGAAGTGGATCGTGCAGATCTTGTTGGTGAATACATCGGACAAACTGCGCCGAAAACACGTAAAGCAATTGAGTCTGCACGTGGTGGGATTTTATTTGTGGATGAAGCTTATGCGCTCGCACGGCAAGGTGATGATGCAAAAGATTTCGGGAAAGAAGTAATTGAAATTCTGCTGAAAGAAATGTCTGATGGTCCCGGTGATATTGCGGTGATGGTGGCCGGTTATCCAAAAGAGATGGATACGTTCATTGAATCCAATCCCGGATTAAAATCACGCTTTTCGCATTATTATCATTTCGATGATTACCTGCCGGATGAATTACTTGATATCGCATTGTTGTCGTCAGATAAAAAAGGTGTAACACTTACTGAAGCGGCGAAGAAATTTCTTGCTGAACAATTTATCGAAGTGTATCGCGTACGTGATAATTCATTTGGAAATGCACGTCTTGCAATCGGTGTGCTGGAAGAAGCGAAAATGGATATGGGACTGCGTTTGATGAAGGAAGCTAATCTGGCTGACCTGAGCAAAGAAGCAATGTCCACTATTGAGTTGTCCGATATTGAATCAGCATTCGGCGGACGAAAAAAGAAGCGCCCGGATCTTGGCATCAATGAAAAAATGCTGCGTGAGGCATTGGATGAATTGAACGGGCTTGTGGGGATGAGCAATATCAAAGCTGAAATAACGGAGCTGGTGAAACTTGTTCGTTTTTACCGTGAGACAGGAAAGGAAGTACTGAATCGTTTTTCATTGCATGCTGTGTTCACCGGAAATCCGGGTACAGGAAAAACAACACTTGCACGAATCATCGCAAAAATTTACAAAGGACTTGGTCTTCTTGAGAAAGGACATATCATTGAGGTAGATCGGCAGGGATTGGTTGCAGGTTATGTCGGCCAGACTGCAATGAAAACACAAGAACGGATTGATGCGGCGAAAGGTGGTGTTTTATTTATTGATGAAGCGTATGCGTTGGGCGAAGGAAGCGAAAATGATTTTGGAAAAGAAGCAGTAGAAGTTGTACTCAAGAAGATGGAAGATCTGCGCGGACAGTTTGCTGTTATCGTTGCCGGTTATCCCGACAATATGTACAAGTTCATGCAAACCAATCCGGGTTTAAAATCACGCTTCGACCGTAATTATGATTTCAAGGATTATACATCAGATGAGCTGTTGACTATAGCAAAAAATCTTCTTGATAAAGAAAACTTAACCGCAACAGCTGAAGCAGAAACGCATTTGAGAAATTACTTAGAGTTGCAGTATAACAACCGCGACAAATTTTTTGGAAATGCCCGCGCAGTAAGACAGGTTGTTGGTGAAGCAGTAAAAAACCAGCATTTACGAATGGCATCACTTTCATCTGCAGAAAGAACTGTAGAAGCGCTTTCCGCATTAACGATGGAAGACGTTGCCGAGTTCGAGCTCAAGAATGAAACCGGAAGACAACAGCTGGGATTCAGATTTGGCAGTTAACCATCCTGTAGATGGAACATTCCCTTTTTGGAAGGATTTAGTGTCAGACGCGGCGGACACTAAATCCTTCCTATAATGTAATGCCTCTTCTCATTGAAACCTATATCCGATTTGTACATTCAGACAACTGTTTTTCAGGAAGAGTTCGTTGGTGTTTTCAATTCCCATTCTTCCGCGATAGATGAAACGGGATAAGTTGTAACGGTAAATGATCTCGATGCTGATGAATTTTTCCTGCATACCACGTCGGTGATCGAAACCAATTCCGGCAAGCATTACATTCCCTGTTTGTGCGCCAAGAAACTGGTGTTCGTATTCAAGTTCGGTGGAGCCGCCCCAGACATCTTTTCCTGTTGCTGTTTCTTTAACGGATGTTTTTGAGTTCAGAAAGAACTTAGGTGCATAACCACCCAGCACGTAAAAAATATTTCTTGCAGTGCTTTCCGGCCCGGATAATCCGATGCGTGCAATGATGGGAACATATAATTCTAATGTGCGCAGCGTGTGTGTATATCCGAATGTGCGATCGTAATGTTCGGAATAGCCTGGAGCAAAGTAATACGTATTGAAACGGCACGCCTGGCTTATGAATTCGAGCCCGAATTGAAGGTGAACATTCGTAGAAGGATAAAATTCCATTTTGAAAATGCCTCCCATTCCCGGTCGTGCTTTTGCAGGATCACTGTGACGCGTGTCAGCTTTGAAAAAAGAAACGACTCCGGAAAGACCAGCGCTGAAACCATAACGCTTTACCATATCTGCCGGAGCAGGAGGAATTGCTTTTGCCGTGAAGGAGCAAAGAAAAATGAAAAGGAAGAGCTGCTTAATTTGCATCACCGCGTTCAAAAACTTTTTGTCCTGCAATATACGTAGCTAAAACTTTAATGGATGGAATTTTATCTGTCGCGCAGGTCATTGGATCTGTATCGAGGATAATAAAATCAGCAAACTTGCCGGCTTCAATGCTTCCTTTTTCATTTTCTTCGAAGTTGGAATACGCAGCCCATGCCGTCATTCCCAACAAAGCATTTCTTCTGCTGAGCGCATTTTCTATTTGAAATCCGCCAGCCGGAAAGTGCTGCTGATCCTGTCTTGTGATGGCTGCGTAAAATGTGAACATGGGATTAATACTTTCAACAGGAAAATCTGTTCCGAGTGCAATTTTCCCTGCGGCATTCAGCAAATCATTATAAGCATACGCTGTTTTTATACGTACAGCTCCGAGACGATCTTTCGCCCAATACATATCGCTTGTTGCATGCGTGGGCTGAACGGATGGAATGACATTATATTTTTGAAATAATGAAATGTCACCCGGGGAAATCACCTGCGCATGTTCAATTCTCCAGCGACGATCAGAACTGAACTTAAAGAAAGAAGAATCTGCAAATATTCTTCCATAAATAGAAAGTATCAATCGATTGGCAGAATCACCGATGCAATGCGTGCACACCTGGAATTCTTTTTGCGCGAGCGCTTTCATTTTTTGTTCGTAGTGTGCAGGCGAATTCAGCAGGAAACCTTTCCAGCCCGGTTTATCGTCGTAAGGCTTAAGCAAACAAGCGCCGCGTGACCCGAGTGCGCCATCTGCATAAAATTTGAAGGAACGCACATTCAAGCGGTCAGTTTTGTATTTGCCGTGCGCGAGGTAATGAATGTAATTCGGCAGGCTGTCGCTGAGCATAGCGTACATGCGCATTTTCATTTCACCTTTTTTCTGCAGCGTGTCAATGATGTCGATTTGCCATTTCATCAGCCCGGCATCATCGACAGTTGTAAGTCCGACTTCAAGGCAGTTTTCCTGCGCAGTTAAAATTGCTTCGCGCATGCGCTGGTAATCTGCCTGAGGAATTACGCGCTCGACAAGATCAACAGCATTGTCAATGAGAATTCCGGTTGGTTTGCCTGATGTGTATTGCGGATGATGTGCAGATCCTTGCACAAGTGTCATTGTGTGCAGGATTTCTCCGCCTGCAACGTAAGTAGAATCATTGATCTTTGCGCGTCGTAAACCTTCTGAGCTTACAAGTGCAGCGTGCCCGTCAATGCGTTTCAGGATAACCGGCTTTCCTGCAAATAGGCTATCCAGCATTTTATTTGTCGGGTACTCTTTTATTTCCCAGTCATTCTGGTCCCAGCCTCTTCCTACGATCCACTCGTATTTATTTGTCGCAGCGAATTTTTTTACGCGCTCAATCACTTCCGCAAAAGATTTCGTTCCCACAAGATTGCATTCCTGCAAAGAAAGTCCATAGCCTACAAAATGACAATGCGCATCAATCAGCCCCGGAAGAATTGTTTTCCCTGCAACATCAAGCATGCTATCTGCTTCGTAAACAAGTGCAATGCTTTCATTCGTTCCTACGGCAACTATTTTTCCTTCATGCACAGCAAAGCTTTCGAGCACAGCAAAGCCGCCATCCGCCGTATACACTTTTGCGTGATTAATGATCAGGTCGACTTTGATCATATTATTTCCACAGGAAAACAGGAAGAAAGAAACTGTGAATAAAAAGAGAGGTAAGAAGTTGTGATTTTTTTTCATGCTACGATTTGCGGATGACCGTTGTTGAATTTGCCTGTGCAGCAGGCATGATCACAATATCATTGATGTTTACATGCGCAGGACGATTCGCAACCCACCAAACCGTTTCGGCGATGTCTTCTGCGCGCAGTGGTTCAAGTCCTTTGTAAACAGATTTTGCACGGTCATCATCACCGTTAAAGCGAACGATGGAAAATTCTGTTTCAGCCATTCCGGGAGCAATCTGTGTAACACGGATATTATGCGCGAGCAAATCGATACGCATAGCTTTTGTCAATGCATCTACTGCATGTTTTGTTGCGCAATACACATTTCCATTTGCATACACTTCTTTTCCTGCAATAGAACCAATGTTAATGATGTGTCCTTTTTTATTTGCAGTCATTAAAGGCGCAACACAACGCGTCATGTAAAGCAAACCTTTCACATTCGTGTCAATCATTTGTTCCCAATCGTCGGTATTGCCATCCTGGATTCCTGAAAGACCTGAAGCGAGGCCTGCATTGTTAAGTAAAAGATCGATCGCAGTCCATTTTTCTTGCAGCGAAGCAATGGCTTTTTTCACTTCATCATTATTCCGGATATCGAAAGAAAGCGTAGTGACTTCAACTTTGAATTTTTCTTTCAGCTGCTTTTCCAGAACATCGAGGCGCAGTTTTCTTCTGCCGCAAAGAATTAAATTCCATCCGTTCGATGCAAATAATTCAGCCGTTGCTTTTCCAAACCCTGCAGTTGCTCCCGTAATCAGCGCAATCATACTTTACTTTTTGTATTTAATTTACTTTTTCTGAATCCGTAACAGAAATATATCACAAGTCCGATCAGCATCCAAATGAAAAAATATTTCCAGTTCGCAACATTAAAGCCGGTAAAGAGATAAATGCAGGAAAGGAATCCAAGAGTAGGAATGAGGGAAAAGTTTTTTACAAAGGAAAGCACAGACATAATTACACAAATAACCAGGAAGGCGATCATTGGAATGCTTTTTACGGCATTGTCAGCATTAATATTAAAAATGTCTGTAAAAAAACTTCGTTCAAAAATGAATATGGTTCCGAATGCAGCAAGAATAGTTAATGGAACAATCCATTTAGCGTTTATATACGGCATTTTGAATTTGCCTGTTGAGTCGTCGGTACGTGCAGGAAGTGTAAGGACGCCGCCGCATACAAGTGTAAATGCGAATAAGGTTCCGATACTGGTGAAATCAAGAATAAAATTTCTGTCGGTAAAGAAGATCGGAACGCCAACAACAAGACCTGTGATGATGGATGCGAAAGCTGGTGTTTTGTATTTCGGGTGAATGGAAGCAAATCTTTTCGGCATCAATCCGTCGCGACTCATTGTCATCCATATTCGTGGTTGGCCCATTTGAAAAACAAGAATTACGCTTGTCATAGCAACAACCGCGGAAACAGAAACGATATACAACATCCATTTCATTCCTTTTAATGCAAAAATTTCAGCCAGCGGATCAGATACGTTCAGTGATTTATAGCTGACCATTCCTGTAAGAACAAGTGTTAACACCACAAAAATAACGGTGCTGATCAGGAGTGAATAAATCATTCCGCGTGGCAGATCTTTTTGCGGATTTTTACATTCTTCAGCAAGTGTTGAAACCGCGTCAAATCCGATAAATGCAAAAAACACAGAAGCGATACCAGCCATTACACCGACTGCTTGTCCATGCTCATCGAGATGTGAAAGAAATCCATTTGGCATAAATGGTTTCCAGTTGTCAATGTCCACATAAAACGCACCGACAAAAATAACCAGCGCGATAATCGCAAGCTTAATCATAACCATCAGGTTGCTTACGTTTTTCGATTCTTTCACACCCACAATAACCAGCCAGGTGATAATGATATTGATCGCGACAGCAGGAAGATCAAAAATAATCCGTAGTCCGCCGAACATGGGCGCAGAAGTCCATGCTGTCATTTCTTCACCTGAAATATTGCCATTAAATGCCGCATGTGCTTCAGTATAATTAGAAGTCAGCCATGGCGCCAAATGAATATGCAATGCTTCAAGAAGATTTGTAAAATAACCGCTCCATGAAAAAGCGACATAAATATTTCCAATTGAATATTCCATTAAGAGCGCCCAACCGATGATCCATGCGAATAATTCACCGAATGAAACATACGCATAGGTATAAGCGCTTCCGGATAATGGTACACGTGAAGCGAATTCCGCGTAACACATTGCAGTAAATCCGCAGGCAATGGCGCAGATGATGAATAATAGAATTACAGCGGGACCGCCCGAAAAGCAAGCCGAGCCAATACTTGAAAAAATTCCTGCACCGATAATTGCCGCGATGCCGAAAAACGTAAGGTCTTTCAGCGTCAGCACTTTTGCCATCGGAATATGGTGAGGCTCTTCTGCGTCGTGCGTAGAAAGCCCGACCGGTTTTTTTCTGAGAAGCTTGTCAAATAGCATTTAGATTGTATTATGCCTGGGGCGTTAAAACTCCGCCTGCGCGGTGAGGCAAATTTAATAAAACCTGCGTTGGAATTACTCCAATAAAAAAGCGGCGCAGGAATAGTTCCGGGCCGCTTTTTTATAGTGCAAATTCAATTTACCTGATAAGGTTGACAATGCCATGTTCAGTATGTAGCGATCCAAGAACATCGATTGCAGTAAGTTTCCATACATACGTGTCCACCTGAGCCGGTTCACCCTTCATCGTTCCGTTCCATCCTTTGCCGGTGGTTGTTGTATGGTAGACGAGGTTGCCCCAGCGGTCAAAGATCCAGAATTCAAATTCCGATGGGTTAATTCCCATGTGCACCGGCATAAAAACATCATTCAGTCCGTCACCATCAGGGGTGAATGCATTCGGAACATAAATGGTAATATCAGGGTAAATACAAATTTCTCTTGTGCTGGTATTTGTACAACCATTATTTGATGTAACAGAAAGATCAACCTGGTAGCAATTTTCTTCCGTGTAGGTGAAGGTTGGATTTTGCAGCATAGAAGTCGCATTTGTAAGATCGCCAAAGTTCCAGCTCCATGTGATTGCGTTGGAAGAATGATCTGTAAATGTAATCTCTGCATTGCTGATTGTTGTGGGTTGTGGTGAAGCGCTGAAGGCAGCAACAGGGCTTTGCAATACGGTGATGTAGGACGGAAATGTAATAGAAGCTGAACATCCGCCTGAGCTGGAAACATTCAATGTAACCGGATAAATTCCTGCAGTAGTATAACAATGCGAAGAATTCAGTAACTGGGCGATTGGCGAACCGTCACCAAAATCCCATGTGCCTGAAGTAATAACGCCCGCTGAAATCGTGGAGAGATCCGTGAAATTCACACACAGTGGTGCGCATCCGGAAAGAACATCACCTGAAAAATCTGCAACAGGAATTGTCTCAACGCTGATAGAAATTGTTGAACTGTCACTGCAACCATTAGCATCCGTAACATATACAGAATACGTAGTTGTTGAAGCCGGAGAAACATTCTGTGTGCTTCCGGTTAATGAACCCGGTTGCCAGTTGTAAGTATAGGACGGCGTTCCACCAATAGATGTTGTTGAAAGTTGCGTGCTGCTTCCCTGGCAAACAGTAGAAGTAGTAGCGGTTGAAGAAACAACAAGAGATGCCGGTTCTGTTATGGTTGCAGTAATCGTCCCATAACATCCGCTTACATCTGTAACAGTCACTGTGTAGTTTCCGGGAGTTAAAGAAGAAGCGGAATTAGTCGTGCTGACGGCAGGGCTCCATGAATAGGTATACGGTGGTTGCACGCCTCCGCCTGGAGTTATCACAATTGAACCATCATTATTGTTAAAGCATTGGACGTTGGTGACAGCGACAGACGAAATGACATTGTTTATACTGGTTACTGTTGCTATTGCTGTATCAGAGCAACCATTTACATCAGTAACAATTACGGAATAAGTTCCGGCAGGAATATTGGGATAAGTTGAGCCCGCAGGCCCGCCAATCCATTGGTAGGATAATGTTCCTGTGCCTCCAGTAGCATTTGCAGTAGCTGAACCATCAGGAAAACTACAAGTTGCAACTGTTGTGGAAGTGTTGATGTTCATTTGCGGGAACATCGTTACTGTAGTAGTAGCCGTTACTACTACAGGTCCTGCACAAGTTGTATTAATTACGGTACAGGTATAGGTAGAAGCTGTTGTCGGGCAAACAAGGATCGGATTGGCGTTTCCTAAATTTCCTGAAGGTCCTGTCCAGCTGAGCGAATATTGTGGCGCTCCGGATGGCATAAATCTTTTTCCATCATTAGTTGCTGTCCATTGAGTTGGAAAATTTCTTCCGGGCGCAACATAAGCAAGCGTTCCAGTTGCATTTTGAATTCCTTCAATTGCAGCGGCACCATTCCAGGCCGTGCATACAGGTTTGTCCTTGATATAGATATCAATAATATTAGTGGTTTCATGCAAAACCATTTGTGATGTTGCAATTATGCTGTTGCACTGGAACATAGCGATATCATTCCAGCTTACAATAAACTCCCTGCATGGCGCAGTTCCAACTACTTTCCAGTTTATATCAGTTGCTAAAGTAGGCGTACTCACAGAAGGATCTACATCATGGAATGGAGCCATGATTGCATTCATTGGATTTTGATTGGATGGAATCGGGTTATTGATGGGCCATTGACATGGTTGACTGGCTTGCGAAAGATCAAATGTGACAATTGCATTAGACCCGATAACAATCCGGTTGTATGTATTCCCGAAAAACTGGAAGCAGAATGGCATATTGATAATGCCCGACCAGGTATCATCAATATTAATAAGCACGGGTGTTCCGGTTGTGTAGGAATATGGACTGTAAGGAATGCCGGATACGGTATAGCTTGTTGTAGCAACAGAACCCTGAACAGTAGCAGTAAGACTTACACAATCTCCCGGACAAGAAGTAGGAACCGGCGCAACTGTAACCTGCGGACATGCTGAAGCCTGAGAAAAAATCGTTCCGGTACTAATAAAAAAACTAATAACCGTAATGAAAATGCCTGATATGTTTTTCATTGTGGTTTCCTATAGATGAAGCCAAAGAAGACCAGCAAAATCGGTGCCGAAAGTAGGTTCATCTGTACTAGTATAATTGTACGACGCTGGTAATCAGTCAAATAATAATCAGCAAGCGCTGGTAATCTAGCTACTTCACTAAAAAAACGGCCCCGGAAAGCTCCGAAGCCGTCTTTTATATTTACCCGGTAAACAGACCAGTCATTTGTTTATTGTTATTTGACGATACTGACTTTTCCTTGAATATTATGCTTACTACCCAAAACATCCTTCGCTTTAATTTTCCATACGTAAGTATCGATCTGTATAACGTTTGATGCACCTCTTACATGTCCATCCCAGCCTTTCGCGAGATCATTGGTATAAAAGATCATATTTCCCCAACGGTCGAAGATCCACATCTCATATTCATCAGGGTCAATCCCGATCTGTGCCGGATAGAAAATGTCGTTTACGCCATCATCATTTGGTGTAAAAGCATTTGGTACATAGATCGTAACGTCAGGATTAATGCAGATTACTCTTGATGTAGTATCTACACAGCCATCACTTGAAGCAATAGCAAGAACAACCTGGTAGCACGTTGGATCCGGATAAGTGAAGGTCGGATTTTGCAAAACAGAGGAAGCATTGGTAAGATCTCCAAAGCTCCAGCTCCATGATGCTGCACCCTGCGAAGAATCAGTAAACGTGATGAGCGGATTCAGGATAGAAGCTGGTTGTGGTGATGCTCCGAATGCAGCAACAGGATTCGCAAAAATAGTAATGTAAGAAGGTAGCGTAAGTGTTGCTGTACATCCGTCGGTGGTAATAAGGTTCAATGTTACATTATAAGAACCCGGTGTGTTATAACAATGCGCTGTATCCTGTAATAAAGCAAGCGGCGAACCATCGCCAAAATCCCATGCACCGGATGCAATTATGCCTGGTGCAGCAATTGACGACAGATCAGAGAAATTAACACAAAGCGGTGCACAGCCATCCAAGTCATCGGCTGTAAATAGTGAAACCGGCAACGGATTAACAGTGACCAGAACAGTCGTGCTGTCTGAACATCCATTTGCATCAACTACATACGCAGTATAAGTTGTTGTTGCTGCAGGAACAATATTTTGTGTATTTCCGGCCAATGGCCCCGGCGACCATGCGAATGAATAAGCCGGAGTTCCACCGCCACCTATTGCTGTAAGCTGAACGCCTGTTCCTGCACAAACCGCAGTCGGATTAGAATTAGCAGTGATCGTAACGGCTGCCGGTTCTGTTACCGTTGTTGTCACTGTTGCAGTACATCCGTTTGCATCCGTCACTGTCAGCGTATAGGTGCCTGCGGGAAGTGAAGCTGCAGAACCCGTTGCGCTGACTGCCGGAGCAGACCAGGAATATCCGTAAGGTGAATTTCCGCCTGCTGTTCCTGTTACAATTGCACCATCATTGCTGTTGAAGCAAGTAAGGTTGGTAACAGATGTCAATGTGGAGGTTACGCCATTCAGGTTATTCACGATTGCAGTTGCAGTGTCTGAACATCCATTTGCGTCAGTAACGATAACTGAATACGTATTCGCCGGAATGTTATTGTAATTAGCCGTTGCAGGTCCGCTGATCCATTGAAAACCTAATGCGCCGGTTCCGCCATTGGCAATTGCAGAGGCAGAACCATCAGCTAAGTTACAATGTGCATCCACAGAAGAAGTATTGATCACAATTGCCGGCGGCTCCGTTACAGAAGTTGAAGCAGAAACCAAACAACCATTTGCATCTGTCACATCGACAGTATATGTTCCTGCGCAAATGTTATTACAGCTTGGCATGTTGCAGCCGGTGCTCCAGCTGAAAGCATAGTTCGGGGTTCCGCCATTTGGAATCACTACAAGCTGTCCGTTGCACGCGCTGAAGCAGGTAACATTGAAACCGGCAACAGCAATGGTAAGTTGTGGCGGTTCTGTAATGGTAACGCTTTGTGTAATAATGCAACCATTGTTATCCGTCACTGTGCAGGTGTATGACCCTGCAACAATTGCAGCTGCATTAGCAGTAACCTGAACAGGAGAAGTATTCCAGGAATAACTATAGCCAGGCGATCCTCCGTTTACAATAACGGAAGCAGTTCCTGTTGCATTTCCAAAACAGCCTACATCAGTTGTGCTTGATGAAATAGTTAATGCAGGCGGTTCAGTAATTGTAACTACCGCTGTTGCAGTACATGCATTGGCATCGGTAACGGTCACTGTATAAAGTCCTGCAGATAATCCTGTCGCGATGGTTGTGTTCTGAACAGGGGTGGTGTTCCAGGAATACGAATAAGGAGCCGTACCTGAACCTGCTGTAACGGTTGCATCTCCGTTTGAAACACCAAAACAGGAAACATCTGTAGACGATGTTATTGTTGCTGTAGGTGAACCTGCATTGATTACAGTAACAGTTGCAGTAACAGAACAGGAATTTGCATCTTCAACGGTAACGGTATAATTACCTGCCAATAGTCCCGTAGCTGTTGTGGTAGTCTGCACCGGTGATGTACTCCAGCTGATTGTATAGGTTGGTGTTCCACCGGAAATATTTACTGTTGCAGTACCGTTTGGATTGCCACAGGTTGATTGCACAGAACTGGTTGTAGCAATAAGCGCTGGCGGCTGCGTAATTGTAACTGAAATGGTGAACGTGCAAAGGTTTGCATCAGTAATAATACATGTATATGAACCTGCTGCTAATCCGTTTGCTGTTGCAGTGGTCTGAACCGGCGATGTGTTCCATGAATAGGTATATCCCGGATTTCCACCTGATGGATTTACAGTTGCTGAGCCCGTTACATCACCATTGCAAAGTTCATTTACCTGCGTGCTTGTGGAGGTTATTGCCGGCGGTTGTGTAATATTAAATGATTGTGTTATAGAGCAACCAGACGGCGAGCTGATCGTGCAGGTATAAGTTCCTGCGCAAAGTGAAGTTGCACTTGCACCAGTCCCCCCTGATGGCAGCCATGCATACGTATATATTCCTGTTCCGCCCGAAGCGACTACTGTTGCAACGCCGGTGCATGAACTGTTACATAATACATTCACCTGCGATTGTGTTGCAGTGATCGCAGGGTTTTGTGTAAGTGTTACAGTTGCAGTTGTGGTACAAGTGTTTGCATCTGTCACTGTCACTGTGTATGAGCCAGCCGGAAGTCCGGCTACCGTTGCAGTAGTTTGCACCGGAGTACTGTTCCATGAATACGAAAACGGACCTGTTCCTCCAGCAACACTAACCGTTGCCGATCCGGTGCTTCCACCAAAACATGCAATGTTTGCAGACGCAGAAATTGATGCTGTCGGCCCGCCCGTATTTGTTACTACGGCAACCGCTGTAGCTGTACAACCATTCAGATCGGTTACTGTAACAGTGTATGAACCTGCGAGTAATCCTGAAGCGGTTGGAGTAGTCTGCACAGGAACTGTATTCCATGAATAGCCATACCCTGGTGTTCCTCCTCCTGGTGTAACTGTAGCTGATCCGTTCGGGTTTCCACAAGTAGATGGAATAATAGTAACGGTTGCAGTTACAGCAGATGGTTGTGTAATGTTGAATGTACTGGTGATCGAACATCCATTCGCATCTGTGATTGTACAAGTATATGTTCCTGCGCAACGGCCTGATGTTGTAGATCCTGTTCCTCCGGTCGGCGCCCACAGATAAGTGTACCCTGGTGTTCCTCCTGATGCCACTACTGTCGCGCTTCCTGTGCATGCACCGTTACAGGTAATGTTTACCTGCGATTGAGTGGCGGTAACAACTGTCGGCTGTGTAATAGTAACGGTAACAGTTGCCATGCATCCATTCGCATCTGTAATTGTACAGGTATAAGATCCGGCAGCAAGCGAAGTTGCAGTTGCACTGGTTTGAACGGGTGCGGTATTCCATGAATAAACATAAGGTCCTGTTCCACCTGAAGGCGCTGCTGTTGCAGAACCTGTATTTCCTCCGAAGCAGGAAACGTTTGTGGTTGCTGTAATAGAACCTGTAATGCCACCCGTACTGCCCACAACAGCTACGGTTGTAGTGGTACATCCGTTCGCATCCGTTACAGTACAAGTGTATGATCCTGCGGGCAAACCTGTTGCTGTTGCCGTATTTTGTACAGGCACAGAATTCCAGGAATAAGTATAACCAGGTGTTCCTCCACTTCCTGCTGCAGTCACAGTTCCGCTATTACCACCGCAAGTTGCAGGAGTGGAACTGGAAGAGGCAGTCAGTAATGAAGGTTGTGTAATGTTGAATGTACGGGTGATCGCACATCCGTTTGCATCCGTAATTGTACATGTGTAAGTTCCTGCGCAACGGCTTGTTGTTGTTGAACCGGTTCCACCACTTGGTGCCCATAAATAAGTATAACCAGGAGTTCCGCCTGAAGCGGTTACTGTAGCAGTTCCGTTGCATACGCCATTACAGGAAATATTGGTTTGCGATTGCGTGGCTGTAACTGCTGTCGGTTGAGTGATGGTAATGGTTTGTGTTGTAGTACAACTACCTGCATTGGTTGCAACTACTGTGAATGTACCTGCGCAAAGCCCTGATACAGTTGCTGTATTACCAACGTTTGGTGTCCATACATACGTGTAGGCTCCTGCGGGATTCGGGACAATTGTTGCTGTTCCGTTACATCCGCCATTACAACTTACATTGGTGTGCGATTGCGTGGAAGTTGGGGCTGTCGGACCCGTTATAGTAAATATTTGTGTTCCTGTACAACCGGTAGGATTACTTACAGTACATGTATATGTTCCGGGGCATAAATTTGTTGCGGTTGCAGCATTTCCGCCACTTGGCAACCACGCATAAGTAAAGGGACCCGTGCCCGTGACGACGCTTGTTGTTGCAGTTCCGTTACATAAAGTACATGACGTTGAATTGGTTTGTGATCCGGATGTGGTTAATCCTGCAGTGACAACAACAGTGGTGGAAGCGGTGACAATAACTGGTGCGGCACAAGTCGTGTTCGTTACAGTACACGTATAAGTAGAAGTAGTTGTCGGGCATACAGTGATAGGATTGGCGCTTCCTAAACTACCCGAGGGTCCCGTCCAGTTGAGCGTATATTGAGGCGCACCTGTAGGCATAAATCGTTTTCCGTCATTTGCAGCCGTCCATTGCGTTGGAAAATTTCTTCCGGGAACAGCATAAGCGAGTGTTCCTGTTGAATTCTGAATTCCTTCTATTGCAGCACCTACATTCCAGGAAGTGCATGCTGGTTTATTTTGAATATAAACGTCAATAATATTCGTTGTCTCATGCAGCACCATTTGTGAAGTAGCAATGACAGAATTGCAACTGAACATCGCCACATCATTCCAGCTGACAATAAATTCGCGGCAGGGCGCACTTCCAACTACTTTCCAGTTTATATCTGTTGCTGAAGTTGGTGTATTCACAGAGGGATCAGTATCCTGCCAAGGAGCCATGATGGAATTCATCGGGTTGGATGCAGAAGGAATGGCATTGTTAATGGGCCATTGACAATATCCACCCGCCTGGGTAACATCAAAAGTTATAATGGAATTCGAACCGATCACAATCTGACTATACGTGTTTCCGAAAAACTGGAAACAGAAAGGCATGTTGATCACGCCTGACCAGGTATCATCGATATTGATCAGTACCGGCGTGCCTGTCGTATAGGAATACGGACTATAAGGAATGGTAGAAACAGCATAGCTGGTTGTTGCTACAGAACCCTGAACGGTTGCAGTAAGGTTCACGCAATTACCGGAACAGATAGGTCCGGCGGGAGCAACTGTTACTTGTGGACAAGCAGAAGCCTGACTGAAGATGGTTCCTTTAAAAAATAAGAACAGGAAAATCGTCGTCGTAAAACGTAGCGTTTGTTTCATTCGGAGTTGGGTTAAGTGTGTGCTGAACTAAAAATATGCAATTGAACACTACCGTCCTAATATAAATGCTACTAATAATTCAACTCTTTATTCACAGTTCCGTTTGAAAGGGAAAAACTCAGGGTCGTAATGGCTTTTCCGTCCGACGGATATTCTACGAAACCCTTTAATTGATCGACCAACTCATTTATAAGGTCATGATCATTTCTGGCATTGCCATTTTCGACTTTATTGCCGGAAACCGAAATGTTAACAATTTCATTGATCATATTCATTTTTAACGTAACCAGCCTGCCCGTTTCCTTTCCTGATGCATTCACGCATGAATTCGTCAGCAACTCATTGATGACAAGTCCGCATACTACTGCTTTTCCTATTGGTAGACGGCAATTGTCGAGTAAAGTGGAAATCTCAATGCCTTCATTACTGAATGTAGCCCTGAAATGCGCGGCGAGATCGAGCAGGAAATCGCGGAAATTAACAGCACCGAAATTATCCGTTAGGTAAAGTTGCCTGTGGATCATTGTCATGCTCAGCAAACGTGCATTTATCTCGGAAAAAAGATTCCTGTGAAACTCATCTTTAACTTTTCCCTGCTGGAGCCGGATGAGATCGCTGATCAATGAGAAATTATTTTTCACACGATGGCTGATCTCTGAAAGCAAAACTTTTTTTTCTGATAATGCGAGCTCAAGATCCTGCTGCACTTTCTGACGATGATGTGTTTCGAGTGTTTGCGCAATGATCTGTGCCACGGAAATAGCAAAATTCTGTTCGGAAACATTCCAGTCGCGCATTTGCTGTGTATCTTCAAAACAAGCAATGCCCACCATCTTTCCCGCAATGCGCACTGGAATATCCAGTAAGGAAAGAATGCCCGCCGGTTTCAGGTAAATTTCCCTGATCTCAGCAGTTCTCGGATGATTCATGGAATCGGTTGTTGCAATGATTATTTCTTTCTGCAGCAATTGAAAATAATTCGGAAGCTCATTCACATACAGCGAAACATTTTCAATGAAGCCACCTTTGTTCTTGTCATAATTCACCAAGCTGCGGATGCTTGTAAATCCCTCATCAATTTTCCAGATGTTCATTCGCGTAACACCCATCGTGCGGGAAGAAACTACAGCAATTTCGTGTAACGCTTCTTCCAGATTCCCATTCCGGATATGAGAAGATCTTTGCAGCTCGGATTCACTTTCGAGCTGGTATTTTACCTGTGCGATGTACTTAATCTGCGGACTGATATTGCGGATAAAAAACACTTTGCATTGGTCTTCTGACAACGCGCAAAAAACACTGGCATAAAACGGACTTCCATCCGCTTTTTTAAAAATAGCAAGTTCAGCACCTTCGTCTAAGGTAAGCTTAACAGCAGTTGAAGTTTTTAAGATTTCAGGGATCGGATCGCTATGCTGTAAAGTGGAAAACGCTGATCCTGTTTTTATCCTTCCGAATAATTTTTCCGAAGCTTTATTGAAAAACAGGATTTCACCATCCGCACCAGTCTTCAGAATGGCAGCCGGCGAATCATCAATATTTATAGTTATTTCTTCGGCTATCATGATCACGCTGTTTATACGAAGCTACAAAAAGCAGTAATGGAAAGGCCATTCTCATTCGTATATTCGCAGAAATTCAAGAAATACTTCCCGCTGAATGGTTCATAAACTTCCTGATAACACTGATCTGTATTTTGAAATCTATGGCAATGCGGATTCGGAAACGACTATTGTTTTTCTGAACGGACTTTCTCAAAGCACGTTGTCGTGGGCAGGAATTTCACCTGCGTTTTACAAGGAGTACCGGGTTGTATTACTGGATCTTGTTTTCCAGGGACAATCGGGAACAGCAGAAAAGTTCCGTACGTATGATGAACATGCGGCTGATGTTTTTCATTTGCTGAATAACACAACAAAAGGAAAAATAGTTCTGTGCGGGCTTTCTTATGGTAGTGCAGTAGCGCAACATTTGATTGTGAACTATCCTTCGTTTTTCACCGGCGCGGTTTTGCTTTCGACTTTTGCGCACACTACTGCTTTGTTCAATGCAATTGGTGCAAGCTGGATCAGTGCGTTGTTTGCGGGAGGTTATCCGTTGATGCTGGATATTATGCTGCCGACAGTTCTTGGCAAATCTTATTTTGAAAAACCGCTGATTCCGATTGAAACATTGAAGGAAGCACGCATCGGCCGCAATCTGCCGAACGATAGTCTGCTTAAGCTGATGGAAGCAACAAATGTGCGAGGTGACTACAGGGAAAAGTTGAACGCAGTAAAAATTCCTGTTGTTGTTGTGCAGGGCGAAGAAGATATGCTGATTCCTCCTTCCATTGCAAAAGAAGTGGCTGATCATATTCCCGGTGCAACATTTAACATCATTGAAAAAGCCGGGCATACGTTAAATCTGGAAGCAATTCCGCAGGTGATTTCTTTGTTGAGAAAGTTTATTGAGAAGAACCAATAAATGGGTACGAATTACGAATGCCTTCAGGAGAGAAATTTAATTACACGGTTTCGTAAATTCGTTTTGGTTCTTAATTCGTACCCCGATTAAAACTTTTTCAGGAAATGCGCCTCAACATCAAACGTAGACCGCAAACCAACAGCATCATAATCATTTTCAAGCCATGCGTCGGCGGTTTTTCTTCCTTCTTCTTTCAGGTGCTGAAGAAATTCCCATGAAGTATTCATTTTGCTCGAATAGGAGAGATGATCGAGCGAACTGTAGCCGGAAATGCAATGCACAAAAATTTGTCGATCCTGCTCAGGTAATGAAACGCCTTTGCGGATAAGTTCATTGCGGTAATGCACCATTTGCATTTCACTGATCAAGCTGCTGTTGAAACTGATCTCGTTGACACGTTCCGCAATGTCGCGGGCAGAAGTAGGAACTTTGCGGATGTTGATGGAATTGATTTTTACCAATACAACATCATGCGTTTGTGTTTCAGCAATTAGTGGCGTCAAAGGCGGATTGCCCATGTAGCCGCCATCCCAATACGATTCGCCATCAATTTCAACGGCCTGGAATAAAAATGGCAGACAAGCAGAAGCAAGAACAGCATCAGCAGAAATTTCCTCGTTATGAAAAACTTTCGCACGGTTCGTTTTTACATTCGTCGCGCAGATGAATAATTTTTTTGTGTTGTAACGCTTCAGCTCTTCGAAATCAATTAAATCGTTCAGAATATTTTTCAGCGGATTGTAATTGAAAGGATTCAGCTGATAAGGAGAAAGCGATTGTGAAAGCGAATTAAAAAACTGGTAACCCGGAGAATTATGAATATCACCAAGACCAAACGCTTTATCCCACGGCGAAGGTTTAAATAAATAAGAACCCTGCTGCGCGATTTTTTTCCAGAGTTTTTCGAGTAGTTCTTTTGCTTTTTCGGGTCCGCCCATGTGTAAGCCATACGCCAGCGTCACTGCATTCACCGCTCCCGCACTCGTTCCGCAAATGCCTTCCGCAACAAGCTCTTCCACTTCGAGCAAACGATCAAGCACGCCCCACGTAAACGCTCCGTGCGCACCACCACCCTGTAAGGCAAGCGCAATGTGTTTTTTGTCAAATAGTTTTCTTTCTCTCACGGGAACAAAGGTAGGGGTTAGTTCGGTCCGAAGGACTCCTACGGAGAGTTTTGGGTTACAGATTTTGGGTTTCTTTGTGTTTTCGAAAATTGCAATAAGAAAGTAACTGTGAAATAATTACCAAAAGCATTGCCGGTAAAAAAACCAATGTAAATTCTGAATAATTGCCGGTATCGGTGCTGAAAGTAAACCCGGGAGATACACGACCGTTATCAATCCAGAAATAAATTGCAAGAATAAGTGTGATAGCGGGCCAGATCAAAGCTTTAATAGAAAAGAATTTGAACGGAGATTGGCAGTCGAAATCAAGCTACTTATAAAAAGAAAAAAATAGAGGACTGTAAGGTCAATAACCAGTGTAAAATTCGTCACTCCTGAAAGAGCGCCATCGCCAAAATCAGTTGACAGAGCATTGTAATACCCGAAACTAATTGTCGCTAAGAAAAGTACCAGTATCAATAATCCTTTTTTCATTTGACAACTTAACTGAAATGAACCTTGGGATTTTAGTCAGGGAATTCTAAAAATGAAATGCCTTGCGAAACGGCCGCGAATATAATGGAAGGTAAAAAGATCATCGCATGATTTCCTGCCCTTTTTATTTTCCCTGCCGCCTTTCCCTATTGCGCCGTCCAGCCCCCATCCACAGGAATAGCAGTTCCCGTAATCAATTCCGCGTTATCAGAAGCAAGAAAAACACAAAGCACTCCCAATGATTCCGGCTTTACGAATTTTTTGATCGCATGTTTCTGCAGCATGATCTTTGAAATTACATCCTCTTCACTCATATTATGAGTTTTCGCCTGGTCTGCAATTTGATTTCTTACCAAGGGCGTATCCACATATCCCGGACAAACGGCATTGGCTGTAATTCCGAATGGCGCACCTTCCAGCGCTGTTACTTTTGTAAAACCAACAAGTCCGTGCTTCGCTGCCACGTAAGCCGATTTAAATTCAGAAGCCACCAATCCATGCGCCGAAGCAATATTGATCACGCGGCCCCAGTTCCTTTTTTTCATTCCTTCCAGCACGAGCCGCGTGGTATGAAAAGAAGCAGTAAGATTTAAACCGATGATCGCATTCCATTTTTCAACAGGAAAATTTTCTATCGGACTTACATGCTGAATACCCGCATTATTCACCAGCACATCAATCGCACCGAGGTTTTTTTCTGTTTCGCTGATGTAATTTGCAATCGCTGCAACATCCAGCATATTTGCATTCGAGAAAAAAGTTTTCACCTTAAACTCTTTTCCTACAGCAGCCGCAATTTCTGCCCCGTTAATTTCAAGCCCGTTAAATGAAATGCTATAACCCGCTTTCGCAAATTCTTTCGCAATCGCCAAGCCAATGCCGCTGGTAGAACCGGTAATTAAAGCAACTTTATTCATAGGGTAAAGATAGTTCTTAGTTCGGAGTGTTTAGTTCGGAGAAAATAGGCGTAATTTATTTTTACACTCCGAACTAATAACTCCGAACTCCTAACTACTTTTGTCCATGCTATCACTCGATCCGAAAGATTTAAAAATTCCATTGCTGCACAGTTATCTCTTGCATGCAATTGCACCGCGTCCAATCGCTTTTGCAAGTACTATGGATGCAAACGGCAATGTTAATCTCAGTCCGTTCAGCTTCTTTAATATTTTTTCTGCCAATCCGCCTGTGCTTATTTTTTCTCCTGCGAGAAGTGGCCGCACCGGGCAAACAAAAAATACATTCGACAACGTAAAAGAAGTTCCTGAAGTCGTTATCAATATTGTGAATTACAATCTTGTTCACCAGGCTTCATTGACGAGTGCGGAATATCCGAAAGGAACAAATGAATTTATTAAAGCCGGATTGACTGAAGTTCCATCATTGAAAATCAAGCCGCCGCGTGTGCTGGAATCGCCGGTACAACTTGAGTGTAAAGTCAATAATATTATCGAGCTCGGACAAAATGGCGGCGCAGGCAATCTTATTATTTGCGAGATCATCATGATTCATATTCACGAAGAAATTCTCGATCCCGAAACGAAAATGATCGATCAGCAAAAGATAGATCTCGTTTCGCGCATGGGCGGCGATTGGTATAACCGCGCTTCGGGCGATGCGCTTTTTAAAATTGCAAAGCCGCTTACTGTTATTGGTATCGGCGTCGATGGAATTCCTGTTCATATTCGTAACAGCAAAGTGCTTACAGGAAATCATCTCGGTATGTTGGGCAATATTCCTGTTTTACCAACGCCCGATGAAGTTCAGGCATACAAAATATCCGGCGCCATTTTAGAAGTCTTCCAGGATTACGGAAAAAATCATGAAAAGCTCGACGATCATTTGCATCATATTGCAGCGAGTTTGCTTGATTTAGGAAAAGTAGACGAGGCGTGGAAGGTTTTATTGTCCGACCAGTAATCTGCTACGGGGAAGGAGCAGGCAATCCGCCGCGGCGGAGGCGGCAGGCGGCAGGAAATTGAAACGAAGAACGAATATATTAATTCCTATATCGTAAATCGTACATCCTATTTGGGCGTGTCCGGAGGTCGTGCTTTACGTTTCAAGTCCTCCCATGAAGTATAGGCAAGCTGACTTCATGGTCCGGGCTTTATCCCATTGGAACCACTATGTGGCACTGCAATCACTCACGCAAAAAAGAAAATTAACAGAATAGCTTAAATCGCCTGCCCGCAAACCTCAACCAACGCATGCGCACAAAATCATCAGAATCCTTTGAAATTCACCACGCTACAATTTCCCAAGTTTTCCACATTCCAAAAATCCTCCGGTTTATTATTTTACTTTTACTACTCTAAAAACCAGTCACCTTTTTTAACCTCCGCTGCGGCGGACACTAATCACCATTTTTTTAACAATCACTAATCACTTCTTCAAAATGTTTAATATCACAGGCACCCTTAAAGTAAAATTCGACGAGCAGAAAGTTTCAGAACGTTTCCGTAAACGCGATTTTGTTATCCAGGAAAATTCTTCGCAATATCCGCAGATGATTTCTTTTCAGCTTGTTCAGGATCGTTGCAATCTCGTAGATAATTTCAACGCCGGCGATGAGATCCGAGTGTTCTTCAACCTTCGCGGACGTGAGTGGAAATCACCACAAGGCGAAACAAAATATTTCAACACCATCGAAGCATGGAAAATTGAACAGGCTAATTCCGCGCCGCAGCAAACAGCTGGTGTAAGTAATAGCAATTCTAATTCCAGTGCAAGCCCGGTTTCAGCACCCGATACATCTTTCTCTTCAGGAGAGAGTGATGATCTTCCGTTCTAAGTTTCAGTTTTTGTCAGAAGGAGTAGCGAAGCAAATGGAAGGCTGACAAAAAACAGAACCAATAAACCACCGACAGCAATGTTGGTGGTTTTTTAATTGCCGAAGTACTGATGCTTTTAAAAATCACGATATTCACTGAAATTTCCAGACGCTTAAAATTAAAAAAGAAAAATCAAAGCGAATACCTCACATCCTTTCCGCTATGGTAATTATGCAGCATTGCCTTGAGCGTTTTGATAGCGGGCATCATTCATACATCGTCTTTTTACTTGCCGGAATTATCTTTTTAGCGGTTGCCATTTTTCATCATAAGCTTGTGCACCGGTTCCCGAAAGTAGATACGCTGTTTTACACCATTGAAGGTTGTTTGTCGTTTATCATCGCGTATGAATATTTTGAAGCGGGTAAAAAGTTCCTGCCCTATCTGTATATCATTGCAGGACTTTTCCAGCTTGTTGCAATTTTCATCTTTGCCCGAAAAAAGAAAATATAATAATTCTTTTTTCTCTCTGTATGCTGCAAATGAATAATAAATTCAGGTGTAGCTTACTTCATTAAGTAAGACTTGGAAGAATATTTTGTCCCCGTAAACATTTCACAAAAACGGAACATTGAGTAGACAAAAGAATAAATCGGATGCAGTGATGTTGATTTTTTTTTTGCAATTAATCAATAAACTTCGTTTTGCAAGGGATAGGAATAAACGAAACTGAGTTACGCCAAGCCTGCTGATTTGGTATATTAGGCGATAGATTATAGCGGGTATAGGAAAGTTACCAGTAATGCTATGACAGACTACGAACTTAAAAATATCGACCCAGACGACATTAGCGATTTACTCGTTAAAGTTGAAAAGTCATTTGACATTAAGTTTGGCGACACCGAACTAATGAACATTTCGACTTTTGGTGAACTATGCGACCATATTGCAAATAAAATCCAACTTGACAATTCAGACGACTGCACAAGCCAACAAGCATTTTATAAGTTGCGTGACACAATTTCATCGACACTTCAAATAGACAACAAATCAATCTCGACAAACTTTTCGCTTACAGACCTTTTACCAAGACAAAGCAGACGTTCACAGACAAAAAAAATGGAAGAGCATTTAGGTTTTAAACTTAACATCTTACGACCACCACATTGGGTTACAGGGACACTTGTAATTATAGTTCTTGCTTCTTTCGTTGGACTTTTCTTTAATTGGCAAATCGGACTTTCAGGAATAGTGTTTTCAATCTCAGGATTTTGGTTCGCAAACAAAATTGGAAATGAACTTGACTTGCAAACGGTCGGACAAGTTGCTGAAAAAATGACAAGAGAAAATTACTTAAAGTCAAGACGAAACCCAAAGACATTTAATAAAAAGGAAATTGAAAAAGTATTGACTGACTGGTTCAGTAACGACTTGGATTTAGACAAAAATAAATTAACAAGAGAAGCGAAATTTGTATGACGACAGAAGGAAGCACTACTGGTAACAGGCGTTTGGCAAAAGTGGCGGTTCAGTGCTCCGCAGACAGTTTTGTGGTTAATCAAAGTTTGGTTCTCCGCATCAACATTTGTGGTGAAAATCGCCACCTTCGCCAAGCGCCAAAACGTTACCGCCAATTATAAAGACGACACAACTTGACAAAATCGAAAGGGCAAATTATAATTATTTTAATTGGAGTTTTAGCCATTGGACTTGCAATTAAGACAATGCTCCACACACGGACGGTTATAATGACACCGTTTTCTTTAGTTGTAATTTATGTCCCACTCGTTTTATTGGTTTCGTTTGGACTTGGGCTTTTGATAAAAAAAATCATAAAGGGCACAGCTTTTACACTGACATATACATCAATATTTGCGACACTTATCTCGATTACATATATTTATTCGGAATATATGCCGACACGTGACATTGTTGTTCCTTCAAATTACTCAGGGAACGTTAGATTGTTTTTATCCACCGAGAACGAGGACGACTTCAATATTAATAGTTATGGTATCGGTTACATTTCAAAAGATACTTACCACAATGGCTTCAGACCGACTGTAATTAAAAATGGGAAGAATATCACAAAGGACTTGACAAACTTCTCATCAGGTGGAAGCATTTCTTTTGCAGGCGTTAACGGGACATCGGCTGGACCATACAGGTATGTTCAGTTTACAGTTCCTGGACAAACTCAAGACACGATTGGTAATGACTTACAAAAACTAATTGAAATAAAAGCATTGGACACTACAAGAATTAAAGCCCAAACAAACATCAATGACTGACAAGCGAGAAAGAATAACTGGCTATAACAGCACCTACAAGAAATTGGCGGTTCAGTGGTTAAATGAAGCTTTGTGCTTCGTATCAAGTTCAGTGGTGGCAGACAGTTTTGTGCTCCGAAATCGCCAACTTCTTGTAGCTGCAAACCGTTATACTGGGCGAATAAAAACAGTTATGTATTCGATTAAGATTTACTTTCCTGAAATGGATTTGCTAAAATAAATGCATATTAAAATTTATACCTTTCGAAATGAAAGGCGTAATTCTCCTGCCGCTTTTATTTTATTGATCATTGTAAAACGAAACAGTAGTGAATTTGAAATAAACTAAAAAGGATAAAGATGAACAGCAATAATCTAACAGGATCAGAATCGCAAATGCGAATTAGAAAACCTGTCTCAGAAGTTTTTGAAGCATTTATTGATCCGGAATTGACTAAGAATTTTTGGTTCACAAACGGGAGTGCCAAATTAGAAGTTGGCAAAGAAGTAACCTGGTTCTGGGAAATGTATAATTTTTCGACAAAAGTTAGTGCAACCGAAATTTTGAAAGACAAAAAAATCAGTATTAATTGGTTTACAGCTGAGCAGCCAACAACAGTTGATTTTGAATTTAAAGCTTTGACGGACGGAACAACTTTTATAACCATAAAACAGTACGGTTTTGAAAAAACAGGAGACGAGCTTATTGAAGCTATTAAAGACTCGACAGGTGGATTTACAATTGTTTTGGCAGGACTAAAAGCATTCCTGGAGCATGCTATTAACTTAAATCTGATAGCGGATAAATTCCCAAAAGAAATTGCTCAACACGGTAATTAATGTAGCATAAGAAACAGCCTCTGTGCTGATTATTTTTGAATCTGTTTTTTAAGTTCTTGTGATAACTCTTTAATGACAGCAGGCTTATCTTTTTTTATCTTTTTACCCAGTTCTCTTCGCGGGCAATTGGCATTATGTTTTGCACCCCAATCCATCATCTCAATTATGACAGGCAATAAATCGGCTCCTTTTTGTGTGAGGCTATAAATATATTTGGACTTATTTACAGGCGATACCTGCTTTGACAAAATATTTTCAGCCTCTAGAACGCCTAACCTATTGACAAGGATATTTGTAGCAATTTTTTCTTCTGAATTCAAAAACTCACTGTAGGACATTTTTCCTCTCAGCATTACGTCCCTTATAATCAACAGCGACCATTTATCCCCGAATACATCAAGAGAACAACTGATTGGACAATCGGATCTTTTGTTTTCCATAAAATTTAGTTTATATGCACTTGCAATTTGCAATATCTTTATATATTTGCACTTGCAAAATGCAATAGCTAAGGTAATAATTAAAAACCGGAACAAATGGAAAATACAAATTCAACAAAAGAATTACTTGAATTCTATTACAAAGGATTTGCGAAAAAATCCAACTGGGAAAGTGTAATAGCAGATGATTTTCAATATGCAGGTGGCGATATGACCAACACAGAACCGGTAATTGGCAAACAAGCGTACATAGAAATTATCAAACGATTTTCGCAACGATTTGATTCCATGAAAGTGAAAGAAATGATCATTGATGGCGACAAAGCCAGTGTAATTGGAAACTATGATTTTCAATTCCCTAACGGACAAAAAATCAATGGAAATGTTTCGGAACTTTGGACTGTAAAAGGCGGAAAGCTACAAACCTTAACTTTATATTTTGACACGTTGACTTTTATGAATAATTTAAAATAGTAATCAAGACAGCAATGAACACAACACCTGAACACAATGAACGAATAGCAAAACTGACTTTCGCATCGGTATATCCGCACTATATTTAAAAGGTGGAACGTAAAGTCAGGATAAAAGCTGAATTACTTGACATTATAGAGTGGCTGACAGGCTTTGATGAGAAAAGACTACAGAAACGCATTGATGATAAAGTAACGTTTGAAATATTCTTTGACAAAGCCCGATTAAATAGGAATGCACAACTTATCACAGGTGTTATTTGTGGCTAACGTGTAGAAGAAATTGAAAATCCGTTGACACAAAAGCTAAGATATTTAGAAAAGCTGGTAGACGAATGGCGAAAGGTAAAAAGATGGAAATATTTAACGGAAGGCTTAACGAATGCCCACTGGAATAAGCACTGCAACAATTTCAAAATATCTTTTACGCGGAACGTAACTTCGATAATATAGTTTCAATAACACCGAACGGTTTTTCATTCCTGAAAATTGGCAAGTAGAAACAGCAGCGTAATCCATCCTGAAATATTTCATTTTATGTGATAGAGTCCATCTGCCGTTTTGATTTTCAAAAATAATACATCGTGTATATCCATCCTTCGAATTGTAAAGCAGTATTCGTTCTGGTACACTGTCATAATTCAGATCGATAAGTTTATCATCTAATATTTTTGTTGCGGTATCATTAGTTTGAAAATTAACCTCGGCAAGTTGTGTTGCATAAAAGTGATATTCCCGTAAATTTTCTGTGGAATCCAAAATTGTCTCTACAGGAAAACTTTCAAAGCTTTTTGAAGAAGTATAATACCGCGAGAAACCAGCAAGAATTTCAACAAGTAAGGGAAGGTCATAAGTATCGGCAATAGTTTGTCCGGATAATTCAAAGCTGTCGTTGCGGAGTGAATATTCTTTGATATAATAATGCGTAAAATTCATATAGGGGTCATTCCTAATTGTATCCCAGCCTGCTGAATCATCAAAATGCATTCGAAGCTGAAAATCACGATATAGAATGTCTACAGAATCTGTCGCAACTTCTATCGTATTATGAATGGAGTCAATGGAAAGCCGAAAGGAAAAGTTTTCAAAATCGGCTGAATATGCCAATTTGTATAAAGGGAGTGTTTTCTGAGTTTGTACAACAGAAGTTTGACGTTTTTCATTGACCCGATTACATCCTGAAAAAGTGAGGACAAATAGCAACGGAAAATAAAACCATCTCATTTTAATTTATCTTCAAAAACTTTCAACCTCATCTTCTCCCCATCAAAAACACCATACGTATTAAACTTAATCCAATCCCCCAGGTTAATATACATTGAATCCTTCCCGGCTTCTTTATCAATTGGCAAATGCCGGTGGCCGAAAACAAAATAATCGATATGCTCTTTCGCTAAAATGGATTTTGAATATTGCATGAGAAACTCTTTATCATCACCTGCATATTCAAAATGGCTGTCTTTTTTATCGTAACCTTTATCTGAAAAATATTTTGCTGTCGCCACGCCGAAGTTGGGATGGAAGCGTGCATAGAACCATTGTGCAAACGGATTACGGAAAACACCTTTGATGAATTTATAACGACGATCACCCGGACCTAATCCATCTCCATGACCGATTAGAAATTTCTTGCCGTTCCATTCGCGGCGGATCGGTTCGTGGTATAATTTCACACCGCATTCATCCACGAGATAACCGAACATCCACATATCATGATTGCCGGAAAAAACGTGAACAGGAATTCCGCTATCAGTAAATTCAGCAAGCTTGGCAAGGAAACGAACATAACCTTTCGGCACGACGCGTTTATATTCGAACCACGCGTCGAAGATATCACCGACTAAAAAAAGTTCAGCGCAATCTGCTTTGATGGAATCCATCCAACGGATAATTCTTTTTTCACGTTCGAGACTTTTTGCCGCGTCGGGAGCGCCGAGATGAAAATCGGAAGCAAAGTATATTTTCCCCGGACGCCCGCTCATATTAAAGTTCAATATTATTCAACAGGTCAAACGGATTCAGCCTGTTCAGGTTTAATCGGAAGCGAATGCGTTCAGGAAAAGAAATATCGTTCAGATCATTGTAATCCTTGATGTCTTTCGAATAAATCAAAGGAATATAAATGTCACAAATGTTCGGCGCTATTGTGATCTGCAATCCCGCATCGTACATAAATGTTGTTGTTCCTAAACCGGTGGTATTGTATAATCCGAAATCACCATAGATTTTGAACGGGTTAAGTGCTTTGCTTTTTACCGGAATAGGAACAGTGACGTTTAATGAAGTCAGCCATTTATCACTTTGCCCGGTTGCAGTGTATGCTTTGAATCCGCCATCTTCTACTGCAAACTGGTGCGAAAATACACCATCCTGTTCTGTTCGTCCGATGAACACATTGTCGAACAGATAATCCTGGTTGCTGAAACCTGAAGGACTCCAGCCGCTCATTCGGAAACGATAATCATTCGTGCTTGTTGGCTTGCCAAGGAATGTCCCTGCAAAAAAGCGCAGATCAATTTTTTTCTTTGCTGCAATGTTGATGTGATAATTTGCATTCAACATCAGCTTGCTCATAAAATCACCAGTCTGCCAGGTCAGCTTAACATCAAACGGATGAAGTTTGCGTTTATTTTCAAAAAGATAACTCACTTCGTAAAATGTACGTTCCTGGTAATCGATAACCCACGTTTCAGGATTGCCAAGAAGATCATAAGCTGCGCTGATACGATCAGTTTTAAGATAGATGGAACGTAAGCGGACAGATTGAGAAATCGGACTGCGTGGACGCGATTTTTTGAAATCGAAATTTATTTCCGGTGCAATTTTCAACCAGCCCAGTCGACGATCCGGAACCGCGCTGCCTTCAAATACATCTTCATCATGAATCTTATAAAAATGATAATGATTCAGGTTGGCACCAAAACGTATATCCTGAAAAACCTTGTCGGGGCGAATGTGATAAAATGCATCGGCATGACCGACAAGCGATTTATCAGCGGTGCTGAACATCGGCACTACCAGCCATTCGAATTTTTTCCCCGGAACAGTATGATTATAAAATGCCGCACCGAGCATGAAAAAATCATACTTGTTTACACCTATTGCAGGTGTCCAGAATAATTGCGTGCGTGTTGGATTATCAAGGCTTCCGACAAATTGAATTTTCAACGGCTCCGTTTTTTTGAAAAGTCCGTGCGTATAAGCAGTATTGTTTTTGCGGTTTACTTCGGGAATAACTTCCGGCTGATCAATCATAAATGCATCGTAATCGCCGGAAGGAAACATTAAACCGACTTCACCGGCAAAACCATCGAACCATAAGGATTGCACAACTCTTCCATCCTTCAAGCCACAAATAAGAACGGGTGAATTTACTTCGCCGACATTTTTTACAAGCACCACGTATTGGTTTTTCGTGATCTCAGTCGGCTTTGTAACACTTTTAATTTTATAATCGATCTGCTTATCCGTTTTAATCAGATCATCGAAAAACCAGCTTAAATTTTGTCTTGATTCTGTTTCAAAAACAGCGCGGATATCTTCCGGCATCGGATGTTTCCAATGCCATTTGTCAAAATAAACCTGAAAACAATGATCGTACAATGAATCGCCGAGGTAGGAGCGGAGGTAATCAAAAACTATCGCGCTCTTCATGTACATGATGCTGCCGTAATTGATGGAAGTAAAATCTTTCGAATGCGTTTCAATCGGCTGATCGGTACGTGTACGCGAGCAATAGGCATACAACTGGTAATACTGCGCACGGTGCTTGTAACGATCAAGATCGAATTTCTGTGCAAGTTTGTTTGACCCGTTTACTCCGCCGACCAATGCATTGTTCGGATATTTTGTTTCTACATAACGCAATTCATTCGCAGAATTAATTCCTTCATCCATCCAGCCATGCACGCGCTCATTGCTTCCCAGCATTCCGTAAAACCAATTGTGGCCCACTTCATGCGTAATTACAATATCCAGCATCAACGCATTGCTCGCCGATCCGATCACCGTGATGTTAGGATATTCCATTCCGCCGCCAGCGCTCAATGCGCCATCAACTGCGGTACAAACGTCATACGTGTAATCACCATTCCATTTCGAATAATACGAAAGCGCATCATTCACATAAGGAATTGCATCTTTCCACAAATTCGCAAAACGGTTGGTATACATTACGCAGGTCGTTACTTTTTTTCCTGTATGCGGTAAAGTAACTTCTCCTTTCAGCAAATGATAACGCTTGTCGCAAAACCATGCAAAATCGTGCACGTGTTCCTGGTGGTAGTGAACTGTTTTTAATGTAGTGGAAGATGCAGGGAATGTATTGTCTTTCGTATCGTATTTTGTAATTGCTTTTGTTGCCTGCCAGTTTGAATCAATGAACGCTTCTTCTGCAGGATTATCAATAAGGTCACCCGTCGAACCAAGCACATAATTTTTCGGCAAGGTGATATACACATCATATTTTCCGAACTCAGAATAAAATTCTCCTTGTGTGAGATAAGGAATTTGATTCCAGCCATTTTTATCATACACTGCTGGTTTCGGATACCATTGCGTAATCTGGTATTGCTGATCAATATGACCAAGACGTGAAATTTTTCCGCTCGGCAGTTTTACATGAAAGGGAGTTGTAATTGAAATCTGTGCGCCCGGCGCCAAAGGTTTGTTCAGGATAATTTTTCCGATGTCAATATTTCCTTCAAAATATTCCAGCTTTACCGATTCACCATTTACTTTGAAATCAAGACTGTCAATATATCCGCGGTCTTTATCATCCGCATAATAAAAGAAAAGCGAGCCGTCTTCTTTCAGCTGTTGTCCGAGTGCAGTTTCATTATTTTTATACGCATTCGGCCAGAGATGCATGTAGATAAATGTCAGCTCATCCGGCGAATTATTTTTGTAAATAATTGTTTCAAAAGCATTCAGCTCATGCTTTACATCGTCTAATGAAACTTTAATATCGTAAGCAACATCCTGCTGAAAATATGCTTTCTGAGCAAATGTTGTACTGGCAATAAGTAGCAAAGCGGGAAGAAGTAAGCGTTTTTTCATAGGAACAGTATAAGCTGTTGTGTTGTGACGTGCAGGTAATTCAAAAAGTTACTGATATTCTTATTTCGAAACCGAAGCAGTCGGTTCAGACGCAGCAAAAATTTCATCCAGCTTTTTTGTAAGCGCCGGTCCGCGCAGATCGCGGTCGATAATTTTTCCGTCGCGGTCAATGAGTAATGTGCTTGGAATAGATTTAAGGCGATAAAGATCTTTGATCGGCGACTGCCATTGCATCAGGTCGCTTACATGATTGGGCCATGTCAATCCATCTGATTTAATTGCAGCAAGCCATGCGTTTTTATCGTTGTCGAGTGAAACGCTGAAAATATCAAAACCTTTGTCCTTGTATTTTTTATAATTCGCCACCACGTTTGGTAATTCCTGGCGACAAGGTCCGCACCAGCTTGCCCAGAAATCCAGCAGCACAACTTTTCCTTTGAGCGAAGAAAGTTTGCGTGGTTTTCCATCCGTATCATTCATTACAATCTCCGGTGGTGTTTGCCCTTTGCAATACGGACGCTCACGTTCAATGTATCCGCGCAGCATTTTTACATTGGGAACATCTTTGTATTTTACTTCCAGCGCATTTACAGCTTTCTCGTAATACGAAAAATTGTCAAAAGGCTCCAGCAAACGCAATCCGGCAATATTTGCAAATGACGCAGGATCCTTATCAATAAATTCGCGCATAAATTGTACGCCTTCTTTTTCCACACCTGTAATTTTAGCGGCTGAAGTATCGTACAATGCGCCATATTTTTTATCCAGCGCTTTAATCTTCACACTGTCTTTTTGAGCGATCATACTTACTTCTACCTGGAAAACACGAAGAAGAGAATCCTGGTATTCTTTGATCGGGGCACGTTTCTTTTCAATGTCCACAATGAATTGATTCAGCTCCGCAAAACGTGCGCATTCTTTTGAACCTTCTGTTTTCCATGTATAGCCGAGATTTTTAGCATCGCCTGTAAATTTTACAGAGTCACCCGGCTCAAGAATCATCACCGCGAATTTATCTTTTGTCTTACCCACATTCAGGTTATAGAACCCTTTAAAAGAAAGAGTCGGGTTGAAAGTGAATGAGCCGTCTTCTCCGGTAATTGCCGAATCAAGCACAGTAAATTCACTTTTGTTCACATCCACCAGGTAAAGCGTGTCGCCTTTGCTGTTGCTGAGGCTTCCATAAATTACAGTATTACCTTTTTTAGCAGCATCTCCACCGCAAGAAGAAAGAAGTGAAATAAAAATGCTAACCGCGGATATAAAAATTATTTTTTTCATGTTTTCATTAATAAATCAAGAGTTGTTTTGAATTTTGAATCTGGAATTTTGAATAAGTTCGGTTAGGCAGAGGGCTGTTCGTCGAGCACTTTCTTCAATAACTCACTCGTTACTTTCGGATCTGCTTTTCCTTTCGAAAGTTTCATCACTTCACCCATAAACAATCCAAGCAGGTTCGTTTTTCCGTTTTTATATTCTGTCACTTTCGCAGGATATTTTCCGACGGCTTCCCTGATCATTTCCAGCAACGCGCCCGAATCAGATTCCTGTATGAGATTGTTTTCTTCTGCAATTTGTAAAGGAGTTTTTATGGAATCATTTGATCCTATATAAAGTAATTTCCCATGCACAATTTCAAAGAAGTATTGATTCATTGGCAATTCTTGAATCATTAATGGAAAAACACGTTGGCTCGCTGCGGTGAAACTAATTTTTCCAGAATCAATAAGATTAATAAGTTCTGCTAATCGTTCAGGAGAAATTGGAAATTGTAAAATATGAAGGGCTCTTTCATTCAGGTATGATTTCACCGGGCCCATTACCCAGTTCGCAGCAGCTTTTGCATTCGTTGTTTTTTTCAAAACTTCTTCAAAGAACAATGCAATTTCTTTTGCATCGGTCAATACACCTGCATCATAAACGGTAAGCCCGAGCTGTTTAGTGTATTTCGCAATCAGCTCTGCAGGAAGCGGCGGCAATTCCGCTTTTACTCTTGCAATTTCTTTTTCCGTTACAATCACAGGCTGCAGATCAGGCTCGGGAAAGTAGCGGTAATCATTTGCCATCTCTTTGCTGCGCAAAGAAAAAGTTGTTCCCGTCGACGCTTCAAAGCTGCGCGTATCCTGAACAATATCTTCGCCCGCTTCAATAATATCAATCTGGCGGATGATCTCATGTTCAATCGCACGTTTAACATTGCTGATCGAATTCATGTTTTTCACTTCCACGCGCCGGCCATATTTCTCCGAACCTTTCAGCATCACAGAAACGTTTGCATCGCAACGCAAAGAGCCTTCTTCCATATTTCCATCGCAGATGTCGAGGTAACGCACAAGGCGGCGAATCTCAGTCAGGTATTTATACGCTTCATCCGCACTTCTTAAATCAGGTTCACTCACAATTTCAAGCAGCGCAACACCAGCGCGGTTTAAATCCACAAGAGTATCAGTAGGATCCACATCATGCATGCTTTTTCCCGCATCTTCTTCCATGTGTATGCGGGTAATGCCAATGCGTTTTTCATTGCCGTCCGCATCTTTTATATCCTGGTAACCTTCCGTGCAGATAGGAGTTTTATCCTGTGTGATCTGGTAACCTTTTGGAAGATCGGCGTAGAAATAATTTTTTCGTGCGTATTCATTCCGCTCACGTATTTGGCAATGAAGCGCAAGCCCGAGACGAATGCCGAATTCAATAACACGTTTATTCGATTTCGGTAAAGTGCCCGGCAGTCCAAGCGTCACAGGGCTTACCAGCGTATTCGGCAAAGCACCATATTCAGCCGCATCATTCGAGTAGGCTTTACTTTTTGTCAGCAGTTGCGCATGCACCTCAAGCCCTATTACAGCCTGGTATTTATCGTATTTGGATTCAGTCATTTTTGGTTATGTCCGTGGGACTCCTTTGGAGGAAATTGCTGCTTTTTAGCGAAGCGAATTTACGTGAAAAAAATGTGCAAATGAGCAGGTTTCAAATGAGCACATTAACAATTATTGTGGCGTTCCCTGCGGGCCGCGCTATCCGCTTTTACTCCTCGCCTGTAGTTGCGCTGCGCTTCACTACAGGCTGTGGTCCCGATCATGATCGGGAGCTTCTATCGCTAACGCAAAAGGAAAAATCACCTGATCACCCTGAAATATTTTTCCACCTGCGTTGGAATTTCATTTTCAATCACCTCATCCACCCGCGCACGATCCGGCCCGCGCCTGCACCAGTTCACTAATTCTTCCAGCTGCTCATTTGTGCCCTGCGCCTCAATGTAAACATTGCCATTCGCTTCATTCTGCACAAAGCCTGTAACACCAATTTCTTTGGCTTTTTTCTCTGTCGAGGCACGATAAAAAACACCATGCACTTTTCCTGAAACAACAATAGAAATACGTTTCATCTTGTCACCCTTTTAAGCAATTACCGGATAATTTCCATCGTGCCTATAATCTCCTGTACCAATTTATCAAGTTCGGTTGTGTACGGACTGTTTTCGGGAACAATAAACTGAAAAACCATTCCTTTTTCATTCCCGAAAGTATGGTCAACATAATACCGGCGTATGTATAAATTTCCCTCCAGGTCATAGCTCGTGTACACTTCACTTATCACGTATACTTTTGGTTCATTGCCCAAGCTTTTTAATTGCACAGCATCTTTTTTTATTGGAGTAATGCTGTCGCCTTCCGCCATATAATCACCGAAATCCTGCTCCACCGCACGTGCAAAAGAAACATTTCCTGTTGATGGAAATGAAACGGCCAGTATAGAATAATCACCACAACGGCGATCCGTGTACCAAAAACGTGTAATGGCCGAATCAAGTTCGACACGAACGCCTTTGTCTACGCAGGAAGTCATGTTGTAAAGTGTATTGTTGAACAGCAGCTGCGAAACATTGCATTTCAGAGAAAGGTAAAGATCACAAGGCTCAAACTCCTCCTGCAAATCACCACGCTGGTAAACAATAAAATCGTCGAAGAGAATATGATTTTTGCCGCCAACAAAAGCGCCGAAATAATTGCCATAAGGAAAAACAAAATCAATCGTCTTTACAATTTCTTCATTGATAACAAGATTTATTTTTTTTTGTCCGTCAGCATCAAAAAGCATATTCATGCGCAGCCAGTTATCTCCTTTTTTTCTGATCGCCGCAGAAGAGGCAGGAGTAAGAATGTTCTTCCAAATTCCTTTTTCCATTGAGCGGAATCCGAATTTTCCTGCAGCAGTGATGTAAAATGAATACAGGTTGGAAAGGTCCGCAGCGCCCCAGCACATTCCATAAGGTATCGTGTCGGAGCCGCTTTTGTATTCAGTTCGCAGCTCAGCCCTGAATAATTTTTTCTGGTTCACCGGCGCACCTTTCGCATTAATAAAATCACCCTCGCGTTTGATGTTCATGTCGAGCTTGCCGTTTTTCACTTCGTAGCTTGCCGTATCGTCATTGCGGATGATCCATTCATTTACATTATCATCAAAAGGATCGTACGCGCTGAATTGTGCAGGGAGATTTATTCCGGTCAAGAATAAGATCAGGAAGAGGAGATTTTTCACGGGTGTAAAGGTAAGAAGAAGGAGGGAGTTGGGAGAAGGGGAGTTTTAGTGATTTCTTATTTAATAATCTTACCCAATGTTGCTGGATTTTGATAGCAATTAAAAACAGATAATATCCGAACATGCTTTCCGACTATTCTGAATACCACGACATAGGGAAACTTATTCATAGCTGCACGGCTTGGCACTTCTGTATTTCTCTGGAAAAAGACGAGGGTTTAAACTGATACAGTACTCAAGATTCTCATACTCATCAATAAACTTTTCTCCAAGCCCTTTTTGTTGTAATTCATACCATTCTGCAGCAACTAATAAATCTTTTTGAGCGCGGAGATTATGTTTAATTAGGTACACTATTTTTTGAGTTTTGCGCGAATTTCTTTTAACGATTTTTTAGCAGGAATATATTTCGCATGGCCTTTTTCATCTTCATCCAAACGTCTGTATAATTCTTTCTCTTGCTCGGCGGTCAACACATAATCATTAGAACTTTTGTTTAAAATCACATAAACTGCTTCAAGCAAATGCTCATCATTTATTCTGTCAATCGCAAGGTGAAGTTCTTTTTTTAAATCGGATGTTTTCATATTCAAAGTGCTTTAACCAAAGATACCTATTTGTGAATAGTTTCAAAACAAACTCAATTGAGGATCCCCCGCACGATGATCGAAATGTGAAAGATCAAATTCAAACCGATCGCCTTTCGGTAAATATTTTTCTCTTGCCATTTTATGCAGCTTGTGAATGCTTTCCGCCATCGGACCTTCGCCCGTCATGCGTGTGCCGAAACGGGAATCATTTACTTGTCCGCCGTGAACGCCTTCGATGTGATGCCACACTTTATCTGCGCGGTCAGGAAAGTTTTTGAAAAGCCAGTCTTTGAAAATTCCGCCGATTGCGCCATTCAGCCGCACCATTGTATAGCCAATGCTTTTTGCACCGGCTTCGGCAGCTGCTTTGATGATATCCGGAATTTCATGCGAATTCAATCCCGGAATGATCGGCGCAGTCATTACCCCGACAGGAATTTCTGCATCTGCAAGCGCACGAACAGTTTCAAGCCGCTGCTTATACGTTGCAGTGCGCGGTTCCAGTTTCAGTCGCAAGGATTCATCCAAACCGGTAATGCTGATCATGACATGCACCAGGTTCAGCTTTGCGAGTTCTTTTAAAATGTCAATATCACGCCTTATCAATTGATTTTTTGAAATGATCGAAACGGGATGTCTGAATTTCAAAAGTACTTCCAGCATTTTCCGTGTGATGCCGAATTTTTTTTCAAGCGGCTGGTAACAATCTGTATTGCCGGAAAGCATGATCGGTTCGGGTTTCCATCTTGGATTGCTCAGCTCTTTTGCTAAAATATCCGCAGCATTTTCCTTGACAATAATTTTTCTTTCAAAGTCGAGCCCTGCAGAAAACCCCCAGTATTCATGTGCATTTCTTGCGTAACAATAAATACATCCATGCTCGCAGCCCTGGTACGGATTCATCGAATACATTCCCACAAGATCAGGACTGGTGAGCTTGTTGATGATTGTTTTCGGATGCGTATAAATGATCTCCGTTTTTTCACTTTGCAAAAATGGAATGTCAATTCCCTCAATATGTTCCTGTACATATTCCTGTTTGAAAAAACGGTTATGCGGATTAATCTGTGAACCGCGGCCTTTAAAATAGCCCGGCTCCTTTGGCGGCTCTTCTTGCATGAAAATAATTGCGATGTACGATTTAAAATAATAACGAATAAAAAAAACTAAAATTTAATAGCGAAAATTGCGTTTTAAAATCAAAAATAATCCAGTCGGGGTACTTTTCATAAAGATACACTGACCGGGTAGGCGTTGTCAAGCGAAATCGGAAGTTTAACAGAAAATCAAGTTGATAATTGATTTCTTTTACTTCTCTATTGTTAATAAAATACGCCTTAGAAAAATGAACCGGAATTGAAAATAACGAAAGCGCTCAGAACGTATTTTATTCAGCTGATAAACACCTTTTACGAAATCTACAATTCACTGAACTGTAGACTGTATTCCCCAAAGCGGGAAGTTGAAGTGGTGTGATAAAACGAAACGGGTCTACTCTTCGATTTATGATTTTCATTGGTAAAATGAGATGCAAAATCAACTTGAAATGTGCTGTAGCGGAAGCTTCGGAAATTTCTTTGCACAGTTCTTGTTCTTACATCAAGCAATAAGAGAAATGTTGGAGTAGAAAGGCTGATGGTTAGGTCCTCATTTGATTACCAATCACCAGCCGTTCTACTACTGACAATCCCAAAAAAAATGGTCCCTTCATCCCGTAAGTATGTATTTTCAAAAGGCGTCGATCAGTATTTTGCTGATGTATATAAGGCGTACCGGTTTGTCATTCGCTTTTTCAAAGAAGCATTCAGGCCGCCTTTCCATTTCAGGGAAATTGTAAACCAATGTTTTGAAATTGGTTTACGATCACTTCCATTAATTATGTTGACAGGTTTTGTAACAGGAATTGTATTTACAAAACAATCACGTCCATCACTTGCGGAGTTTGGTGCCACTTCCTGGCTGCCTTCTCTTATTTCCATTGCCATTGTACGTGCGCTTGCCTCACTCGTCACTGCGCTTATCTGTGCGGGAAAAGTGGGTTCCAGTATTGGTGCCGAATTAGGTTCAATGAAAGTGACCGAACAGATTGAAGCAATGGAAGTTTCTGCTATCAATCCATTCAAATACCTGGCCTGCACGCGTATCATAGCCAGCACCATTATGGTTCCTATCCTCGGTTTGTTTTGCGGATTTGTGGCGCTGATGGGTTCGTTTTTAAGTGTGCATTCAAATGAAGCGGTAAGTATTGTAGCCTTTTTCAAAAGTGGATTTTCAACGATTACCTTCCTCGATATTTTTTCTTCCGTCATTAAATCAACGGTATTCGGATTTACAATCGGAACTATCGGTTGTTATAAAGGGTTCAATGCAATGTCAGGAACACGTGGCGTTGGAATGGCAGCAAACCAGGCAGTAGTGCTTGCTATGTTTCTTGTGTTTATTGAAGAAATCGTTATCGTTCAAATGGCTAACTGGATACGGTACTACTAATGGAAAACGAAACCAAAATAACAAGTAGCGAGCCGGTTATTTCTATACGTGGATTGTATAAATCATTTGGCGATCTCGATATTCTGAAAAACATTGACCTCGATGTTTTCAAAGGAGAGAATATGGTTGTGCTCGGCAGATCAGGAGCAGGAAAATCTGTATTGATAAAAATTCTTGTTGGATTACTTGTGCCCGACCAGGGAATTGTAAAAGTACTGGGCAAACAAGTGGATAAACTTTCGCGGATTGAGCTGGATCGCCTGCGTTTGCGAATTGGTTTTTCATTCCAGAACAGCGCACTGTACGATAGTATGAACGTGCAGCAAAATCTTGAATTTCCTTTGGTGATGAATGTAAAACATCTAACGCGAAAAGAAATAAATATGAAAGTAGAAGAGGTGCTGGATGCAGTTGGTTTAAAAGACCGCATGAAACAAATGCCTGCAGATCTTTCCGGCGGACAACGCAAACGAATTGGTATTGCACGCACATTGATCCTCAAGCCCGAGATCATGCTGTATGATGAGCCGACTTCCGGTTTGGATCCCATCACCAGCGAAGAAATAAATTTGCTCATCAACCAGGTGCAGGAACGATACAATACGACTTCCATCATCATCACACACGATCTCACCTGCGCGAAAGAAGTGGGAAGCCGGGTTGCTATGCTGCTGGAAGGGAAATTTATGAAGGTCGGAAAGTTTGATGAAGTATTTCAAACGGATGATGAGCAGATAAAAAGTTTTTTCAATTATAATTTTATACAATAAGTCATGAGCGAACCCGGTAAAAAACGTGGAATAGCAGTAGGTGTCTTCATCATTGTCGGATTACTGTTTTTAGTCGGCGGTGTGTTGACTGTCGGCAACCTGCATTCTACTTTCCAGAAAAAAATGACGCTCACTTCTGTTTTTGGAGATGTCAATGGCTTGCAGGCAGGAAATAATATCTGGTTTTCGGGTGTGAAGATTGGTACCGTGAAGAAACTGGAATTTTATGGAAAGTCACAGGTAAAAGTGATCATGAATATTGAAATTGCCGACAAACAATATATCCGGAAAGATGCGAAAGTAAAGATCAGCACGGATGGATTGATCGGTAATAAAATACTTGTCATCTATGGAGGATCCTCCAGCGAACCGGAAGTGGAGGAAGGTGATCTGCTCGAAAATGAACCGCAGCTTTCTACTGAAACTATTATGGAAACGCTTCAGAAAAATAACATGAATATTCTCGCGCTTACTGATCGTTTGGCAAAAGGAGAAGGAACAATCGGTAAGTTATTGACCAGCGATTCTATCTACAACAGTATTGCGGCCACCACAACTTCCTTGCAAGCTGCTTCTGCCAATGCACAGGTGCTTATCAATTCTTTAGCGCAGTACACCGCGAAACTGAATCAGGAGGGAACGCTTGCCAACGATCTTGTAACCGACACGATCATTTTTAATTCCATGAAAGCATCTATTCTCGAATTGCAGAAAGTAGCAGATACAGCTTCCGCTTTTGTCAGCAATATGAAAGCTGCCAGCGAAAATCCAAAAACACCAGTCGGGGTTTTGCTTCACGACGAACAAGCCGGCGCCTCTGTAAAGGCAAGTATCACGAATTTAGAATCCGGTACCAAGAAACTGGATGAAGATTTAGAAGCTTTGAAGAGCAGTTTCTTACTAAGAAAATATTTCAAAAAACAAGAGAAAGAAGCGGCGAAGAAAAAGTAATCGACAATTATCGGTTGTCAGTTTTCACTTGAGAATTCAGTCATAAAAAAACGGAGTCTGCATAAAGCGAACTCCGTTTTTTATTTTATCCCGATAACCTACAACTGGCTATTGAACCTTCACCAATCGCGATGAACCCGAGAAAGTTTCACCTTCCACCTTCACAGAATAAACTCCCGCAGCCAAATTTCCTGCCTGCACTTCAAGGATCGATGCGCCTGCCGGCAATGCTTGTGAATGTTGCAATACAATTCTTCCCGTATTATCATACACGGTACACAAAATCATTTGCTGACGGTCAAGTTTCATGCTCATTCCGAAATTTGTGTTGAATGGATTGGGATACGCATCAAGCGACATTGCAGCATGCGGAATTTCAGGTGTGCTGATTAATAGCTGTGAAATATCGAGCACGAATAAACCATTTTGCATATCTGATGCAAGCAAGTTTCCACTTGGCAAAAACGGATCAGCGCCCCAGCAGCCGTGGTAGCCCATGTTTGATGGATAATTCGGCGAATTTACAAGTGTGTCGGTGTCGAAATATCCGGAAAGAATGCAATTGGATGGATTTGAAATATTGAAGATCTGAATTCCATCCGTATAGTTCGCGCAAATAAGAATATCGTTTCCGAGAATATATGGATTGTGCGGCGTATTGCCTTGGTGCGAACGAAAAACCTGGTTGATGCTGATATTTCCGAGATCAGAAACGTCCAATGATTTTATTCCAAGTCCGAGCGGAACTTCATCTGTAAATATCAATGTGCTTCCGTTAGCCGTTAAAAAACTGCTGTGATTGTATCCTGATTCAGGATAATTCGTCAGCACGGCAAGTTCTTCAAAATGCTGGTTGCTTGTGCTGTTGAATTTATAAATGAATAATCCAGCATAGCCGCAAGAAGCATAAACAGTATCGTTGCGTACGAACATGTCGTGCACAGAACTGAGTGCGGGATAATCCTGGTTGAGCGTGCGCAGTAACGGAGGATTAACAGGATCCGCGTTCAGATCATATACTGCCATGGAATAAAGCGTATTGTTCGCAAGCGTTACACTTCCGCCGTAGAGATAATCTCCGTCTACATATAACGTGTGGCAGCGTTTGAATAATGTATTATCATTTCGCAAAACATGAACAGAATCCGGCAGGTAAGAAAGATCAGCAACAATAAAAGTGTTTGCACCACCATCATCACTTACGATGTATGCATACTGGTGCCATGTTTTTATTTCATGCCAGATCAGGTTACCATGTGCAGCAGGAACGTAATCGCATGCAACTGGATTTGTAGGAACGGTTACATCGACGAATTCAGTTCCGGTAGAAGTTCCGATAATGGCATATTCTCTTCCGTTTGATGTGTCGGCCCAGCCGCAAACGCCCTGGTATTTGATGCCGTAAACAGGTTCAGCAGGTTGTGCAGGATTATTATTCCAGTTGCCGAGGAAGCCGACGTTTTGCTGTGCATAATTCTGAGCGGCAAGTGCAATCGGAAAGAAAGTGATGGCGAGTAATAGTTTTTTCATGGGACAGTAGTGGTCGGTTGAATGGATGAATTATAAAGATAGGAAATAGAATGAATGGATAAATCATCCGCTTGCGGCGGAGGTAAATCGGTTTTATAAGTGGTTAAGACGAACCAATAAATGGAATTGCGCGATTAATTTTTTCGCAAACCATTAAACAGGAATGTGACAAGCGATGCAAATTCTGTGCGTGACGTTATTGTTTTATGAATAATTTCCTGGAAGCTTTTTGAGATGCGTTAACTTCAATTAAATATGCGCCCTGTGAAAGTGTGAAAATATCAATCTGCCGGGTGTTTTTCGCGGTTGAGATTTTTTGGCCTGCAAGATCATAAACAGTTACTGTAAAATCAGCTGTTTTAAGATCAAGATCAATAATCAAAATATCCGCAGCGGGATTCGGAAATACAGAAAACACCGGTGCGCTTTCAATCGTTTCGTTGACAGCAGTTATATTACTAAAATTGACTTTCGCTGTATATCCTTTAAGCCCGAAAGAATTTGTCATAACTCCGCCTAAAAAAGAAGTGTTCGACATAAATGATAATGAACCGGCGAGACGATATTGATTGACGCATTGCGGATGACCTGTTACATTCATATACGTAAGCCTGATCTTATTCGTGCTGTCTGTATCCATGATCCACCAATCGGCTCCCAGCAATTGCCAAGGAAAAGCATCGCAGTCTTGTCCTGTCATATACACGAAATTATTTCCATCCGGTGTATAGGTTGGACATTGCGAAAAGCTCAGTGTCGTCATCCGGAACGTTTGATTGTTCGTCATGTCGATCGTGTAAAGCGGCGTATTGTAAATGCTATGCGTTTCAAACGTGCTGTACAGGGCAATTTTTGTATTGTCATTTGAAATACTTTCCACTTCACCACCGGCAAGTAAATTTCCCGGTTGGAAAACACGAATATTGCTGATAGCAGGAGTTGTTCCGTACGTTACATCTGCAACCTTGAACACATACGCACCAGCTACAAGATTAGGATCCCAGATGTTCGGTGCCTGGATGCGTTCAGTCCATGCGAATAATGTTCCGTCATGCGAAATTGCACCATGACAAACACCATGATCATAATCGTTCGGAAGATTGGTCAGCTGCCAAGCCTGTGAGCCATCGCGTTTGAGTATCCAGAGATCCGAGTAAGCGCCATAGCCTGGAATGGCATCTGCAGGTGCGCGTGTGTGACCTGTTTCGGGTGCGTAAACTGTTTTCTCTACGTAGCAAAAAAGAAATTGTCCTGTAGGATCCCATTCCTCTGCCCATTGATGACGACTCGACGACCAGCCGGAATAGGTGAGTGGCGTTTCATTATTTCCAAGCGAATCTGAAAGGTAAATTTTGTAATAGCCATTTGCATCCGGTTTTCCGTAAGCTACCGTTGTGGTTGCTGCATTCCATATCGCTCCGATTGCTGTGTCTTTCCAAATGCTCATGTTCGCTGCGAGTTGCGCATGGAGTTGCGGAATGATAAGCAGGAAGAAAAGGAAAACGGCTGAGAGGGATTTTTTCATGGCAATGATTTCGAAGGGGTGTGAATTAAGATACGAAATGTAACGGACAATACTTTTATGCCAGACAAAAACGGCAGGCCAACAATTGAAAATGAAATTACTTTTTAAAAGCTAGTTTCTTTTTTATTGCAGGGGAATTTTTCAAAAGTCTTGCACTGTGATGAATTGTAAGAATATCTATTTGTTTGGGATTAATAATTTCGTACACGAGACGATAATTCCCAATAACTAATTCTCTTACTGTTTTAATAGATGTTTCCGGAACGATTCTTCCGAGAGTAGGAAACTGTCCAAGGATTTCAGCTTGCGTAAAAAATAATTCAACCTGTGAATCCGCGTACCGTGGAGAATCCTTTGCGATAAATTCAGCAATGTTTTTTATATCTTCAATTGATTGGTTAGTCCAACTTACTTCAACCATTTGCTAAGTTTTTTTTTAGCTTCTGTTGTTGAATGTGTCTTTCCTGCTTTTGATTGTTCCCTTCCAACCTCTATTTTATTCAGAAATATAATTCTATCGAATAATTCTTCCATTGAGAAACTATCCGGTAGATCTTTTACAGTTTTGATGACCTTTGTTCTGGAAAGCATTATTTATACTTTATTGGTTATAGTAAAGATAAATATTTTAAGGCAAATTTATGGCAGGATTCAACCCTGACTTTACTACTTTATTAAAGTTTAAAGTTTTAACATTGAAAAGTGAAAATAGCTCTTGCAATTGAGTGAAAATCAAGGGAAACCTATTCGTGCTTTATCGAACCGCCAAAGAAATGTTTCGGCTTTTTCTTTATTATTCATTATAAACTCTTCAACAGCTTTACAAGTAATTTCTTTTGCCTGCGTCTTTATATTTTCATCGGTCAGAAATTCTTTAAAACTCCCGCCAAAATTGTAATCACCTCCACTTACACTACAAACTAAAATAAGTCCATTTGAAATTTTTTTATCAGTCAATTCATACGTTGAAAGATTATTGTCTGCCACATATTTTTCACACGCGACAATTAATCCTTCAATAATTCCGTCTACCAAAGATCCTCCACCAATTGTATGAATATTGTCAGCAAAGCTCATTATTGAAGGAGAAGGGTACCAATCTCCACGATAACACAGTGCAATCTGAAAATTATTTTCGTTTATTTTCCCATCATAAGTCACCTCAAATTCAGGTTTTCTTAAAGCCTTTTCCTTTGCTTGTTCAAAAAGATAGAATATACCTTGAGGAAAGTGAAAATAGTTCTGTTGTAAAAATTTATGCCTGAAATCTTTGATGAGGATTTCCGATTGCCTGTTTAATAAACCGATGATCAGACCCGATTCTAATAGTTTAAGAAAATCAATCGTTGTATTTATGGGAATAGTTTTATCTAGTCCAAAGTTTAAAATAATTTGAATTTCGTCTTTACCTGTTTTCGAATCATTGTTTGTTACTATCTCAAGATCTTTAGAAATTGCAACCAAAATACTTGGATGAAATCTTCTGGGCTCATCTGGCTGTTCTTTAAAACAATGCAAATAAGACGAGAGGCTTTTTTCTGAACTTAATTCTAATGAATATTTATTTTCCTCCAATATGGAAAAGGAAAACAGGATACAATCTGTTTTGCAGATGTTTATACAATCCAGGATAAGGCCACGTATTAAACCAATAACTCCATCATTGCCGAGATACATTGCCGGACGTCTCCGAACCAATTCCTTAAATGTCAAATCAGGCTTTTTGTCTGTCATTTGTATATCCCGTGTGTTCGAGCGAAGACGAGAACATATGGGATATTATCCGCAGTTCTTTATAGGTTGTTAACGATTGTTTGAGTGCAATTATATTTTATTTTATTTTCACTATCAAACATTTTCCATCGGCACACTTTCTTCCAACCTTTTCACCATCTCCTTCATCAGCACTGTCATCTTTTTCTCTGATGCTTCCGCAGCTTTTTGAACATCTTCATGCGTTACTTCCACAATTTTTCCAGGAACGCCAAGATCGGTGATCACAGACATTGCAAATACAGGAATGCCCATGTGACGCGCAGCAATTACTTCCGGAACTGTGCTCATTCCTACTGTATCACCGCCTACAACACGAACGTATTTGTATTCAGCCGGTGTTTCAAATGTCGGACCGGTCATTCCTACGTAAATACCTTCAACTACTTTGATATTTAAATCCGCCGCTATTTTTTTCGCAAGTGCAATCATCGCATGATCATACGGCTCGCTCATATCCGGGAAGCGCGGGCCAAATCGTTTATCATTTGCACCGATCAATGGATTGCCGGGAAATAAATTGATGTGATCGGTTTGTATCATTAAATCACCGATTTCGAACTCAGGATTTACACCGCCGCTTGCATTTGAAACAAACAAACGTTCGATGCCCAGCATTTTCATGACGCGCACAGGATATACAACTTGTTGCAGCGAATATCCTTCGTAGTAATGAAATCTTCCCTGCATCGCGACCACATTTTTTCCGGATAATTTTCCGAAGATCAACTTTCCCGAATGACCTTCAACAGTCGAAACCGGAAAATCAGGAATTGTATCGTAAGGCAAAACGAATTCGGCTTCTATTTCTTTTACAAGCCCGCCTAAACCTGTGCCGAGGATAATTCCTGTTGCAGGAGAAAAATTATTCGTTTTCTCTTTTATGAATTTTGCGGTTGACTGAATGCGGTCGTACATAATCGTTTATTTGTTGATTGAAATCTATTTCGTCCTGGTCCTGGAATGCCACTTCTATCGGTACATAATATACCGGTAAGTTGCCAAGGTAATCTGCAAGCCCGGGTTTCTGCAAACGCATGGCATCTTTTTCTGTGGTAAGAATAATTTTATTTTCACCTTTTGCCTCATCAAAAATTTCTTTCAGGCGTAAAAGATCTGAAGCAAGAAATTCGTGATGATCTTTGAAACGATGTGGGATCACCTCTTTCACTTTGTCTTTGAGAAAGTATTCCAGCGAGTGCGAGTTTGCAATTCCTGTAAGCAATATCACCGAATATTTTTCAGAGAAACACGTTTCTTTTGTTACAATTTCATTTGCAGGAATATTTCCAAACGGAATAAATTCACCGTAAACGATCTTTGAAAAATAAACTTTCTGGTAAGGCTGAGGTTTTATTTCTTTTATGATCAGCTTACGTTCCAGAGGCGAAAAGAAGTCCGGCGTTTTTGTCACCACAATAATATCCGCTCTTCCGGCACCTGATTTTGGTTCACGCAAAAGTCCGGTTGGCAGCAAATGATCTTTATAAAACAATCTGCCGTAATCCGTGAGCATGATCTGGAGACCTGGTTTTATTCTGCGATGCTGAAAAACGTCATCAAGAATAACTACCTGTAACGCCGGAAAATTAGCCACCAGTTTTTTTACGCCATGCACACGTTTCGCATCCACTGCCACAGGAATTTCATCTGCGAAACGATGGCGGAATTGTTTTGGCTCATCACCGATCTCTACTGTTGTAGCCTCTTTTGTAGCCACAAGAAATCCACGTGTTTTTCTTCCGTACCCGCGGCTGAGCGTTCCGACTTTATATTTTGGATGCAGCAAGCGCACAATATATTCCACGTGCGGCGTTTTGCCTGTTCCGCCCACTGTAAGATTTCCCACACCGATCAAACCGATCTCTTTGATCTCTGTCTGTGGAAAAATGCCAAGGTCAAACAGTTTGTTACGGATAACTACAGCAAGCCCGTATAAAAGGGAAATGGGCCAGGCGAGTAGTTGGAGGAGGTTCATGTAGCGCGAAAATACTATTTAATGCGCTAAATGATGAACTGTCAACTATGAATCAGGGTAACACATAAAAAAACACCCTGTATTTTACGCAGGGTGCCGGGGATGGAATGATCTGTTTTAGTTATGATGCCCAGGTTATACAAAGTGCGAGTCCGCCAATGGTTACGCCGAATGCAGCAATTACACTGGCGAGGATTCCGATAACAATTTCTTTTTTCGTTTCCATGGGAGAAGTATAAATTTTACCTACTCTTTCACAGCTTTTCGGTTTCCGCTGATTTAGTTTCCTGTTGAGATTTTTTTTTACAGTTCAGTGAAAGTCAGACAAGAGCTTATATTAATAAGCAAAGCTCTTCTCTGAACACTAATTTCACCAGCACGATTATACGTGTTGATGCTTAAAACAAATAAACTGTGTAGGGGGGAAACGCTAGCAGCAGCAATGGCAAACGGGCAAAAAAAACAGGATATAGCTGAATAATTCCTGCATTGATCTACTATCTTAACGTTTGATTTCAAATAAGGTTTCTTTTTTGCATTCTGATTTTAATATTAATACTATCTGTTCCAACAATGAATTACTTTTCTCTTACTTTCGATCTCCATAATTTTGATACATGAAAGTTTCCGAAGTACTTGATTATCTTGAAACACAGGCGCCTTTTGTATTCCAAGAGAGCTACGACAATGCAGGACTTATTACAGGCAACAGGGAAATGGAAGTCAGCGGCATTCTTATTGCGCTGGATTGTTTAGAAGCTGTTGTGGATGAAGCGATTGAAAATAAATGCAATCTCATTGTCACGCATCACCCGATTGTTTTTTCGGGATTGAAAAAAATCAATGGCAAGAATTATATTGAGCGTGTGATTATAAAAGCAATTAAAAATGACATCGCCATTCTTGCTATTCACACCAATCTTGACAATGTTTTTGCTGGTGTGAATCATAAAATTGCGGATAAGATCGGCTTGAAAAACCTGTCGATACTTGCTCCGAAAAAAGATGCACTGCGCAAATTTGTAACCTATTGTCCGCCGGAAACAGCAGAAAAAGTTCGCCAGGCATTATGGGCTGCAGGAGCGGGGCGAATCGGAAATTATGATGAGGTTAGCTTTAATTTTCCGGGGACAGGAACATATAAAGGCAATGAAAATTCGAATCCTGTCATTGGTGAAAAAGGTAAACTGGAGCGTGAGCCCGAAGAGCGGGTTGAAATGATTTATCCCTCGCATATTGAAGGACGTATTCTTGCTGCATTGCGCGCATCTCATCCTTATGAAGAGATTGCGTTTGATTTAATTGTGCTGGAAAATAAATGGCAGCAGATTGGTTCAGGAATGACTGGTGAACTGGAAAATCCGATGCTGCTTGCTGATTTTCTGATGCATTTAAAGTTGGTCATGCAGGCCGATGTGATCCGTTTTACTCAAATCGAAGGGAAAATGGTGAAAAAGGTGGCGATTTGTGGCGGATCGGGCAGTTTTTTGCTTCAAAATGCGATTTCGGCGGGTGCAGATGTTTTTGTGAGCGCGGACTTTAAATACCACCAGTTTTTCGATGCGGACGGCAAAATAGTGATCGCAGATATTGGACACTTTGAAAGTGAGCAGTTTACGATTGATCTGCTCTATGATAATCTGAAACAAAAATTTCCTACCTTTGCCATCCGCAAAACAGGTGTAAATACCAATCCGATAACTTACCTCACATGACCACGAAAGCCAAAAAAGACGAGAAATCAGACATTCCGGTAGAAGAAAAGCTCCGTGCATTATACGAATTGCAACAGATCGATTCACAGATCGACCGCATCCGCACTGTACGTGGAGAACTTCCGTTGGAAGTACGCGACCTCGAAGACGAAGTTGCAGGGCTCGATACACGTGCGAACAATCTGAACGAAGAGATTAATGCGTTGGAAGAATCAATCAATGACAAAAAGAATGTCATGAAAGATGCAGCAGCTGCTATCAAAAAATACGAATTACAGCAAGGCAAAGTCCGTAACAACCGCGAATTTGATTCCCTGACAAAGGAGATTGAATTCCAGAACCTGGAAATTCAGCTTGCTGAAAAACGCATCAAAGAATTCAAAGCTCAGATTGCAGCCAAGAAAGAAATGATCGACGGTTCACAAGCTGCTCTTGATGAGCGTAAGAATGACCTGAGACTTAAAAAAGAAGAGCTGGAAGACATCGTTTCTGAAACTAAAAAAGAAGAAGACGAATTATCTGAACGTTCTAAAGTAGCTGAACAGAAAATTGAAGGTCGTTTGTTGCACGCTTATTCCCGCGTTCGTCAGAACGTTCGTAACGGACTTGCAGTTGTTCCTGTTGAGCGTGATGCTTGTGGCGGATGTTTCAATAAAATTCCACCACAGCGCCAGTTGGATATCCGCATGCACAAGAAGATCATCGTTTGCGAACATTGCGGACGTATCCTCGTTGATGCTGATTTCTTAGTTGGAAATGGCAAGCCGGAAGTTCCGGTTGTAGAAGCAAAAGCTACAAGAAAGAAAGCGAAAGCTGAGTAGGCTTCGATTTATTTTCGCAATTGAAAGCGGTTCCGAAGATTTAGATTGCTTTGTGAAAATACTCAGCCTGACAAATTATAAAAGTTATAAAACCGCCATTCAGAAATGAGTGGCGGTTTTTTTTTCTGTTGTGTGTTCTTTCAGATAGAAAATCTGGACTTGAACAAACAAGAGAAATGCTTGCTCGAACAAACAGCGCTTTTCTCTTCCACTTTATAAGTGATGTGCTACGCTATTCCTTATAAGAATGTGTCTTTCCCGTTTAGTTAGAATGTGTCTTCCCTGTTAGTTAGAATGTGTCTTTCCCGTTTGTTCGAGCGAAGACGAGAACACACGGGAACCTAATACCTGAATCCGCAGGTAAAAACCACATTCACCACCTTAGAAACATTGTGAACCGGATTTACCAAGGTCTGATCGTAGAAATAATAATTGCTTTTTTCGGAGGTAGTTACAATTCCTAAATCGACGAAGAATTTATCATCAGGATCGCGGTAGCCTACGCCGCCTGTGATGTATAAACGTGTTGCGTTGTTGTTGACTCCTGTTGCGTACGGACTTCCATATAGTGCAATACCTCCACGAAGAATTACAGGAAGCAAACGCACTTCGCCACCAACGCGGATATTGCTTGCAGCTTTGTATTTGGATTGGATTGCTGCATTGGCTGAAGTGAATTGGTAGTCGGCAGATTTCAAATGTGAATCTGAATAATCCACAATCTCATAATCTAAGCTGAGCAATCCGGCTTTACCGAAAATAAGTGCAAGGCTTCCGATCATTCGCAGTGGAGTACGGATTGAATAATTGAAATTTCCATCAGGCGCTTCATCCGACCGCGGAACTCCGCCGATTACCGAAGACATATTTGCCCCATACGAATCTGCCAATCGCAGGTACGTTGGAGAATGAAATGCAAATCCGATACGAACCATATCAATCGGACGATAAATCAATCCGAATTTGAAATTGAAGCCGTGGCCTTTTGTGCTCAGCGATTGATTGAATTCCAGGTAATCAAAATCGGAGGTAGTGTCTACAACTTCTCTTTCCCTGTACGAATCAATCTCTTCGTATTTCACTTGCGGAAGACCGATACTTCCTCCTATGTAAAATTTGTTTGAATAATTTCCACCAATACCAAAAACCCATTCGCCCATTCCTCCGCGCGTTGTCACTGTTTTAGTCTGACGTAACAAATCGCCGTCTGGAATAGTGTCACGGTATTGCGTGGAATCACCATTGATATTTTCAAGAAGGTAAACCTGGTAAGCAAGTCCCTCATTGAAAATATCAAGATTTGCAGGGCCTGAACCGCCTGCTGTTTTTTTCCAGCTATCAAGCAATGATGTTGTTGATCTTCCGGCCATAGCATAGTTCGCCTGGTAGGTAGCATACCGATTATATGCTATTCCCATTCCAACTGCTTGCCAGCCGTTTTCTGAAGTGTTATCTGTTTTGGAAGCAAACACAAATCCGAAATTATCGAAGCGTAAATTGAATCGTGAATCGGTCGATAGCGAATCGTTATAGGTGGAGGAGATGTTATTGTTATAAAATGAAGGCGCAAACGTAATTTCATTTCTGTTGTACCAACCAAGTCCTGCAGGATTTACACTGAGCACCGACATATCGGGTCCGACTGCACCAAAAGCGCCGGCCATGGAGGAAAATCGTGCTGTTCCACCAAAACCGATGCGTGAATAGCGCAATGCATCTTCTTCATTCTGTGCAAACAGTGTGCTGCAACAAACAAGCAGAGTGAGCCCTGATAACCAAATACGTCCCATAATAAAATTTTAATTTACAAATAATCAGCGTGGACGGGAAGTAGAGCTGCTGCTGCTGTTCCCGCTTCTTGGACTATCACTTCTGCCACCTGATCCTGATGAAGGAGCTGGAGAAGATGATGGTGTAGAAGTGGAGGAACGTTCCGTATGTGCCGATTCTCTCGGACGGCCTGTAGAAGCCGGAGCCTGAGTAGGTGCGGGTGTTGAATACGTCGGAGTTTGAGTCGGTGTTGGTTGTGACGATGGGCGTGGCTGTGAAGTTTGCTCGCTTGGTTGAGTAAATACAGGTTTGTTCGGAACATTCTCCGGACGGGTTGTCGGTGCGCTGTTATTATCGCGTATTACACTAGGACTTGAAGTGCTTGTCGACGGTGAAGCAGGGCGTGAATCAGTTGAACTTGCCGGATTGTAAGTGCTGTTCGTGTTGCCGCGTATCACAGGAGTATTATCGCGTGATGGTGTGCTTACTGCTGCATTCGGAACGCCGACAATCTGGTTCACTTGGTCGCGGGAAGGATTCTCAATGTGATTTTCTTCTCCCACTGCACGTTCAAAACGTTCGCCAAATGTTGGCCCGCCTGTACCTGCTACGCGGCCATCAGTTGCGCTTGGTGCGTTTCTCGGACCGTAGTAGTTTGAATTTCCGTCAAAGCTATTGTAGTAGTAATTGTTGTAGCCTGAATTTCCATAACCGGAAGAACCGTAAGGATTGCAGCCGTATCCGTAACCATATCCATAACCGTAGCCATAAGGATTGTATCCATAATAAGGCGCATACGGATTATAGTAACTGTATCCCCAGGGGCTCCACGGATCATAATAAGTTCCCCATTGCTGACCCCAGCCATAACTTACGCCGGTTCCCCAGCCCCAGCCATTGTTGTAGTACCAATAGGAAGATGGATTGTATGAATAAGCAATATATGATGGTCCCCAAAAGCTGTAGCCATTGTAAACGCTTGTTCCGTAGTAATAAGGGTTCTGATTATAGTTATACGAATTGGTGTAATAATTATCGTAATAACCATAATTATTTACAGGATGATCAAAGCGGCGTAATCTTGCTGCATATTCATAATCGTAGTAATCATCGTAATCAAAATCCTGTTCGTAATAATCGGAGCCCGGTTTTGAACGTGCTTCTGCGGTTTTCTGATCCTGTTCTCTTTGTTTAGCAGCCTGTGCCTGCTCTTTTTTCTCCTGCTCGAGGCGTTTTTCTTCCTTGATGCGATCTTTTTTAGCATCGGTCATGGAATAATAAGCATCGTCTCCATCACGTTTTGAATTCAATTGCTTGAAGTTCGAACAGGATGTATAAGCGACCAACAGGAAGGAAGCTAATCCGTAAATTGCGAAACGTTTCATGGTCAGAGATTTTTTAATTTAAAGATTGCAATCACGCTTTTTTACCGGATGGCAGATTTTCGTGCTATTTTTGCAATATTCTCAGTATAAAAGTACAAAAATCGTTCCACTAATTATTACCAGTTATCAAGTTTTTATGGCCAAAGAACTCACAAAACGCACCACTGATTACTCCCAATGGTATAACGAGCTTGTAGCGCAGGCTGATCTGGCAGAGCATTCTGCAGTCCGTGGCTGTATGGTGATCAAACCTTATGGATATGCCATTTGGGAAAATATGCAGGCAGTGCTCGATCGCATGTTTAAAGAAACGGGTCATGTTAATGCTTACTTCCCTTTATTCGTTCCAAAATCTTTATTTGAAGCAGAAGAAAAAAATGCGGAAGGTTTTGCAAAAGAATGCGCCGTGGTTACGCATTATCGTTTGAAAAATAACCCGGATAAACCAGGCTCTTTGATGGTTGATCCGGATTCAAAACTGGAAGAAGAATTGATCGTTCGCCCGACTTCTGAAGCGATCATCTGGAAAACATATAAAGGCTGGATTCAGTCTTACCGCGATCTTCCTTTGCTTATTAATCAATGGGCAAATGTAGTGCGTTGGGAAATGAAGACACGACTTTTTCTGCGCACGACAGAATTTCTTTGGCAGGAAGGTCATACAGCGCATGCAACACGTGAAGAAGCTATTATTGAAACAGAAAAGATGCTTCATGTGTATGCAGAGTTCGCTGAGAATTTTTTAGCGATTCCTGTTTTACGCGGAATAAAAACTGCGAATGAAAGATTTGCCGGTGCAGAAGAAACCTATTGCATAGAAGCATTAATGCAGGACGGAAAAGCATTGCAGGCAGGAACGTCACATTTCCTGGGACAAAATTTTGCAAAAGCATTTGATGTAAAATTTGCCAATAAAGAAGGGAAATTAGAACATGTATGGGCAACTTCATGGGGAGTTTCAACTCGATTAATGGGAGCTTTAATAATGGCACATTCAGATGATCAAGGCTTAGTGTTACC